>JAVXWP010000028.1:0-26697 GCA_032230695.1 Actinomycetota bacterium | reverse complement strand
CGGAGGATGTAGGTGTAGTTCTCCCATTCCTCGCCCGCGGAACCGTCCTGGATCGCGGCGAGCACGTCGGTGTTGCCGTATTCGAAAAGATCGCGCAGGAATTCGATGTGCAGGCCGTGCATTTCGATCGCGTCGCCGGGATGTGGGTCCTCGGCGGGAGCCGGCGCGGGGGCGAGCTCTTTCCGCACCCCGATGACAACGACTGCCGTGCGGGCGGTTTCCGTCCCGGCGTCCTTCCACCAGGTGACGTTTTCGTGCACCAGGTCGACTTCCAGCTCGTAGGTGCCCGCGGCCTCGGGGGCCGTGACGGTCAGCGGCAGCTCGACGAAGTCGCCGGGTTCGACGTCTCCGGTCAGCATCGTGCGACCGTCGTTCAGCACCAGCATGGTCTCGCCGGCCAGCCAGTGGTTGCCTAGCTGAATGACCGCTGAGGCTGGCCAGGTGTGCTCGCTGACGTTGACCAGGTTGACGGTCAGCGTGGCGCACTCGCCGGCGGCCAGGCTCGCCGGAGCGTCCGGCAGATCGATGTGCGCCCGGTATGCGGTCGCGTCCAGCGGCTTCGGCGGCAGCGGCCGGCTCGGGATCTGAAGCATCAGCACCCCACCGGGCCGCACCACTCGCTGCAACTCCATCAGGCACCGCAGCTGGACTTCCGGCCGTCCGTGCTGGAGCACGAGCAGGCTCAGCGCGCCATCGAAGGAACCGTCTTCGAAGGGCAGGGTTAGTCCGTCGTAGAGCACGAATTCGACGCGGTCCGGGTGCCGGTTGAGTTCGCGGGCACGCTGCACCATCGACGCCGCCAGATCGACACCCACCACGGTCTTGGAGTGCTCGGCCAGCGCGTTGGTCAGCCTGCCGACACCGCAGCCGAAATCGAGCACCCGCTCACCCAGCGAGACGTCGTGCTCGGTCAGGGTTTTCACGGCGTTGCCGACGGTCTGGCGGCCGGTCTCCATGAACTCACCGAGGTCCCAGCCGCCGTTGCGGCGGCCGGGATCGGTGAGTACGGCCCAGAGTGGATCGACGCTGCCCAAGCTGTCCCAAGTGCTCTTGAGCTCTTCCAGCGCCATGCCTGCTCCTCGAAAGTCAATCGACCCCAGTGATGTTCGTGCCCGAGCATCCTATGCGGGGCGATCCGGGCCGTAGGATCGTCATGGGTTGAATGCGCGCGGCCGGCGAGAGCCGTTCCCGTGAAGGAAAGAGCGACACCGTGGTGCGTAGCTTGGAACGTTTGGACGATCAGATCGACGAGGTCACCAGCGCGATGGAAGCGCTGACCGAAACCTTCGACCGGGAGGACGATCTCGGGTCGGTCTTCCAGACTGTCTGCGACCAGGTCATCCGGGTGATCCCCGGAGCCGACATGGCCAGCATCACGGTCGTGCGGAGCGGGGTGGCCGAAACCGCCGCCAGTACCGATCCGCGCGCGGTGGCCATCGATGCCGAGCAGTACCGCCACGGTGACGGACCGTGCCTGCGCGCGGCGGCGACGGGCGAGCTGGTGCGGGTCGATGTCCGAAAGGCCGAGGAGCTTTGGCCGGAGTTCACGGCTTCGGCTCGTGAGCTGGATGTCGCCAGCTATCTGGCCGCGCCGCTGCAGGTCGACGAGGAGCTTTCCGGGGCGATGAACCTGTTCGGGTTCCAGGAGCATGGCTTCCTCGAGGTGGAGGGCAAGCTGCTGGACCTCTACACGACGATGGTCGTGCTGGCGTTGCGCAGCACTCGCCGCTATCTGCGGGCGAAGGAGTCGGCCGAGCAGCTTCGGCGGGCGCTCAGCTCGCGCGCGGTGATCGAGCAGGCCAAGGGCATCCTGATGGCGGCACGGGGGTTGAGCCCGGACGAGGCGTTCGCGGCGCTCGTTTCGCGGTCGCAGCATGACAACATCAAGCTGCACGAAGTCGCCGGGCGGTTCGTCGCCGACGCGGTGCGCCGGGACTCCTGACCTCCTTATGGACGATGCTGTCCGGCGGCACTTACTGTCGGTGAGCCGCCCAGAAACGGCGCCGGTTCGGTACCGCCGAACGAGCTCAGCACCCCGCTCGTCCGCGGCCAGAATATCAATTTCATAACTGTCGAAGTGCCGGTCGGAACCCCCATTGCGATGCAATTCCGCAACTAGCGCAAACTCAGCTGGACAACTCCGGCGTCGAATACGAAGCTTCCAAGGTCTTAGCCGGTGCTAACAACTGAGGTCGATAGTGAATCCTGCCTGGGAACAGCTGTCCAGAGTCGCCGACGAACCGGCGTGGTACTGGGTTTATGACAAGCTGGGCTTCTGGCCGAGCACGTACGCCAACGCGTGGCCCGGTTTCCGCGAGCCGTCGCCGTCGGTCACCTGGGATCTCGCCGCCGGTGACGTGGACCGCGCGTCCGCCGAGTTCCGGCTGGGCCCGTACTCGGTCAAGGAAGACGACGTGGCCACGGTCGCGTTGCAGGCCCTGCGCGCTTGCGTCCAGCCGGACGAGTGGGTGTGGGCGCTGCACTGGCAGCACCAGTCCTACCGGTTCTGGCCGCACCGCATGGGCGGGTCACAGCGGTGGCCGGTGCCGGTATTCCCGCGCGGTGACTACCACTTGTTCCTCGCGCAGGACTTCAGGTTCGGCACGCTGGGCCATCCGTGGGAACGTTCGCTCTGCGTGTTCGGCAAGGAGCTGGTGGACGCCGTCGAGACGCGCCGGAACGACGCGATGACGACGGTTCTCCGGCGTGACGGGACCGCCCTCGTCTGAGGAAAACCGCTGGACCTAGGCTCTTCGCGTGTTCGAATACCACGGGTGGGTCACGATCCAGGCGACCGACGACGAGACCTCGCTGCTCGAGCGACTCGTCGAACGGGTGCATCGGGCGGTGCGGGACTTCGGGGAGATCGACCTGGTCGATCTTCGCTGGGTGAACGGGGTGCCGGTGCTGCATCTCGGCGGGCTGGACAAGCATGGTGCCACGATGGCGCCGGATCTGCTGGACCTGTTCACCAGGGTCGGTGAGCTGGCGCCGGGTTCCTACGGTCTCCTGCACGTCTGGGACGACCAGGATCTCCAGCACGACAACGAGTTTCGCGTGCACCGGATGGCGCGTGGACAGGTCACGGAAATGGCGGACACGCTGCTTTCGCCGGTCGCACCGACCATTGTGGACGTTTATCCGGAGTTCGATCAATAGAGACCGTTCGGTAATGCGGAATTGAGTAGCCGTACTCAAGACTTTCGGGGCCCGGCAGCGGACCTTGGAAACATGACAAAAGCAGGCTCTTCTTCGTCTCCCACCACCGCGGCGTTCTTCGCCCAAGCGGCCCTGTCCTTCGGGCTCGCGCTGGTGGCCGTCGCGGTCGGTATCGCCTTCTTGCCGGTCAACGGCTGGGTGCGGGCCTTTCTTGCCGTCGGCATGCTCTACACCGTGACTTCGGCCTTCACCCTGGCCAAATGCGTCCGTGACCGGCAGGAAGACAGCTACCTCGTCAGCCGGGTGGATCAGGCCCGCCTCGACAAACTGCTGGCGGAACACGATCCGTTCAAAGAGGTCGTCTAACGACCGTGCGGGACCCGGGGACGGTGGCCGGGTTCCTGCGGCGGCGGGGTCTGGTCCGTACCGGGGAAGACGGGCGCGGGCAGGTGCGCTGCTTCGTAGCGGGAAAGCGTGAGCCGGGCTCGGCCACCCCGGCCACCTTTTCCAGCAGTTGCAACACCGAAGTGTGGTCGAAGTTCTCGCCGCACACCCAGCCACCGGCAGTCCACGGCGAAATGATGATCGCCGGTACGCGGTAGCCCGCGCCGACCGAAAGGTTGTTGCCGACCGTCCCGCCGAGTGAGGTCTTCGTGACGAACTCACCTGGTGTGCCGGGCGGCGGCGTCGGCGGCGGACTGCGGCAGCCAGTTGTCCATCTTCCCGCCGTTCAGGGCATCGTGCTGCACCTGCCAGGCGTGGGACGTCGAGGGGATCTTCTGCGCGTTGGTCGCGTGGGTGTCCAAATGGAACGGCAACGCGTAACCCGCGGGGTTCACCGCGTCCGGCTGGTAGAACACGGACTTGCCGTTCGGCAGTTTCGCGGCGGTCGGATCATTGAATCCGCGAACACCGGACAAAGTGCCGAAGTAATGGTCGAAAGAACGGTTTTCCTGCATCAGCATGACAACGTGTTTGATGTCTCGCAGAGAGCAGTGCTTAGGCGCAGCTTGCGCAAGCGCGCGTTGCACATTCGGTGGCATAAGGGTGGTCGCGGCTGCCGCGGCGGCGACACCGGCGGCGGATCCGAGTAAGCGTTCCCCGGTTGTCACACATTAAAAGTGGCAACCGGGGAACGTGGGGAAAGCAATTCATTAAGGAGTCAGGAGAACGAGACATCCGAGCAGGAATAGAACGCGTTGGCCGTGTCCGCGACGTCCCAAACGGCCAAGATGAGGTGCCGTCCGCTCTTTCCGGCCGGCAACTTCCCGGAGTGGGTCACTGTGAACGGCGGCCGGGCCCCGTTGAACGGGACGGTCAGGAACGGCGTCGATTCGAGTTGGGCGCGGGTCAGGGGAGCGCTGGGGTTCCAGCCGTTCTTGGTGACGAAGTAGCGGAACGACGTCGTCGCGTGGGCGGCGGTCAGTGTCCACGTGAAGGTGAAGTTGGCGCCGCTCGTCAGCGCCTTGGTCGGCCAGGTGCCGCCGCGCGGGTCGTCGAGCGGGGCGAAGTTGGCGATCCCGGCGGCGCAGAGCTTGCCGTCGGCGGGGCCGGCGCCGGGAAAACCCTTCGGTCCTTCGACGCTTTGGGGTTCGTACTGGATTGCTCCGCAGTTCGTCACCACGCCCTTGGCGCAGTTGCTGGAACGGCTGGGCGGGTTCTGGGTGTAGCCGTGGCCCTGTGCCACTCCGGCGAAGACGAACGGCAAGGCGAGGGCGGCGATCACGGCTGTGAGGAACTTCGTCCGCATGGTGATTTCCTCTCGAGGGGTGTCACTACAGTGTGAACGTTCCACGAGACTGGTCTAGACCACCGAACAGGGCAATATGTGCAACATGATGTTGACCACAATGGTCTAGACATTGATCCGGACGGCCTAGTCTGTTGCGCACAGTGCAAGCGCCCAACTAGCACTGCGTCCGCTAAAACGAAGGGAGCCCCATGTTCGCGTTTCCGCAAAACACAGGGCCCCTCGCGAGCGGACGACGAGATTCGAACTCGCGACCCTCACCTTGGCAAGGTGATGCGCTACCAGCTGCGCCACGTCCGCATGCACCGATCGACTGGTGCGATGCACAGCCTATACGACGTCTCCGGGCCCCTGCGACCCACCCTTCACGACACTTGTGCGTCACTCCTGGCGTACAAGGGGTGACGACGGGGGTTTCGCTCCGTATGGTGTCTCCATTCGACCGAACGGTTAGTCCTTCGGGGAGGAGGTGCCTGGCCGGATGACCGAGCAGGGCACAGTGCCGCATCAAGCGGCCTCGGGATCCGACGAGCAGGCACTTCTGCTGCGGCTGCGGGGAGGCGAGGACGCTGCCTTCGGTGAGCTCTTCGAACTGCACGCCGCCGCCGTTCGCAGACTGGCCAGGAGCATCGCTTCGGACCAGTCCGAAGCCGAGGACATCACGGCCGAAACGTTCTTCCGTGTCCTGCAGGCGATCCGCCGCGGGTCCGGGCCACGCGACTACGTGCGCGCCTACCTGCTGACGGTCGCGCGCCGGGTGTCGTGGGAATGGCACGGCGCGCGCCGCGACGTCCCGGTCAGCGACGACGAACTGACCTTCCGCGTGGGTGCCGGCGCGGACACGCACGCCCGCTCCGCCGAACACACGCTGATCACCACGGCGTTCACCAGTCTGCCTGAGCGCTGGCGGACCGTGCTCTGGCAGACCGAGGTCGAGGGCGAGCAGCCCGCGATGGTCGCCCCGCACTTCGGGCTCAGCGCCAACGCGACGGCAGCGCTGGCCCGGCGGGCCCGCCAGGGCCTCCGCGCCGCGTATCTGCAGGCCCACTTGGCCGTGAACCGCAGTTCCGACGGCTGCCGCGCGGTCGTGGAGAAGCTCGGCGGCTACACCGCCGGCAGCGTCACGGGCACCGAAGCACGCCGGATCAGGACCCATCTGCTCGGCTGCACGTCGTGCCGGACGACCCACGACGAACTGCGGGACGTCTGCTCGTCGCTGCGCGCCCACGCGGGGGTCGTGGTGCTTCTGGTGCCGGCGGCCGCGATCGGCTTCGGTGGCAGCTCGGTCACCGGCGGCGTCGTCGCGGCGGTGAAGAGCGTGCTGGTCGGGTCGAAGATCAAGGTCGGGCTGGCGCTCGCGTCCACTGCGGCTGCGGGTGCGTTCGGCATTGCCGTCGGCCCGGCGGTTTTCGACGCGAACAGCTCGCAGACGATCGGCCTGTCCGGCGGTGCCGGTCCCGAACTGCGCGTCGGCCCGGCGGTGGTGGCTCCGGATCCGACGACGGAAGCCCTTGGTATCGGTCAGCTGAACGTCATGGTCGCCGGCCGTGTCGTGCACACGGTGCGCGGCGACATGGCCCGTGGCGGCGTCGCGGCAGGGCCGTTCGTGGCCTCGGAGAACGCCGGGGTGGCTGCGGGCGGCAGCGTCGAGGGTCCTGTGGCCGGGCCGCCCGCGGACCCGGCATTGGGGCCTACTGTGCCTTCTGACGAGCCGCGCCTTGATCTGCCTCCGGTCGATGCCACTCCGACGAGCGCCAGGGACGACGAGCCGCTCGTTTCGGAGACCACGGTCCCGGGTTCGTCCCAGCCCTCGGACTCCGTCAACCCTTCGTGCAAACCCGAACCGAGTAATCCGTCGTCGACCACGACCTCGTCGCGGCGTTCCCCGTCACCCAGCTCCAAGCCGCCGACCGGCACCGATTCCGCGGCGCCGCCCGTTTCGACGTCGTCGACCGAGTCACCCGAGTAGCCGAAGCGCCCGGTTTCCAGGGCTTCTGGCCTCGCGAAGGCGGTCGCGATCACGGTACGGTGGAACGCGCTCACCGGGAGCGAGCGTCGCGCGGGAGGAACTGATGAACCGGCTGGTGCAGGGCGATGACGGCCGGGATTGGGTAGTGCGCGCCGAGATGGAATGGCGGCAGCCGGCCACTTCGGACAGCTTCGATCACGACGTCGCGGACAGCTACGGATCGGGTATCGCGATGGTCGTGGTGACCGTGATCCTCGCGCTGGTGCTGGTCGTCTGGACGCCCGCCGATGTCCAGATCCCGGCGTGGGTGATTCTCGCGCTGCTGCTGATCGTGTTGTTCTTCCCGCTGCGCTGGATCCTGCGCCGGCCGTGGAAGGTCGTCGCCGAAACCGAGGGCGACATGACCGGTGACCGGCCCGCCGAACGCTGGGTCGGCAACGTTCGCGGCATGTTCACCGTCCGCGGCGAGGTCGTGAAGATCGCCAAGACCATCCAGCGGCACTCGCTGCCGGACTTCGACGGCCCGTTGCGCCCGGTGGAATAGGGAACGACACTGGCAGCATGCCGGAGCTGCCGGAAGTCGAAGCGCTAGCCCACCACCTGCGAGAACACGCCGTCGGCCGCACGATCAGCCGGATCGACGTGGCCTCGCTGAGCGTCCTCAAGACGTTCAGCCCGTCCTATACCGAGCTGCCCGGCCTCGAGGTGACAGGGGCGGCTCGCTACGGCAAGCATCTCGACCTCGTGTGCGGCGAGCTGCATCTCATCACCCATCTCGCGCGCGCCGGGTGGCTGCGTTGGTCGGATGCGCTGTCGCCGACCCCACCCAAACCCGGCAAGAGCCCGATCTCGCTGCGCGTTCACCTCGGCGGCCCCGGCTTCGACCTCACCGAGGCCGGCACGAAAAAGGGCCTCGCCGTGTGGATCGTGGGCGATCCGAACGAGGTCGCCAGCATCGCGCGACTCGGCCCCGACGCGCTGTCCCTCGATAGGGCGAAACTCGCCGAGTTGTTCGCCGGCCGCACCGAGCGGCTGAAGACGGCACTGACCGACCAGAAGCTGATTGCCGGAATCGGCAACGCCTACTCCGACGAGATCATGCACACGGCCAAGCTTTCGCCGTATTCCACACCGGGCAAGCTCCCCGACGACGCGCTCGACAGGCTCGCCGACGCCGTCCATGAGGTCCTGACCAGCGCCGTCACCCGTTCAGTGGGACAGGACGCGGCGCGGCTCAAGGGCGAGAAACGGTCCGGCCTGCGGGTCCACGCGCGGACGGGCCTTCCGTGCCCCGTCTGCGGGGACACCGTCCGGGAGATCTCGTTCGCGGACAAGTCCTTCCAGTACTGCCCGACCTGTCAGACCGGCGGCAAGCCGCTCGCCGACCGCCGCATGTCCCGCCTGCTGAAGTAGTCAAACCCAACACCCACCGCTACCGTGATCACGATGAACCACGGCTACGTCTTGGTTGACCAAGGTGTAGACGTGATCGCTTCGGGGCGATTAACAAACCAGAAAGTAGGTTGCAAGTCTTGCAGCCGGATGCCATAGCGCAGAGCATTGACGCTGTGAACTGGCCAATTGCTCAGATCGTTCCCTGGGGACTGGTCGGCGTGCTCCTGATCGTGGTCGTGGTCATGATCGTGAAGGCGCGGCAACCTGGTCATGTCGTCGAGAACGCGCGGCTCGAAGCGGTGCATGGACTGTCGAAAGCGACTCCTGACCTGCGCGAAGGCCTCACGGAAGAGGCCGCGGACAAGATCACCACCCAGCTCCTCGACATGCTCAAGTGCGTCGCGGTCGGCATCACCGACGGCGAGGGCACACTGCTGTCCTGGGACGGCGAGGCGAACGACCACTACGTCGACCTGGTCGAGGCGATCGGCTCGGCGATCCGCAAGCACCGGCGCGAGGTCGTCGAGCACGAAAAGATGCCGTGTAACCACCGCGGGACGTGCCGGATGAAAACGGCGGTCATCGTGCCGCTGATCGTCGAAGGGGAGACCGAAGCGGCGCTGATCGTGGTCGGCCGCACACGCGGCAGGCTGATCGAGATGGCGGACGCCGTCGCGCACTTCGTCTGCACGCAATTCGAGCTCGCGCGGCTCGACGAGTCCAAGCACCAGCTGCAGCAGTCCGAGATCAAGGCGTTGCGCGCGCAGATCTCACCGCATTTCGTCTACAACGCGCTCAACACGATCTCCTCGCTGATCCGCACGGATCCCGAAGAGGCGCGTGAGCTGCTGATGGAGTTCGCGGACTTCACGCGGTACTCGTTCCGCACGTCGGGCATGTTCACGACGTTGAGCGAGGAACTGCGCAACATCGACCGCTATCTGACCATCGAGGCCGCGCGGTTCGGCGGACGGCTCGAAGTGCGGATGAAGATCGCGCCCGAGGTGCTGGCGGTGGTCGTGCCGTTCCTGATCATCCAGCCGCTCGTCGAGAACGCGGTCAAGCACGGCTTGGCGAACAAGCCCACCGGCGGCACGGTCACGGTGATTGCCCAGGACTTCGGTTCCGAAGCGCTGATCAGCGTCGAGGACGACGGCATCGGCATGGACCCGTCCCGGCTCGAAGGGCTCCGCAGTTCGCACCGCACGGGCGCGCACGTCGGGCTCGGCAACATCAACCAGCGCATGCAGCAGGTCTTCGGCGGCGACTACGCGCTGATCGTCGAGACGGCGCCGGGCGCGGGCATGAAGGTGACGCTCCGGGTGCCGAAGTTCGTCAACGGCGTGCGCCCGAACCTGCCGGACTTCGCCCCCGGGGAAGACGAGGACGACGACCAGCCCCAGCTCGACAACGGTGGCATCGGCTCGCGCAGCGGCGTGCTGCCCGTGGCGCGCGGCGGCGTCTAGCGAGCTGAAAGCCGCTCCGGAGGTCAGTATGGTGGCGATATGAGCGTCACGGACAAGCTGACTTCCCGCATCCCGATGATCGGCGACAGAGGCGACCGCACCGACATCGTCGCGGTGGTGAAACTGCACGGCGTCATCACGCCTTCGCCGTCGCCGCTGGCCAGGGGTTCGATCAATCTCTCCGCGGTGGAGTCCGCGCTCACCAGGGCGTTCGGCCACGACAGGCTGAAGGCCGTCGCGCTGCAGATCAACTCGCCCGGTGGGGCGCCGACGCAGTCCGGGCTGGTCGCAGAGCGGATCCGGCAGCTCGCGGACAAGAAGAACGTGCCGGTGATCGCGTTCTGCGAGGACGTCGCCGCTTCCGGCGGGTACTGGCTCGCCTGCGCGGCCGACGAGATCTTCGCGCACCGGACGTCGATGGTCGGCTCGATCGGCGTGATCAGCGGCGGGTTCGGGTTCACCGGGTTGCTGGAGCGTTTCGGCATCGAGCGCCGGTTGCACACCGCGGGCGCCAACAAGTCGCGGCTCGACCCGTTCAGCCCGGAGAAGCCGGAAGACGTCGAGTGGTTGAAAAAGATGCATTCCCAGCTGCACGAATTGTTCGTGGAATGGGTGAAGGAACGGCGTGGGGACAAATTGTCCACAACTGAAGACCTGTTCACCGGCGACGTGTGGCTCGGGAACAAGGCAGTGGAACTCGGGCTCATCGATGGGGTCGGGACGTTGCGTGAGGTGATCAACGCGCGGTACCCGGGGGCGGAGATTTCCGTTGCGGAACCCAAAAAGGCCCTGTTGGCCCGGCTTGGGATCGGGGCGCCGGCGGCGGCCGCTGCGCTTATCGACGCAGTGACCACGAAAGCGGCTTGGTCGCGTTTCGGCCTTTGATTTGACCGCTGTGACGGGAACCACGCTGTCACTCGAACGGCGTACAGACATGGTCTAGACCTTCGAGGTGTCATATGTCAGGCTTTGTTGTGACCGGCAACAAATGTCCTGTATCGGCCGGTTCGGGTTGACGAGGAGGTCACCCATGCCCGTCACATCTGTTTCATCCAGAGCGCCGCGAACCCGAAGGCACTGGTGGGGCACGCTGAGTGCGGTCGCCGGCGCGGTGCTGGTCGCCATCCCGCTCACCATGACCGCCGAAGCCTCGGTCCCGCCGCCGGACCCCGGCTGGACCACGGTCTTCTCGGACGATTTCACCGGCGCCGCGAACGCACTGCCGTCCGCCGCCAACTGGATCTACGACACCGGCTTCGGCTACCCGGGCGGCCCCGGGAACTGGGGCACCGGAGAGATCCAGAACTACACGACGAACCCGAACAACCTGGCCCTCGATGGCACGGGCAACCTGAAGATCACCCCACAACGCGACGGCACGGGCGCGTGGACGTCGGCACGCATCGAGACACAGCGGGCCAACTTCAAGCCGCCCGCAGGCGGTGCCATGCGGATCGAAAGCCGCATCCAGATGCCGAACGTCACCGGCGCCGCCGCGCTCGGCTACTGGCCGGCGTTCTGGGCGCTCGGCTCGCCCTACCGCGGCAACAACTGGAACTGGCCCGCCATCGGTGAGTTCGACATCATGGAGAACGTCAACGGGATCAACTCCGTATGGGGTGTGCTGCACTGCGGCGTCAACCCCGGCGGCCCGTGCAACGAGACCACCGGCCTCGTCGCCAGCCGGGCGTGCCCCGGCGCGAGCTGCCAGTCCGCGTTCCACACGTACCGCTTCGAGTGGGACGTGAGCGTGTCTCCGCAGGTGTTCCGCTGGTTCGTCGACGGGCAGCAGTTCCATTCGGTCAGCCAGAACCAGGTCGACGCCACCACCTGGGCCAACATGACCAACCACGCCGGGTATTTCATCCTGCTGAACGTCGCGATCGGTGGCGCGTTCCCGAACAACAACTCGGGCACCACCACCCCGGGCCCCGGGATCGTGCCGGGGCACCCGATGGTCGTCGACTACGTGTCGGTGTCGACCAGGGGCGGTGGCGGCACCACTACGCCGCCGACCACCCCGACAACGCCCACCACACCGACGACCCCGACAACGCCGACCACGCCGGGCAATCCCGGTAATGCGTACGCCACCATCCAGGCCGAATCCTTCGGCCAGCAGGGCGGGCTGGCCACCCAGGCCACGACCGACACCGGTGGCGGCCAGGCGGTCGGCCCGGCGGGCAACGGGGACTGGGCGGCCTATCCGAACGTCGACTTCGGCAGCACGCCCGGCCGCCAGTTCATGGCCAGGGTCGCTTCCGGCGCCGCGGGCGGGGTGAGCGGGCTGGTCGAAGTGCGGCTGGACAGCCGGAGCAACGCACCCATCGGCAGCTTCGCTGTCGGGAACACCGGTGGCTGGCAGAACTGGCGCACGATCCCGGCCAACATCGGCGCGACGACCGGGGTGCACACCGTGTACTTGACCTTCACGAGCGGCCAACCGGCCGACTTCGTGAGCCTCAACTGGTTCACCTTCGCGCACTAGGGCGTGTCTTCCTGCCATGGCCAAAGTGGGCATGGCAGGACGTCTGCGGACCATCTCATCGGTGGGCGTGGTCTCCAAGCTCTGGACATTGCCCCCTGCAATAGGCAGGATGCGAATCACTGTGAGTGCTCAAGATGCCACCCGCCAGCTCATCGTCCTCGCTGTGGACGACGAGCCGCACGGTTTGTCCGAGTTGGTCCACTGCCTGGAAAGCAGCCACCACATCAGCCGTGTGCTCGATGCCGTGGATGCCTCCGAAGCGTTGCGCCGCCTGATCGCGTCCGACGACCCCGAACTCCGGATGCGGAAGGAACGCGGCCTGCCGCCGGTCGACGCCGTGTTCGCCGACATCCAGATGCCCGGTCTGTCCGGCATGGAGATGTCGAAGGTGCTCAGCGCGCTCAGTCCGCCGCCGCTGCTCGTCTTCGTGACAGGGCACGCCGACGAGGCCGTGAACGCGTTCGAGCTCGGCGCGATCGACTACGTCCTCAAGCCGTGCAAGCAGAACAGGCTGGACAGGGCGATCCAGCGGGTCGTCGAAAAACTTCAGTCCGCGCCCGCGCCCGACGCCGCTCCAGGCGGTGCCGTGCCGGTCAAGAACGATGACGAGGTGATCCCGGTCGAGCTGGCCGGGACCACCAAGCTCATCCAGCGCTCGTCGGTCCGCTGGGTCGAAGCCCAAGGCGACTACGCGCGGTTGTTCACCAACGACGGCAGCCACCTGGTGCGCATCCCGCTCGCGCAGCTCGAAGAGCGCTGGGAAAAGGCCGGATTCGTGCGCATTCACCGGTCGTTCCTGGTCGCGCTGGGGCTCATCACCGAGTTGCGGATGGGCCAGGGTGGCTACCAGGTGGTCATCGGCAACGAGGAGAAGGTGCTGCCGGTCAGCAGGCGGCACACCCGCGAGTTGAAGGACCGGCTGGTCGGCTCGTCTAGAAACTCATAGCCGATGATCGAAGACGACAGCTACTACGGGGAAGACGGGTTCCGCAAACCGGATCCGACCCTCGGCAAGAACCTGAACCGCACGGATCCCCCCGAACCCGATCTGGTCGAGCAGTTCCTCAATCGACCGACGGCGGAGCCACCACAGAAGATCCGACGGCAACGGGTGGTGCTCGCCGATCCGCGGGTCGCCGCCAACACCTTGCGTGCCCGCGTCGAGCTGGAAGAACAGACCAGCTGGGGCGAGCTGCTGATCAAGGACCTCGTCAAGGCGCAGCTCCGGACCGGACTGCTGCTGGCGTTACTGGTCGTGGTACTGCTCGGGTCGCTCCCGATCATCTTCTACGCCATCCCGTCGTTCGGCCGGCTGTCGTTCATCGGCGTGCCGATGCCGTGGCTGATCCTCGGGGTCGTGCCGTTTCCGTTGCTGTTCGGTGTCGGGCTTTGGTACAACCGGCTCGCCGAGCGGCACGAGCGCGATTTCGTCGACATGATCGAGAATTAGTGTTGTGTGATCCTGCTCGTCTTACGTTTGCCCCGGCAAATCGTAAGAAAGCAGGATCACACAACAACTGACCGCAACCAGTCGAGGACCGAGCGCGGGCGCTCGAGTGCGAGGATCACCCAGTGCAGCTGAACCCGTGGGCGTTGACCGGCATCGTGCTGGTCGCCGTGGTGACCTTCTACCTGGGTCACCGGTCGTCCCGGTTCGCCGTCACCACCCACGATTTCCTCGTCGCGCGGCGGACTGTGCGTTCGCGCCGCAACGCCGCCGCCATTTCCGGCGAGTACCTTTCCGCCGCGTCCTTCCTCGGCGTCGCGGGCGTGGTGCTCAAGGACGGTGCCGACGCGCTGTGGTTCCCGATCGGGTTCACCGCGGGCTATCTGGCGCTGATGCTCTTCGTCGCCGCGCCGCTGCGCCGCTCCGGCGCGTACACGTTGCCCGACTTCATCGAGGCGCGGCTCGGGTCGGTTTCACTGCGCCGGTTCTCGACGGCGTTCGTCATCTTCATCGGGATCCTTTACATGGTCCCGCAGCTGCAGGGGGCCGGGCTGACACTGGCGACGATCCTGCCGGTCCCGGCGTGGGCCGGTGCCGTGCTGGTGACGTTCCTGGTCGCGGGCAACGTCATCGCCGGCGGGATGCGCGCGATCACCGTGGTGCAGGCGTTCCAGTACTGGCTGAAACTCTTCGCGATCGCGGCGCCGACGTTCATCCTGTGCGCGGTGTTCCTCGGTGGCGGCCCGGACGGCGCCCGGCCGCTCGGTGAGCCCGCGCCGCCGGTTTTCGTGCAGGACACCAAAGTCGACGTCAAGACCGATATCACTGTTCAGGTCGGCGGGACGGTCAACCTCTGGGCTTACGGGCGGGTGGACGGCGCACCGGCCGACGGCGAGGCGTACTGGGCGTCAGGCACTCAGCACCAGGTCGCCACGGGCACGACGCTGCGGTTCACCGGCGGTACCCCGGTCCCGGTGATCAGTGGCGCGCGAACGGAGAACGCGGACTGGCTGCGCGCGAGTTCCGGCGGCGTGACCGACCTGCTGCAGACGTACTCGCTGATCTTCGCGTTGTTCCTCGGCACCATGGGGCTTCCGCATGTACTGGTGCGGTTCTACACCAACCCCGACGGGAAAGCGGCGCGGCGCACGACCGTGCATGTGTTGCTGCTGCTGGGTTTGTTCTATCTCTTCCCAACGCTGCTTGGCGCGCTCTCGCGGATGTATGTGCCCGAGTTGCTGGTGACGGGCGAATCGGACGCGGCCGTGCTGCGACTGCCGAGCGCGATGCTGCCCGGCGTCTCGGGGCAGATCCTCGGTGCGGTCACGGCCGCGGGTGCGTTCGCGGCGTTCCTTTCGAGCTCGTCCGGGCTGCTGGTCAGCGTCGCCGGCGTGGTGTCGACCGATGTCCTGCCGGGGCGGGTGCGGGACTTCCGCGTCGCGACCGCGATCGTGGCCTTGTTGCCGATGGTGCTCGCGGTGGCGCTGCGGGCGGAGGACATTTCGTTCGGCGTCGGGATGTCGTTCGCGCTCGCGGCGTCGACGTTCAGCCCACTGCTGGTGCTCGGCATCTGGTGGCGGAAGCTGAGCTGGCCGGGAGCGATGGCAGGGATGACGGTCGGCGGCGGGCTGGTGCTGCTCGCGCTGGTGGCCGACATCGTCAGCGGGTACACCGGCGACTGGGCTCCGTGGTTCACCAGTCAGCCCGCGCTGCTTACCGTGCCCGCCGCTTTCCTCACGACCTACGTCGTCAGCAAGGCCACGAAGTACGGCATCCCCGAGGATCTCAACGCCGTCATGCTGCGCCTGCACGCACCGGATCCGCTGGGCTTCATGCGGGACAGGGCTGTCGCGAGGTTCGGGAACCAGGTCGAGGAAAAGGCCCGGATGACCAAGGGAAAGCACCGCAAGTAGCCGATTGTACGGGTGACGTTCCAGTCGGTAATCGTATCGGCACATTCCGTAGAGAAACAGACACGATTTGATCTACTCTGCGTCATATCGTTCACTCAATCGGATTATCATCATGGTCGCCGCTATGGGTGGATGATCTCATTCGGCGCCTTACCCGAAGTGCCGGCATGACGACGGAGCAGGAGGTCCGCAATGAGTAGTGCCGAGAGAGACGTCGCTCATGAGGCCGAGACCGAATGGGAGCGAGTCCAAGCCAGTCCCGAATTCGCCCAGTTGCGGAAGCGCTTGAGGAACTTCGTTTTCCCCGTGTCGGCGATCTTCCTGCTCTGGTACCTGCTGTTCGTGCTGTTGGCCGACTACGCGCACGGGTTCATGGCGACGAAGGTAGCGGGCAACATCACCGTCGGCCTGATCTTCGGATTGCTTCAGTTCGTTTCGACCTTCGTGATCACCGGGCTCTATGTGCGCTATGCCAATAGGCGCCTCGACCCGATCTCGGACAAGATCCGCGGCGACATCGAGGGAGTGGTCAAATGATCAACCTCGCCGCCGGTGTCGAGGGCAGAAATTCGGCGCTGAATATCACCATCTTCGCGGTGTTCGTGCTGATCACGCTGGTGATCGTGTTTCGAGCCAGCCGCAACAGCAAGACCGCCTCGGACTACTACGCCGCCGGGCGTGCGTTCACCGGGCCGCAGAACGGCATCGCGATTTCCGGTGACTATCTTTCCGCGGCTTCCTTCCTCGGGATCGCCGGCGCCATCGCGCTCAACGGGTACGACGGTTTCCTGTATTCGATCGGCTTCCTCGTGGCGTGGCTCGTCGCCCTCCTGCTGGTGGCGGAGCTACTGCGTAACACCGGCAAGTTCACCATGGGCGACGTCCTCGCGTTCCGGATGAAGCAACGTCCGGTGCGTGCCGCCGCGGCCGTGTCGACGCTGGCCGTGTCGTTCTTCTATCTGCTGGCGCAGATGGCCGGAGCCGGCGGGCTCGTCGCGTTGCTGCTGGGCATCGAGAACAAGGCCGGCCAGTCGCTCGTCATCGCGGTCGTCGGCATCCTGATGATCATCTACGTGCTCGTCGGCGGGATGAAGGGCACCACGTGGGTGCAGATCATCAAGGCGGTACTGCTCATCGCGGGTGCGTTCGTGATGACGGTCTGGGTGCTCGGCAAGTACGGCTTCAACCTGTCGAGCGTGTTGCAGGGCGCGGTCGACAAGGCGGGCGGCGGTGCCAAAGGTGAGGCGCTGCTCGGCCCGGGCAAGCAGTACGGCAGCACCGGCACGTCCAGGCTCGACTTCCTGTCGCTCGGCATCGCGCTGGTGCTCGGCACCGCCGGCCTGCCGCACGTGCTGATGCGCTTCTACACCGTCCCGACGGCCAAGGACGCCCGCAAATCCGTGGTGTGGGCGATCGTGCTGATCGGCATCTTCTACCTGTTCACCCTGGTGCTCGGCTACGGCGCCGGTGCGCTGGTAGGGCCTCAGGCGATCAGTGGGGCACCCGGTGGGGTGAACTCGGCGGCGCCGCTGCTGGCACAGGAACTCGGCGGCCCGCTGCTCCTCGGGCTCATTTCGGCGGTCGCGTTCGCCACGATCCTCGCCGTGGTCGCCGGGCTGACGATCACCGCGTCGGCGTCCTTCGCGCACGACGTCTACGCCAACGTGATCAAGAAGGGCAAGGTCGACGACCCGAACGCGGAGGTGAAGGTCGCCAGGATCACCGCGCTGGTGATCGGCGCGGTCGCGATCGCGGGCGGCATCCTGGCCAACGGACAGAACATCGCCTTCCTGGTGGCGCTCGCGTTCGCCGTGGCGGCGTCGGCGAACCTGCCGACGATCCTCTACTCGCTGTTCTGGAAGCGGTTCAACACCCAGGGCGCGTTGTGGAGCATCTACGGCGGGCTGGCGGTGACGATCATCCTGATCGTCTTCTCTCCCGCGGTTTCGGGCACGGCGAAGTCGATGATCAAGGGTGCCGACTTCCACTGGTTCCCGCTCGAGAACCCGGGGCTCGTATCGATCCCGGTGTCGTTCTTCCTCGGCTGGCTCGGCGCCAGGCTGTCGAAGGAGTACGACGCGAAGAAGTACGCCGAGATGGAGGTCCGTTCGCTGACCGGCGTCGGAGCCGAAAAGGCTGTCCCGCACTGAGGGCCGTCTGAGCAAGCTCACACTCGCACAACGTCCTGACATGGGAGTATGGAAACCGTGGTAAGCCCGTCTGAAATCCCGAGTGTGTCCGTGTCCGACCTGCCGAAGGACGGCGTCGCGCTGCTCGACGTCCGCGAGGACGACGAGTGGGCCGCGGGACACGCACCTGGCGCGAAGCACATCCCGCTCGGCGAACTCCCGGCCCGCGTCAGCGAGCTCGCGGAGTTCCCCGACGGCGGCCCGGTCTACGTCGTTTGCCGCAGCGGCGGGCGGTCCGCGCGCGCGGCCGCTTGGCTCAACGCGAGCGGCTGGGACGCGGTGAACGTCGAGGGCGGCATGAAGTCGTGGCACGCCGTCGGCCGCGACGTCGTCGGCCAGCCCGGCGCCGAGCCCGAGATCTTGTAGCGCATGCACCCAGGTCCCTACCCGCCCTCGCGGCCGCCGATCCAGCCTCATCCGCAGTGGCGGCCGCCGCCGCAGCCTTACCAACCGGTGCGGCCGATGCAGCGCGTGCGCTGGGTGGCGTCGCCGCCTCCGGGAGCCTGGCCGCGGCGCCGGTCTCCCGCCGCCGAGCGCTACCTGGGACCGCCGTCGTACCCGGTGCCGCCGCGCTGGGGTTTCCCGAACCTGACCTGGCGTCTGCCGACGGCCGTACCAGGCACGGCGTCGGACGAGCTGAGCCCGTTGCAGCGGCTACGGGTGATCGCGCGCAGCAGTGTCGTGACGTTGTGGGTGTTCGCCGCGCTCGCGCTGGTGTCCGGCGGCGGCGAGATCTGGCGGTACGTGCTGCTGTTGCAGAGCCGCGACTCCGCGTTGAACACCACGGTGGTCGAAGTCTCCGACACGCTGGTCGTCACCGCGGGACTGCTCATGACCATTTTTTCGCTGGTGCCGGTCGGACTCGGCCTGTGGTGGCTGTTCGTCGCCCGGCTCGCCGCGGCCGACGAGTCCGGTGAAGACCCACCGCGAACCCAACGCCAGGTGGCTCGCGGTCTCCTCATCCCCGGCTACAGCCTGGTGATGGCAGGCTCGATCGTGTCCGAGCTGGAGCACGCCGTGCTGCGCCGCCCATCGGACCAGCGGCCGTCGCCGTCCCGGCTGGTGCTCGCCTGGTGGGCGGCCTGGCTCGTCAACTGGCTGTTCGTGGTGCTGGTGATCTGCTGGCGCCTGCGCGACGGCGTCCAGGCGCAGGCCGACAGCGTGGTCCTGATCGCCCTCGGCGACTTGTCCGCAGCCGCCCTCGCCGTGCTGACAGCCGTCGCCGTCCGCCGCCTGACCAGCCTGCTCGCGCCGATCAACGAACGCAAGCTGCGCCCCATGCGCGTCCTCAAGGTCACCGGCGCCCCCGAACCGGACCTTCGCCCCGCCCGCGCCTCCCACTCCACCCGCTAGTCCCGCCCAAGTGCAATCCACGTTGGCATCAGCCGGTCACTCGTAACTCGCTCAATCCGCGGATCACGAACTCGGGCCGCCGACGCGGCTCGCTTGACAGCCTCAGTCCCGGGAGCCGCTTCGACAGCGCGCTCAGCGCCGCCGCGATCTCGACCCGGGCCAGCGGCGCGCCGACGCAGTAGTGGATGCCCATCCCGAACCCGAGATGCGCGTTCGGCGACCGGCCGATGTCGAGCGTGTCCGGCGCCTCGAACACCGCCGGATCCCGCGCCGCCGCGCCGAGCAGCGCCCCGATCTTCTCGCCCTCGGCCACTCGGAATCCAGCGATCTCGACGTCCGTGGTCGCCGTGCGCTCGAACAGCTGAAGCGGCGAGTCGAACCGGATCAACTCCTCGACACAGCTGTCCACCAGCTCCGGTGCGGCGAGCAGCCGTTCCCACTGCGAAGTGTGCGTGAGCAGCGCGTAGACGCCGTTGCCTATGACGTTGACCGTGGCTTCGTGCCCGGCCATCAGCAGCAGCACCGCCGTCGCGACCAGCTCGTCGGGGGACAGGCCGCCCCGGCGAAGATCGCTGATCAGGTCCTCACCGAGCGGTCGTTCAGCCAGCGCGCGCAGGTACGCGACAAACTCGCCCGCCGCCCGCTCGGCAGCGTCCTGTTCGGCCGCGGGCAACGAGTATTCGTACATCTTCACGATCGCGTTCGACCACGGAACCAGCAGCGGCCGGTCGGCCTCCGGCACGCCCAGCAGCTCGGCGATCACCGCCACCGGCAGCGGCTGCGCCAGGAACTCCAGCAGGTCGGCCTCGCCGTCGGCGGCGATCTTCTCGGCGAGCCGGTCGACCATGCCGGTCGCGAGCTCCGCCACCATCGGCGCCAGGCGCTGCACGTGTCCGCGCCCGAACGCGCCGGCGATCAGCCGTCGCAGCCGGGTGTGCGCGGGCGGTTCGTTCTCCAGCAGCGAGTTGCGGTGCAGCAGGTTGAACGAGGTGAACCGCTCCAACGGCGTGGCGTCGGTCCAGATCCGGCCGAGCCCGCGGTGGCGCAGCACCTCTGCCGACGCGGCGTGCGAGACCGTGATGGCGAGGCCGAGCTCTTCGTGCCGATGCACCTCACCGCTTTCGCGAAGCTGCGCGAAGGCGGCGTACGGGTCGGCGATGAATGCGGGATCACGAGGGTCGAACACCCGCCGACCCTAGCTCGCGGACACGGGCGGTAGCGTTTGCCAGCCGAGACGAGGAGGCCACATGAGCAAGGGTGCGCGCAAAAAAGGTCCGAAGCCGGAACGCAAGGTGAAGGTGCGCGACGTGTTCGTGGGCCAGCCGTTCGAGGGCTTGGCGGCGGAACCGGAGCTGATCGCGCTGCGTGAGTTCGTGCCGTCTGCGACGGCGAAGCTTTCGCTGGCGGACGCGGACAAGGCCGTCACGCTGGGCACCGTGCTGCCGATGGCCGCCGCCGCGTTCGTGCGGTCGGACGGCGAGATGTTCGTCGGCATGCAGGTGCAGACGCGGTCCTCCGATATCAGCCGTGACCTGGGCCGTTCCCTGCGCTGGGTGCTCGACGCCAAGCCGGGCGACGTCCTGGCGGTGCCGGACACGACGTCGGCGCCGGTCGACGGCGAGCGCCTGCAGGACCTGCTGGTCCCCGGCGCGGAGCTCGACGCCACGCTGCACACCGACTTCAGCTGGTGGCTGCCCGAGGACGCCGACGCGAGCGGCGAGGTCGGGCTGTCGCTCGAACGTGCCAACGAGGCGATCATGCCGACCGAGCGCCTCAGCCCGGGCGCCTACTGGGTGCTCGCCGGGGACAAGGCACATCTGCGCTGGGTCCGCCCCGAGCCGGAAAACCTGCTGCTGCAAGCGCTTGCGCGGCTTTCCGCGGCCGGCGAAATCGGACTCGGCGAGGGTTCCCGCTACGCCGGTTCCTTCCGCGCGCACGGGCTGCTCGTGCCGGTGTGGGACCTCGACCCCGAGGCACACGCGCGCGAGTGGGCCGATGGTGCGAAGGAGCTCGGGGTCCGGCTGGAGTCGGCGCTGAAGTCCCTCGACGCGGAGCCGTTGAACGCCGCCGAGCGCCGGTCGCGTGACGGTCTGATCGGTCGCCAGCTCACGCTGCGCTGATGATCCTGCACATCTGCGCCGCCGCCGATTGGGCGGCGGTGCCGGAAGACGGCGAGTACCGGGCGCCTTCGCTGGAGAGCGTGGGCTTCATCCACTGCTCGGACCCGGGCAGCGCGCATCTCCCGGCGAACGCCTTGTACGCCGGCCGGACCGATCTCGTCCTGCTCGAGATCGACCCCGGCCGGTTGGGTGTCCCGCTGCGCTGGGAGGCGGGCGTCCCCGCGCATCCGAGTGGAATCTGGTTCCCGCACGTCTATGGTCCGATCCCGCGCGCGGCCGTCGTCGCGGTGCACGAATTCCCGCCTGGACCGGGCGGTTCTTTCCAACTTCCACCCCCTTTGGCGAACAGGTAACGCTGCGCAACTTCGTCCCCCGATCGGGCGTCCCTAGAACCGAGGGTCGCTCGAAGACAACCTGCGGGGGCAGTAATGCGTTTTGTGCATGGCGGGGAGACGCCAGACAAGGGCACGCTGGGAGGTGGCGATACGGTGACCGCAGTCACGCCTGTCATGACAGGCGTGGGTGGCTGGGCGGCTTTGGCAGGGGCAGAGCCCCTTCAGGGTGTCGGCGACGGGACTGCGCACCGAGGGAGGGGATCGTCGTTGACTGGCGAATTCATGGACTTCGGGGAGTTCGTGCACGCCAGCCTGCCTGGGTTGCTTCGCTACGGTCACGCGCTGACGGGTAATCCGCATGACGCCGCCGACCTGGTCCAGACCGTTCTCGAGAAGATCGGTTCGCGCTGGGCCCACGTGCAGCACAAGACCGGCGACCCGCTGGCCTACATCCGCCGGTCGATGGCGAACGCGCACGTCAGCCGCTGGCGCCGGATCAAACGCGAGAACCTCGTCGCCGACATCCCGGAGACCCAGCCGCACTTCCCGGCGGACCCGTTCGAGCACGAGCCGCTGTGGCAGGCGTTACGTGGTCTGCCACCGAGGCAACGTGCGGTGATGGTCCTGCGTTACTACGAGGGACTGTCCGAGGCCGAGATCGCGGCCTCGCTGAGCATCAGCCAGGGGACGGTCAAGAGCCAGGCCAGCAAGGCGATCGCCTCATTGCGCACAAAACTTGCTGTGGGGGCGGGAGAGGCGTTTCCTCTGCAGGACAGCGAAGGGAGGGAAACGAGTTGAGCGCATCCGACGACGAGCTGGATGCCGAGTTGCGCCGATTGTTCGGTGACGAACGGCTTGCCCTTCAGCCGAAGGCCGACGCGCCCGAGGCCATCGTGGCCGGAGCACGAAGGATCAAGAGACGCCGGGTGGCGATGCTGTCGACCAGTGGCGCGGTGGTCGCCGTGGCGCTGGTCGCCGGGAGTCTGACGTTCGGCCCGTTTCGCCCCCAGGACAACCTCGTCGCGCTCTCCACGGGGGCGATGAAGACCAGCGAGGCGCAGCAGACGGCCGCGGGGACGGCGCTCCCTGACACCTTGAGCACCACCCCGCCGAGCAGCGAGGTCAAACCGAGCGCATCGGCGCCGAGAGGGCTGCCGCCCGACGACACCAGGGCGACGACCACGCAGCCGCCCGCGAAGACGACGAGCAACCCGCCGAAGACCGAGCCGAAGTTCGTGAGTACCGGCCCACTGCTCGCGGCGGACGGCTTCGGCATGCTCAAGCTCGGGGCTCCGGTCGAGGGTTCCCTGGCGTCTGACGTCACCATGGAACCGGTTCCCACATCCACCGCTTGCGCCGGCTACAACTTCAGCGGTGACGGCGTGCCCGCCACCGGATTCGCGGCGGCCAGCAACAACTACGTCGCGATGATCGTGCCCAGCGGTGAGGTGCACACGGCCGAAGGAATCGGCACGGGGTCGACCAAGGCCGACGTCAAGCAAACCTACGTCGGAGCGGTGGAAAACGCATCCGGCTTCACTGCTCCAGCCGGGCCGTCGAGCATTTACCGGTTCACTCTCGACGGCGATGTGGTGCAGTCCATTCAACTCGAAAAAATGAACATCGACTGCTGAGATTTGCGATTTGTGTTGTCGTAAAAGGAAAACCCGGGCTGCTCCAGTGGGAGAGCCCGGGTTTTTCGTGCACGCGACACTAGGTGTTCAGAGAGCGCCACCGGCGACCGGGGGCATGCCCGAGTCCGCTCCGGCGTCACCGACGGACTCGCGGTGCAGGTGCGCCTCGACCTCGAACAGGTTGCCGTTCGCGCGCTTGACGATGTTGAGCAGCGTGGTCATCTGGGAGATCTCTTCGACCTGCTCCTTGAGGAACCACTGCGTGAACTGCTCCGCGATGAAGTCCTCCTCGGCGCGGGCGGCCTTCGCCAGCATCTTGATGTCGACGGCCACCTCCTTCTCCTGCGCCAGAGCAAGTTCGACGAGCTCTGCCACGTCGGAGAAGTCGTTACGGACCTGACCCGTGCCAGGAATCTCGACATGGTGGTCGGTGTCCATCATGTACTGGACGAGCGCCATCGCGTGGTTGCGCTCTTCGACCGACTGCTTGTAGAAGTGCTTCGCAAGCTGGGGCAGGTCCTCGTTGTCGAACCAGACCGCCAGCGCGATGTACTGCTGTGACGCGGTGAACTCGTTGTGGATCTGCGCCTGCAGTAGCTCGTAGAACTTGGATCGCGGTTCTTTTTTGGTGAGGGCCATGTCTGCCACCCTAACCTGCCCGATAAATGTTTTCCACTTTTTGCTGGTGATCTACCCCCTATTAGGTTACCATTCCTAAACCAAGGCAGTGCTTATTAAGGTGATACTCATTTAGTCAATGCTTAATATGGTTAGCCTCTCCTAATTCTTATCTGTCATTGGGCTGGAGTGAATCGCGCAGGACCGGGCAGGACATGCAGCGTGGGCCGCCCCGGCCCGAGCCCAACTCGGAGCCCGCGATCGGCAGGACTTCGATCCCAGCTTCCTCGAGGCGCACGTTGGTTTCCACGTTGCGTTCATAACCGATGACGACACCGGGGGCGAGGGCGAGAGTGTTGTTGCCGTCGTCCCACTGTTCGCGTTCGGCGGTGACGGGGTCGAGTCCGGTGTGGATGACGCGCAGCCGATCGATGTCCATGGCTTCGGCGGCGGCGATGAGGAACGGCGTGGGGCCGTCGACCTTCATGGCGCCGTCCCCGGCGGGCCGCATGGTGTAGGCCGTCAGGGAGTCGCGCGACAGCGGGTACATCACGACGGCGTCGGTGTCGACCATCGTGCAGACGGTGTCGAGGTGCATGGTGGCGCGGGCTTGTTCGATGGGGACGGCCAGCACGGTGTGGGCGATGTTGTCGGCGAACAGGGAGCGGGCGAGGGATTCCGCGCCGGCGGCGGTGGTGCGTTCGCCGACGCCGATGGCGACGACGCCGGGGGCGAGGAGCATGACGTCACCGCCTTCGATGGGAGCGGAGTGGGCTCCGTAGGCGCGGTCGGCGCGGGAGAACCGCGGGTGATAGGCGTAGACCAGGTCAAGCAACGCGGTTTCGCGGCGCCGCGCGGGCATGGTGAGGGAGGAAATGGCGACGCGATTGCCGATCCAGGCGGAAGAGTCGCGGGTGAACAGCAGATTGGGCAGCGGGTCGACGGCGAAGTCGTGCGGGTGATGCATGGTGCGGACCAGGGAGTTGCCTTCGGCGGCAGGGAGTTCTTCGAAGGTCATTCCGGCCATCAGGATTTCGGCGAGAGTGGGTGCGTCGACGCTGCTGAGGTGGGACCGGAGGGAATCGGCGAGTTCGTTGCCGAGTCGTCGTTCGTCGACGGCGGTGTGGACCCCGGCGGCGTGGGCTCGCTGGTCGGTGAGCGCGGTGCGCAGGACGTCGGCGAGGAGAAGGACTTCGACGTCGCGGTTGCGGAGCGTTTCGGCGAACGCGTCGTGTTCTTGCTGGGCTCGGCCGACCCAGGGGATGGAGTCGAAGAGGAGTTGGTCGTTGTTCTGCGGGGTGAGCCTTTTGAGCTCGTTGCCCGGCCGGTGCAGCAGTACCGTGCGGAGTGGTCCGACCTCGCTGTCCACCCTCGGGGTGGCGAATTCACTGATCACAGCCTTGAGACTAATGGTTTGAAGGGCCTGCTACGGGAGCCACGAGAGGTGGTTCTTCAACAGCGAGTAGCCGACGAACGAGACCACGTCGAGCAGGGTGTGCGCCACGACGAGCGGCCACAGGCGGTTCGTCCGCTGCCACAACCGCCCGAAGACCAGGCCCATGATCAGGTTGCCGATGAAACCGCCGAAGCCCTGGTACAGGTGATACGAGCCGCGCAGCACGGCCGCGCCGAGCAGTGAAGAGTTCTCGCGTACGCCGAGCTGCCGTAGCCGCGTCAGCAGGTAGCCGATCACCAGCATTTCCTCGGCGAACGCGTTGCCGAACGCGGCCAGCGTCAGCGTGATCGGCCGCCACCAGGTGTCACCCAGTGTCGACGGCAGCACGGCGAGGTTGAAGCCCAGCTTGTAGCCGACGAAGTACAGCACCAGCCCCGGAAGACCGATCAGCGCGGCGAGCCCGAAGCCCCAGCCGACGTCCCGGCGCGGACTCCCCTTGTCGAGGCCGATCGCGGCCAGCTTCGTCCCGGCGCGCCACAGCAAGTACAAGCCGAGTGCTCCCCAGCCGAGGAGCTGGATGACACTGAGGAGCTGCTTGAGCAAGTCGATGAGACTCGCCGTGGCCTGCGGCACATTCAGCGCGACCTGCTGCTGCGACAGCGGCACCGGCTGCAGCAGCGAGTCCAGCAGCGACAGCAGGCTCCGGACCCCAGACAGGCCCAGCGTGATGCCGAAAACGAGGAACAACTCGACGACGATCGCGCGACGCTCGGCCGGATCTGTGATCATTTCGGGAGAACCGGGGCGCTCTGGACGCAGCCAGGATCGCGCGGCGAAGCTCATCCACGCACGCTACCTTCGTGGTCATGCCGAGGAATATCGCCACCAACGAAAAGGTCGACCGCGACGGGCTCAACGAGTTCATGCGCCGGCGGCATCACGCGATCTTGATGACCACGAAGGCCGACGGAGGGCCCCAGCTGTCTCCGGCCACCTGCGGGGTGGACGCCGAGGGGCGGATGGTGATCTCCACCTATCCCAAGCGGGCGAAGGTGGTCAACATCCGGCGGGAGCCGAAGGTTTCGGTGTGCTTGTTGTCCGATGACTTCGGCGGGCCCTGGGTGCAGGTCAACGGGGTGGCTGAGGTGATCGATCTGCCGGAGGCGGTGGAGCCGCTGGTGGACTACTTCCGGAGCATCTCCGGGGAGCACCCGGACTGGGACGAGTATCGCGAGGCGATGTTGAAGCAGGGGAAGAGCCTGATCCGGATCACCATCGACAGCTGGGGGCCCGTTGCCACCGGCGGGTTTCCGGCCGAGTTGGCTTAGTTTCGGCGGCTCTGCGCGCTGACGGTTTCGCGTCGCCAGGGCGTGACCAGGTGCGGAAGTCGCGGTTTTGTGGTTGGACGCCCTGCCGCCGTGAAACCGTGGGCCTTCGGCCAAAAGAGGGCGCGCGCTGTGGTTCT
>JAVXWP010000017.1:0-2938 GCA_032230695.1 Actinomycetota bacterium | reverse complement strand
CGAGCTGGCGCCGCATGGACTCCACAACGTCGAACGCGGCGTGGATCCCGCCGAGGTGGTAGTCGCGCATCGGGCCGCGGTCGCCCGAACCGCCGAACATCATGATCACGCCCGACCGCCGCTTGATCATGTGCCGAGCGGCTGTGCGCGAGGTGAGAAACTTCGAGCTCAACGCCGTCGCGACCGGTCTGAGATAGTCCTCCAGAGACATGTCGATCATCGGAGTGCCCTGTACATCGCTGTCCGAGATCACGTTGACCGACACGTCGATGCCGCCCGCCAGCGCGGCGACGGCGTCCGCGTGTTCGTCGACCGAGCTTGCGTCCAACGCGTCGACCTCGGCCGTCTCGGCAACGCCTCCCGCGCCGCGGATCCGGTCGGCGACCTCCTCCAGCGTCGCCCGGGTGCGCCCGGCGAGGAAAACCCTCGCACCTTCACGGGCGAACGCCGTCGCGATCGCACCGCCGACCGAGCCGCCGCCGCCGTACACGATCGCGTTCCTTCCTTCGAGCAACATGAGTGCCTCCTGGTGATGGGTGCTTTCAGGAGGTGTAACCCGCGGAAATCGCCGAACTCATCGCGCTCGCCGAAATTACTCCGGAATTTCGGCGGGGAGGCCGAACAGGGTGAGATCGGCTGTCAGGAAGGAGACGACTTCTGCGATCTTCGAGCCTTGAAGCCGGAGCAGGTCGAGCCCCGCCGGCAAATAAGCGGCCCTGGTCTCGTCCCACATGTAGGTGCCGAACGCGAGCTGCCCGTTCGCCTGCGCCGGAAGGAAGCGCCAGCTCCTGGTCAGCGGCTTGTCCAGCAGGAACGTCCTGATGCCGTCGCGGCCCTCGTACCACTCCGGCAGCGGCGGCATGGCGTACTTGGCGTCGTCGGTCAGCATTGCCACGATGGCATCGACGTCGCCGATTTCCCAGGCGATCGTGTACTGATCCGCGAGCTTCCGAATGCCTTCGTCTTGCAGGGAGCGCAGCGTCGCCTGCTGGGTGACGCCGGGGAGCCGGTTGCTGAGGACTTTGCGGGCCCGCTGCAACGCGCTGTTGACCGACGCGACCGTGGACTCCAGCTGGTCCGCAACCTCCCGCGCCGAGAAACCGAGTACCTCGCGCAGAACCAGGACGGCCCGCTGAACCGCCGACAGGTGCTGAAGCGCGGCGACGAAGGCCAGCTCCACCCCTTCGCGCGCCGCATAGCGGGCTTCGGGGTCCATGGCCGCCAAGCCCAGCTTGTCGTCGGGATACGGCTCGAGCCAGGTCGTCTCGGCGAGTGGCGCGGCGCCAGGGCCGAGATCGGCGGGCAGCTCGCGCCGGCTTCGGCGTTCGATCAGCGTCAGGCAGCGGTTCGTGGCGATCTTGTACAGCCACGGCCGGATCGTGCCGCGGTCGTCGAACCGTTCCAGCCCCTGCCAAGCCCGCACCAGTGTTTCCTGCATCGCGTCTTCGGCGTCATGAAGCGACCCGAGCATCCGATAGCAATGTGCCTGCAGCTCACCACGGAACGGATCGACCAGGTGCCCGAAGGCCGCGGAGTCGCCCGCCCGCGCGGCGTCCAGCATCTTCACCGCAGCGCCTCCAGAGCTTCGTGACCGTCGGAAACGCCAGCCTAGCCCGCGCGTAGCAGCCGGATGGTGACGCTTAGTTGAGCACGCGGTACGTCAAGTGCTCGGCGGCGGGCGTGGACACCGAGTCGGTCATCTCCAGCCGCACCGAAGCCGACGCATCGGTGAAGTCCGAAAACTCCGGCGCAGGCCAAAGCGCTTTGGAAGGAGGGTGAGTGGGGTGTTGGGTAGGTCGGTGTCGGATGGGAGTTGGGGCATGCTGCTGACCGCGAATGAGTGGGTAATCGCGGTCAGCGGGTTAGGCGGCGTGTTGGTGGGGGAGGTTGTGGGTGGCGTTGCGGATGGGTTTTTGTTCGTGGTCGAGCCATTTGGGTGGGATGAATTCGGGGACTCCATTCACCATCCGGATGGACCATCCGGCGTGGTGAATTTCGAGGTGGTGGTGGAGGCACAGGAGGACGAGGTTGTTGAGGTCGGTGTCGCCGTTGTCGATCCATTCTTGGATGTGGTGGGCTTGGCAGTGTCGGGGTTTGCGTCGGCAGCCGGGTCGTGCGCAGCCGCGATCTCGGAGGGCGAGTGCGCGGAGTTGGGCTGGGGTGGCGGTGCGGCGGGCGTGGCCGAGGTCGAGGATGTCGCCGTGGGTGCCGAGGACGGTGGGGATGACTTTCGCTTCGCAGCACATCCGGCGGAGGTGGCTGATGGTGGTGTAGCCGATGCTGTCGATGAACACGGTGCCGGCTCGGCGTTCGAGTTCGTCGAGGCTGATGGTGACGGTGATCAGCGCCCGCTCGGTGCCGGAGGTCGGAAGATCAGGGGCTCGGGTGGCGAGGTGAATCAGCTCGGCCAGTGCGTCGCCTTGGCGTTCATCGAGGGGCCGGGTGTCTTCGCGGCCGAATTCGTCGAGTGGTCGGGATGTCGCCAGGGGTTCGATGATGCCGGTGAGTAACGCGGCGGTTTCGGGGTCGAGTTCGCCGGTGATGTGCATCTGCCCGGCTTTGTCGAACCGCCACGTCAACCGCCGCTTCGGCTCCGCCAAGGGATCTTTGGGTTTCGTGGAGTCGACGTCCCAGTAGGCAGCGAGCCGTTCGCCCGCGTGGATGACCGACAGCGGTGGCGCCTGCACAGCGAGATCGACGAGTGTCTTCTCGGCGTAGGCCAGTAAGTCGGCGCTGAGGTCCTCGGGTGCTTTGGCGAGGGCTTTGTGAATCACCGTGACGTGTTCGACGGTGATCGTTCCGGCGCTCAAAGCCTTGCCGGTCAACGGCATCGGTGTAGTGGCGTGCGCGACGCGGGCTTTCGCTTCGCGCACGGATAGCCGCATCGCAGCAGCGAGAAAGACGGCGGTGTTGCGGTAGCCCTTACAGGAAGCCAATC
>JAVXWP010000008.1:0-117099 GCA_032230695.1 Actinomycetota bacterium | reverse complement strand
CGCACCGAACCCGCCAGCACCCACCACACCAGCCCACCCACCATCAGACTGCGCGGACTCACCCGCACAACCTGATCAACCTAAGCTACGTGGCATTGGGTTAGAACCCCGCGAAACACTCACGAGCGCGCGCCGGGGTCACGGTGCGCAGGAGACCTCCGGTCCGTGCTTTCCCGCGCACGCGAACGCCGATGGATTGATCTGCGAAGGAGGCTGGCGCAGCTTGGTGGCCTGTTCGAACGCATAGCCGTAGCCGACCAGGGCCGGTTCGCTCCACGCTTGGCCGAGCAGCGCGATGTTGAACGGCCGCCGGTTGCTCGCCTGGTAACCCGCCGGGATGCTGATCGACGGATAGCCTGCCTTGGCCCCGATTCCCGCGCTCCCACTGTTTGCGAACAGCAGTGCCGACAAGGTGTTGTCGTGCATCACCGCGTCGATCCGGTTCTTGCTGTCGACGAGATCCTGCGCCCGGTCCGATTCGTACTTCACGGTGTCGGCGCTGCCCGGAGCGAGATCTTTCGCCTGGGACGCGAGCGCCAGCACCTGTCCGAACTTCAGCGCCGCGGCGGAGTGCGCGTTGTTGTAGGCGATGATGTCGGCGAGGGTCTTCATCGGGGCGTTCTTCGGCAGCGTCGACAGGTAGGCGTTCAGGTCGCGCTTGAACTCGTAGCTCAGCACGGTCGAGCCGCCGGCGATGCTGCTGGAGGTGTCCAGCGTGACCGGGACGAGCGTCGCGCCCTGCGCCTGCAGCGCGGTAACGGAGGCGTCCCAGAGTGTGCGGTTGTCCGTGCCCGCGGCCGGTACCTGGCTTGCCACCACGCCGATGCGGGCACCCTTGAGCGCCGAGGTCGACAGGTCCCTGGTGAAGTCGTGGCCCACCAAGGGGTTCGCGGCGGTCGCCGGGTCCAGTGGGTCGGCGCCGGTCATCGCGGTCAGCTGGGCGGCGGCGTCGGCGACGGTCTTGGTCATCGGGCCCGCGGTGTCCTGGCTGGCGGCGATCGGGACGATGCCGGTGCGGCTGATCAAGCCGACGGTCGGTTTGATCCCGACATCGGAGTTCGCCGCGGCAGGGCTGAGGATCGAGCCGGACGTCTCGGAACCGACGGTCAGGGGCGCGAGCCCAGCGGCGGCCGCGGACCCAGGTCCCGCGCTCGAGCCGCTCGGCGTTTGTGAGGTGTCGTAAGGATTGAGGACCTGGCCGCCGAGCGAGCTGTAGCCGCCGGGCATCCCGCTCGTCAGGTAGTTGGCGAACTCGGTCATGTTGGCCTTGCCGAGGATCACCGCGCCGGCCTTCTTGAGTCCGGTCACCAGCGGGGCGTCCGCGGCCGGGTAGGACTGCGCGAGCGCGACGGATCCGGCGGTCGTCGGCATCCCCTTGACGTCGATGTTGTCCTTGATCAGCACCGGAATCCCGACCAGCGGGCCGTGCGGGCCCTTCTTGCGCAGGATCGCGTCCGCTGCTTTGGCCTCGTTGAGCGCATTGGGGTTCAGCGCACGTACGGCGTTGAGCGACGGTCCCTGTGAGTTGAGTTCGTGGATCCGGTCGATATAGCCCTGGATCAGGTCCGCACTGCTGATCTTGTTCGCGTCGAGCAGCTTGCCAAGGTCCGCGACCGTCGCGGTTTCGAGGTTCATCACCGGTACACCCCGATCTGTCGGTCCGGCCGCCGAACTACCGGCTTGGGCAAGGGTCAGCGTGGCGGCGACGGCCACGGCGAATACGCCGGCGTGCAGGGGTCTCCGGCGAAACGATCGATACAGCTGCATCTGGGGCACCCCGTTGCTTGAAGTGATTAGCTTTGCTAACCAGATTTCAGTCCCGGCGAGTTTCGGCGCGGGTGCGGCGGGATTAAGACTGCGTTGCGTGTGACTCGACGGCGAACCGATCCATCACCTCCTGGTAGCACTATGGTCACGCAGAGCAACCGTGCGGATTCCCTGGTCGTGCGGGCTCGGCGTGACCGAAGGCGTCTCCTACACTGACCGCCGAGGTCGGCAGATGCCTGCCGATCACGGGGGTCAGCGGTAGTTGAAAACAACAGTCACGCAGGATCATCAGCGCAGTTTCGAGCCGGTCCCGCGTGCTCCGGGCAGGCTCTCGGCGAAGGGTTTCCGCACCGATATCCAGGCTCTGCGAGCCGTGGCGGTGATGGCCGTGGTGCTCAATCACCTGTGGCCGACGCGGGTGACCGGCGGCTATGTCGGCGTCGACGTCTTCTTCGTCATCTCGGGTTTCCTGATCAGCTCGCACATCGGTCGTGAGATCACCCGCACCGGGCGGGTCAGATTGGGGCGGTTCTACGCCCGCCGGATCCGGCGCCTGCTTCCGGCCGCCTTCGTCGTGCTGCTTTCCAGCTTGGCCGCGGCCTACTTCCTGCTGCCTTTTCCGCGCTGGACAGCCAATGCGCAGGAGGCGTTCGCCAGCGCTCTGTACGGGCAGAACTGGCTGCTGGCCATCAAATCCGTCGACTACTCCGCGCTCACCGCGTCCGCCAGCCTGTCGCAGCACTACTGGTCGCTGTCCGTCGAAGAGCAGTTCTACCTTTTCTGGCCGATCCTGCTGCTGTTGCTGTTCAAGATCAGGCGCACGCGGGCCCAGCTCGTAGGAATCGCGATCATCGGCGTCGCCTCACTCGCCTTCAGCGTCTACTTCACCGCGGTTTCGAAGAGCCAGGCCTACTTCGTCACGCCGGTCAGGGTGTGGGAGTTCGCCATCGGCGCGCTGATCGGACTGGCCGGGGCCAAGATCGCACTGCCGCGAATCGCGTCCGGTCTGGCCTCCCTCGCCGGCCTCGCGATGATCCTCGGTTCGGTGGTCCTGTTCGACCAAACGACGGAGTTTCCCGGCTACCTCGCACTGGTGCCCACGGTGGGCACCGGGCTGGTGATCCTCGCGGGCGTCCGGCAGGACCGGCAGTGGCACGCGATGCTCAGCGCGTCGCCGCCGGTGCAGTTCCTCGGGAACATCAGCTACTCGTTGTATCTGTGGCACTGGCCGCTGATCGTGCTGGCCCCGTTCTTCCTCAGCAGTACGTTCGGCACCAACGGAGTGCTGACTTTCGGGCAGCGTGCCGGCGTCCTCGTGCTCGCACTCGCGCTGTCGTACCTTTCGAAGGTGCTGGTCGAGAACAGGGGAATGTCCCCAGGCCCGTTCGCGAACAGCACGAAGCTCACCTTCGCGGGGATGGTCGCCGGGATGGTCGCCGTTTCGCTGGCGGCCGGTGGCCTGGTCTGGACCTACGACCGGCACGTGGTCCAGGCCGAGCTGGACGTGCGCAACGAGGCGATCAAGCCCTGCTATGCGGCTGCCGCGATGGTTCCCGGTAGCGGGTGCGCCGACCAATTCGGTCCGGCGAAGGTCACCGAAATGGGGCCCGCCAACGAGTACTACGCCGCCGCGCCCGAATGTCCTCCCGACGGCGACCTGCTCAAGGCCGCGGGGACCAAGCGCACGACCAACGTGTGCGACCTCAGCGGCGGTGCCCCGTCACCCCAGGTCGCCTGGCTGGTCGGTGACTCGCACGCGCAGCAGTGGCAGGGCCCGCTGCTGGACCTGGCCCGCGAGCACAAGTGGGTGCTCAAGCGCAGTTACCTCGGCGGCTGCCCGGTCGCGAAGATCCAGTACAGCGGTTACGACGGTCGCGACAACAAGGCCGAGGCGCAGGCCTGCATGAACTGGGGTGAGGCCCTGACCGATGCGATCGTCGAGGACCGGCCCGCCTATGTGTTCACCTCGTTCTACGCCCGCAAGGAGCACACGGTCGAGGTGCCTGGCAAGACCGAGGCCGAGCAGTACCGTGAAGGACTGGCGCCGTACTGGAGCGCATGGACCGGTGCCGGTGCCAAGGTCGTCGTGCTCGGCGACCCGCCGCTGAACGGCGAAGTCCGGCATGCCGACTGTGTCGCGTTGAGCCCGATGAACCCGGCGACCTGTGCGGTCGACCGTGCCAAGGCGCAGCCGCTGGACCCGATGCTCGAAGCCGCCAAGCAGAGCACGGATCCGGGCGTCAAGTACCTCGACGTCACGGATTACTTCTGCGACCAGGCGAAGTGTTACGGCGTGATCGGCAACGTGGTCGTCTACTTCGACGCCAATCACCTCAACCTGGTGTTCAGCCGCAGCCTCCGGCCGATGATCGCCGCCGTGGCCGGGCTGCCGGACAACCGCTGAGCACTGCTGACATTGTGTTGGTACAGCTCGGTTTCAGCCCGTTCCTCCACTTCGGACACCGTTCGGGGAGGACGTCGATCGGTGAAACCAGGTACAGCAGGGCGAAGCCCCCCAGCGCTGTCCCGACCGGCGGGATGTCGAGAACATCGGCGTCGGGGAGGGGCAACGTCGCTCAGGACACCGCCGCGGCGACGAGCACTACGAGCGGCGCCGAGATTTGCGAGACAGCGCCGCCCCACCCCGATCCCTTGGCCCGGCCGAGGCCCATCAGGTCCGAGATGCCGAGCACGACGCCGGCGAGCGCCATGAACGCGCAGGTGTAGAGCACCAGTGCGCGGCCGACCGCTTCGTTGCCGGTGTGCAGTGCGACCAGACCGGCGACCGTGCCCGAGGCCAGGAACAAGTTGTAGAAGCCCTGGTTGAACGACCACAGCAGGACAGCAGGCACGTTCTCGCTCGGAATACGGAAGATCCCCTGGTGCACGCCGGGACGGCGGAACAGGAAGGTCTCCCACACGAACACCACGATGTGCACCAGCGCCGCCAACCCGGCGAACACCTGCGCGACGACGTTCACGGTGACCACTCCGGCAGTGTGATGCCGTGACGCCTGACGACCTCCTGGAGCAGGGGGGCCGCCACTTCGAGCGGTGTGCCGCCCGGTACCGCACGGTCGATGTCGCGGAAGAACCTGCCCATCGCGTCGGTGAGGCTGACGGCGAGGAACTTCACCGACGGTGTGTGGACGGTGAACGTGTGCATGGCGTCCGGTGGGATGGTGATCGACGAACCCGGTCCCAAGTCGTAGATCTCGCCGTCCACGAACACGGCCATGCGCCCGTGCAGCACGTAGTACGCCTTGGCCCATGGGGTGCCGTGTGGGGGAACGGTCGGACCTCTCGGGGCGTCGACCTCGAACAGTTCGAAGGCGCCGCCGGTGTGTGCGGCGTCCACCTTCACCGTGACCTTCGCGTCCGGCGAGTCCAGTTCGAGGCCTTCGCCCGCGGTGCTGACGTGCGTTTTCTGTGTCATGAGCCGATGCTAGGAACCGGGCACGGGCCGCTCCATCCCGGAATTGTGGGGTGTCGGACCGCTCCCGCGACGCGCATACTTCGGTCATGTGGGAGGGTCGGGCACTCAGTGCGCGGCGCGACATCGCCGCACTCGCGACGGCGGGCCTCGGGGTCGCCGAATTGCACACGGCCGCCATCGACCTGGTCGACAGGGTCGTGCCCACTGAGCTGACCTGCTGGGCGTCGATGGACCCGGAAACCGCGGTGATCAGCTCGATGATCAGCGGCACCGCCCGCATCCCGCAGCGCTTCGAGCCGCTGCTGGCGACCTACGAGTACGACGGCGCCGAGCCACACACGTTCGCCGAGCTGGCCCGGCGGCCCGTGCCGGTGGCCAGGCTGTCGGACCTTCCGCAGCGCGACGTCGTGCGCAGCGGCCGGGTCAACGAGGTGTGGCGGCCGCTGGGGCTCGGCCACGAATTGCGCGCTGTGTTCCGCATCGACGGCACGTGCTGGGGTGCGGCGGGCATGGTGCGGCGCGGCGACTTCAGCGACCGCGAGGTCGAGTTCGTCACCTCGGTGGTACCGGCGCTCGCCACCGCGACCCGCGTGGCGGCACGATCCGGCAGCCCTCGCGGAGGTGGTGAGCCGGCGATCGTCGTGGTCGGTCCGGACGGCGAGCCCAGGGCGGCCACCGCCGCGGCCCAGTCGTGGCGGATCGAGCTGGACGAGATCGCTCCCGGCCGGTTCGCGGTGATGCTGCGCGCGGTCGTGGTCGGTGCGCGGGCTGCCGCTTCCGGGGCGTTCCGGGCGCGCGTCCGGGATGCTTCCGGCGGCTGGATCCTGTTGCGGGCCAGCAGATTGATCTCAGGGGAGGACGACGGCGAGACCGTGGTGACCATCGAGCGGGCGTCCGGCGGCGAGCTGCTGGGGCTGCTGTTCGCGGCGTACGGGCTGACCGCCCGAGAGCGCGACGTCTGCCACGAAGTGATCGCCGGCCGGTCCTCGACGGACATCGCGACCAGGCTCACGATCTCCGCGCACACCGTGCAGGACCACCTCAAGTCCGTCTTCGGCAAGGTCGACGTGCGCAGCCGGGGTGAGCTGGTCGCGAAGCTCCGGCCGGAGGACTACGTCCAGCGCGGGTAGCCCGGCCGGATCGAAGGCTGAGCGGGTCGGCTTGTCACGTGGGGTCGTGAGTGTTTCGCGGGGGTAGTACCCCGCGCAACACTCACGAGGTGAGTCGGGCGGGCCTCAGCCGACGGTGGCTGGGACGGCATCCGGGGCGATTTCGGTGTGGCCGATGGGTTTGCGGGTCATCGTCAGCGCGACCGTCGTACCCAACAGGAGGAAGATGCCGGCGACGAGGAACGCCGCTGTGTAGCTGTGGGTGAACTGCACGACGTACCCGGTCACGATCGGCGCGGCAAGGCCGAAGATGTTGCCGCCGATCATGGCGATGCTGTTGGCACGGCCGGCGAGGCGGGGCGAGCGCAGCAGGTCGGCCAGCAGGGCCAGGTTCATCGAAACCGCGCTGGACACACAGGTCAGCGAAACGCTGATCAGCACCAGCAGCACCGCCATCGAGCTGACGAACGGTGTGAGAAGCACGACCGACGAGACCAGCAGGCAGCCGGCCACCATGAGCCTGCGCCGGCCCGACGCCCTCGCTTCCGCGCTCAGCATGCGGTCGAACACCACGCCGAGCGTGATCCCGAGCACCATCGCGACGACATAGGGGATAGCGGTGAACGCACCGGACTTCAGGATCGAAAGCCCGCGTGCCTGCTCCAGATAACCGGGCAGCCAGGTGAGGAACATGTACTGCGTGTAGACGGCCGCCGACTGGATCAGCGCGACGCCCCACATGCTGCGGTGTCGCAGCAGTTCCCGTACACCGACGCGCGGGGCGTCGGCCGCGACGGCCGCTTCCCTGGCGGCGCCGCGTTCCTTGAGGATCTTCTCGCGCTCGGCGGCGCTGAGCCAGCGTGCCTTCGCCGGGTCGCGGAAGAAGATCAGCCAAGCCCCGAGCCAGACGAAGCCGACGACGCCGAGGACGACGAACGCCGTGCGCCAGCCGTAGGCGGTCACCATGGCGGCGGTGACGATGGAACCGAGCGCGGGGCCGGCGTACGCCCCCGAGTTGTAGGTCGCGACAACGCGTCCGCGTTCGGAGGCCGGCGCCCATTCCTGGACGACCTTGCCACACGCGGGGTAGGTCGAGGACTCACCGACGCCCATCAGCAGCCGGGCCCCGACGAGCCCGCCGAAGCCGCGGATCACGCCGACGAGCATGGTGGCGGTGGACCACACCACGATGCTGATCGCGTTGGTCCACCGGGTACCGATCCGGTCGGTGAGGATCCCGGCCGGGATCAGGAAGATCAGGTACGACCACAGGAACGTGGACAGCAGGAGCCCAATCTGGCCGGGTGAGAGCCCGAATTCCTGGGCGATCGGCTTGGTCGCGACCGACAGCGCGGACCGGTCCATGTAGTTGATGGCGACCAACAGGAAGAGCAGGGTGTAGACCCACCATCTGCGACGGGGTGTTTTCATGGCGGAACCTCTTTGTTCGCTGGGGAGCGGGGAATCAGGGGAAAGGGGAATCGGGGGAGAGCGCGGTCAGCCGCAGAGGTCCACGGTGGTGGCCGGCTCCGCCTTGCCGGGCAGCCACGCCCGGATGGCGGCACGCAGCTTGGAATGCGCGACGACTTCGCCGTCGCGCAGGCTGATCATGCGGTCGTGGCCGGGGACCAGTACCAGTGACGGATCCGCCAGCAGCATCTCGCGGACCTTTTCGATGCTTTGCCGGCTCACAGCGGCGTCGAGCGTCATATCGGCGTCGCCGGTCATCAGCTCGAGTTCGTTCTTGACCGCGTCGCCGGAGAACAGCAACGGGCCGTCCGTTCCGTCGACGTGGTAGGCGAAGTGGCCGGGTGTGTGGCCAGGGGTCGCGATGGCACGCACGCCAGGGAGCGGTTCGTCGCCGTCGTCGATCCGGAGCACATTGTGGCCCTGGGCAAGCTTTTCCACGTGGAACTCGGGTAGCTCCCAGGTGCCGATCGGCTGCGCTGCGGCCCATTCCAGCTCATGGCGGGGCACGATGACGCGGGCGTTGGGGAACAGCGGGAAGTTGCACGCGTGGTCCCAGTGGCAGTGGGTGAGCGCTACGGCGGTGACCTCGGCCGGGGCGACGCCGTGCTCCTTGAGAGCCGCCAGCAGCGGCACGCGGTAGCCGTAGCCCCCGGTGTCGACGAGCACGGTTTCGCCGTGCCCTCGCAGCAGGGCGACGGTGCTCCAGCCCAAGCCGCCGTGGCAGGTACTTCGGCCAGGGAACCCCTGGATCAGCAGGCTCAGCTCGTACATCGCGTGCCTCCTCGCAACGCGTCCCCACCGGCAAACCCGAGGGGACATCTGATGTGGTGGGAACAATAGATCGAGGTTAACGTTCACACAAGTGCTAGTTGTGTGCATAATGCTAGGGACATCAGATGTCCCGTGGAATGTGTCGTTGAAAAGAGGACCATGACCGCCAGGATCACCGGCGTCGAGACGATCGACGTCCGCTTCCCGACTTCGCGTGAGCTCGACGGTTCCGATGCGATGAACCCCGCACCGGACTACTCCGCCGCATACGTCGTGCTCCGTGCCGACGACCCGAACGTGCCCGACGGTCACGGGTTCACCTTCACCATCGGACGGGGGAACGAGCTGGCTGTCGAGGCCGCCCATATCGTCGGCGAACGCGTGCGCGGGATGAGCGTCGCCGAGGTGATCGGTGACCTCGGCGGATTTTGGCGGCACGTCACCGGAGACAGCCAATTACGGTGGCTGGGCCCGGACAAGGGCGCCATCCACCTCGGCACCGCCGCGGTCGTCAACGCGGTGTGGGACATGGCCGCCAAGCTCGCGGGTAAGCCGTTGTGGCGCTACCTGGCCGATTTCTCGCCCGCTCAGCTCGTCGACCTGGTCGATTGGCGCTACCTGCGCGACGCGCTCACACCCGAAGCGGCGCTGGAGATGTTGCAGCGGCAGGAGCCGGGCCGCGCGGAACGTACCGAATACCTGCTGCGGCACGGGTACCCGGCCTACACCACCAGCGCGGGCTGGCTCGGCTACGACGACGCCAAGCTGAGGCGGCTGTGCCAGGAGTCCGTCGACGCGGGGTGGGACGCCGTGAAACTCAAGGTGGGCGTCGATCTCGCTGCCGACAGGCGGCGTTGCGCGATCGCCCGTGAGGTGATCGGACCCGACCGGCGCCTGATGATCGACGCGAATCAGATGTTCGGGGCCGCCGACGCGGTCGAGTGGATGCGCGGGCTGGCGGAGTTCGACGTCTACTGGTTCGAAGAGCCCACCAGCCCCGACGACGTGCTTGGCCATGCCGCGATCGCCCAGCAGATCGCGCCGACCCTCGTCGCGACCGGCGAGCACACCCACAACGCGGTGATGTTCAAGCAGTTGCTGCAGGCGAAGGCGATCGGGATCTGCCAGATCGACGCCTGCCGGGTGGGTGGGGTGAACGAGGTGGTCGCCATCCTGCTGCTGGCGGCCGCGTACGGCGTGCCGGTGTGCCCGCACGCCGGTGGGGTCGGCCTGTGCGAACTGGTGCAGCACCTTTCGATGTTCGACTTCGTCGCGGTCAGTGGTTCGATGGAGAACCGGGTCGTCGAGTACGTCGACCACCTGCACGAGCACTTCGTCGATCCGGTGCGGCTCAACGGCTCCCGCTACCTCGCCCCGAGTTTGCCCGGCTACAGCGCGGAAATTCATCGCGACTCCCTGCAGCGGTACAGCTTCCCCGACGGCGCGGCCTGGGCCGGCCATGACGCCGCGTATGGCAGCATCACGCCATGATCATGGAGCGCTACGGCGATTCCGGCAGCGTTGTCGACGAAGCGATCAATCGGCTCAAGGACCGGATCGGCAGCGGCGACCTCGCTCCGGGGTCGCAGCTGCCGCCCGAGGCGAGGCTTGCGGCAGATCTCAACCTGTCCAGGCTGTCGCTGCGGGAAGCGGTGCGGGCGCTGGTAATGGCGGGTGTCCTCGAAGTCCGGCGGGGCACCGGCACGTTCGTCACCGATCTGAAGCCCGATCGGATGGTCAGCGCGATCGGGCGGTTCCTCGAGCTCGCCGACGACACGGGGGTCGGCGAGCTGTTCGAGTGCCGCCGGATCCTCGAGCCCGGAGCGACGGCGCTCGCCGCGACCCGGATCACCGACGCCGAGCTCGCTGCTCTCGCAGCGCAGCTGGAGAAGATGCGCACGCTGCAGGATCCGGAGGAGCTGGTCCACGAGGACCTCGCGTTCCACGGCGCGATCGTGGCGGCGGCCCGAAACCTCACGCTGCAATCGCTGGCCGCCACGGTCGCCCAGCGCACCGCGCGGGCCCGGATCTGGCGGGCGGTGGTGAAGGGTGACGTGCTCGACTGGACGCACGAGCAGCACACCGAGATCTACAAGGCACTCCTCGCCCGCGACAGCTTCACCGCGTTCATGGTGGCGACCCGGCATGTCACCGATGTCGAGGAGTGGGTGCGGCGGCGGCTCGAACCGGCACGCTCCGGACAGTCCGACCAGAGCATCGCCCCCCGTTAGTGCTGGGTCCACGAACGTTGCCGGTCTCTCGGCGGCAACGTTCATGGACCCAGCACTAACGGGCGGGCTGCTGCACGGCGTTGACACCGTGTGCGGCGAGCGTTTTCAGGACCTCGGGCACACCTCCGGAGGGGTGCACCTCCAGTACGTCGTACGAGGCCAGGCCCGCGATGGCGAAGGGATCGCTCGCGGCGATCCGTTCGATTTCCGCGCGATCGCCGTCCGCCGCGAGGATGAATCCGCCCTCGCGCGGCACACGCCTGCCGAAGATCAGGAATCGTCCCGAGTCGCGGTGTTCGTCGATCCAGACGCGGTGCTCTTCCATCATGGCGTCGATCTGCGCGAGCGGAACCTGGTAGGTGGGGAGAAGAACGAACACTGAGAACCTTTCGATCAAGCCTTGCGGGGTGATTTCAGCCGGCGAACGCGGAGACACCGCGGAGGACCGGATTGGCGAGCGTGCCGATGCCGTCGATGTCGATCACCACCCGATCGCCATCGAGCAGGGTCACCTCGTCGGTGGGCACCGCGGAGGTGCCGGTGGCGAGCACGACACCACGCGGGTAGACGTCACCGCGGAACAGGTACTCCGTGAGCTCGTCGAGCTTGCGGTGCAACCGGGCGGTCGATGTCTCCCCGCGCCACAGCACCTGGGAGTCGCGTTCGATCCTCACCCGGATGCCCAGCTGGTACGGGTCCTCGACCGCGGTCGCAAGCCGGATCCACGGCCCTACCGCACACCCGCCGCGGAACATCTTCGCCTGCGGGAGGTACAACGGGTTCTCGCCTTCGATGCTGCGTGAGCTCACGTCATTGCACACGGTGTAGCCGACGATGTCTCCTGCGGAGTTGCAGACCAGGCCCAGCTCCGGTTCCGGGACGTCCCAGACGGAGTCTTCACGCACGCCGATCGGATCATCGGGACCCGCCGCCCGCCAGCCGATCGACTTGAAGAAAAGTTCGGGCCGCTCGGCGTCGTAGACCTTGTCGTACATCGCCGAGTCGTCGCTTTCGTGCATGCGGGCCACCCGGGACACCTCGTAGGTGACCCCGGCCGCCCACACCTCGGTGTCGTCATCGACCGGGGCGACCAACTGCGGCGCGGCAGCGGGTGCGCGCGGGATGTCGGCGAGCCACTCGGTCAGCTCGTCCGAGCTCAGCGCCAGCATGGACCCCAGAGTGGTGCGCAGGGGCAGCAGGCCGAGGCCGCCGTCGTCGTCGAGCACGACCCAGACCGGTGGCCCGTCCATCTGCTGCACTTTCGCGAGCAAGGTCGGCGCGGTTGTGGTGGACGTCATGATTTCCTTTCAGGACACGGAATTCGTGCGCGACTGGTCAGGCCAGCTCGAGCTTGCCGTCGATCCGGCGGGGGAGTCCGGCCGGACCGTCTTCCCGCAACTCGGCCGGCAGCTGTGCAGCCGGTGCCGATTGGTAGGTGACCGGGCGGAGCCACCGGCGGATCGCGCCTGAGCCGACCGAGGTGTGGTCGGCGGAGGTGGCGGCGGGATACGGGCCGCCGTGCTGCATCGCCCAGCTGACGGCGACCCCGGTGGGGTAGCCGTTCCACAGGATCCGGCCCGCCATCCGGCGCATCCGGGAGAACAGTTCCGAGGTCAGCTCCGGCTCGGATTCGGTGCCGTGCACGGTCGCGGTCAGCGCGCCGGGCAGCTTTTCCAGCGCTGCCAGCAGATCCTGCTCACCGGAGTAGCGCACGATGATCGCGAAGGGGCCGAACTGCTCTTCCAGCAGCTCGTCCTCGAAAAGCCGGTCGGTACCGACCTGCAGGAGAACCGGACCGGTCGGGACTTCGCCCGTCGTCCCGGCGCGTGCTTCCAGCACCTCGACCCCCGGCAGGCCGGCGAGCCGGGTGGTGCCTTCACGGAACGCTTCCCGGATGCCCGCGGTGAGCAACGCGCCCGGGGCGGCGACGCCGACGCCGGTGGCGAGTGCCGAGACGACTGCGTCGCCGTCCTCACCCACGGGCACGAACAGCAGGCCGGGTTTGGTGCAGAACTGACCCAGTCCCATCAGCATGCTTCCCGCGGTGCCCGTGCCGATTTCTTCCGCCCGCTCGGCAGCCGCGCCCGGCGTGACGACCAGCGGGTTGACGCTGCCCAGTTCCCCGTAGAACGGGATCGGCTCCGGCCGGGACGCGGCCAGGTCGAACAGGGCGCGCCCGCCCCGCGTCGAACCGGTGAAGCCGACCGCGCGGATCCGCGGGTCGGTGACCAGGGCTGCGCCCGCGTCCTGGCCGTGTACCAAGGTGAATACCCCGCCCGGCGCTTCGGCGGCCTGCAAGGCCCGCTCGATGGCGGCAGCGCACAGGATCGCGGTTTCGGGATGTGCCGGGTGTGCTTTCACCAGCACCGGGCAGCCTGCCGCGAGCGCGGAGGCGGTGTCCCCGCCGGGCACACTGAACGCCAGTGGGAAGTTGCTCGCGCCGAACACCGCGACCGGGCCGATCGGCACCAGCAGGCGGCGAAGGTCCGGGACCGGCGGCGTGGCGCCGGGATCCGCGTGATCGATGGTCACTTCGAGGTAGCCGCCGTCGCGCAGCACATCGCCGAAGAACCGCAATTGGAAGCAGGTCCGGGCGAGTTCCCCGGTCAGCCGCGCCGTGCCGAGCGCCGATTCGCGGTCGGCCACCGCGATGATCTTCTCGGCGTCGGCTTCGAGTTCGGCTGCCATCGCTTCGAGCAGGGCGGCACGCCCGGCGCGGCCGAGCCCGTCGAGCCAGCCGGCGGCGTCGGCCGCGTCTTGGGTCAGCTTCACGACCTCGCCGAGCTCGGTCTCCGTGGTCACCGGGCCTTGGGCCGTTCCGGTGCGGGGGTTCATCGACATCACGTCGGTGGTCACGCGCGTTTCTCCTTGTGAGGCAGCGGATCTGGTGGTCGAGTCGGGGCGGGGCTACCAGCGCGGCAGCAGCACCGGGTGCCCGCCGGGTTCGTCCCAGGACAGGAACCCGGTGTCCTGCCAGCGTTTGTGCAGTCGTTCGAGTCGGCCGGTGTCCACCTCCACGCCGAGGCCGGGGCCGGTCGGGACCTGCATCCGTCCGCCGGTGATCGGCAGTGGGTCGCCGGTGAGCACGTCGTCTTGGAGGTAGAGGTAATGGCTGTCGGAGGCGTAGGGCAGGTTCGCCAGGCAGGCGGCCATTTGCAGCTGGGCCGACTGGGAGATCGCCGACTCCATACTGCTGTGCACGCCGACGTCTCGACCGAGCAGTTCAGCCATCCGGCCGGCCGAGAGGGCGGCACGGAACCCGCCGTACCAGTTGAGGTCGATCAGCGGGACATCGATCGCGCCGAAGGCCTGGTCCAGTGCCATGGTCTCCGGCGAAGCCACCGCCTGGTTGCTGGCCAGCGCCACACCAGGGGTCAGCTCGCGGATCCGGGCGATCTTGGCCAAGTTGGCCGCCGGGTCCTCGGCGTACTCGATGCCGATCTCCCGTGCGGCGGCGAGCACGCGCACGCTGGTGCCGATTCCCCACGCGCCGTTGGGGTCGATCCGGAGGCGGCAGTCGGGGAATTCCTCGCGCAGCCGGGCGAGGGTGCGGATCTCCGCTTCCGGCTCCAGCACACCGCATTTGTACTTGAGCGTGGTGAAGCCGTAGCGGTTCACCACCTCGTGCGCGGAGGCGAGGAGGCGATCCTCGGCCTCTCCGTCCGGGGTCCCGCCGAAGTAGTACAGGTAGCCGGCGATGTCGATCTCGTCCCGGACGCGGCCGCCGAACAAGTCGGTGACCGGTCGTCCGGTGGATTTCCCGATCAGGTCGAGGCAAGCCATCTCGATCGCCGAGTAGGCCTGTACCGCGACCGTGCCGGAGAACAGTTCCACCAATCCTTGCGGAGCCATCCGCCAGCGCAGTGTCTCCAGCTGGTACGGATCGGTTCCGACAAGGCTTTCGGCGAGTTCGGAGAGCAGGGTGTAGCGCAGCAGGTCGCCGCGGCACTCGCCATACCCGATCAGGCCGTCCGTTGTGGACAGTTCCACGATGATGCGCTGGAACGCGCCGACCCGGCCCTGGGTGTACCGGAGGGGATTCGCGATCGGCATGGTCAGCGGCAGTACGCGCACCCGGTCGATCCGCAGCCCGGTCATGCGAGCACCGTGCTACTGCCGGTGACGACCGCCTCGGTGTCGCGGCGTTCGCGGACGAACGTGGTGAGCACGGCGGCCAGTGCCAGGCTTCCCACCAGGACGTAGATCCCGGACGTGAACGAACCTGTCGCGTTCTGAACGTAGCCCATCAGGTACGGCCCGATGAAGCTGCCGATGTTGCCGATGAGCGAGATCATCCCGATCGCCGCACCGACCAGATGCGGGGGAAGTGTCTCCATCGGGATGGACCAGAACGGAGCGTGCATGGCGAAAACGAAGAACCCCGAAAGGACAAGGAAGGTGAGCGCCGCGATGTGGTTGTCGCCGAAGGCCGTGGAGATCAGCAGGAAGAGCGCGAAGGCCGCGAGGTCGGCACCGACGAAGAGCTTGCGCCGCCGGGTCCGGTCGGCGAACCGGCCGATGACGACCAGCCCGATCAGCGCCGCGACATAGGGGAGGGCCGAGAGGAACCCGGTGCCGGTGATACCAGCCTTGGAAATCTGCTTCATGATGGCCGGCACCCATGTGAAGAAACCGACCGCGCCGAGCAACCAGAACAGGTAGATGGCCGACAGCAGCAGGACCTGCGGATGCAGGATCGCCTGCCGGTAACCGGTGACCTTCACTCGTTCCGCGGCGCCTGCCTGCCCGGACAGAATGTGCTCTCGCTCCGGTTGCGGCAGCCAAGGAGCACTCTGCGGCTTCGCCGCACTGAAGGCCAGCACCACGAACGCGAACACCACCGCGGGAATGCCTTCGATGATGAACAGCCAGCGCCAGTCGGTGGCTTGCAGGATGAGGCCGGAGACCGGGCCCATGATCACGAACGAAAGCGGGAGGCAGATCAGCCAGATCGAGTTGGCGGTTGCCCGCTCACGGTCGGTGAACCACCGGGCCAGCATGACGAGGATCGCCGGCCACACCGCGCCTTCGGCCAGCCCCAGCAGGAAACGCAGGGCCAGCAGCTCTGGCAGGTTCTGGGCGAGCCCGGTGCACGCGGCGAGCACACCCCAGCTGATGGATAGCGTCACGAGCAGTTTTTTGACGTCGAATCGTTCGGCGAGAATGCCGCCGGGGATCTGCAGGATCAGATAACCGAGGTAGAAGACCCCACCGGCAAGGCCCGCCTGGGCGTTGTCGATGTGCAGGTCGGCGTTCATTCCGCCGATGACCGCAAAGCCGATGTTGTTGCGGTCGATGAAGTTGGTCAGATAGAGGAACAACAGCGGGATGAGGATGCGTGTCCACCGCTTGCTGGTGATGCGGGCGGCGGCGTCGCTAAACGATGTTGGCATGTCGGAGGACACCTCTACGTTGAGGACGAAGTTTCGTCGGGAAAGCGTTGGGGATCAAACTGGCGGCGGCACGATCGAGTGGCGGTGCAGCAGCTGGCTGGGGATGACGCGTCGTCCGGGGGCGACGGGATTGCCGTCGATGAGGTCGAGGACGAGTTCCGCGGCGAGCTTTCCCATGGCTTCGACCGGTTGCCGAACCACAGTGATGGGTGGCTGGTAGAACTCCATCCACGCCGCGTCGGTGAAACCGACCAGGGAAAGGTCGTCCGGGCAGTTCTTACCTTCATCGCGCATACCGGCGAGGATGCCCTCGGTCACGGGCGCGTTGAACCCGATGGCCCCGGTGATGCCGGGTTGGTCGAGCAGGGCTTGCTTGATCGCGTGGCGCGCGCCGAGCCCGGTCTGATCGGTGTAGTAGATCAGCGGTTCGCAACCGGCGGCGGCCATCGTCTCCCGGTAGCCCGTTTCGCGCTGTTTCGTGGTGGAGGCCGCGGCGGGCCCGAGGACGGCGACGATGCGGCGGTGTCCGGCGTCGAGGAGTGCGCGGGTGGCTTCCCCCATGGCTTCCGGCTCGTTGGTGACGACCGACGGCACGTCGAGTGCGGGGAGGGTGCGGCTCACCAGCACCGAGTTGCCGAACGCGGCGAGATCCTCGGTGGTCAGAGAGCTGCGCACGGCGGGTGCGACGACCAGCCCGCTGGGCCGGTACGAGCTCACCAGATCGAGTTGCTGCCGTTCGGTCTCGGGGTCGTCGTCCGAATTGAGCAGCATCAGCGTCAGCCCACGTTTGCGGAAGACGGCCTCGATCGCCTTGTGCAGGCGGGCGTAGAAGGGGTTGGTGATGTCGGTGATCAGCAACCCCACCATCGGCGTGCGGGTCGCACGGAGGCTGCGGCCGACGGCGTTCGGGCGGTAGCCAACGGCTTGCACCGCCGTCAGCACCTTTTCCCTGGTCTCGGTGCTGACGTACCCGGTGCCGCGCAGTACGCGGGAGACTGTCTGAGCGCTGACCCCGGCATGCGCGGCGACCGTCTTCACGGTGACACTGAGCTCGCCGCCGCCATCGGTTAACGTTGCCATAAGTTAACGTTGACACATTCGAACGCAGCGCGCAAGACCCGCGCCGATCAGGAATGCAGTGCGCGCTCATCGGCTAGGCAGTGGGCCAGGCGGTGGTCAGGCCACCGTCGACGATCAGGGACTGGCCGGTGACGTACCGGGCGTCGTCGGACAACAGGAACGCGACCACGTCGGCAACGTCGCGGGGCTGTCCTGCCCGGCCGAGCGGAATCCGGGCACCGGCCGCGGCCACCCCCGCCGGGCCGCCGGAGTTGACCGGGTCGAGCGACTGGGGAGACTCGATGACGCCGGGCAGCACCGCGTTGATCCGCACACCCTTCACCGCGAGTTCGAGTGCCGCGCTGCGGACGAAACCGAGCACGCCTGCCTTGGCGGCCGTGTACTGGGTATGCCCGGCCCAGCCCACTGTGCCGCCCGCGATGCTGGAAACGCAGACGGCCGCGCCGCCGGCCGGTAGATGCCTGCCTGCCGCTCGCACGGTGCGCATCACCCCGGTGAGGTCGACGTCGACGATGTCCGCCCAAAGATCGTCGGTCAGTTCGTGCAGCTGTGCCCGCCGGACCAGCCCGGCGTTGGCCACCACCGCGTCGAGCCCGCCGAACCGCTCGACCGCCAGCCCGCAGGCGGCTTCCAGTCCCGCGGTGTCGCGGACGTCCGCCTCCACCTCGATCGCGACACCGCCGGCGACCGCCACCGCATCGAGCGTGCCGGCGATGTCGTGCGGATCGCCCGCGAAAGTTCCCGCCGCGACCGCGTAGCCGCGTTCGGCGAGCGCGATGGCCACCGCCCGCCCGATGCCACTCGCGGCACCGGTGACCAGCGCCGCTTTGCCGCCCGTCACGGCATCACGTCCCCGGAGTTCGGGCCGAGGGTCTGGCCGGTGTAGAGGTTGCCGCCCGGATCGCTCGCCAGCAGCACGGCGGTCGGCGCGACCTCCTCTGGCAGGCCGAAACGTCCGAGTGGCAGCTGATCGTCCTTGACCTTGGCGGCATCGGACATGCCGTCGGCGAGCCGGGTTTCCACCGGGCCGGGGGCGATCGCGTTGACGGTGATGCCATCGGCGGCTACCTCTCGCGCCAGCGCCTTGGTCAGGCCGAGCACTCCGGCCTTTGCCGCGCAATAGTGCGCGAGCAGCGGTGCGCCCTTGAGTGCGAGCTGGGACGAGATATTGATGATCCGCCCGTGCCGTTGGGCACGCATCCGCGGCAACGCGGCCGTGCAGCAGAGGAACACGCTACGCAGGTTCACCGCGAGCATCTGGTCCAGCAACGCGACGGACATGTCCTCCACGCGCGACTCGGTGAGGATCCCGGCGTTGTTCACCAGCACGTCGAGGCCGCCGAACCGGGCGTGAGTCGCCTCGAAGGCGGCGCGCACATCGGCTTCCTCGGAAACGTCGGCGATCGCCGTCATCACCTCGCCACCTGCCGACGCGCAGCGAGCGGCGACGGCGTCCAGCCGGTCACCGCCATCTCTGTCCACAAGGGACACCGCGGCCCCCGCCTCGGCGAAGGCGACCGCGATCGCGGCGCCGATGCCGCTCGCGGCGCCGGTGACGAGTGCGCGCCTGCCGGCCAAGAGTGTGGTCATGACATGTCCTCCAAACCGAACAGGCGGCACGCGTTGCCGCCCAGTACGAGTTCACGCGCGTTCTCGGGGAGCGCGCCGGGTCGTAACAACTCCATGCGGGGCTCCAGAATCGGCGCCAGCGAGCCGTAACAGAGCCGCTCGGCACCGAGTTCGGCGACCACGCCGTCCAGCCAGTCCTGCCGGTACACGCCGCTGGTCAGCACGTGCAGATTGGGCGCGGCCCGCAATGCCCGCAGCGCGGTCTGCCCGGACAGGCCGCTCATGTTCATGTGGCCGCCGCGGGTGGCGATGATCGGCACTCCGGGATGGCGCACCGCGAGATCGGCCAGCTGGGCCGGCTCGGCGAGCCAGGGAAAGCCGGACTCCACCACCACCGGTTTCCCGCCGGTCGCCCGCATAAGTGGTTCGAGCAGTGCGTGATCGTTGACCCGGAAGGTTTCCTCCCACGGGTGCAGGAACAACCCGGCGGCACCCGCGCTCATCGCGCGCTCGGCGTGCTCGACCGCGCCGGGGTCCCACGGGTCGACACGGGCGAGCACGCCGACGCGCACCGGCAACGTTCCTGCCCCGGCCGCATGGAGCAAGCGGCCGGTGGCGGCGGCGAGGTCACGGTCCGGCGGCATGGCGGCAGCCGCGATCAGGGCGTGTACCCCCAGTTCCGCCGCTTCCGCGGCAAGCACGTCGAGTTCCGCACCGCCGCCGAACCGGGAACGACCGGCCAGCACACAGGCGTCCACAACAGACTTCGGGACCGTCACCGGTCTCCCCTTTCCAGCAGCCGCAGCGCATTGCCGCCGAGCACGAGCTTCAGCTGCTCGTCGGTCAGTCCGGCGAGCCGTACCTTGGCCAGTTCCAGTGGCGCCGGGCAGCCCGGCGCGTCCGACGCGAACAGCACCCTGTCCGCGCCGATCCGCCGCACCGCGTCCCCGATGGCCCTCGGAAACGGCATGGCCGAGGTGTCGAGGTAAACGTTCGGCAGGGCTTCGGCCACCGCGATGGCGTCCTCGGTGTGGGCGTAACCGCCGATGTGGGCGAGCACGATCGTGGCTTCCGGCACCGCGCGCGCGGCATCGGCGAGTTCCAAAGGAGTCGTGAACGGGTCATCGCCGGAGTGGAACATCACCGGAGCCGACCGCTCGGCGGCGATCCGGAGCAGCCGCAGCACCGGTTCCTCCCCGGGATGTGCCAGCGTGGACACCCCGTGCAGCTTGACGCCGCGGAAACCGAGTTCGTCCAAGGCGTGCTCGAGCAGAGCGGGCGCCTCGTCGTACCAGGGATGCACGCGGGCGAATCCGTAGAGCCGCCCGCCCGACGAAGCGCAGACGCCGGCGAGTTCCTCCAAGGCGTCCGGCCGCATCACCGGCGCGTCGATGATGGCCATCACGACCGCGCGGTCGATGCCGGCCTCGTCGAGCTGGGCAAGGACGGCATCGACCGGCAGGTGCCAGCCGAGGGCCGGCACCTCGTCGACGTGAGTGTGGAAATCCACGATCATGCGGGCGATTCCTTAGTGGTCATGATGGGAAGTTCGTCAGACTGCACTTGCGCGCGGTCGGAACCTCTTAGTCGGTGGCCATTTCGGGAACAAGAGCACGCGATCGGTTCGCGATCGGGGCATCCGCCTGGTCCAGTTTGGACACCCGGCCCGCCAGCAGCCGTGCGGTGATCACGTATCCGACGATGGTGATCACCATGCAGCTGACGTTCTGGAGCGCGACGGTCGGCAGCGCGAGATACACCAGGATCCCGATGGCCGTCCAGCCGACGGCCAGCAGGTTGAAGCCGTTCCAATACCAGTACCGTCCGCCACGGGTGAACACGGCCGACACGTCGATGCCCATGTGCTTGCAGAACACGTAGTCCGCGATGAGTACGCCGGCCACCGGGGCGAACAGGTTGCCCATCGCGGTCATCAGGCCGGTGTAGCCGTTGACGAGTTGCGGCAGCAGGGAGAGCACGACGCCGATCACCCCCAGGCTCAGCGTCGCCCAGAACCGGCCGAGCCGCTGCCAGATGTTCACCAGTGCCAGCCCGGCTGTGTAGAGGTTGAGCACGTTGATCGTCCAGTTGTCCAGCACGATGTAGAGCAGCACAAGGCCGAGCAGCAGCGGGTTGCCGGTGATTTGCGAGATCACGTCGAAGGCGTTGGCATTGCCGCCCGAGGCCACTGCCGCGTAGCAACCCACGAGTGCGGCGATGAGCGTGCCGACGACCGCGGCGGCCAGCGTCCCGATCCACATGTCCTTGCGGCTGCGGGAATAGCGGCAGAAGTCACTGGCGTTGGTGATCATCGACAGCCAGGCGGAGGCGACACTGTTGAGCCACAACGCGAGTAGCGGCCAGTGCCAGCCGATGTGCCCGGAGAACCCGAACACCACAGCGGGGGAATAGGCGGGGTCGTCGTGGGACATCAGCAGCACGATGAACACCACCGAAAGTGCGATCTTGGTCGGAAAGGCCAAGCGGGACAGCACTTTCAGCGAGTCGTAGCCGATCAGGGCGACCACTGCCTGTAGAATCGCGAAGACCAGGCTCACCAGCGCGAAGTTGAAGGTGACACCGGTCAGCGCGCGAAGCACGGCGATGATGCCCAACGCCCCGGCCACCGTCTGGAACGCGAACCAGTACACCGCGCTGACGACGTGCAGCGTCGAGGGAATCCATTTGGCGCCCCGCAGCCCGTAGGTGATGCGGGTGCCGACCTGGCCGGGCAAGCCGTAGTCGACGCCGATGGTGGCCATCACCGCGTAGGCACTGAAGGCCACCACGATCCCGGCGACTTCGGCGACCACGGCGCCCCAGAACGGCAGCCCGGCGGCGACCGCGGAGCCGGCGATCAGGATCATGCCGGGGTTGATCAGGAAGTTCAGGATCATGAAGAACACGTCCCACCAGCGGACCGTCTTCACGCTGTCCGGGATGGCCTCGATGCCGTACTGCTCGACGTTTTTCGGTTGCCGGTACCGTTGCGCGAGGGCGTCGTCCGGTTGCGGGGTACTCATGGGGTGGCTCACTTCCGATTCGGGGCGCGCGGGGGCACGCCGCGGCGGGCGTGGCGATGCGGGATGCGCGCGATCAGAACGATGGTGGGGTGACCGCGCCGATGAACTCGGTCCAGCCGGTGCCCGGATTGCGGTACCAGTGGGGGAGATCCGAGTCGTAGGTGATGCTGTCGCCTTCGGACAGTTCGTACCTGTCGTCGCCGATGAACATTTCCAGTTGTCCGGAGAGCACGTGCTGACATTCCTCGCCGGGGTGCCGGAACGGCTGGCCGGCACCGTCGAAGCCGGGTGGCATGCGGGTATGCAGGACCTGCAGGTCGCGTTGCAGGTCGGGGGTCAGCAGTTCGTAGACCAGGCCGTCATCGGCCAGTTCCAGCCGTTTGCGCTCGTGCTTGCGCACGACCCTGTGATCCGCCGGGCTGTCCGGATCGGACAGGAACGTGCCGAGCGGCACACCGAGGGTGGCGGAGAGTTTCAGTAGGGAGGTGAAGCTGGGATTTCCGATTCCCCGCTCCACCTGACTGATCAGACCCGCTGACAGGCCCGCTGCCGCGGCCAGCGCCTCGACGGTCATACCGCGCTGGCGCCGCAGTTTGCGCAGCATCGCGCCCACCTGTGCCAACGCTTCCGCCTCGAGCATGTCAGCCACCCGTGATCACCTGTCTTCAACTTGATGAAGAGTTACCTCGATATCATGAAGCTCGGTGCGGCGCGGGGACAGTTCAGGCGTGTAACAGAAGGTTTCGGGCACGTAAAGCGTGTCTGTGGGTCAGCTCCAGCGTTCCCTGAAGGCCACCATGAGGGCGTTGTAGTCCCTTATGGTGGCCTTCAGAGACCGTTGAAGAATTGGTCACCGAAGGCTTTGCGGATCGAATGTCAGGAAACTGTCAACGATGATGCGGTGAAGGTCACTATGAGGGACTCTGGTGCCACCAAGGTGGCCTTCGGGGCGTTGACTATGATTGAAAGTGTCAATGCCGACACCTGTGCCGAATATGAGGAAGGCAACCGACCTGATGCAGTATGTGAAAATGGGAGCCACTGGGCTGGATGTTTCCCGCATCTGCCTGGGCTGTATGAGTTTCGGCATTTCCGGGCGTGGCAGTCACGAGTGGACGCTCGACGAGGAAGCCAGTCGCCCGTTGATCAAGCGTGCGGTGGAAGCCGGGATCAACTTCTTCGACACCGCGAATGTCTACTCCGACGGCACCAGCGAGGAAATTGTCGGGCGTGCGCTGGCAGACTTCGCGAAGAGGGACGAAATCGTGCTGGCGACCAAGGTGTACAACCGGATGCACCCGGGCCCCAATGGAGCCGGTTTATCCCGTAAAGCGATCATGGCCGAAATCGACAACAGCCTGCGGCGGCTGGGGACCGATTACGTCGACCTCTACCAGATCCACCGGTTCGACCGCATGACGCCGATCGAAGAAACCCTCGAGGCGTTGCACGACGTGGTCAAGGCGGGCAAGGCGCGATACATCGGGGCGTCCTCGATGTACGCATGGCAGTTCGCCAAGGCACTGCACACTTCCGAGCGCAACGGCTGGACCCGCTTCGCCACCATGCAGAACCACTACAACCTGATCTACCGCGAGGAGGAGCGGGAGATGTTGCCGCTGTGCGCCGACCAGGGCATCGGCGTCATCCCGTGGAGCCCGCTCGCCCGTGGCAGGCTCACCAGGGATTGGGACTCCACCAGTGCACGCAGCGAAACCGACGAGTTCGGCAAGCTGCTTTATGTGGACACCGACCGCGTGATCGTCGAGCGGGTCGGTGAAATCGCGGCGCAGCGCGGAATCTCGCGTGCCCAAGTGGGACTGGCCTGGCTGCTGAGCAAGTCCACGGTGACCGCCCCCATTGTCGGCGCGACCAAGCCGCAGCACCTCGAAGACGCGATCGCCGCACCGGAGATCGTGCTCACCGCGGACGAGATCGCGGGGCTGGAGAAGCCGTATATCCCGCATTCCGTAGCCGGCTTCGCCTGACCCGACGGCGCGGAGATCCGTGAAGGCCTCCTTCACAGCGTCAGACGCTGTGAAGGAGGCCTTCACGGACCAGTCAGCTAAAACCCGCTGGTCCTATCAGTCCACTTTGGACGCGACGACGACGGTGACGCCGGGCGCCTGTTCGAAAGGAGCCAGCTGTTCGGGTGTCGCCGAGGAGTCCGTGATCAGCGTCCAGCGCTCGGGGAGCGGAGTCCACCAGTGTGAGCCCGCGCGCCCGAGCTTGCCGGAGTCGGCCAGCACGTAGACGGCCGCGGCCCGCTCGATCATGGCGCCCTTCACCGAAGCCTGCTCCACGCTTGCCTCACACAGCCCGCGGCCGGCGAGCACCCCATCGGCGCTCATGAACACCGCGTCCGCGGTGAACCGCGCTAGCGCTTCCTCGGCGATCGGTCCGACGGTGCCCTGGCTGATGTGGCGCATTACGCCACCCAGCGAGATCAGCTCGACACCCTCGGCGTCGGCCAGTGCGTTCAGCGTGGTCAGCCCGGTGGTCGCCACGCTGATTCCGCACCACTTGACCAATCTCGCCGCCAGCGCGCCGACAGTGGTGCCCGCGTCGAAGATCAGCAGCTGGCCGGGCTGGATATGCCGCTCGGCTTCGCGGGCGATCACGGCCTTCTCCGCCGCGGCGAGCGTCTGGCGCTCGTACAGCGGCTGCTCCTCCGCGCCGGCCGCGAGTGCCCCGCCGTAGGTACGCACGATCTCACCCGCTTCGGTGAGCGTGGCGAGATCGCGCCGGATCGTCGACGCGGTGACGTTGAAGCTCGCGGCGAGCTCGTCGACCCCGACAGGCCGGCTCCGCAACAGATCCCGAATCGCGGTACGCCGCTCGCCTGCCGTCAAGATCCTTGCTCCTCCGCGAATTCGGGTGCCAGCTCGATGGCTTGGCGCAACGCTTCCAGCATGCTGGCGTGATCGGCCTTACCGGTTCCGGCGATATCGAAGGCGGTGCCATGATCCACACTGGTCCGAACCACCGGTAGGCCAAGGGTAATGTTCACCCCGGCGTCCAGGCCGAGCACCTTGACCGGCCCGTGGCCCTGATCGTGGTACATCGCCACGACGAGGTCGAAATCGCCGCGCACGGCCCGGAAGAACACCGTGTCCGCAGGCAGCGGTCCGTACACGTCGAGGCCGTCGGCCCGGCAATCCTCGATGGCGGGGACCACCTTCTCGCCCTCTTCGCCGTGGCCGAAAAGACCGTTCTCGCCGGCGTGCGGGTTGATACCGCACACCGCGATCCGCGGCCGCTCGATGCCGGCCTTTCGCAACGTCGCGTCTCCGCGCCGGATGGTCCGCGCCACCAGCCCGGGCTCGATCTTCGCGACGGCGTCGACCAGCCCGATGTGCGTGGTCACATGGATCACGCGCAGCTTCGGGGCGGCAAGCATCATGGAGACCTCGGGGGTACCGGTCAGCTCCGCGAGCAATTCGGTGTGGCCGGGGAACTTGTGTCCACCGGCGTGCAGCGCTTCCTTGTTCAGCGGCGCGGTGCAGATGGCGTGTACCCGACCGGCGACGGCCAGTTCGGTAGCCACCTTGATGAAGTGGTAGGCACCGTCACCGGCGATCGGGGACAACTGCCCGAACGGCAGGTCCGCCGGGATGAGGCCAAGGTCGATACAGTCGATCACGCCGACCTGGTAGCCGCCGTCCTCGGGACCGTCGATCGCGCGTACCTCGAGTGGGACACCGGTGATGCCGATCGCCATGCGCAGTCGCGCGGCGTCGCCGATCACCAGTGGCCTGCAGGCCTGGTAAAGCTCGTCCTGGGCGAGGGCCTTTACGACCACTTCCGGCCCGACGCCGGCGGCGTCGCCCATGGTGATGGCAATGACGGGACGTGCCATGGTGCACCTCTTTCTTGTGAGACCTTAGTGGACGGTCGTGCGTTCGGTGGCGCGGTCGTGCAGCGTCCGGCGTGCCCGGTCCAGCGTCGCCGGTTCGCCAAACGCGCCTGCTTTGGTGACCAGTGGCAGGTTTCCGAGCGCGGGCACCCGCGAGAGCACTACACCCGGATCCAGTTCGCCGAGGACGGTAAAGCTGTGCGCGCCGGCGGCGAGCAGCACGGCGCGGGCGGTCTCGCCGCCGGTGAGCACCACGCCGGCGAGTTCGGTGTGCCGCTCGCGCAGCAACCGCGTGGTCACCGCGGCCAGCGCGGCGGCCACCTCACCCGCTCGCTCCCGGTCCACCGGCGCGGTGGGGTCCGGCACGAGCAGCACGTCGCCGTTCGCGGTGAGCAGTTCGGTAGCCGCGAGGCGCTGCTGGTCCTGTCCATACGGGAACATGACCATGGCTACGTCCACTTCACCGGACGCGGTGAGCGCCGTGCGCTGTTTCCTGGCCAGTGCGGAGTAGCTGCCGAGCACGGTGAGGACAGGGCCGTCCTGCCTGGGTGCCGCCGATCGGGCCCGTGGCCGTGGTGTGCGGCCGCGAACGGCGGCCCGCGTCAGTCCCGCCGAGCCGACGACGAGTACCCCGGGGCCGAGTTCGGTGGTGGCCGCCTGCAGGGTTTCCAGGTCGTCGTCGGTGACCGCGTCGCAGCAGATCACGTCGGCGCCCCGAGCCACGTGCCCGGCGTACGCGGCGACCACCGCCGGTGCGCCGCGGCGCACGACGTCCAGCCGGATGATCTCCGTGCGCAGGCCACTGTCCGCGAACAGTTCCCGGAGATCACCACCACTGGTGCCGTCCACCCGCAGCACCCCGTCGATCACGGTGCGCCCGGTGCCAGGGAATGCCGGGGCCACCATCGCCGACGCGGGCGCCGACGCGGAGAGAACGCGGAGCGCGGCGGCCACTTCCGTCGCGATGTTGCCCCGCAGTGTCGAGTCGATCTTCTTGTACAGCACCGCTCCGGAGGCGACCGCGGCCCGGGTCGCCGCGGAGACGGCCTCGGCGGCGTACTCCGGGCTGCGGTGACGGCTGTCCGTGTCGATCGCGAGCACCTCGGTCGTCGGCAGGTCCCCTGACGGGTCGAGAACTACCGAGACCTGCGCGAACGGGCCGTACGCGGCGGCGGCGTCCGCGGCTCCGGTGAGATCATCGGCGATAATGACGAGGCTGTCGGTCACAGTTGCACGCCCTTGGCTGCTGGGGTGGTGGCGGTCTCCGCGAGTTCCCCGGCCGGTTCCGAACCGGCCTCCTCCTTGGTGCGCGACCTGGCCGCCCACCACGCCGTGGCGAAGGGCACGAGCAGTGAGGTGACCACCACCGAGGCTGCGACGAGGATCGTCGCCTGCGCGGCGGCTTCACGGTACGCGGGATTGGCCGAGGCGACGATCGCCGGTACCGCCGCGGCGTTGCCGGCGGTGGTGGCCGCCGCGATCCCGGCGACGCCGTTTCCTCCGGTGATCTTGTCCGTCAGGACGAGCACGGTGCCGGTCACCACGAGCACGAACAGCCCCAGTCCGACGCCGAGAAGCCCGGCGCGCCAGACCGACTTGAGGTCGATGCTGGAACCGAGGGCGAAGGCGAAGAACGGGATGAGCACCGGGACTGCCCGGGTCAGCCAGGTTCGCATCTCCGGGTCGAGGTTTCCCAGCAGCATGCCGACGAGCAGGGGAAGGATCGCGCCGACCATGGTCTGCCACGGAAAGGCGGCCAGGCCCGCCGCGCCCAGGGTCAGCATGGTGAGGAACGGGCCGGACTCGATCGACATGATCGAGTATGCGGCGACGTCCTTCTTCTTGCCGAACTGGCTCATGAGCGCCATGTACAGGCCGCCGTTGGTGTCGTTCATCGCGGCCACCACGGCCAACGTGGACAACCCGGCGAACGCGCCCGAACTGATCGGCAATTCGCCGATGACCTTGCCGAGGATCACGCCCACGATGACCGAGATCGCCACCTTGCCCGCGAAGAGCGCGCCCCCCTTCTTCACGATGTACGGCGTTGCCTTCAGCTCGATTCCGGCGCCCATGCAGACGTAGAACACGGCGAGGATGGTCAGGCTCCCGGAGAACAGTGCCCCGGTGAAGGACCCGAAGTACTTGCCGGTACCGGGGAAGAACGTGAAGAGCACCGCGCCGATGAGCAACGGGACGATCATCATCCCGCCGGGGATCGCTTCGAGCCGGCGCTTGATGGGAACAGCCACGACGTTCCTCCTTGAACGTACGGAGCTCAGGCCGGTGGGGGACCAGGAGCTGCGTTAGATGCGCAAACCCTATGCCAAGGTGCGCGAAACGCGCAAGATGCGTGCGCACAACGCGCATCTCAAATCTGCTGAAACCGCCTGTGGCCAATGTGGCGCCAAGATGTGCCACAGTGGCTTGTAGTGGCGCCACTCATGTGCCATAGTGGTGCCATGGACTTGACCTCGTATGTGGACAACCTCGGTCGCGAGTTCGCGACCATCGTCGAGGCCGGCGGTGACGATGCCCTTGCGCTGGTCGAGCGGCTGACCGGGTCGCTGGAGTCGGCGATCCGCCTCACTTTGCTCGACGCGTTGTCGACCGCCGCGGACGAGATCACCCGCGACCTGGCTCCGGGCTCGGTCGAGCTGCGCCTGCGCGGGCGTGATCCGAGTTTCGTCGTGACGCCACCGCCACCGGACCAGTCGGTCGAGGCTGCGATCGAACGCGGACCCGAAACCGCGTACAGCGCCGCGGCGTCGTCCGAAAGCGGTTCACCGGGCATCGAGGAAGGTGCGACGGCGCGGATCAACTTCCGCCTCCCGGAACAGCTCAAGGCCGCGATCGAGGAAGCCGCCGGGAAGGAGGGGCGCTCGGCCAACGCATGGCTGGTCCGGGTGGCCTCGGCCGCGTTGCAGCACCAGGACCGCGACCACCAAACCGAACGGCGTGGTAAACGGGGCCCGCAGCGCTACACCGGCTGGGTGAGCTAGCCGCAGCTTTCTGCTTCCCCACCAGCGGGGATGCCCATTCGACTCAGACAGAGGGGACAGCTATGCCCATTTTCGATACTCCCGAACCGATAGCCGTCACGATCGAACTCGGTGTCGGTGATGTGCACATCACCGCAACCGACCGGACCGACACGATCGTCGAGGTGCGCCCGAGTACCGAGACTGACGAGACTGACGTGAAGGCCGCCGAGCAGACCCGGGTCGAATACACGAACGGCACGCTGGTCGTCAAAGGCCCGAAAGCGCGCGTCCTCGACTTCTCCAACAAGAGCAGGTCGGTCGACGTGTCCATCGAGGTGCCGGCCGGCACGCGGGTGCACGGCGAAGCGTCGGTCGGGGACTTCCGCAGTTCCGGCCGGCTCGGCGACTGCAGGTTCAAGACCTCCACCGGCCACATCCAACTCGACCACACCGGCTCGTTGCGCCTGAATACCGCAGGCGGCCACGTCACCGTGGAGCGGGTCGAGGGCAACGCCGAGATCAGCACCGGGACCGGCAGGGTGCGCGTCGGCGAGATCGACGGAACGGCCGTCATCAAGAACTCCAACGGCAACACCGAGATCGGCACGGTCACCGGCGAGGTGCAGGTTCGCGCGGCGAACGGTGATGTCGCCATCGACCGGGCGCTGGGTGGTCAGGTCGACGCCAAGACCGCCAACGGCAGCATCCGCATCGGCGAGGCGACCCGCGGCGCGGTCGCCATCAAAACCGCGACGGGCGACCTCGAGGTCGGCATCACCGAGGGCACCGCCGCCTGGCTCGACGTGAACACCAGCTTCGGCCGGGTGCACAACTCGCTGGCCGAGACCTCCCCGAAAACCGAACCTTCCGGCGAAACCGTCGAGTTGCGCGCCCATACCTCCTACGGCGACATCACGATCCGCCGCGCCTGAACCACAAACCTCTTGAAAGGGAACCTTCCATGATCACTTCGCCGCTTCAACCGGCGATCCTGGCGACCGGACTGCGCAAGTCGTTCGGCGACCACGTCGTGCTCGATGGCATCGACATCCACGTTCCGCGGGGAACGGTTTTCTCGCTGCTCGGCGCCAACGGTGCCGGGAAGACCACCACGGTCAAGATCCTCTCCACCTTGATCAGTGCCGACGGTGGCACCGCGTCGGTCGGCGGCCACGATCTGGCGGCCGAGCCGGACGCGGTTCGCGCCGCGATCGGTGTCACCGGCCAGTTCTCGGCGGTGGACAACCTGCTCACCGGTCGCGAGAACCTGATCCTGATGGCGGACCTGCACCACCTCGGCAAGACGGAAGGCCGTCGGCGCGCCGACGAACTGCTCGAGCAGTTCGACCTGGTCGAGGCGAGCGGGAAACTCGTCGCGACCTACTCCGGTGGCATGCGACGGCGGCTGGACCTCGCGATGACCCTCGTCGGCAACCCTCGCGTGATCTTCCTCGACGAACCGACCACCGGTCTGGACCCGCGAGGCCGCCGCGGCATGTGGCAGATCGTCCGCGAACTCGTGGCCAGTGGCATCACCATCTTCCTGACCACGCAATACCTGGAGGAGGCCGACGAACTCGCCGACCGGATCGCGGTCCTCGACCACGGAAAACTGGTGGCCGAAGGGACCCCGGACGAGCTCAAGCGCCGCATTCCCGGTGGGCACGTCCGCCTGCAGTTCGCCGACGCCACACTCCTCGACTCGGCCGCCCGCATCCTGGGCCCGGTGCTCCGCGACGACGACGCGCTCACCCTGCAGGTACCGGGCGACGGAAGCGTCAAGTCGCTGAAGATCCTGCTCGACCGGCTTGACCACGACTCGATCGAAGTCGACGGGCTGTCCGTGCACACGCCCGATCTCGACGACGTTTTCCTTGCCCTCACCGGCAACCCCAAGAACGAAGAGGTGACCACCGCATGAGCACGTCCTCCTACGCCCTGCGCGACTCGGCCACGATGCTGCGCCGCAACCTCCGGCACATGGTCCGCTACCCGTCCATGACGGTGATCCTCATCGGCATGCCGATCGTCTTCCTGCTGCTGTTCGTCTACGTCTTCGGCGGCACGCTGGGCGCCGGCCTCGGCGGCCCCGGTTCAGTCGGCACAGCTGGTGGCCGTGCCGAATACGTCAACTACGTCGTCCCCGCGATCATCCTGATGACCGTGGCCGGAACGGTCCAAGGCACCGCGATCTCGGTCGCCATGGACATGACCGAAGGCATCATCGCCCGATTCCGCACCATGGCCATCGCCCGCGTCTCCGTGCTCACCGGACATGTCGTCGGCAGCCTCATCCAGGCGATGCTCAGCATCGCGGTCGTCATCGGCGTGGCGCTGCTGGTCGGCTTCCGGCCCTCCGCGAGCACGGGCGACTGGTTCGCGACAGCCGGTCTCCTCGCGCTGATGGCGTTCGCACTCATCTGGCTGTCCGTCGCGTTCGGCCAGGCGAGTAAGACCGTGGAGGCCGCGAGCAATGTCGGCATGCCGTTGCTGCTGCTGCCTTTTCTCGGCAGCGGGTTCGTCCCCACCGACTCCATGCCGGCCGGGTTGCGCTGGTTCGCCGAGTACCAGCCCTTCACGCCGATCATCGAAACCCTGCGGGGCCTGCTGATGGACAAGCCGATCGGGAACAACGCCGTGATCGCGATCGGCTGGTGCTTCGTCATCGCTCTTGGCGGATACCTCTGGTCGAAAAAACTGTTCAACCGCGAGTCCTCGTAGTAGCCGCATTTCCGTGCGGTGAACGGCTTCCGGAGAAGTTCGACGGCGTGCACCGGCTCCCCGTCACCTGGGACGAGGCGTAGCCGAGGAAACTCAGCTTGGGCCGGGAGTGCCGCATTTCCCGATATCGCGATTCCGGTGGCTCGGCAGGGGATGCGAATAGCTTATGCCGGTGCCGTTCCCGGACCATCCTCGATAAGTGAAAACCGTCACAGGGCAACCGGCTCCGGTGAATTTCGTGTCCTATCGGAAAGCGTGCGCCCGGTTCCGCTCGCCGTGGTACCTTTGTGTTGCTGCTACACGATCAGACCGGTTCATAATAGGTGGATGCTTGATGGCCGATCAACCTCACGGCGGAAAGTTAGTACGCCGGTCGGCGAACATTGTGGTCGGCGTTGTCGGCCCCGAAGATCTGGTCGAGCAAATGCTCACCCTGCAAGCCGAAATGGACGGCGGCTTGAACTGTCGCTTCATCGCGGTTCCCTACCAGGGTGAAACGGAAACCGTCGAGAAGATCCGGGCAGTGGCCGGCAACGTCGATGCCTACCTGTTCACCGGGCCGGTGCCGTACGACATCGCCATTTCCGCGGGCGTGGTCGACGTCCCGTCCACCTATGTGTCACTCAGCGGCGCTGCCCTGTACGCGGCGCTGTTGCGGGGGGCAGCCAGCGGGTTCGAAGTGCCCGGAATGGTCAGCGTCGACACGCTGGTGCCCGGCGAGGTCGAAGAAGCGTGCGAAGAGCTCGACGTCCCGGCCGATTCCATGACGCTTTATACACACGTTCCCGGAAATGTGGTCGCGGACATCGTCGATTTCCATGTCGCCGCTGTCCGATCCGGCCAGGCCGATGTCGTGCTCACGGCATGGCGTTCGGCTTATCTGGAACTCAAACGGCGGGGCGTGCCTGTCCTCCGGGTGGTCCCGACGAAGCAATCGATGCGCGCAGCCTTGCGTACCGCGGCGCTGCTCGCGGCCGGTGCGCAGTTGCAGGCAAGCCAGGTCGCCATCGGACTGGTCCGGGTCGACGAGCCGTCGCCGGCGGCCGCCACGAAGAGCAGGTACCTGCACCAGGCGGAGGGACATCTCACACTGCAGCTGTTGCTGCTGCGTGCGGTCCGGGACCTCGACGCCCTGGTGTTCCCCGTCGAGAACCACCTGTTCCTGGTGGTGGGCACGATGCGCAGCTTCGAGCAGGCCAGCGCGTCCTTCCAGGAGTGCCCCTTCTACGACCTGATCGAGCGCGAGCTGCACGCCGAGGTCGCGGTCGGCATCGGGCTGGCAAGCACTGTGCTGCAGGCCGAGGAGAACGCGCGGCAAGCACTGCGGGCCTGCGTCGATACGGGAGGCGGGCACGGCAGGCTCATTCAGCCCGACGGGAGTGTCGTCGTACTGCCCGGCCGTGCCCGCGATGTCACGGTTGCCACCGCGGTGCCCGTCAACGGCCGTGCCCGTGACTACCTCGCACGGCTCGCCGCGGGCCCGGCAGCATTGGCGGACGAGCACCGAGAAGCGCCGGTCATCGTCTCCGCCGATCAGGCGGCGGAGATACTGGGGATGACCAAGAGAAGCGCATTGCGGGTGCTCGACGTGCTGGTCGAGGCGAATTTCGCCTGGCCGCTGCCACCGGAACGCGGTCCCCACCGGGGCCGCCCGCAGCACCGGTGGCGGCTGCTGGTGGAACGGCTGGGCGAGAACGCGCCCTGAGTCCGTGACCGGCGTCGTCAGTCCCGGCGTGGATTCGGCTTTCCCGCCTCGGTGACGATGCTGTAATCGTCGTCGCCGTGTCCGCTCGCCCGGTAGGAGTCGAAGATCTCCTGCGCCACCGCGGACACGCAAGCACGCACCGGGATCTCCTTACGCAGCCTGCGAAGGAGTTCGAGGTCCTTGCACATGTGAGCGAGCGCGAACAACGGCTCGTCGTAGACCCCGCGCAAGGTCGTCTTGTCGAGGACTTTGTCCATCGAGAAGTTGGCTCCCGAAGACAACAGCACGTACTCCCGCAGTTGCTCCATGCTCAGGCCGTATTCCGCGCCGACGGCGAGAGCCTCGCCGTTGGCCAGTGTGGCCACCGCGTTGATCATGTTGTTGCACAGCTTGGCGACCTGACTCCGGCCCACGGCGCCCATGTCGAACACCTTTGAGGCCACCGCGCCCAGGTACCCGCTCGCCAGTTCCTGGGCCTCTCGCGTGCCGCTGGCCGCGATCGTCAGATCTCCGGTGCGAGCCCTGGCCGGGCCGCCGCTGACCGGGGCGTCGACGAAGGGGACCTGCGCCGAATCGAGAGCCGAACCGAGGGCCTGCGACTCGGCGGGGTGAATCGTGGCGTGGTTGACCACCAGTGCCAGGTTCTTGGCGTCCTCGCGCAGTGCGCCTCCCGGCAACAGCAGCGCCGAGACGGCGTCGAAGTCCGGCACCGCGATGATCGCGACGTCGGCTTGCCGCAGGCCTTCGCCCGTGGTGGCCACGAGTGTCCCGCCCGCGTCCGAGAAAGGCGCGCACCACTGCCGATCGTGGTGCGCCGCCGCCATGACCTGATGACCGAGTTCCAGGAGCCGGTAGGCGAGAGCCGAACCGATTTTTCCCATTCCCGCTATGAAAATGTGTCCCGACAGAGGTGCTGTCGCTGTCACGTTCGTTCCTTTCACGAGTCGGACCCTTCCGCGATGCCGTCGATCAACCGGCAGATCCGTTCCCCGGTAAGGGGAAGCCGATCGACCGGCACGCCCAGTGCGTCCTGTATCGCTAGGGTCAGCGCCGCGATACCGCCCATGACGCCGCCCTCGCTCATTCCCTTCATTCCACCGGGTGTCCGCCGGTTCGGTGTGCCGCAGTGCACGAGTTCGAGCTCACCGACCATCTCGTCGAGCGCCAGGAACGGGTAGTCGCGGAAGGAATCAGTGAGGTTGAGCCCGTCGGGGGAGTAGACGACCTGCTCCTGCAACGTGCCCGCGAACCCGAGTGCGAGGGCACCGTGCAGCTGTCCCTCGGCCATCATCGGGTTGATCAGCTGTCCGGCGTCCTCGGCGACGACGTAACGGGAGATTTCCACCGTGCCCAGCTCCGGCCGGATTTCGACCCGGCACAGATGACAGGAGTTGGAGAAGGTCATCGGCGGCGGGTCGTAGGCGCGGAGCACCTCGAGCCCGGGTTCCACGCCTGGCGGCAGCGACGTGGGATCGGTGTAGGCGATGGTGGCGATGTCGCGAACCGTCAGTTCCGTCGCCTCGCCGGTGTCCACCCGGAGGATCCGGCCGTCGGCAACAGCCAGGTGAGTCACGTCGATGCCGAGTCGGTAGGCCGCGATCCCCAGGAGTTTCCGCCGCAGGTCCTGTGCGGCGAGCAGGGCGACACCCCCGCCGGCCGTGGCGCCCCGGCTGCCGCGACTGCCCATGCCGTAGGGCGGGACGTCGGTGTCGCCAAGGAGCACATGCACGGTTGCAGGGGGCACACCGAGACCTTCGCTGACCACCTGGGCCAGCATCGTCTCATAGCCCTGGCCCGTGCTCATCAGACCGGTCGACACCGACACCACGCCACTGGGTGCGATGCGCACCAGGGCGGCCTCGTGCCCCGAGCCCGGAATACCTGCCAGTTTGTAGAAAGCGGAGCCGTAGGTCGTCGGTTCGATGACGGACGCGACGCCGATACCGACCAGTCGCCCCCCGGCCCGCGCCTTTGCCTGCTCTTCGCGCGCCCGCTCGTATCCGAAAGCCTCGACAGCGCGCCGGAAGGTCCGGGTCGGGGTGATGTCCTCGTAGAGCTGCCCGGCCGCGCTCTGGTACGGCAGTTCGCTTTCGGTGAGCAGGTTGACCTCGCGCACCCGCACCGGGTCCATTCCCAGCTCCCGGGCGACGGCGTCCATCATGCCTTCGGTCACCCAGGTGCACATGGCCATCGGCGCCCGGTACGGCCCGGCCGGGCATTTGTTGCTCAGCAACACTTTCAGGTCGTACTCGAAGTCCTGGAACCGGTACGGGCCAGGGATCATCATGCCGATGACCTGGAGCATGTAGTTGCCGGGGAAGTAGGAGTAGGCGCCGAAGTTCGAGCGGAGGCGGGCTCGCACGGCCTGAACGACCCCCTCCGAGGTGAAGGCGACCTCCAGGTCCACCTCGTCCTCGCGGGCGTGTAGCGCGCTCAGCAGGTTCTCACGGCGATCCTCGCGCCACCGCACGGGCCTGCCGAGCTGCCGGGCGAGTGCCGCGACGGCGACGTCCTCGCGGTAGGCGACCAGCTTCTGCCCGAACGAGCCGCCGACATCCGGACAGACCACCTTCACCTGGTGTTCGGCGACACCGAGCCGCCCGGCGATCGAGGTGCGATAAGGGGCCGGTACCTGCGTTCCGGTGTGCAAGGTCAGCCGCTGGCCCGAACGGTCCCACACCGCGACGCAGCCACGCGGTTCCAGTGGTGCGTGCGTTTGGCGTTGCTGGGCAAAGGAAACCGTCAGCACGTGCTCCGCCACGTCGATGACCGCTTGCGGATTCCCGTTCACAAAGGACTGGTCGCAGAGCACATTGGACTGCAGCGCTTCGTCGACGAGCGGTGCCGTTCCGGCGAGACTTTCCCGCATGTCCAGCACAGCGGGCAACGGCTCGTAGGTGACTTCGACCAGTTCGGCCGCGTCCTCCGCCAGGTAGCGGTCGGTCGCGACCACGATCGCGACCGGATCACCGTGGAAGCGCACCTTGCCGGTCGCCAGCGCGGGCATGGACATCGGCTGCAGGCCGTCGATCACGGGCGCAACCCGCAACGGTGACACCCACTCGGCCAGCTCGTGCCCGGTCACCACCGCCAGCACGCCGGGCTGTGCCCGCGCGGCCTCGGCCGAGATCGCGCGGATGCGCGCGTGGGCATGCTCGGAACGAACGAACACCGCTTCGGCGAGGTCGGCGAACCTCAGGTCGCCGAGGTAGGTCGAGTGTCCCTCCAGCAGGCGGAGATCCTCCCGGCGGCCAACGGATTGTCCGATGCCACCGGGAACGTGCGCCTGCCCGAGATCCTGGCCGGGGAGCACCGCGGTCATCGCTGCGCCTCGCCTTCGCGCCACAGGGTGCGCACGGCCCGGCGGATGTTGAGGTAGCCGGTGCACCGGCAGAGGTTCCCCGACAGCTCGTGCAATGCTTCCTCACCGCTGTCGCACCCGGCGCGTCGGCACCCGACCAACGTCGTCAGCATGCCGGAGGTGCAGAACCCGCATTGCAGCGCGTGGGCCTGCGAGAAGGCCCGCTTGGCTTCGCTCGCGAACGGGTCGTCCTGAAGACCTTCGAGGGTGACCAGATCGTGCCCGTCGGCCTGCACCGCGAGCATCGTGCAGGCACGGACCGGATCGCCGTCGAGCAGGATCGTGCAGGCCCCGCAGACCCCGTCCTCGCACCCCAGCTGCAGTGCGGTGAGGCCGAGGTCCTCGCGCAGCAGGTCCGAGAGCAGCCGGCGTACCGGTACCGGCATCCGCACCGCTGTGCCGTTGACCGTGCAGGCGAGGTCTCGTTCGTCTGGTGTCATGGTGTTTCCGTCACCTCCGTGCTTCGCCAGCACTGCTCGATCAGCGATCGGGCGATCCGTGCCTTGTACAGCCGTCCGGCCTGGGGTTCGTCGGCCAGTGCCAGCCGGTCGGCCAGCTGCCGTGGTCCCGCGGGGTCGTCCGGCTCGATCGTGATTGGTCCCGCCGCACCGCCACCCACGACGATCCGTGCGACGGCACCCGGTGTCCGCAGCACCGCGACGCTGATCAGCGGGAACTTGAAGGCGCCGCGACGGGTGTGCTCGGCGAAGGACCAGCTCGCGCCGCCGCGCGGTACCGGAACCGTCACGGCTTCGACGACCTCGCCCTGGCGCAGCGCCGTTGGCTGCCCATCCAGGAACTGTCCACCGAAACCCTGTCCACCGAAGAACGTGGCCGCCGGAAGCGACCGTCGGCCGCCGGTGGACACGAGGTGCATCGACGCGCCGAGCGCGACCAGCGCCGTCGGGAGTTCGGCGCCGGGGAGCGCACTCGCGCAGCTTCCGCCCAGCGTGCCCCGGTTGCGGATCGCGCCGTGCCCGATGTGGCCGGCCGCGAGGTGCAGCAGGGCGAGCCGGTCGCGGACGACCACGGAGTCGAGGACGTCGCGATGCCGCGTCAGCGCGCCGAGGCGAATGCCGTCCCTTTCGCCGGTGATCCCGCGCAATGCTTCCACCGCACCGAGGTCGACCACTGTGGACGGTCGGATCCGGCGAGAGTTCAGCAAGGGAACCAGATCCTGCCCACCGGCGAGGGCGACCGCGCCGGGCTCGGCGAGCAGTGCCAGCGCCTCGTCGAGCCCATCCGGCCTGTGGTAATGGAACGGCGGCGGCTTCACTGGAGCGTTCCCGTCATCGCGCCTTCGCTTTCGGCCGACAGGAAACGGCCCGCGTGCGCACCGGTGAACCTGCCGTCGTCCACCACGAGCGCACCATTGACGAACACCGCGAGCACACCGGCCGGCTCGGCGAGCGGCTCGTCGAAGGTGGCGCCGTCGCGGACCTCGTCCGGGTCGAACACGACGATGTCCGCCGCGAAGCCCGGCCGCAGAAAACCCCGCCCTGGCAACCGGAACCGCCGGGCCGGCAGTCCTGACATCCGGTGGATGGCGTCCGGCAGGTCCAGCACGCCCCGCTTCCGGACGTACTCGCCGAGGATGCGGACGAAGCTGCCCGCCCACCGGGGATGGGGCTTGCCGGGAAGGGGGATCCCGTCGGAGCCGATCATCACCCGCGGCGCCGCGATGACACGCTCCACATCGGACTCGTCGAGTACGTCGAGGACGACCGTGATCGGCTCCCCGGTGCGCAGCTGGAGATCGAACAGCGCGTCCAGGCCGTCACCGCCCAGCCGGCCAGCGAGGTCTTGCAGGGTGAGCCCGTGTGCCCACTCCTGGCCCGGCGCCCTGGCCACCCGGATGCCCATCCAGCCCGCGGCGCGGGCCATGTTCTCCCAGCCGTCGGGCTCGGTCACGATCACCCGCCGGATCCGCTCCCGCACATCGGCGTTCGCGATGCCCCGCAGCATGTTCGGGAATCCGCCCGCCTGCGCGAAGAGCGGCAGCACACTGTGCAGCGAGGTACTGCTGGCGGTGTAGGGATAGACGTCCAAGGTGATGTCCACACCGGCGGCGGTCTTCTCGGCGATCAGTGCGAGGGTTTCCCGGCTGCGGCCCCAGTTGGCCGCGCCCGCGATCTTGTGGTGCGACAAGTGCAGGCCCACTCCCGCCTGCTCGGCGACCGTGATCGCCTCCGCCACCGACTCCACGATCATGTCCGTCTCGCCGCGCACGTGCGTGACGTAGGGCCGCCCGTACTGGCGCAACGCGCGTGCCGCGGCTATCAGCTCAGCGGTGTCGGAGTAGATCCCGGGGGAGTAGATCAATCCCGAGGACAGGCCCACGGCCCCCTCCCGCAGCGCTTGGTCCACGTACCCAGCAAGGTCATCCCTCGCGTGCCCGGTCACGGCCCCGTCGAGGGCGCCGATGGCCGCCCGCGCGCTGCCGTGACCCACCAGGCTGGCGGTGTTGAGGACGAAGCCGGCCCGCTCGGCCGACCGGCGGTACGCGTCCAGCGACGGCCAGACCCGGGGGTGCCTGCTCAGCAGCGATTCGACGTGCGCGTGCACGTCTCGGGCGTCGGAGCCGTGCGGGAAGACGCTGAACCCGCAGTTGCCGACGATATGGGTCGTGACCCCCTGGCGGACCGCGGCCAGCAACACGTCCTCGTCCTGCCAGCCGGGAAAGCCGAGCAGGTCGCCGTGGGTGTGCACGTCCACGAAACCGGGCGACACCACCTGGCCTCCCGCGTCCAGGATGCGGCGGCCGTCTTCGGCACCGAGGTCCCCGATCTCCACCACCCGGCCGTCCCGGACGCCGACGTCCGCCCGCACGCCCGGCCGGCCGGAGCCGTCGTGGACCGTGCCACCCCTGACGATCAGATCAAGCACCGTTCGCCTCTCCACTCAGCATCCGGCCGAAGATGGCATGGCAGGCCACCCAGTTGTCCTCAGTGCCGCCCAGCAATTCGGCGTAGCTCTGTTCGAGGGCGGCGGTTCCCGGCAGCCGGCACCCGGCCTCGGCCGCGGTGGCCAGCGCCTCACCGAGATCCTTACGGGCGACCGTCGCGGCCACGCCGACATCGAACCGCTGCTCGGCCAACCAGGGCCCGTACAGCTCGAGAGCCAGGGAGCGGCCTGTCCCGCCCTGGAACACCTCGACCGCCTGCCGCAGATCCGCGCCGTGCGCGTGCACCAGTGCCAGCGCTTCGGTCACCGCCATGACGTTGAGGAAGCCCAGCACGTTGTTGGCGAGTTTCAGCAGCTGCCCGGATCCGACCGGTCCGACGTGCCGCAGGTCTTTCGCCATCGGTGCGGTGACGTCTCTGGCTTCGGCGACGTCCACCTCGCTGCCCCCGGCCATGATCACCAGAGTGCCGTCCTCGGCGCGCGCTCGAGCTCCGGTGACCGGGGCGTCGACATACCGGATGTCCTGCGCGCCCAGGCGAGCACTGACCGCTTGCGCGAGGGCCGGGGAACTCGTGGACATGTCGATCACCAGCGTGCCCGGCCGTGCCGCGGGCGCGATACCGTCCGGTCCGAACAGGACATCCTCGACCGCTGTGCCGTCCCACAGCATCAGCACGATCGTGTCCGCGCTGTGTGCCAGCGACCCCGGAGTGGCGTGGACGGTCCTCGTCCCGGGATCCAGTTCCGCGGTCCGGGCGGGGTTTCTGTTCCAGACGTGCAGGTCCCCGAGCGCCCGCGCGAGGTTGGCCGCCATCGGCAACCCCATCGTGCCCAGCCCGCAGAATCCCACGGTCGGCGTCTTCTCGTTCATCGATGTCCTCACGTAGCGGCGCCCCTGGTGGTGATCCGCCCATGGTCCACGACGTGGTCGTTCTCGGCGACCCAGACGTAATGCTTTCCCGCTCTGGCGACGGCTTGCTCCACCCGCTGGAGATTGCGCTCCAGCCGATCGTGGTCGACGACGAGTGCGGGAGTGTCGAGCTCCGCGAGTCGAACGGTCATTCGGCCCGTCCCCGAATCCGGCGCCGGATCGCCTGGGACAGGGCGCGTACGCGGCCCGCGATCCCGTCATGTCCGAACAGGACGACCAGGATCAGGATGACTCCCATGATCGTGAGCCACCGTTCGGTGAACAGCGACAACCCTGCCCGGCCGAACAGGACGACGACGGCGCCGATGAGCGGACCGAAGAAACTGTTGATACCGCCCAGAATGACCATCAGCAATCCTTCGACCGACTGCGTCACGTACACCGTGGACGGGCTGATGAACTGGACGTAACCCGCATACAGCACGCCCGCGACACCGGCGAAGAACCCGGAGATGCAAAAGGCCACCAGCCGCTGGGTACCCACCGAGTAGCCGAGCGCGGCCATCCGCTTGGGGCTGTCCCGGATTCCCCGCAGTCGCAAGCCGATCTGCGAGCGCTGAATCAGCAGCAGCGCGATCAAGGACGCGCCGACGATCCACAGGGCGAACCAGTAGTAGCTGTAGTAGTCCGAGAAGGCTTCCGGCCGCACGATACCGCGCAGTCCGTCGTCGCCGCCGGTGATCGACGACCACCGCTGGACGACGCCCCACACCAGCATCCCTTGCGCCAGCGTGACCAGGATGAAGTACACCCCGGAGGAGCGCGCCGCGGACAGTGCGAAGAGCACCGAAATCGCGACAGCCGCGGCGACGGCCACGGGCGCGGCCTGGAAGAACGACCATCCGAGGTTCCGCTGCAGCAACGCGAGCACGTACGCGCTCGTGCCGAGGGTGGCGGCGTGGCCCATGGAGATCAGGCCGGTCTGGCCGGCGAGGACGTTCAGGCTCACCGCCCACAGGCCGAGGATGAGGGTCTCGGTGACGAGGCCGACGCCGTAGGCCTGCAGGAGGTAGGGCAGCGACGTCAGCAGCACCAGTGCCGCCACCATCGCCGCGACCGGAACGATCGAGGACCTGAGCCGTCCGGGCACGCGCACCACGGTTCCTTTCGGGATCGGAGTCATCAGTTCGCCACCCCCAACAGCCCGCGCGGGCGGAAGAACAGCAGCAGGATCACCGGGGCGTAGATGATGAAGTAGAGGAACTCCGGTGCGAACACGCTGCCGACGCTGACGAGCAGTCCGATGAGGACACTGCCGATGGCGGCCCCGTCCAGGCTGCCGAGCCCGCCGATGATCACCACGACCACCGCGAGCACCAGGATCTCGATGTCGCCACCGGGGTGCACACCCAGGAACGCTCCGCCGAGCACGCCGGTGGCACCGACCAGCGCGGCGCTGACCACGAACACGCCCGTCGCCAGCCTGTTGATGTTGGTGCCGAGACCTTCGAGCATTTCGGCGTCGTCGACACCCGCCCGGATGAGCGCGCCGAGCCGGGTGCCGACCAAGGTGAACCGCAGCGCCACGAACAGGACGACCGCCACCGCGAGCAGCACCAGCCGGTAGCGGGGGAAGGTGATGCCGAAGAGGTCCAGGCTGCCGCCGATGAGGTCCGGGACGGCGATCTGCTCCGGGTTCCCGCCGAAGAAGGCCAGGGCGAGGTCACCGAGCACGAACCCGAGGCCCAGCGTGAGCAGCACTTCGGCGACCGGATTCCCGCGCACGCGGCGGAACAGGGCGACCTCGGTCGCCAGCCCGAGCACCGCGATGGCGACGGCGGCGACGAGGATCCCGGCGAGGAAGGACCCGGTGGCGCCGACCACCACCAGACCGAGGTAGGAACCCCAGAGATAGAAGGCGCCGTGCGCGAGGTTGAGGACCCGCATGAGCCCGAACATGACCGTGAAGCCGCTGCTCACCAGGAACAGCAGTCCACTGTAGGTGAGCCCGTTGAGAATTGTCTGACCGATCTGCACGAGAATCCTCCTAGCGCGGTGTCCGTTGGGGCGGTGGTGACCGGTCGGCCGGGCCGACGCCGAGCAGTCGTGCCTGCAGTGCGGAGTCGTCGAGGAAGCTCTCTCGATCGGTGTCGGCCGCGACCGCGCCGTTCTCCAGCACCACGAACCGGGCCGCCACCTCCGCGGCGAGCGCGAGGTTCTGCTCCGCGATGAGAACCGTCAAGCCTTCCCGGTGGAGTTCCGCCACCGCCGCCATGACCTCACCGACCATCGCCGGCGCCAGCCCCTCGGACGGCTCGTCGAGCACGAGCACCGCCGGGTTGGTCATCAGCGCGCGGCCGATGGCCAGCATCTGTTGCTCGCCGCCCGAGAGCCGGCCGCCGAGCACGCCGCGCCGGCGCCGCAGGTGCGGAAACAGCTCATACACCCGTTCCACCGTCCACGGACGGCTTTCCCGGGCGGCGCGCTCTGCGATGCGCAGGTTCTCCAGCACCGTCAGGGAACCGAAGATCCGGCGGCCCTGGGGGACGTAACCCAGGCCGCGCCGAGCCACCTCGTAGGCCGGACGGCGGCTCAGGGTCGCGCCATCGAAGGTGATCTCGCCCGACACCAGCGCCGGGCTTCGCATGCCCATCAGCACCCGCAAGGTGCTCGTCTTGCCCATTCCGTTGCGTCCGAGCAAAGCCACCGATTCACCCTCGGCGACCGAAAAGGTCACGTCCTGCAAGGTTTCCGCGGTTCCGTACGACGCGCAGACGGAGTTCAGCGTGAGCATCACGGCACCCTTTCCCCGGCGACGCCGAGATAGCTCCGCTGTACCTGCTCGTCGGCGATGACCTCGTCCGGGGTCCCGTCGGCGATGACCTTGCCTCCTGCCATACAGACGATGCGGTCGCTGATGGCCAGCATCAGGTCCACGTCGTGGTCGATGACGAGCAGCGCGAGATCCCGCGACAACTCGGAGATCGAGTCCCGGACCGCCGTCCGGTCCTCGGCGTCCAGGCCGGCCGCGGGTTCGTCGAGCAGCAGGACGTGCGGGTCCCGCACCAAGGCCATGGCCATCTCCAGGCGCCGCTGCTCCCCGTAGCCGATGTTGCGCACCGCTGTGCCGAGAAGCGGGAGGAGGTTGAACCGATCGGCCGTCTCGCGCCAGGTCTCGTCCCGGTCCCCGCGGGTCGCGGCGAGCATGAGGTTCTCGCGCACCGACAGTTCGAAGCACAGTTCGGTGATCTGGAAGGACCGGCCGAGCCCGCGGCGAGCGCGGACGTGGACGGGTTTCGAGGTGACGTCCCGGCCGAGCATCTCGACCCGGCCGTCACTGACCCGCTCCTCGCCGGTCATCAACTTGACGACGGTGGTCTTGCCCGCCCCGTTGGGCCCGATGAGTCCGACCCGTTCACCGCGCCGGATCTCCAGCGCCACCGAGTCGACCGCGACGACCCCGCCGAACCGTTTCGTCGCGTCGCGCAGCGCGATCACGGGCTCCCGCGTGTTCATGGTCATCGTCCCAACGGGCAGTCGGCCACGTAGGCGGCGCACGAAGTGGGCCAGCCCACGCCCTGATAGTCCCGGTTGTAGGTCGGCTGGGCGAGGAACGCGTCGTAGCTGTACTCGAACGACGGGGAAACCGCGGGAATAGTCTGGGTCACCACGTTCCAGTACGAGCCGTCCGGGCGTTTCTCGACCTTGCGGAGGTAGCCGTCCAGCTTGATGTTGCCGTGCTCATCCATCGACACCGGACCGAAAACCGAGTCCGGCAGGGAGATCGAGCCCGCCGCCTGGATGAAGACCTTGGCGGCGGGAATGTTGCCGCCGAGCTTTTCCAGTGCCGCGGCCACGAGCTGCGCGCCGAAGTATCCGGATGCCGCGTAGTACCCCGGTAGCTGGTGGTACTGCTGCTCGTAGGCGCCGACGAAACGCGCGGTCTCACCGGTCGTGCGGCCTTCGGCGAAGTGTCCCATCGAGACGGTGCCTTCGGCGGCCGGGCCCATCGACCGGATCAGCGACTGGTCGATCGTCGAGGGGGCTTCGACCATCAGCGGCCCGTTCTTGGTCAGGCCGAAGCTGTCCCATGCCTTCTGGAAGACGACCGCGTCGTTGGCCTGCAGGCCGTTGAAGACCACGTCGTAGTTGCCCGCGGCGATCTCGGAGACGAAGGGGCCGTAGTCGGTGGTGCCCAGCGGTGTCCACAGTTGCTTGGCGACCTGGCCGCCGTAGTCGGTGAAGGTGTCGGCGAACCCGCCCGCGATCTCCTGGCCGAAGGTGTAATCGGAGGAAATGGTGATGGCACGGCGTTTGCCTTGCCCGGCGGCCCACTTGCCGAGGGGGTGGGTGAACTGAGCCGCGACACCGCCGGCGAGCAGCATCGTGTCGATCGGCTTCTTCAGGAACGCTCCGCTGGCGGGGATCGGGTAGATCATCGGGATGTTCTTCGTCCCGAGGTACTCGCCGACCGCCGAGCCGACGCTGGCCAGGTGCGGCCCGACCATCACGTTCACCTGATCCCGCTCGACCATGCGGCCGGCGACGGACAGGCCGACGTTGGGCTTGCCTTCGTCGTCTCCGACGACCGCCTGGATGTCGCGGCCGGCAACCCGGTTGTTGTTCTGGCGCCAGAACAATTCGAAACCGTTCCGCATGTCGTTGGCGGGGCCGGCGGCGACCCCGGTGAGGCTGGCGAGAAAGCCCACCTTGATCGGGCCGCCGGCGGACGGGGTGTTGCCGGCGCCGCCGGGTGCGGCGCAAGCCGCGAGCAGCGATGTGGCCACGGCCAGGATCACGATGGCGGATCTGAGCGGTCGGGACTGCATGGCAGCGCCTCCAAGCCTGGCGAGAGCGGAATTTGAGTCGTCGTTAATACCGACTGAGTCTCTCTTAATTTCCGTTCTGGTCAAGCCTTCTTTACCGTGCAAGCTGAGTGTCCTGGGTCACCTTCCGGCAATGTGTCCGTCATGTGTCATCTGCATTTCTGCAGCGTATGTCGTTTGTATGGGCTATTACGGCACGTGTCGGCTGTGTGCTCCGCAGTAGTCGCCGCGTCAGGATCCGGTGCCGGTGCGTCCGCGTCGAGTGACCGAAAATCGAATCGGATTCACAGTTCGGCGCTCACCGGCGGACGCACCGGTCGTTCAGCGACCCTCAGTGACAGCAGACGCCGGGGTCGTGACGGTGGGGGCACGGAATTCGTAGTGGCCCGAGCCCACTGTCACGGTGAGCACCCCATCCGCTTGCGAGAAGTTGTTGACACCCGTGGCCGTTGCCGCGAGTGAGCCGTTCTCGGTGACGGAATTCGGTGCCGTGGCGGGGATCTCTATCTGTGCGGTGGTATTGACCGGCACGTCGACCACCAGGCGGAACCCGTCGACGTCATTTCGCCATGCCGACTTGATCGTGCCGTACGCCGAGTCGAATGAGCCCGAGCCGTTCGTGAGCCCACCGCCGATCTGCGGGGCGATGCGGGACTTGTGGTAGCCCGCCTCGATCGCGGAGATGCCGCCGATGTTCTGGTACATCCATTGCCCGACCGCACCGTAGGCGTAGTGGTTGAACGAGTTCATCGCGGGATCACCGAAGCTGCCGTCGGGGTTGATGGAGTTCCAGCGCTCCCACATCGTGGTGGCGCCCATCTTGATCTCGTAGCCCCACGACGGGTATTCCTGGCGCAAGAGCAGCGCGTACGCCTCGGTGAGCTTTCCGCTTCCGCTCAGCGCGGGCAGCAACCACCCAGTGCCAAGGAATCCCGTCGTGAGCGCGTTACCACTGGCCTTGAGCTTGGCGACGAACTTGTCGGCGACCGTCGCCCGTTGTGCGGCCGGCACCAGGTTCATGCCGAGCGCCATCGCGTACGCGGTCTGGCTGTTGCCTGAGACCGTGCCGTCGCCGGCGACGAATGTGGCGGTGAAGGCGGTGCGGATGTTGTTCGACAGCGCGGCATAGCTGTCCGCGTCGGCGTTCTCGCCGATGGCCCGCGCCATCTCCGAGAGCATGCGCGCGTCCTCGGCGAAGTAGGCGGTGCCGAGGATGCCGCTCGGCGTGGGATCGTTGAGGTTGAGCCAATCTTCGAACCTGCCCCGGGCGTCGTCGATCAGGTCGGCGCCCGCGCTCGAGCGCACGAACTCGAAGAACCGCTTCATGGCCGGGTAGTGCTCCCGCACGGTCGCCGTATCGGCGAACGCGTGCCAGACCGCGTACGGCACGGTGATGCCCGCGTCGGCCCAGCCGACGCCACCGCCACCGTCGTCGGTCGGATCCGGGGCGATACTGTTGAAGTCGCCGTTGGCGCGCTGGGTGCTCCGCAGGTCGACGAGCCACTTGCGCAGGAATGCGCGGGTGTCCTGGTTGTACGACGCGGTGGGGGAGAACACGTTGATGTCGCCGGTCCAGCCCAGGCGTTCGTCCCGGGCCGGGGTGTCGGTGGGAATGGACAAAAAGTTGCCGCGCTGTCCCCAGGTGATGTTGCTCTGCAACTGGTTCAGCATCGGGTTCGACGTCGTGAGAGCGCCGGTGGTGCGCAGGTCCGAGCCCCAGACGACGCCCTGGACTGCCGAAACCAGCGGGGCGGTGACCCCGGTGATCTCGACGTAGCGGAAGCCGTGCTGGGTGAAGGTCGGCTCGTAGTCGACCGAGCCGTCGACCGCGAACGTGTAGCGGTCGGTGGCGGCGGCTCCGCGCAGGTTCGCGGTGTACAAGGTGCCGTCGGGGTTGAGCACCTCGCCGTGGCGGATTGTCGCCGTCTGCCCGGCGATGCCCGTCAGGTGGAGCCTGGTCACGCCGACCATGTTCTGCCCGAGGTCGTAGATGTAGGTTCCCGGGGTGGGTTCCGTGCGGGCGATCGCGGCCAGCCGCTGGGTCTCGCGCACCGGCTCGTCGGGTTGCGGTACCAGCAGGGAGGTGGCGGACTCGGCGGTGTCAGGGGCGGTCCACTTCGAGGCGTCGTATCCCGGGCGGTTCCAGCCCGGCTGCTCCAGGCGTGCGTCGTAGGTCTCGCCCGTCTGCAGGTCGGCGAGAACGTAGGGACCGGCCGATGTCCGCCACGAGGGGTCCGTGCGGATCCAGTCGTGGGTGCCGTCGGAGTAGTCGATCCGGAACTGCGCCACGACCGAAGGCGTCGAGCCGTAGACACCCGGCTGGTGGCCGCCGATGCGGCCGGCGTACCACCCGGAGCCCAACGCGATGCCGAAGGTGTTGGTACCCGGGCGTAGTTGCTTGGTGATGTCGTAGGTCTGGTGCTGGATCCGGGTGCGATAGTCACTCCAACCCGGTGCCAGTTCCTGATCGCCTACCTTCGCGCCGTTGAGGCTGAGCTCGTAGACCCCTTGCGCGGCGCCGTACGCGCGCGCTCCCTGCACCTTCTTGCCTGCGGGGACCGAGAAGTCCTTGCGGTACAACGGAAGGCTGGTGCGCTCGGTGTACAGCACATCCGCGGTCGCGGACAGGTCCAGTCCGTCGTCGCCGACAGTTCCGCCGGTGAAGGGGTTGCGACCGCCGGCGAAGTCGACGTCGGTCAGGGTGGCGCCGTTGGCGCCGGTGACGATGGCACGGTGGATGACCGCCTTCTCCTGTCCCTCCGTGGCCGTCGAGACCCGGTATCCGAACGTTCCGGCCGTGAAGTCGGTCATGGTGCGCTGGTCGACCTGCGCGTCGTCGACCGCAGTGGTGACAGTCTGGCCCAGTGCCGAGATCCTGAAGTGGTGCGGACCGGCGAGGAGATCGTCCTGCGAGATGGCGCCAGAGATGTCCACGATCGCGAACACTGAGTAGGCGCCGTTGACGCGGCGGTGCAGCCTGAGTTTGGGCTTGCCGGTGCCGTCTGCGACGCTGATCTGCCACATGTAGCCGTTGTTGACGTCGGCCGCGCGGACGAAGACGCCGATCGCGAGAGCTTTGAGGGTGAACTCGGTATCGACCGTGTAATCGGTCCAGCCAAGCGGCGCATCCTTGTCGGTGAGCCAGTCGGCGCTGCCCCAATCGGTCGCGCCGAGGAGCCCGGTTTCGAACCATGCGGACCCGCTCCACCCGCTGGGCTTGCCAGCCCCGTCCCAGACCCGGACCTGCCAGTAATAGCGAGTCGCCGAGCGCAGGGCCGGACCGCCGTAGGTCACGTCGACCTGGCGGGCGGAGGGCACTTTGCCGGTCGACCAGAGATCGCCGGTCCCGGCCGTGCTGCCGACCCGCAACTCGTATGCGGTCTGGACCACACCCCGCCGGTCCGAGGTGGACGTCCAGCCGAAATGTGGTTGCGCACCCCCGATCCCCAGCGGGTTCGTGCGGTCGTTGACGGTGAGACCGCCGACTCGGATGGCGCCGTCGGCCGCGGCCGACGGTATCGGCACGAGTAGCGCGCCGAGCAGCACCGCCAGCACCGCGATCAGGATGAGCCTCGGTCGCGTATGGCGTGCCGGGGCCTCATTGACCCGGTATGTGGTCATCGCAGTACCTGCTTTCATACGGGACGGCCGACGAGTGGGCAGCGCAGCAAAGGCTCGAGACCCTCAGTCAAAGACGGGAACGGGACAGCCGTCAGCGCGGGAACAACCTGGAATGCGCGCAGCGTGGAACGGGTGGGGACGGGCGGAACCTCTGACACGTAGTGGAATAGCAATTGAAACGATTCAATCAAGCATTTTAAGGTTAGGTGACCCAGGTCACTCCCGTCAAGAGGTCGATGTCCTGGGTAGTAGGCAATCCATGCCGAGTGGTCCCGATGCATGTCCAGAACGCGCCTGTCAACCCGAGAAAGTATGAAACGTTCAAAGAGGAACGCCGTGAAGTGGTCTTTGACGGTGTCGAACCACGCCACGTTTGCGCCAGGGCGCCGCGGATTACGATCATCGCGCAGGCGAAGCCGCCCATCCTCTCACCAGTTTGGATCCACCATGAAAATCAGCGCAATCCTGGAACGTGCCGACGTGCAACTCGTCGCCGAGGCGGCCGAAGTCGAGGCGCAGCGCAACGGCTGGGCTGTCACGATCGCGATTGTCGATCACGGTGGCCACCTGCTGGCTCTCAACCGTCTCGACGGTGCCGCGCCAGCCACCGCGCACATCGCGCCCGCCAAGGCCAACACCGCGGCGCTGGTACGCCGGGAGAGCAAGGACTTCGAAGACCAGATCAACGGTGGCCGGCTCGCGTTCCTCAGCGCACCGACGCTGCAGGGTGTGCTCGAAGGCGGCGTGCCGATCATGAAGGACGACCAATGCCTCGGCGCCGTCGGTGTCAGCGGTGTGCTCCCCGCGCAGGACGTGCAGATCGCGCGCGCCGGGATCGCGGCGCTCAAGCTGTAGGGCCGGCCCCGGACACAGCTGTGCGGGCCGGTGGGTTCGTGGTCACCACCGGCCCGCACAGGTCTTCACCGCATCCTCAGCGAACGGCTCGAGGACGGCGGCCCCGGATCACTTGTCGCCGGGGTTGAGCGCGCGGAAGGCCAATCCGGCAACCGCGCCCGCGACGAGTTCGGCCACCAGGTACAGCCAGATCGTCGGCCAGGCGAGAATGCCCATGGAGGCGGCGCCGATGGCGACAGCGGGGTTGAACGCACCACCGGAGATGCCGCCGACGGTGAAGGCGCCCACCATGACGGTGAAACCGATCGCCAGGCCGTAGAAGGAGTTGGCCGGGTGGTCCTTGCTGGTGGCGACGTTGAGCACGACGTAGGCCAGGGCGAACGTGAACAGCAGTTCCACCACGAACGCGCCGGCCAAGCCGTGACCGGACAAGGTCAGGGCCTTGACCGGCGCTGCCGGGGTGACGACCGCGCGGACGATCAACGCGGCGATCAGGGCGCCGGCAAGCTGCGCGATCCAATACCAGACGGCATCACGCATCCCGATCCGGCCGCGCACCAGTGCCGCCATGGTCACGGCCGGGTTGTAGTGGCCGCCGGAGATGTGCCCGCCGGCGTAAACCATGATCATGAGGGCCGAGCCGATGGCCAGCGGGGCAAACGGACTACCGCTGTACACCATGGCGCCGACGGTGAAGACGAGAAAGAACGCCCCGATCCCCTCGACGGCGTATTTCCGGCCTACCTCTTGTGCGGCGACGGCCCTCGGGGGAGCGATGACCTTCGCGGCTTCTTGGTGGGTGACCAACTCAATTCCTCCCGTTTCTGCGGCGTGCACGCAACCTCGGTGGCTCGATTCTCGGACCGCGCGTGCACTCCCTGGTGGTCGCCCGTCGTGGTCATTCAGTTCCGGACGGCCCTTGTGCCTTGTGTCACGGCCATCCCGGGCGGGACCGCAAGGCATAAGCGCCAGGGAAAGAACGCGGCGGAGTGTCCACATTGTCCACTCGAATCGAGCGGATCATCGGCAGCGCAACGAATTCCTCGCGGAATGCAGGTCTTCACCGCGGCCCGGATCGTGGCGGCCGCATCCTGGCGGCAGCGGTTCTGCCCGCCGCGAACATCGGCGTCGTCAACCATCGCCTGTAGGTCGCAGGGCCCGGGTCGGCGGTCACGTGCAGCAGCACCAAGCCGGCAACGGCGATCAAGTGCGGGACCTCGGCCCAGAGGGTCGTCTGCCCGTTCGCGGCGTCGATGGCCGCGAGCACGATCAGGCACACGGTCGCGACACCGACCAGCGGCAGCATGCCCCTGGCATGTGCCGGGCGCAACGCGGCGACCACGAATCCGACCGCCAGGGCGAGGTTGAACACGCCGAGTTCGCGGGCCGCGTGAGGCGGCACGCCGACTCCGGCGTTGCCCAGCGCGAGCGCCGGGATGATGATCATGAGCTGCGCCACCGCGGCGACGGCCAAACCGACGCGGGCCAGTTTCCTGCCGCGCGGACCCCGGCGGACGGGCCGGTCGGCGATCACCGCTTCCAGGATGCGAGCGGTGTCGTCGGCCATCGGCTGGGCCGGGGTCAGCCGCACCCGCCGGGTGAGCCGGTGGCCGGCCTCCTGCCAGCTCCGGCAGTCGGCGCACCCGGCGACGTGAGCGTGCACGTCGGCGCCTTGGGGGACCGCCTGTTCGCCGTCGAGCCAGGCGGACAGTGCTTCCCGTGCGATCTCACAGTTCATGCCGTGATGGTCGTTCGATGTGGCACGTCTGGTTCCCACGTGCACTACCTTTCTTCGACGGTCGCCGCCGGCGGGTCCGCGGCCGGTACCAGGCCCAGCGCCGTGATCAGGTCCGCACGGGCTCTGGCCACCCTGGATCGGATGGTGCCGACCGGGCACCGGCAGACCGCGGCCGCCTCATCATAGGAAAGCCCGATCAATTGGGTCAGCGCGAAGGCTTCCCGGCGATCGGGGTCGAGGTGGCTCAACAGTTCCCGCACTTCGGCTTGATCGGTGTCGTCGAAGTACGACGGCTCGTCGCCGGCCGTGGTGACCAGGTTGGCGTCCCGGCGCCGACGGCGTATCCGTTGCCGCAGCTCGTCCATGCACACATGCCGGGTGATCGACAGCAGCCAGGTCCGGGCCGAGGAGTCCTGGCGGAAAGACCGCAGAGTGCGGAACATCCGCAGATAGGTCTCCTGGGTCAGATCGTCCGCCGAGTCCGCGTCGACCAGGCTCGCGCACAACGACCACACCTGGCGCCGGCTCGCCCGGATGAAGGCCGCCATGTCCTGCGGGTCGCCGTTTCGGGCCGCGACCGCCAACCGTGTGAGTTCGTCCATCACAGTCCCGTTCCCGCCCTCATAGCGACCTTCTGTCCCGGGCTTCCCGGCAAACCGGGCACATCCCGCCGAATGTCACCTCGACGCGCTCCACGACGAAGCCGCCGCGCGCGCCGGCCGGGTGTGAGTGCGGCTGGCGTCCCCTGAGCCCCTCGGCGTTCACCCGGCACCCACATCCCCGGCACACCAGTTCCGCGACGAGTTCACTCATGGCCGCGCTGATCATCCGCCGGGGACAGCCTGACTCTCTTGACCTGCGTACCGATTTCCACAGCCACCGATTCCGCTCCTTCGTGGTCCGCCGGACGAGATGCGCACGCGCCAAGAGCGCGTATTGGGATAGTCGCTACTCGTCATCGCCAGGTTCCAGAAGTCTTTATGGCTTGGCTCACCCACGAACGGGTGATCGAAGCCGGGAATCTCAACTGCCACAGGCATTTCCACACTCGCGCCACACATGCCGCGCGGCAACACTCCCGCAAATCGGGCGCCCGATTTGCGGGAGTGCGCCCTCACCTTCGGCTACTGCGAGAGGGCAGGCGTGCTGATCGGCACTTTCCGGGCCTTCGCGGCCTGCTCGTAGGCGTAGGCGAGCGAGAGCAGCAGCGGTTCGCTGAATTCACGCCCGAGTAGTTCGGCGCCCACCGGCACGCCGATCGGAGCGGTCGCGGTGGGGGTGGAGAACCCGCCGGGAAAACAGACGGCCGGGAATCCTGTGCCGTTGGACAGCGTTCCGTTTCGTTCCGGTTGCGGGACGCCGACAAGGGAAACGAGCACCTTCTGCAGCGGGTACAGGATCGCCTGAATGTTGAGCTCGGCCATCTTGGCCGACACCGCCATCCGAAGCTTTTCGCGGTTGACGATGTGGTCCTTGTAGTCCGGGTTGTTCAGGCCGTCCTTGATCGCCAGTTCCGCCTCCATCGCCTTCTGAGCCTCCGGCGTCGCCGTCTTGGAGGCGACCAATTGGTCGAAGGTGTGCACCGGGGCGTCCGGGCCGAGTGAAGCGAAGTACTCGTCCATAGCGGTGTGCGCATCCCACGTCGAGGTGCCCACAATGGGTGACAGGGTGTCGTACGCCGGCAGGCTGAAGCGGACGATGGTCGCGCCCTGCGCCTGCATGGTGGAGATGACCTTCTCCATCACGCTATTGACCTCCTGGTGGCGTGCCTCGGTGCCGAACAGGTTGGTCATCACGCCGATACGGGCGCCGCGAAGCGCATTGCCGTGCAGTTGGTCTGTGTAGCTGTGCGGAGCGTGGGTGACGCCGTATGCCGTGACCGGGTCATTCGGGTCGTAGCCCACCATGACGTCGAGCAGCCGGGCGGCGTCCTCCACCGTGCGGGTGATGGGCCCGAGCTCGTCCTGGATGATGCTGGCCGGTATGACGCCCGCACGGCTGATCAGGCCCCTGGTGGAGCGCACACCGACGAGGCTGCAGGCGGAGGCGGGGGAGCGGACCGACTGACCGGTGTCACTGCCCGTGCCCAGGACGCCGATGTTCGCCGCGATCGCCGCGCCGGTCCCGCCACTGGAGCCACCCGGCGTCCGGGTGAGGTCGTAGGGATTGAGAACCTGGCCGCCCAGCGAACTGAGCGAGTTGCCGCCCCGCGCGAATTCCTGCAGGTTGGCCTTGGCGAGGATGATCGCCCCCGCCTTGCGCATCTTGTCGACCGTGAACGCGTCGGTCGGGGGCACGGAGGTACGCATGGCGGTGTTGCCACCGGTGGTCGGCATGTCGAAGGTGTCGTAATTGTCCTTCAGGATGACCGGGATGCCGTGCAGGGTGCCGGTCAGGCCGGATCTCCGGTATCGGCGATCCAGGTCGTCGGCGATCTCGAGCGCGCGCGGGTTGACGGTGATGATCGCCGTCAACGCCGGCCCATGCTTGTCGTAGGCGGCGATTCGGTCGAGGTATTGCTGCACCAGCTGGCGGCAGGTGAGCCGACCGTTGTGGTAAGCGTCGTGAATGTCGGCGATGGTCGCCTCCATCAGTTCGAAACCACCTTTGCGGGACTGCGGCGCGGACGTACCGGTCGCTGCCCGCGGGAGGGCTGCCCCCTGCGCGAAAGCCGCATTTCCCACTCCACCCACGATGCCCATGGCGCCGGCCGCACCTACGGCACCCAGGAAACCACGCCTGGTGAAATCACTCACTTTGTCACACCTATCTTCGGATATCGTCAACCTCCGCCGGACGGCGGTGAGGTACTGGGATCGATTTGCTGCCGCATGTCGGCTGCTACCCCTGGCGTATAAGAGAAATCGCCTACTGCGCCGCCGGGGCCCCGTCGTCGATCATGGCTATCACTGACCTGACCTCCACCGTCTCGTCGACTTCGGCCAGGATTTTGTGCAGTACGCCCGACGTCGGTGCTTCAACGTCGGAAGTTGCCTTCGCCGCTTCAACCTCGACGAGCGGCTCACCGGCCTCGACGGTGTCTCCTTCGCCTTTGAACCAGTTGACGATGACACCTTCGGTCATTCCCATTCCCCACTGGGGCAGCAGAACTTCCACAAGCATGTGTGGTCCTCGAATTTTCGATATTCATGAATACCGGCCCTCGGTCAGGCCCGGCAACTCCAGGCGCTACCGAATCGTCTTGCGCGCGGCATCGACGATTCGGGTCACACTCGGATACAACGTCCTTTCCAGCGGCGGACTGAACGGAATCTGCACGTCGGGAGTCGTCACGCGGACGGGTGCGTGTTTCAGTTGCCCGAACAGTTCCTCGGTAACCGTCGCGGCGATCTCGCTGGCCGCACTGCAAGTTCTGGAAGCGGGGTCTGCGATGACCAGTCGTCCGGTTTTGCTCACGGATTCGAAGATCGCAGGCCAGTCGAGCGGCACGAGACTCCGCGGGTCGATGACCTCCGCCGAGATGCCGTCACCGTTCAGTTCCTCGGCCGCCTGCAATGCCAGCCGCACTGCTCCGGCGATTGCGACGATCGTGACGTCGCTTCCCTCGCGCTTGACCGCGGCTTTGCCGAGCGGCACGAAGAACTCCTCTTCAGGCAGTGTCTCCCGGATACCCCAAAGATTCTTGTCCTCGAAGCACATAACCGGATCGTCGTCGCGGATCGCGCTCTTCAGCAGGCCCATAGCGTCATAAGGGGACGACGGTGCGATGATCTTCAATCCGGGAACGGTCATGAACGTCGCGTACGGACGGTCGGAGTGGTGCGCCGCGTCACTTCCTCCATAGAACATCGCGGCCCGGTACACCACGGGAATTTTTGCTTGCGCGCCGAACATGTATCCGCTTTTGGCGGCCTGGCTCACGATTGCGTCGAAGCCCGCGTAGGTGAATGTCGCGATCGAAAGATCGACGATCGGGCGTAGTCCGGTCATGGCCATCCCGACCGCCGCGCCACAGAAGCCGAGTTCTGAGATCGGTGTATCCCGCACCCGGGCGGGCCCGAATTCGTCCCGCAAGCCACCGGAGGTTCCGAACATTCCGGCTTCGATGTCCTCGCCCAGCAAGACAACGCTGGGGTCGTTGCTCATCTCCTCGTATTGGGCCTCACGGATCGCGCCGAGATAGGTCAGTCGGCGGCCTTTCCGCCTGGCTGCCGAGGTCGGGGCGGGCGCTGCAACAGTGTTCACCATGACATCTCCTTCAGCGCAGCCGCGCCAGCGGAACAATCGGATCGGAGAAGAGACCGTCGAATACGGACTCGACTGAAGGGAACTCGCTGTCGCGCGCGAATTTGATTGCCGCGTCGACCTCCAGGTCCACGTCGCGATCGATCTCTTCCACCTGCCGACCTGTCAGGACGCCTTCGCTGACCAGGCGTTTCGCGAACGCGGGCAACGGGTCCCGCAGCCGCCAGGCGTCGACTTCGGATTCCTCCCGGTACTTCGCCGGGATCGGCAGACCTTCGGCGTGTTCCAGGGTTCGGTAGGTTTTCGCCTCCACAAGCGTCGGTCCCTCACCTCGGCGCGCACGTTCCACGGCCTCCGTGGTCGCTGTGAACACCGCTACCGGATCCTGTCCATCGACGATCACCCCTGGGAATCCGTACGCCACCGCACGCTGGGCGATGTCGGCCACGGACGTCGATTTCGCGATCGAGGTGGTTACCGCCCATTGGTTGTTCTCGCAAAAGAAGACAACGGGCACTTTCCAAATCGCCGCCATGTTCATCGACTCGTGGATGGCGCCGGCGTTCGAAGCACCGTCTCCGAAGAAGGCCAGACTGACCTGATCGGTTCCGCGGACCTGCGCGCTGATGCCGGCGCCGACGGCGACCGGTACGGCGGAGGCGATGATGCCGGATTCTCCGAGGCTGCCGACACTGAAGTCGGCCAGGTGCATCGAGCCACCCCGGCCCTGGCAGACGCCGGTGGCCTTGCCCATCAGTTCGGCCATGAGCCGGTTGATTCCGGCACCCTTGCCGATCGGGTGGCCGTGGGATCGGTGGGTGCCGGTCATGTAATCGTCGTGGCGCAGGGCCAGGGTGGCGCCGACGACGGCCGCCTCCTGGTTCACCGAGGTATGGAGGGCCCCCGGTATTTCCCCTTTACGCTGCAATTCGATGGCACGCTCTTCGAATACTCGGATCCGGCACATGCGCCGGTACATCTCGGTGAGCAGCGCGGCGTCTGGCGTCATATCTTTCTCCCTTCCGATTCCGGGGCAGGACTAGGTCCAGGCGGCGAAGTCGCTCTTGCGGATGAGACAGTGCACGCCCTTGACGTCGTCGACCACTTGGGAGACAACGAAGTCGCCGGCGGCGCTCAGGTAGGCATAGCCGACGTCCGCCGGTACCTGGTAGATCTCTTCGAGCATCCGGAGTGCTTCGCGCACGGCTTCGCGGAACGCCTCGTTGAGGTCGCGGTGCAGCCCGACCGCCAGCCAGTGCTGCGGGGTCTCGCCCACCAGGCGATTGAGGTGCCCGACCAGTCCGTGGCTCTGCGCGGCCGGCAGCACGGTGACCCGCATCGTCGCTCGTAACGGCGCTTCCACCGCGGTGAGCGCGACCTCGCCGTGTCCCTGGGCGTAATGCGGGTCGCCCGCGTACAGGCCCGCGCCGTCAACCTGCACCGGTAAGTACAGGGCCGTTCCGGTGACCAGGTCTTTGATATCGATGTTCCCGCCGAACGGTCCTGGCGGCACCGAGTTCAGCGGCGTTGCGCCTGCCGGTGTGGACCCGATGAGGCCGAGGAACGGCGCCAGCGGAAACCGGATGGTGCGCCCGCCACCGGCCGCCAGGCTTCCGGTGAGATCGTCGGAAACCGGGCAGAACAGGGAGACTGTGCCCGATTTCTCGGGATCGCTCGGATCGGGGATGAAGTCCGGGTGCGGCAGCGGTGGCAACTCGCCTGGCAGCGCACCGTATCCGTGCCGGTTCGAGATCACTCCGTACGGCGCCCGGGGAATCAGTTCCAGGAATTCGATCTTGACCACGTCGCCGGGGCGGGCGCCGGTGACGGCGATGGGGCCGGTCACGACGTGCGGGCCGTCGATACTCAGGTCCCGGACCGGATACCCGGCGGCGATGTCCGCGGCATCGCGCAGGATATCGCCGGGGGCAACGCCGAATTCGCCGAAGAAGGCCCGGGGATCACGACCGTGGTCGTCGACGATGCCTTCGTGCGACACGGTGTCGATGGTGACAGTCTCACCTGAGCGCATCTCGACGGCCGGCGTCGCGCCTTCCGCGGGAAGCCATCCCCAGCTCACCGAGTCGAGCGTCGACGGCAGGTAGTGGTCTCCGTTGATCGGGCCTTCGTGCGGCTGCAGCAAGGGCAAACTCATTGGTCACTGTCCTTTCGGGACGACGCTCAGAATCGATACGCGGGCCGGGCGGGGGCGGGTCACTGATGCAGCAGGGCGACCGGGCGCACCGGACAGCCCGTTCCGCCCCGCATCGGCAGCGGGAGAACGATGAAGGTGAACTCCCGGCCCACCAGCCGCTCGAGGTTGTTCAACTGCTGCACCATCGGAACTCCGCCTTTGAGAAAGGCGGTGTGGGTCGGCTCCCACCACTCGTCGGGGTTGTCGATCGCGATGAGATCAGTGCAGAACAAGGTGATCCCGCGCTCGACCAGCCAGTGCGCGCCTCTGTCGGTCACGTGCGGCCGTTCGGTGAAGAAGTCCTTCGTTCCCCAGTTCACGTCCTGGCCCGTCCAGAGGACGACAGCGGTACCGGGGGTGATCTTCTTGCCGCTCGCTTGCTCGGCGTCGATGAGATCCTGCGGTTCGATCGGTTCATGGGCGCGCTTGTGGGAGACATCGAGGAGGTGGCCCGGCAGGATCAGGTTCTGAAGCGGCACCTGATCCACCGAGAGCCCGTCTTCGTCGAAATGCGAAGGGGCGTCGAGGTGGGTGCCGGTGTGCTCGCTGAGCAACATCATCTTGTTGTGCAGCGCTCGACGCCCTTCGCTGGTACGACGGGTGCTCTGAAAGTCGTCCACGGTCCAGAACGCGGTGACATTGGCGGCGTAGCAGGGCATCCCGGTATAGAGCTCGTGCCCGAGATCGACAATCTCGTCGAAATTCATCTTTTTTCTCCAGGTGTCAATAGCAGCACAAGCTAGTGTCGTGTGATCCTGTTTCCTGGCAAACGTAAGACGAGCAGGATCACGCGACACCAGGCATGGCCTAGATCCCGACTGTGGTCAATGAGTGGAGGAACCGTTTCGTCTCCGGCTGCTGGGGTGATTCGAGAATGTCGCGGGGTGTTCCCTCCTCCACGACTTTCCCGTTCTCGATGAAAATCACCCGGTCGGCGACGTCGCGAGCGAAGCGGATCTCGTGCGTCACCACGAGCATCGTCATGCCCCCGGCGGCCAGGCGGCGCATGACGGCGAGTACCTCACCGACCTTTTCGGGGTCAAGGGCACTGGTCGGCTCGTCGAAGAGCATCAGTTTGGGATGAGTGGCCATAGCCCTGGCGATGGCCACCCGCTGCTGCTGTCCGCCGGACAGTTGGTGCGGCATCTTCTCGGCATGATCGGCCAAGCCGACTTCGTCGAGGAGTGCCCGTGCCTGTTGGGTGACGGCGGAGGGGTCCTGGCCGTACACGAAGACCGGCGCCACGCGAACGTTTTCCAGTACGGTCAGATGCGGGAAAAGGTTGAATTGCTGGAAGACCATGCCGATCCGGGCCTCGGCCCGCGCCTTCGCCAGCCTGGACGCCGAGCGTTCCGCGGTACCCGAAGGTGTGTAGCCGATATGGCGGCCGTTCACGGTGATCGCACCGCTGTCGAGGGACTCGAGATGGTTGATGAGACGCAGCAACGTGCTCTTGCCGCTGCCGCTCGCGCCCAGCACGGCGACGACCTCGCCACGGTGCATGGTCAGGTCGAGACCGTCGAGCACCATCCGGTCGCCGTAGTTCTTGCCGACGCCGTCACAGATGAGCACCGGCTGATTGGCGGCGGCCGCCGCAGACGGCTCCGGGCTGACGAATTCGCCACGGACCAGGCCGTCGGCTTGTGTCCCGGTAACCAGCGCCGCGCCGGGCGAGCGTCGGAACCGTTTCGTGTCCCGCGGCGTCTTGCGCACCCGTTCGAGACTCATCCGCCGCTCGAGCACGCTCTGTCCAAGCGCGACTCCCGAGGTGAGAACGAGGTACATCACGCCGGAGGCAAGGAAAATCGGAAAGAAGACAAAGGTCTGCGACGACAGGAACTGACTGCGCTGCGTCAATTCGCTCACCGAGATCACCGACGCCAGTGACGTGCCCTTGATGAGATTGATGAACTCGTTGCCCAGACTCGGCAGGATCGCCCGCATGGCAAGGGGCATGACGACTCGTCGGCGGGTCACCCGCGGCGACATGCCGAGCGCGTGGGCCGCCAGCGTCTGATTCCGGTCGACGGAAAGGATGCCGCCTCGGATGATTTCGGCGAAGAACGCGGACTCGTTGATGGTGAAGCCGATGATCGCGGTCGGGACGGGCGCCAGCACGATGCCGACCACCGGCAGCACGTCGAAGAGAAACAACAGTTGCAGCAGGAGTGGCGTGCCCCTGATGAGCCAGATGTAACCCCCGGCGAGCGTACGCAGGGGAGCCAGCGGAGCGATGCGGATCTCGGCGACGATCGCTCCGAGGATGAGCGCCCCTATCAAGGAGGCGCCGGCGATTTCGATGGTCATGACCGCTCCCTGCCAGAGATAGGGCAGGGTCAGGTATTGCAGGTATTCGTTCATCGGCGCCTTTCACAGGGGGACCTGGGGCCGTGCCTGATGTAAGCGGTGCGGGCTTAGTGGTTCCGATCGCAACCACTTTGGCAGCAGCCCGCACCGCCGCACTCGAGAACTACGGAAGTTCGACGGCAGCAGCCTGGCTGTTCGGATCGATTTTCCATTTCGTGAACAACGACTTCTCGGTGCCATCGGCCTGCACAGACTTGACCGCGGCAAAGGTCGCGGCCTGCAGGGCGGAGCTGGTTTTGTTGAAGGCAATGCCGATCTGGGAACGGAACTCGGCGATGGGCGCGGTGCCGCTGAGCTGGTTCGGATATTTGGGGACGGTCTCCGCGATCATGCTCAGCGGATCGATCGTCGCGTCGCTGCGACCGGTGAGAACGGCTTGGACGCACCCGTTGAAGTCGTTGTACGTGTTGATCGTGATCGGCTTTTTGCCGGCCGCTACGCACGCGTCACTTTGTACTTGTGCGTCTCCCGCCTGCACGGTGCCCGGGAAAACGGCGACGGAGTTCCCGCACAAACCACCGACGGTGGTAATCGCCTTCGGGTTGCCGTGGGCGACCAGCAGAGCCTCCTCGTCATTTTGGTAGATGACGAAGTTGACCTGTTTGGCCCGGGGTGGGGATGCGATCAGATTGGCGACGACCATATCGATTCGGCCTGCCTGAAGGGACGGCACGAGTGCTGCGAAGTCGGCGGTGGAGAACGAGTAGGTGAACCCGGCGCATTTGCTGACCGCGTCGAGGAAGTCGACATCGAATCCGACGATCTTGGTCGGGTCCTGGGGATCGATCGCCTCGTAGCTGGGTTGCGTCGGCGACGTGCCGACCGTGTACTTCTTGCCGACAATGTCGGGGTTGGCTTTCTGGCCGGCGGCGCAGGCAGCGGAGACCGGACTGCTGCTCGCGTTGCCGCCGCTCGTGCTGCTGGCGGAGGAGCACCCGGCGGCCAGCAGGCCGAGGGATACCACAGCGGCGAAGGCCCGGACGGATGCGACGGTGGGGACGGATTTACGCACGGCGCTTTCCTCTCGGTGAGACAGAAAATTGGTGCGGTCGACAATGGCCACAAAAGTGTTATAGCGGGTAATTATCGTTTGTCAGCTCGGCGACTTCTTGCAGATGCTTGAGCATTGCTGCGCCGGCTGCGTCCTTGTCCCTTTCCACGACGGCATCGAGAATCGCGCGGTGGCCCCGATAGGAGATCTCGCGTGCGTGTTTTGTCGCGTGGGAGAAGACGCGGACCGACCGCGTCCACGAGCTGGTCAAAGTGTTCAGCGATGCCAGTAATGGATTCTGCGAGGCCTGTGCCAGCAAAAGGTGGAACTCCAGATCGAGCTTCACCGAACCGTCGGCAGTCAACCCTTCGACGGTGTGCTTGAGCACGCCGTCGAGTTCCAGCAGGTTCGCGTCGGTCGCCCGGCCGGCGGCCAGCCGTGCGATCTGCGGCTCGATCGTCTCGCGAAGTTCCGCGATATCACGCAGTTTGCGGTCTTCGTCGGAGATGTGTTCGTAAAGGTCGCGGACATGTTCGGGCGGTGGCAGCACGAGGGTTCCGCGCCCCGGCCGCCGTTCGATGAGTTTTTTCGCCTCCAACTCGTGCATCGCCTCGCGCAGCGATGCCCGCGATACCTGTAGGTCCGCGGCCAGGTCGCGCTCGGCGGGCAGTCGATCCCCTGGATTGAGCTCGCCCAGGGTGATCAGGCGTTCCAGGTGCGCCGCGATCTGCACACTCACGCTGCGCGTCCGCAAGCCGAGCGGGCCAATCGGACGTTCTGCCACCTGCCACCGTCCTAAGTTGGTCTGACCATCTGATGAAGTGGACGGTACGTCGGGGCGGAAGGCAGCGTAAGACGCTTAACATGACTGGAACGAACGGTTACTGCGCCGAAACGGCACGCCGGAGGCAGCGCGGCATACGCGAGATGTCGACATCACGTGATCACTTGGAAGCTAAGTGATCACGTGATGTCGACATCTCGCGAGGCAGGAATACGTATTACCCCAAGGGTTTGCCGACCCGGAGCGCAAGGGTGGGGCACGCGGCAGCGGCTCGCCGGGCTTCGGCGAGCAGATTGGCCGGTATCGCCTCCGGATACAGGATCGGGTATCCCCACTCGTCGAGTTCGATGAGCTCGGGAAGGACCTCCGCGCAGAGGCCGTGGGCGCGACAGCCGATCGGATCCAGCTTGAGCCGGGGGCCTCGGGTGGTCATGACGCCGCCCGGTGCGGTGCGGTGAGACAACCGCGTCCGGTGGCGTGTGCGGCGATGTCCGCGCCGAACACGTGCAGAGCACTCGCCGCGAGGCGCACAGCGCCGTCGGGATGCGCGCAGGCGCCGCGTCCCCCGACCACACCCAGCCGCCGGGTCAGCCGTTCCAGCGTTCCTCGTCGCGCACGGCCGCGGGCGAGCTCGGCGAAGTCGGTGGCTATCGCGGGCAACCCGAACATGCACGGACCGCATTGCCTGGCCGATTCGGCCGCCAGGTACGCGAGGATGTTCGACGTCTCCGTCACGCCGCAGGTATCCGCCGGTAATGCGAACAACGCGGCGACACCGAGGGAGGCACCGGCCTTCCGGAGCGCTTCGTGCGTCAGCGGCAGGCTCGCGGCGGCCGGGAGCGGCAACCAGCTTCCGCCGTACCCGCCGACGAGCACCGCCTGTAGCGGGCGCGTGCCGCCGCCGGCCCGATTCAACGCCTCACCGATGCGCGTGCCCGCCGGGACCTCGTAGACGCCGCCGCGCCGCACCGCGCCGGTCGGCGTGATCAGAGTCGTGTGGTTGCGACGGTAGGTCTCACCACCCACGCGGGCGATGACCGCGACCTGGGCGAGGGTGTCCACGTTGTCCACGAGCGTCGGACGCCCGCCCACCCCGCGTTCGGTCGGCCTTGGCGGGGTGACAGTGGGGCGGGCGTCCCCGGTGTTCAAGAAGTTGATGAGCGCGGATTCCTCGCTCGCGACGTACCGGGGAGGGACCTCGACGAGCCGCACCGGCACCGGATCGCCACGACGCTCAGCCAGCGCGGCAATGATGCTGTTTCCGGCCGTGCTTCCCTGGTGGATGCACAGGATTGCTTCGGTCGCGTGCACCGCGTGGGCCGCCAGCATGATGCCATCGAGCACCAGGTGCGGTGCCAGCGAAAGCAGCGCGTGGTCCTTCCGGCTCATCGGCTCGCCCTCACACCCGTTGGCGACGATGATCGGCCTCCGCCGCTCGCCCGCCGCTCGCATCTTCCGGGCGGTCGGAAAGCCCGCGCCACCCCGGCCGCACAATCCGGCCGCGTCGACGGCGTCGACGAGTCCACCCCGCCCGCCCGATCCCGCGTAGTGCTGCCAAGGAATCGGGCCGTACCGGTTCTCGTGTTCTGACAGGCTGAGCCGCCGCGGCGTAAGCAGCCCGGGAAATGCCGTTTCGAGCGTCGGCTGGTTCACCGGATCACCCCATTGGAGTAGTAGTCAGGTTGCGGGCTTCGGTATCGGGGTGGCGCGCCACGGCGCGCCGCGCGACCGCGATGAGGACGGCGAGCACACAGCCGATTTCCAGCGCGAGTATCCAGGTCTGGTTGCCGTCGGACTGCGCCATGCCGATGCCGTGGATGACAGCGACGGGCCAGGAGAGATACGCCAGCCAGTGCACCGCACGCCAGGCCCGCGGCGAGATCCTGGTACGCACGAGGCTGGTGATGGTGATGGCCAGCAGCAGGTCCAGGGCGAGCGTGCCGAGCCCCAGCCAGAATGGCTGATAGCTCGAAACGAACGGGACCACGACGTCGACCCAGTGCAGCGAAACGTAGCTGTCGAGGATCGCCGTCGAGATGTGGACCGCGAGGAACGCGACGCTCACCAACGAAACATTCTTGTGGAGGGCCGAAATGGTGAACCGCGGCCATCCCGCCGTCGCGAACCGGCCGGCGTTCATGGTGCCCAGGACCACCGTGGCGGTGAACAGGACGAGGGAAACCAGCCCGGTCGCGCGGCTCACGTACCAGAGTGACGGGCTCATGCCGCCGTGCTTTCCCGAGGACCGGCTTCGACCTCGACGTCCGAGCCGTCCGGCTCGGCAGGCCAGCCCGCCACGTGCTCCGCCAGCCCGGCGACGTCGACCAGCCGGGACGGCAGACGCCGCTCGGACAACCACTGCGGTGCGCCGGCACCGAGAACGATCGCGGCCGTCGTGGCCGTGTTGGCGTCCACGCACGACCCGGCCGCGACGCTGACCGTCCGCCAGACGGGCGTCGGGATGTCACCGGTGCGGGGATCCACGATGTGGTGAACCGCGCGACCGGCCCGTCGCCAAGCGCGCTGGGTGATGCTGGAGGTGGCCAGCGCACCGGAGCGCAGCGTGACGGTGGTGGCGGGGTGCCGCTCCGCGCGGGCGTGGTCGTCGCCTATCGCAATCCGCCAGCCACCGGGGGGTGGTGCTCCCGCCATGCTGAGGTCCCCGCCGAGCGACACCAGGACCCCGGATCCCGTCTCACGCGCGACCGCGGCAGCGGCACGGTCGGCCGCCAGTGCCTTTGCCGTGGCACCCAGATCGAGCTCGATTCCGCGCGGGAGAACGACTTCGGTGGCCTTGCGGTCCAGCAGCACCCGATGCCAGCCCGGTGCCGGCCGGACCGGCGGTGCGGGCTCCGACGTTTCTCTTGCGACAGTGGCGAAATCGCGGTCGTAGCCGAGCTCCCGGACTGAGGTTCCGACAGTGGGATCAACGAGTCCGCCGCTCAGCCGTGCCGCCCGCAAAGCCACGTCGATCGCCTCGGCGAGCAGCGGGCCGATCCGTACCGCGCGCCCCGCCTCACGGTGGAGCCGAGAGATCTCGGAGTCGTCGCGAAACCGGCTGCACGCGAGGTCTATCGCGGCCAGTTCCGCGCGCACCGCACGCTCGGCCGCGCGCAGGTGGGTGGGCTCGGTCACAACCACCACGGCCGTGGTGCCCAGCGCCCGGAATTCGACCCGGCTCGTCACGATCCACCCGACCCGGCGTGTGACCTCCCGGAGGAACCGGCGCTCGGCGCCTGGACCGGTGCCTGGACCGGTGCCTGGACCGGCGCCTGGAGCTGGTCGTTGCTCTGGGTGTTCGTGCTGTCCTGGGTGACTTGGTCCGTGGTCGTGCTGGTGGTAGTGGTTGCGGCGGCCGTGCCGTTCGCGAGAGCCAGGCCGAGCACCGCGGCGGCCGCGGTCCCGGCGAAGGCGACCGCGGCCGTCATCATGCCGACCTTGCGTCGTCCGGTTTCGCGTTTTGCCATCCGCTGACTGGTTGAACGATTCATGGTCTGATTTCCTCTCTCAACCTCTGTTTTTCAGTGTCCGGCGCCGAACTTGGAGTTTCCTGGGAATGTCCTGTCAGTTCCCCATCGATGTTCACGGCACAATGGCGTCGTGAACGCACCGGAAGCCCAGTCACCTCGGTTGTTGCTGGTAGAGGACGATCCCCAGCTCCTGCGCATGCTGGCCACGCTGCTCGCCGAGGAGGGCTACCAGGTCGACGCGGCACCGGACGGGCAGCGTGGCCTCCATTTCGGGCTGACCCGGGACTACGACGTGGTCGTGCTGGATCGGGGTCTTCCCGCCGTCGAGGGGCTCGACCTACTGGGGCGGCTGCGCGGTCGCGGAATGACCACCCCGACGCTGGTACTGTCCGCGTTCGGAAACCCCGCGGATCGCGTAGCGGGACTGGACGCCGGTGCCGAGGACTACCTGTCGAAACCGTTCGACATCGACGAACTGCTGGCCCGGTTGAGGGCACTTCGGCGGCGGCACCTGGACACCGCGCGGTCATTGCCGTTGCCAGGCGGCCGGGTCGAACTCGACGGCCGCCGGGTGCTGCGCGACGGTGCCGATCCGGTTCGGCTGTCCGAGAGGGAATGCGATCTGCTGGCCGCCCTCGCCGCGCGGCCTTTACACGTGTTTTCCCGGCCGCACCTGCTCGACCTCGTATTCGATGACGCGGAGAGCGAGGTGGTCGTCGACACCTATGTCCACTATCTGCGCCGCAAGCTGGGAAAGAGGATCATCGACACCGTTCGGGGACGCGGCTACCAGCTGGGCGGCACGCCGTGATCGGCAAACGTGCGGGATCCGCGGACGAGCGGCTCGTACGCCGGACGGCGTTGCGGGTCGGGCTGCAGACGGCTGCCGCGGTCGCGGTGACGGTCGCCGTGTTGTGCGTGGTGGCGATTCTTGTCGTGTTGCACAGCCAGCACAACGCGCAGAACAACCTGCTGGACGCCGCGATCGCGCGGGCCGACGACGTCAGCGATCCGCCCGCAGGTGTTTGGCTGGTCGTGGAGGGCGCAGGCCAGCGCGCCGTCAGTCCTGGGCTGCCTGCGGGTTTTCCCGAAGAGACGGCAATTCGGGGCACCGCCGCGGACGGGACGAACCGCGCCGCGGACGTCACCGTCGGCGGCAGGGAGTATCTCGTCCGGACCCAGCTACACGGTGACGCCGTCGTGCAGGCCATCCTGGATCTGCGGTCGGCCCATATCGAGCGCGACAGGTTGCTGCGGGCCTTGCTGATCTCGGGTGCGGTCGGTCTCGTCCTGGCGGGTATGGCCGGTGCGTGGCTCGCGCGCCGCGCCGTTTACCCGCTGCTGGAGGCATTGGCCGTGCAGCGCCGATTCGTGGCCGACGCCAGTCACGAGTTGAGGACCCCGCTCACGCTGCTCAGCACTCGCGCGCAGCTTCTTCGCCGCCAGCTGAAGCTGGGTGCCGATCCGGACTCCACCGCGTCCGATGTGGACGGTCTCGTCAACGATGCCGCCACGCTGACCACCATCCTCGAAGATCTGCTGCTCGCCGCGGATCCACGTGAAGTGGTGCCCCGGCAGCAGGTGAATCTGCGGAAGCTGGTGAACCAGGTGGTGGAAGCGGCGCAACCGGCCGCGCAGGAGCGCGCGGTGCGGCTCAGCGTCGAAGGTGATGACGGCCCGATCCTTCTCCACGGTTACGAGTCCGGTCTGCGCCGTGCCGTTACCGCGTTGCTGGACAACGGGATCCGCCACGCCCGCGCCGCCGTGCGGATCGTGATCCGGGTGGCGGACGGGCAGGTCAGGGTGGATGTCGAGGATGACGGCCCTGGCATCGACCCGGCGATCCTGCCGTCGATCTTCAACCGGTTCGCGTCCAATCCGGACGATGGCGCCGTAAACGGGCGCCGGCGCTACGGTCTCGGTCTCGCGTTGGTGAGCGAGATCGCCGCCCGGCACGGCGGCACGGTCACCGCGCACACCACCAGTGACACCGGAGCAACCTTGCGCCTGCTGCTCCCCATGAAGGGTCACTGACGGGAAGTCCTGGCGCTCGCCGCCCCCCTTCAATGGTTTCCGAAAACGTTTCAAAGTTCCAAGAATTCTCCAAAGATCATCCGCCAGTCTGTGCGTGCTCGAATCCATCGATCAAAGGGATCTCATGCCCGTATTCGTTACCGGACTGCCGCTGCACGTGCTCATGGTCCACGCGGTTGTCGTGCTGGTGCCGCTTTCGGTGCTGGGCGCGCTGTTCATCGCGCTGTGGCCCGCTGCACGCCGCCGATTCGGCTGGCTGGTCGTCGGCGTGACGGCCGTGGCGACGGCCAGTATTCCCATCGCGACGGGCAGCGGGGAAGACCTCCGTGACCGCCTGGAACCGTCCGACCTGATCCAGCAGCACGCCCACCTCGGTGACCAACTGCTGATCTTCGTCATCGCGCTGCTGGTGTTCACCCTGGCGCTCGTCTGGTTCGACCACTATCGGGGACGGCAAGACGCGGAAGTCCGGAATGGACGGGTTCTCATGGTGGTGGCCGCTGTCCTGGTGGTGGGTTTCGCGGTGACGTCGGCGGTGCAGGTGGTGCGGATCGGGGATTCCGGGGCGAGGGCGGCTTGGGCGGACACGAACTATGTCGCTCCGGCGGCTCATCACCAGGGCTGACCCTGAGCAGGGTCGAAAGCTGTGAAGGAGACTCGCTGAGTCGCTCAAGGACCCTTTCCTACCTCTGTGGGAAAACTCTCACAGCGCAGCGCGCCCGGCCGCTCGCGTCCGGCCGATCTGGTCCAGCAGCGCGGTCGTCGCGGCGCTTGTCGGGTCGGTGGTCACCGACACCGTCTCCCATGCGGGGACGTCACCGGCCAGTTCGACGAACCGGGCGCGGTCGGTCTTCAGTGAGAACGTCTTCGGCACCATCGCCACGCCAAGGCCGAAGATCACCAGCTCCAGCAGGGAATGGACGTCGGTGATCTCCAGCGCGACCTTTCTGTGCACCCCGGCCTCGGCCAGGACCGCGTCGGCGAGGTCACGGGTGCCCCAGCCCGGGTGGAAGTCGACAAACCGCTCGTCGGCCAGCTCGACGGGCTTCACCGCGTCGCGGCCCGCGAACGGGTGATCGAGCGCGCAGGCGAGGACGAGCGGCTCGCTGCCGAGCGGCTCGATCCGGACGCCGTCCGGGCAGCGGGCGGGCTTCGACACGAACGCGACGTCGAGCCGCCCGGCCCGCACCTGCTCTACGAGCTCGGTCGAGCCCCCGTGCTGCAGCCGCACGTCGAGTTCCGGGTGGACGGTGAGGAAGTCGCGCAGCACGGTCGGCAGGTGCAGCGAGTACAGACACTGCAGCGAGCCGATGGCCAGGCTGCCGCGCATGAGGCCCTGCACCGCCGCGACGGCGTCGCGACCGGCGCTGGTGGCCGACAGCGCGCGCCGCGCCTCGACCAGCAGCGCCTCGCCGGCGCCCGTCAGCTGCACCTGACGCGTGCTGCGGCGGAACAGGGATGCGCCGAGCTCCTTCTCCAGGGCCCGGATCGACGCCGACAGCCCGGACTGGGCGACGTGCATCCGCTGCGCGGCCCGGGTGAAATGCGACTCCTCGGCGACCGCGACGAAGTATTCGAGCTGGCGAAACTCCACGATTCATCACCCAGACTGCTCAGTGGGATCGATTTCTTCTGTTGGACAGCTTAATCATGCGCGGGCAGGCTGGAGGAGACAGGACCGAAAACTCAGGAGGATCTCCATGCAGACGCGCCGCATCGGCGATGTCGATGTCAGCAGCATCGGACTCGGCGGGATGCCGATGTCCATCGAGGGGCGCCCGGACGAAGAGCGTTCGCTGGCCACCATCCACGCCGCGCTCGACGCGGGGGTGACTTTGATCGACACCGCGGACGCCTACCACCAGCACGCGGACGAGGTCGGGCACAACGAATCCCTCATCGCCCGCGCGCTGGCGACCTACGGCGGCGACACCTCCGGCGTGCTCGTCGCCACCAAAGGCGGCCACCTGCGTCCCGGCGACGGCACCTGGACGCTCAACGGCGCGCCGGAGTACCTGAAGCAGGCGGCGGAGGCGTCGCTCAAGCGGCTCGGCGCCGACGTGCTCGGGCTGTACCAGTTCCACCGGCCGGACCCGAAGGTGCCCTACGCCGAGTCCGTCGGCGCGATCCGCGATCTGCTCGACGAGGGCAAGATCCGTTTCGCGGGCATCTCGAACGCGAACCCGGAACAGATCCGGCAGGCCAACGAGATCCTTGGCGGCCGCCTGGTCAGCGTTCAGAACCAGTTCTCGCCGGCGTTCCGGTCCAGCGAGCCCGAATTGAAGCTGTGCGCGGAGCTCGGCATCGCGTTCCTGCCGTGGAGCCCGCTCGGCGGGATCACGAAGGCGAGCGAGCTGGGTTCGCGGTTCGCCCCGTTCGCCGAGGTCGCGAAGGCGCACGGCGTGAGCCCGCAGCAGGTCACGCTGGCGTGGATGCTGGCGAAGGCGCCGGTCGTCGTCCCGATCCCCGGTTCGTCCCGTCCGGAGACGATCCGCAACTCGGCCGCCGCGGTGGACCTGACGCTGTCCGCGGACGAGTTCGCCGCGCTCGACGCCGCGTAGTTCGACTGTCCGTGGAGTCCTCCTTCCCGCGTGCCACGCGGGAAGGAGGACGGACCCGGTCAAGGGTCATGGACTTGGCGAGTTCTGTTCCGCCAGGGCGCACAGGAGTTCGCCGACGATCGAGCTCGCCGGTCCGTCGAGCCGCAGTGGTTGCGCCCGGCCTTCCGAACCCGCGATGACCCGGAGATCACAGCCACGGTGCTGAGCCAGTTCGATCAGCTCGACGAACGTGTCGAGTCCTTCGACAGTCATCGAGGTGATCAGTCCGATGTGGATCACGACAGTGCGCAGGCGTTCGATGAGCACGAGCGGGGTCAGCCAAAGCGCGATCAAACCGGCACTGTCCTCGTCCAGATTTCCACAGAGGTCGACGGCGACATGACTGTCGTCCTTGTCGATCGTGATGCCGAATCTTTCGTGCTGCCCAGGTTCGCGGAAGGCGCCGTTCACCATTGTCTCCGGGTTACCGGACGCCGGCGGGGAGCTTGGGCGGTTCGAGCACTGCGGGTTGCGGAGGTCTGCGCCGGCGGTGCAGCAGGAGCGTCATGACCGCGATGCCGAGGAGCAGGACCGCAGCGGCGAGCCATCCGGTGTAGGGCGTCAGCGGATTCAGCGACACGACGGGCTGGCGCACCACAACGATGCCCGGTGGCACCGCCCAGGCGAAGGTCCCGGAGGCCGGGGCGAATTGCGGCCGGAGGGCGGTGACGACGATTTCCCATGGGCCGCTCGAGACGAGGTCGTCGGTGGCGAGCAGGTATGAGCCCGGGGTGGCCGGGCCGGCTGTGCGGGTCACGGTCGTGCCGCCTGGGCCGCGCAGGGTGACCAGTACCGTTTGGACAGGCGCCGGTGATGGGCGCCGGGTGTCGAACACGTTGACGGTGATGAAGTTCCGGCCGGGCAGGTTCGGTCGCACGCTCAACGTCTGCACGAGGTCGTCGGCGTTCGCGGAGGTGAGGTCCGATGTGGACGTTTCGCTGGGCGGCCGCCATTGCGGACCGCTGGCCTGATGCGTCGACACGAGACCCGCCGTTATGAGCAGAACCCCGGTCAGCAGCGACATTTCGACCAGCACCCTCCGGCGGGCACGTCCGTCCGCGCGTCGCCGCCCGTGCAGGGCCAGCGTGGTGACAAGCCCGGCCAACGCGGCCAGCGCGACGAGGGAGACCTTGATCAGCAGTGTCCGGCCATAGGTCGACAGCAGTAGCGCGTCGAACGAAGCTACCCGATCGGCTGCCAGCAACAGGCCGGTCGCCACCAGTACCGTCAGCGCGGAGGTCGCGATGAGGCCGAAGCGTCGCAGCACGACCCGGGCGAGTTCGCGGTCGCCCCTGGCGCGCAGTAGTACCGCACCGGCGGCGATCACGGTGCCCGCCCAGACCATGGTGGCCAGCACGTGCAGCGTATCCGTCATCAGTAGCAGCGGTCCTGACACGGAAAGGTGGCCCTGCAATGCCGTCGACATCGCGGCGGTCAGCGCCAGTGCGGCGGCACAGCCGAACAGTGCTTGCTTCGGCATCGCCGGCTTTCGCAATGCGTAGAGGGCAAGCGCCACCATCGCTATGGCGGCAGCTTCGCGGGCCAGCCACGGGGGACCGACCGAGCTTCCGGTCAGGAGCAACCAGGCGGTACGTAAGGGGCCGCCGTCGAAGCCCGTGGCGCGCACCAGAAGCAGCGCGATGCCACCGGCCGCGCCAACCGCCGCGGCCGCGGCCGCGGCGGTCAGCAGCCGCGAGCGGGCGGATCCGGCCGGGTCACCGGTCCGGAACAGCGCCAGCAGCACCAGCGCGCCCATCCAGCCGCCGAGTCCGAGGTAGATCGCGCCCTGTGCGGCCACCTCGCCGACAGCCGGGAGCGGATCGGCCGGGATCCCCGCCGTCGCGGGGACGACGGCCCGCTGTACGCCGAACACCAGTGTTCCGCTCGTCGTGTGCAGGTCATCGCTGGACACCGTCGTCCAGGACACTCGGTAGGTGTCCGGTGGCAGTGATGGCAGCGGCACCCTGAGCGTGGACGGATCTTTCGGGCGCGCTGCGGCGGCGCGGATCAGCTCGGGCTTGCCCGTCGCGATCGCATGCCCGGAACCGTCCACAAGGGACACCTTGGAGCCGGCGAGTTCGACCGACTCGGTCAGATTGAGCTCGAGCCAGGCCGGGGCCGAGTCCACTGTCGACCCGTCGGCCGGGCTGCTGCCGGACGGCTCGGCGTGTGCCGAAGCCGGCGTTGCCGAAAGGACAGCCAGCCCGGCGGCCACGACGAGCGAACCCGCCACCACCGCCAGCCGTGTCAGAACGCGGTCGCCGGGCACGCCGATCACCGAACCGGGACGTGCCGCAGGTGGATTCCGTTGGCTTCGACGTCGAGGGTCTCGCCTTTGCGGATGGCGTTGCCGTTGTTGAGATACAGGATGTAGTAGGTCTGGCCCGGCCTCAGCTCGTGGCCCTGCTTCATCAGCGCGGCGCGGTAGACGTCACCCTTCCGGCGCTCGCTGCGCAGCACCGGCGGATGATGCACGTCGTTTTGGAACTTGGACGCCTTCTGCCCGTCCAGCACGGTGTAGCGGATCTCCACGAGACCACCGTCGGCGACTACCGCCGCCTGCTGGATGCGGATGCCCAGGCTGCTTTCGATCTGCCGGTCCTCGGGGACCTGGTAGGGCAGGCGGGCGTCGGCTGGCGACTGCACCCGCCAGATCAACGCTGCCACGAACCCGGCCACGAGCACCGCCAGCACCGTGATCCGGACCCCACCTCGCCACCACTCACCCAACTTTTGTCGACGCATAGCGTCCTCCTTCGATCGAGAGCCAGTGACGGGTCAAGGCAGGGTGAATCGGGTGGCGAGGACGGCGTCGAAGGACGCTGCCCCGGTGGTGCCGGTGCCGCCGCCGAAGAGCCCCAGCCACAGGGTTTCCAGCCGGACGGTGCCGGTGTTGACGCCGGTGAGCTGCTGGGACACGGCGCCGGCGGTCAGCTTGTGCGTGGTCGAGGTTCCGGCTGCCCAATCCACCCGCAAGGTCTGCGCGGCGGTGCCCACGAGGGTGATGTACGCGGTATACGCGATCACGCCGGTGCTGCGACGGACCCCGAGCCTGACCTGGGCCGCACCCGTGGACTTGCGGTACTGCACGACGAACAGGTTCTGGCCGGAGCTAGACAGCCCGGTGGCCAGGTTGACCGTGCCCGTTCCGGTGGCGAGGGTGTCCGGCCGGAACTGGAACTGCAGGTGATAGGCGGTTTCGTTGGTCGGCGTGGTGTCCACCAGATAGGTGGGCGTCGCACCGGCCGCGGTGGCCTGCATCCCGAGCGCGCCCGTCAACGCGGAACCCGGATTGACCGTCACCGGACCGACCTGTCCGGACCAGGCGTTGGTGTTACCCGACTCGAACCCGTCAGCCAGCAGCATGTTGCTCAGTGCCGTGACGGTGACGGTCACCGTGACCGGGTTTCCCCAGTTGCCGGCGGCATCGACGGCCCTGATCGACAGCGTGTGCGATCCGAGACCGAGACTGCCCGGACTCGCGGCGACGTTCACCGTCGCCGAAGTGGGACCGGTGGAAGCGACAGTCATCCGGCGGCCGAGCCCCTTGCCGGGATCGGTTCCGTCGAACCACTCGGCGCCGCTGATCGCGGTACGGGCATCGGTCGCGGTCGCCGACAAGTTGACGACGGTCGTGTTCCGGTTGACCGATGCCGGGCTCGCGCCGGCGGCGGTCATCACCGGACCTGCCCTGTCGATCACCAGGGTCAGCGGGGCGTATGGCCCCCAGTTCCCGGCGAGGTCCTTGGCGTGCACGTAGATCTGGTGCGGTCCGTCGATCATCCCGGTGAGCTGGCTGAGCGGGATGAGACCGTAAGCGCCTTCGGAGGCCGAGTTGAACGATCCGTCGGAAGCGACGAATGTCAGCCCGCTGCCCGCGACGCCGGAGGGATTGTCGATGAATCCTTCGGCCGCCATGATCGGCGAGGCGATGCCGGCCGTGAGGGGATCGGTGAACGCGGCGGTCACCTTGATCGCGGTCGGGTCGACCGCCGAGCCGGCGGTGCCGTTGTTCGGGCTCGGTTCGACGATCCCGCTGTCCATGGCCGGGGCAGTCCTGTCGAGGTTGAACGTCAGCGTCTGCACGGGCCCCCACAGTCCGAACGTGTCGTGGCTGTGCACCAAGACGGTGACCGGGCCTTCGGGAAGCGAGGCAAGCGTCCCCGCGGAGATCGTGCCGGTTTCCGCGGCGATCGTCGCCGGGGTCACCGTCATCGGCGTGCCGGTGCCGTTGGTGCCCTGCGCGGTGATGAAGTACTCGGCCGCGTCGACGGTGCCGCCGAGCAGCGAGTCGTTGCCAGTCGTGCTTACGGTGACGGAGGCGAGTCCGTTGCCGGTCGCCGGGTTCAGCGAACCGGTGGTGACCGGTCCGGAGCTGCTCACGGTCAGCACGACCGAGTTGACGACGCCCCAGTTCCCTTGGGAGTCAAGGGCGCGGACGTACACAGTGTGCTTTCCGGCGGCCAGCGCGGGAGTGAGCGTTGCCAGGTTGAGGGTCGCCTGTGCCCCGGTCACCGACGGGGTGCCGAACGTGCCGGTGAACGCGGTTCCGGTCCCCACCGCGATCGCCGGGTCGTCGACGACGAACTCGCCGCGCGTGACGTTCGAGTTGCCGTTCGGCACGTCGGTGAAGTCCACGGTGAAGGTGACCGTCTGCAATCCGGTCGCCGAGGACGGGCTGGCGCTCACGCGCTGGGAAACCGGTCCCACGGTATCCGGGCCCGCCGGTGCCGCACCGGTGTCGAGGAAGGTCATCATCCCGCCGAAAGCCACGATGTTCGTGGTGCCGGCCCGATGCCCGGCGGTGTCGAGCCTGCCCGCCGTCTCGTATACGGCGAACTTCGCGCCATCAGCCGGCGGGGGAACGGTGACCAGGGTGTCCTCGGTGCTTCCGGCCGGGATGCTGTCGGAGACCTTGACGTGCGGGACTTCGGCCGGGCGGGCGTCGGTTGCCAGCACGGACTGGTCAGCGCCGAGAGTGCCCATGGCGTGGGTGGTGAGGCCCGCGTTGACGTAGCGCAGGAGTACCCGTCGTCCGCCCGCGGTCGCGATCGGATCGGTTTCGGGGTACGCCTTGCCGTTGATGAGCCGGTAGACCGGCTGGAAATTACGCATGTCGAAGCCGGCCGGGTTGGCGCTGAACGCCGGGTCCATTTCGGACAGGACTAGCGCGGTTTCGTCGTCGAAGGTACTTCCCGGTGTGCCGTAGGCGGTTCCGGCGCCGCCCGCGGGGCGGACGATCATGGCGCCGACGACGCCCATCGCGGCCTGGCGTGCGCCGTCGGGGGTGTGGCCGGCTTCGTAGAGATAGGTGCCGGGCCTGCTCGCGGTGAAGGTATAGGACTTCGCCGTGCCCGGCGCGGCACCGGTGCGGTCGTCCGGGCCGAGGGACAGCCCGGGAACGGCAAGGCTCAACGCGTTCGGGAGTCCATTGTGGAGGTTGACGGTGACCGTGCTGCCCTCGGTGACCACCAGTACCGGTCCAGGCGTGGACGAGCTGCCGGTGTCCGTGGAGGACAGTCCCCAGATGGGAATCGGGAGACTGGACACGGTCAGTGTGCCGGGCTTGGCGTACAGCTCACAGGTCGCGGCTGTACCCGTGAGAGTGCATCCCGTCTGCGGCAGAACGCCTTGCGGTGTCGCGATATGGGCGACCGGCAACCCGTCAGGCAGCGCGGGCGCCGCCGCGGCGGGTATGGCGGCCGCGGCAGGTGCCATGACCACGAGTCCGAACCCGGCTAGCGTCGCGGCCAGCAGCGTCTTCAAGAGATCGGTGCGCATCGGTCTGTCCTTTCGGCCCACGGTCGTCACGGGTTGGGGCAACCGGCAGGCGGGTCGATGCGGACGAGGGTCATCATCCCGCCGAAGCTCGCGCCGAAGTTGGTGGCCTGTTGAAGAGCGTGGCTGTGCGCCACCATGTAGTACTCACCGCATTGGTTGTTCCGCACCACGCCTGCGGGGACCTCGCCGGGCGCGCCGCCAAGGTAGGGGTTCTCGCTGAACCAGGTTTCGGTGCCAGGGCCGACGATCTGATCCTGAAGCTGGGGCAGGGCGACCGGGATCGGGTTGGCCTGTGGGCTCCAATGCTCCGCGTCGACCCACTGGTCCAAGGTGTCCGCGCTTTGCCCCGGGCCGATGTCGATGAGGAATTTGTCGTACGACGCGTCGGTCCCGTTGGCGCCCAGTACCGCCTGACCGTCCTCGGTGATCACCCGTTGATCGTTGCCGTGCGGGTGGAACGGGTAGTTCACCGAACCGGCGTTGAGGTAGCGCACCAAGGCGGGCTTGCTGTTCGGGTCGCCGGGCACGACGGGCTTGAGGCGGACGAGGGATCCGTATGGCTGGTTGGGCAGCCACTCGGCGTTGTTCGGCGCGATCGTGTCCGGCATGCTGCGGCCGTTGATGAAGAAGTATCGCGCCCGGGTCTTGGTGACATCGAACGTCCGCTTGCGTTCCACCGCGAGGTGCAGATCGGGGTCCACTTCGGACAGCAGGTACACGTACTCGCGGGTGGTGTCGAACAAGGAGTCGGCTCGCGCGTTGGCGTGGTCCGCTTGGCCGGGCGGCCGGACCACGAGTGCGCCGGCGAGGCCCATTTCCCGCTGCTTGGCGACATCGGTGCCGCTTTCGTAGAGGTAGGTGCCCGGCGTGCCCGCGGTGAAGGTATAGGTGACCGAGCCGTTGGCGGCGGGTGCGGCGTCGGTCAGCGACGTCAGTTGCCCGCTACCGTCGACCTGTGGCTGGGCGGGATGCCCGTTCGCTCTCTGCTGGTGCTGGCCGGAGAACACGATCGATGTCGCCTCTGGCAGCGTGTTGTGCAGGATCACGGTGACCTGGACACCCGAATCCACGCACAGCATGGGCCCGGGGAGCTGGAAACTCTTCGTACTCGAGGCGTAGCTCCACATGTAGATGGAGTTCCCGTCCGGCGTGGCCACATAGCCGGACCGCGCGTCGAGCGAGAACGTGTTCGCCGCATTGGACTCGCAGAGCAGGCCGTTCGGAGTACCGGCGGCGGCGGCGGAGGGGATCGGCATGGTGAGGACGAGCACGATCGCGACCGCGAGGATGAAGGGAGCCGCGCTGGTGATCCGGCGCGAGCTGAAACTGTGCCGGCGGATTTGTTCCTTGGTGGCGGTAGTCATGGGGCACTCCCGGTGCGAGTCCTGCTCAGGTGTTCGGGATGGTCTGGGCGGGGAGAGTCCCCGGTGGGCTGATCCGGATCTCGGTCATCTGGCCGCCGTAGCCGCCGCCACCACCGTTGTTCAGGAATCCGTAGTCGCGGTCGTAGAGCAGGTAGGTCCCCGGCGCGGGCGCGGTGAAGAGCACGTCCCGGCTCTCACCGGGACCGACCTGCACGCTGTTGCCGGTGAGGTAGTGCTTACTGCCGTCACGCCCTTGGAGCAGTGAGGCGTCCTTGGCCACCAGGGTCAACGTGATCCCGTCGGCGGTGAGCGAATGGTTCTGATAGCCGAGGTTGGCCACCCGCAGCAGGACCCGGTCGCCTTGGTTCGCGGTGATCAGCGAGCTGTTCGGCTGGTACTGCAGGCGCCCGGCCGCGGTGCTGGTGGGATTTCCGTTGGGCGCCAAGGTGTCCGGGTAGCAGCGGCCGTTCATCGCCCAGAAACTCGGTGCGAAGTCCGTCCAGTCGGAAACCTGGATGTGCGCGTCACGGTAGTGCGACTCGGCCCAGATCTCGGTCATCATGAACCCGAACTCGCGGTTGTAGCGAGTGGAGCCGTCGCCGTCGTTGTAGGCGTACTTCGTGCCGAGAGGGTCCGTGCCGATGGGGTGGGCGTTCTGGGAAGGCCGGACGAAAACCAGGCCGGTCATGCCCATCTGCACGTGCTCGACGTCTTCGAAGTGACAGTGGTACATGTACGTGCCCGCCTCGCGCGGGCGGTAGAAGTAGGTGAAATCGCGGCCGGTGGGCACTGAGATCGACAGCTCGGGCACGCCGTCGAACAGTGGTATCGCGTTCTGGAACCCGTGCCAGTGCACGGTATGGCCGTCGGTCAGGTCGGGACGCACCGCAAGACCGAGGTTCGTCAGGGTGATCTTGATGTCGGTGTCCTGGTCGAAAGCCAGCAGGGGAGCGGAGATCTGCGCCTTGCCGCGCTGAGCGTTGACGCCGGCCGCGTCCATGCCGGTGACGTCACGGAAGCCGAACACATAGAGATCGAACGGCGTGGGTGCCAGTGAGTCCGGCCAGAACGGCAGGTTCTGCCGTGCCCCGGCCGGCATCGAGACCCAGCCGTCGGTGGCGGCGAAATGTAGTTCGGTCAGCGGGGCGGTGGCCGCCGCCACCGGCTTGATGGCCGGTGACGACGTTCCGTCGAGGCGAGTGCCGAGGAATTTTCCTCCGGCGATCGCGGCGACCGTGCCCGCGCCGCCGTAGAGCAGCGCGCGACGGCTGAGAGGTCTCTGCTGGTTCTCGGTGCTCACGATGTCCTCCGAGTGGTGGTGGTTCCCGGCGTTCGTGGTGGGGCGGTCAGAACACTTCGTCCGCACCGATATCCGGTGGTGGCACTCGGTTTTGTCCGTCGTAGTCGATCCTGGGGGCCTGGAATGGGCCGCCGGTGTAGGGCTGCGAGCTGGTGCCGCCGCCGTTGACCGGTGGGAACAATCCCGCCAAGTGGTAGTCGCCCTGCAGACCCGGTGGCACGTTTTTGGCGACGATTACCGCTTCCCGGAAGGACGGGAAGGTCCGGGAGGTGAGGATGGTGACGGTCACGTCGAACGGCGCCTTCACTCGCGGGTCCACCCCGACCTTGTTGGTCGGGCTGGCAACCACGCCGGGGTCGTACTGCTGCAGGACCGAGTAGGTCGGCGTCAGCTGGACACCGGCGTCTGCCGAACCCATGTCCCAGTGGCGGATAAGGTCTGTGGCAGGCGCCTGAGGTGAGGCGATGCCGGACACGAATTCGCCGTTCCAGTTCCCGGCCCTGTTGTCGTAGAAGATGTTGTTGAACAGCAGGGGCTTGCTGTACTTCGGTGCGCTCGCCGGCAGCGTCGCCTGCAGCTGGGCGCTGTTCATCGCTGTCGAGAGGCCGGCCGGAGCCGCTTGGCCGGTACTGGTGACCGCGGTGGCGGTCGTGACGTTCTTCATCACCGTGTTGTTGACGATCCGCACGTTCGTGGCGTCGTCGAGCGCGAGCCCGCCGCCCTCGTGCGTGGAGATGTTGTCGGTGATGATGTTGTTCACGATCGCGATCGGGAAGTTCCCGGCCTGCAGCAGCCGGATCCCGCCGCCGTCATCGTTGGCGAGGTTGTCCTGGATAAGGTTTTCGTGGATGTTCACCGGTCCGGAGCCGGCCGAGGGCTGGTTCAGGTTGGCGTTCAGCTCACCGGCGATCATGATCCCGCCGGCCTCGTCGTAGGACTGGTTGAACCACAACTTGTTGTTCGCGATCTCACCGTTGTTACTGCGGCCGTAGTGGCTGATGCCGCCGCCGTATTCGGCGGAGAAGTTGCCACACAGGTCGTTGTGGTCGACCGAGTAGTTCTCCGTGCCGTCGAACAGCCCGATCCCGCCGGCCAGGTTGGTCCCGCCGTTGTCTCGGATCTGGTTGTGCGAGATCACCAGATTCCGGTTGCGGATGGTGGGGACGTAGGGCGTCCCGACCCGCACACCGCCGCCGTACGAGCCGCCGTTGCCGACGATCACGTTGTTGGTGACACCGAGGTTGTTGACGCCGGCGTGCACGTACACGCCACCGCCCTGGGTGATCGCCGCGCCTGGCGCGCCGATCGGGGTCGTGGTTCCGCCGTCGACGATGTTGACGTTGGTCGCGAAGTCGGCCTGCGCTCCGCCGGTGATGGTGAACCCGTCGATCACCGAGCCGGTGTTGCCGGCCGGGGGAGCGAGCACGGTGACCACCGCGGAATCCGGCACATTCGCCGGGCCCTGATATTGAAGCCCGCCGATAAGTGCGAACCAGGCGGCACCACTGGGGATGCCAGGGTTGAACCCGAGCCCGTTGAGCACCGAGCCACGCACGTAAGTGCCGTCCGGCCGGAAGCCGCCCGGGCCGACACCCTGCAGGCTGACCTGCGAGTGCACGACGAGGTTCTCGAAGTAGGCGCCCTGCGGGTTGTCCTGAACCTGCGCGCCCGGCCACACCACCACAAGCTGCCTGCCGGTGCGGCGGGCCCCGGCTTCCAGTGCGGCCTGCACTGTGGTGAAGGTGGTTCCGGCGGGGCCCGGCACCGGTGGGTTCACCTGGAGCAGGTTCGGGCTGTAGCCGATCCCGAGGAGCTGCAGGGAAACACCGTTGGTCGTGGTCTGGCCGTCGGACTTGCGGACCGACACCTGGTAGGCGCCTGCCGGCCGGAGGAACGGGATCGGCACGGGTGCGGTGAACCGGATCGTCGTGTCGGTCCAGATGCTGGGGGTCACGTTCGTCGTGGTTCCGTCGGCTCTGGTGAGCGTCACCTGTCCACTGCCCCTCGTGGCCCCGAATCCGGCCCCGCTGATGGTGACGGCGCGGTTGGCGTCGGTCAGCCCGAGGAACGGCTTGTCCAGTGCGAAGATCTGGGGTGCGGTGGCGGGTGGAGTGCAGTTCACCGGGTTCACCTGGGTCGATCCCGGAGACACTGCCACATTCGCGACCTGGGTCGGCGCCGTGTCGGTGACCGTGTACAACCCCGGCCACGCCTGGAAGTTCGTCGCGATGGTTCGGAAACGCGGGTTGTAGTCACGGTTCACGTGCCCCGGCTGGCCGGGATCGTTGCCCACGAACCGGTACATGCCGGGGCACGGCCCCGCCGGCAGCGGGCAGTTGTAGGTCGACGTCGACGGTTCGAGTGCCTCGTAGTAGCCGTTGAAGTCGGTGGTCACGGTATCGACCAGCCGTCCGGCCCAGTCGTAGATGCCCATCGGCACTCCCGGCAGCGGCTGAGCCTCGCCGTACTGGATCGACCGGAGATCGTTGGACAGACCGAGGTCGTTGATGGTCAGCCCGAAGAAATGCGTCGGCAGGGGAACTTCGGTGAACAGGCTGAAGTTCGGCGCGGTCGACTGTCCTCCCCGGACGGTGATCAGCTTCTGATCGCACAGTGGCTTCTGCTGCCCCTCGAACGGGCTGCCGCCGCCGTCGACGAAGTTCTGGTTCGTCACGTGCACGGTGTGATTGGCACCCGCGCAGGGAGGAGTGATCCCGGCGCCTTGCGAGGGCGGGCCACCCGGGTCGGGCTGCGGCTGGGCGGGCGTCGGCGGGTCGGAGGACAGCTCGGGCGCGGGTGGGAAGTTCTCCTGGGGAAGGTAACCGTCACCGTTGAAGACGTTGACGTCTTCTTCGCGCGTGGCCGTGTACATCGGCTTGCCGCCCACCGGGTTCTGCGGAAGGTCGACCGACACGAGGTAGTCGTCGGGGACCAGCGGCTGGTCCGCGTAGTTGTTGTCCGCGAGGTTCGCGTAGAGCGGCAGGTCTTTGCCGGGTGCGGGGTTGTTCTCGTCACCCGGCGGGTACAGGTTCAGCTTCGAGGTGCCGAATCCGTAATTGCCGTTGACGGTCTGGCCGAAGTTGCCCGGTGTGGTGTCACTGGGCTGAACCTGGATGCCGCTCATCGGTGATTCCACACAGGACGGCTGGTCCTGGCCGGGAAGGCCGACCGCCTGCTGGTTGGTCAGCACGTCTCCGTTGTAGAGGCGCGGGGTGCATCCCGTTGGCTTCTCCCAGGTTTCGGAGGTCACGGTGTCGGCGAGTTCGGGTCCGCGTGCGGTCGAGCCGTCCGGATTGAGGACAGGATCGCCGTTCGCATCGCGTTGCACAGCGAAGAGGTGCACCGGCACTCCGGGCACGCCGGGCTGGTAAGTCTCGGTCGCGGAGAAGCGCGGATCGAGTTCGTTGCGGGTGGTGTCGTAGGTGACAGTGCCCACGATGCCGCCGTTTTCGGCGCCGGCGTAGGGCTGCACACCCCAGTCGACCCGGCCTTTGAGGCCGATGATCGGCAGGAACGACACGTCCACGGCGGCACCGAGCATGGTCGTCGGCGTGGGCTGGTTGTCGGCCTGGTAGGTGATGCCGGTGGTCTTGTAGCGGGTGTTGAACGCTTCGAGCACGAGGAACTTGCTCAGCGGGTAGACCTCGGGGATCGAGTAGTGACCGGTCCCGTCCGTGCTGACCCCGGCGATTCCCTGGTCCATAGTCGAGTTGTCGCGTTCCTTGACCGAGACCGGGAACTGCGGGACTCCTGCCTCACCGGGGTCCCGCTTCCCGTTGGCGTTGCTGTCGATGAAGATCGTTCCCTCGATCGCGGCGTGCCATCCCACCAGACCTTTCTGGCCCACGTCGACGACCCCGCCGTTGTTCACGGTCACGTTGAAGCTGTCGAGGATGAGTTCTTGCGGGTAGTCCCAGAGCGTCAGCTGGTAGTCGCCGTTGGGCACGTTCTTGATGTCGAACTTGCCGTCGCTGCCGGCCCGGGCCATGTAGGCCAGCTGATCGTTGTTGTTCAACGCGGACAGCGCGACGAACGGCTTGTCGACAGGTCCGCGGACGCTGGCGCCGGCCACCCCGGCGTTGGGCACGCCCACTCCGCCGGTGCCACCGACATAGGTGTCGATCTGAACGGCGACGCCCTTGATCTCGCCGGTAGGACCGGCTGGTAACGCCTTGGGCAGCACGAAACCGAAGTCCACGGCCGGAACCGGCTCCGCGCCGATGGTTTGCTCGGTGTCCAAACCGGTGTCGCCTTCCTGGGTCCAGATGTCCCAGTCGTGCGCGCCTTCGAGCGTGGTGGTCTGTGCCCAGTTGCTGCCCGTTGGTGGCACGACTTGCGAGGCGTAGCGGTCCGGACCCATGTTCGGGATCAGGATGTTTCCTAGCGCGTCACTGACGCACTTTCCCGTCGACGACGGGTCGACTTGTGGTTTGCCGTTGGCGAAGACGATTTGGCCGGCCGGGTGGGTGGCGTCTGGCGCGGAGTGCACGTACTTGGTGCACAACGGGTTCCCGTAGTAGTCGGTGGTGACTTCACCAAGGACATCGAACAGATGGGCGGTGAACCCGGCCAGGCCGGCCTCGGAGCCGACTTCGTAGGTCCCGTCCACCGGTACCGAGTCGTTGAAGACCCGCATCCGGACGTTCCCGAGCGGCAGCGGGTACGGCTGCATACTCACCGTCACCCGCTGTGTTCCGCCGTCGATGGTGAAGTGCGCGCCGTCGATCTTGTACCCGTCGGCCGTCAACGAGATCAGGTACTTGCCTGCGGGCAAGTTGTCCAGGGTTTTCGTGTCATTGAGGTCGGTCTCGTTGCCCTGCGCGACGACGGGCACCGCGCCGGGTGTGTAGCGGATGGAAGGCCACTGGCATTTCGTCGCGAAGTCGGCGCTGCCCCCGGCACGGGCCGGCAGGCAGTTCTGCATCGTGTCCTTCGGATTGCCGACGTCCTCCGCGGCGATCAACCAGTTGTACTGGGGGATTGCGTCGCCCTTGCGAACCTGCCCCGCCGCCGGCCCGACGGTGCGGGCACTCTGGGCGTGCAGGGTGATTGAGCCCGGCTGCGCGGCATGAGCCTGCGGCGCGGCGTGGTCGACTACGAGCGGCACGGCGAGCGCGACCCCCGTCAGGGCTGCCACGGCGATGACCGCGGTGCGGAACGTCAAACGAGCCATGGCCAGCCTCCAATTGCGGTGCTGTGTGTGCGTTGATGTTGGGACTCGCGCAGATGCCAGGCGCCGAACATGACAATTCCGTCATTTTATTGTCACGGTGTCCGGATCGTTATCACTGTTTGTAACGCCGCCCCCGAAAACTTCGACAAGCCCGCTGGGGGAGCGAGCGAGGTGAATTCCGTGAGCCGGCTACTGGTTGTGGATGACGAGGAACGGGTTCGTAAACTCCTTCAGCGCGTCCTGCAGTCCGAGGGGTACACCGTGGAACTCGCACGGACCGGCACGGAAGGGCTGTCCGCGGCTACTGAACACTCCTACGATCTGATCGTCCTCGACCTCATGCTGCCGGACCGCTCCGGCGCTGAGGTGCTCGCAGAATTACTTGTCCGCCAACCGAATTCGCGCGTAATCGTGTTGTCCGCGGTACCCGAGATCGGTACCCGCGTCCATGTGCTCGACGCCGGTGCGCTCGACTTCCTGCCCAAGCCGTTCGTGATCGCCGAACTGCTCGCCAGGATCAGGGCGCGGCTTCGGGAAACCACCCGATTCGGCGGCGGTTCGCGATTCCTGCAAGTCGGCGATCTCCGGTTGGATACGCAACGGCGGACAGTTCTCGTGGGTAATCAACAGACAGCGCTGTCCCATCGGGAGTTCGTGCTGCTGAGCCATTTGATGCAACGGGCGGATCAGGTGTGCAGCCGCGAGGAGTTGCTCGCCGACGTCTGGGGCTACCAATTCGACCCGGGTAGCAATGTGGTCGATGTCTACGTCCGGCGGCTTCGGTCGAAGCTAGCCGGTTTCCGTCGGATCGAGACGGTGCGCAATGTGGGCTACTGCCTCTCCGCGGGCTAAACGCCTGGTGCTCGCCGGCTGGATCCTTTTCGCCTTGATCAATCTCGGGGCGATGTGGGTCTACCCCGAGGGGGAGGCCATTCCGTTCCATTTCGTGTGGATCAGTATCGCAATCGTCTTCGGGGTGCATTCCTGGCCGCTCGCCGGAATGATGACCGCACTGGCGGTGGTGACAGTGTCGACCGGTGTGCTCATGCTGGGTCAGGCCGTCGACGGGAAGATCCGGTTCGAGGAGACCTCGGAGGTGCCGTTGATGGCGGCGGTCTTCCTGGTGATGGTCTGGCACGTCCGAGGCCGTCAGCGCGCTCTGGTGGAACTGGAACGGGTCGCGGCCCTGGAGCGGCAGCGGGCGGAGACGCAGGGACTGTTCGTGCGCCTGGGGTCGCATGAACTGCGAACGTCGATCACGGTCGCCCGCGGTTACGCCGAATTGATCCGTTCGGCGCACGACGATCGCCAAACCGAAGTTGATGCCTCGATTGTGCTGGACGAGCTGACCAAGCTCGATCGCCTTACCGGCAGATTGACCACGCTCATGCAGCTGGACTCGCCGGTCGAACTGTCACCGGTGAACCTGGACATCTTCCTCGAACGGCTCATTCAGCGGTGGACTCCGGTCGCGGATCGCCAGTGGCACAGTGAAAGCGCCGTCGGCACGGTCGATGCGAACGAGGAACGACTGCAGGCCGCGATGGACAGCCTGATCGAGAACGCGATCGCGTTCACGCACACCGGCGACCGCATTCACGTGCGCGCCTGGCGTGATCAGGACTCCTTCCTGATCGAGGTGGCCGACTCCGGCTGCGGCATCGCCAAAGAGAACGTGGAGCACATCTTCGAGCGATTGTGGTCGAGCAGGCGCGGGCAAGCCCGCGGGGGAAGCGGCTTGGGATTGGCAATCGTGCGTGCGGCGGTCGAGGCGCGTGGCGGCACCGTGGCGGTTCGCAGTTCGGTCGGTGTGGGCACCACGTTCACGCTGCACATCCCGCAGCGCTTCCGTGACCGCCGGCTCGGTGGCGTGCCCGCTCCTCTCTTCGACAACGCCAGGGCGCGCCCAGGAAATCTGCTCGAGCCGGATTAGTTTAGGTACCTTCATTTCCAGAATGAGGGCCGTTCTCCGGCGCTAGCCCAGGCGTCCGGTCAGAGCCATCCGGGCAGGACCAGCAGAGCCCACGTCGTGACCGGGGCGACGATGATCATGCTCAGGCCCCAGGTCAACAGCCCTCGGAAGACACCGTCGCGTGCTTGTTCCGGAGTGCTGGCGACGACGAGCGCGCCCGATGTGGAGAACGGAGACGAGTCGACCACGGACGAGGAGATCCCGAGGGCAATGATCAGTCCGACGGTTCCGACGCTGCCGGTCAGCAGGAACGGGACCGCCAGCGGAATAATCGCTCCCAAAATCCCGGTTGTGGACGCGAACGCGGATACCGCGGCGCCCACCAGGCAGATGAGGAAAGCGGCGAGAAGGGGTGCGTTGATCCCTGCCACGCCATTACCCAGGAATTTGATCGTGCCGACCCGTTCCATGAGTCCGACATAAGTGACGACTCCGCAGATCAGCAGAACGGTGGGCCACGCGACCTGGGCAACGCAACCCTTGGTGCTTCCTGGGGAGAGCAGGCACATGAGGGTGGCGATACTGATGGCCAACAGGCCGACATCGAGTTTGAAGGCAAGCGCGCCGACCGCGAGAAACACCAGCCCCGCGAGGGTGATTGATCGGTGGAGGTTAAGGGATGTGACTGGTTCCGGCGTGTCGTTTCCGGCATCGCCGGTCGCCGAGGCGGTTCCGCCGGTCGCCGTGCTCTGCCCGCCTCCGCCCGATTGTGCGCCGACGGTTTCCAAGGTCTTTTCCTGCGCGGCCGCGACTACAGTTGCTCCTTCCCGCCGGCTGATGAGTTCGCGGCCGCCGAAAATGAAGAAAACGACCACGCTGAGCAGCATGTTGAAAACGAAAGAGCCAACCCAGAGCAGCACAGGGCTACCGGAAAGTCCGCTTCGGGCGACCACGCCGTTGGTGATGCTGCCAAAGATGCTGATCGGGGAGAACCCGCCCGCGCTGGCACCGTTGATGACGAGTAGCCCCATCAGCATCGGGTTGATCCGGTAGCGCACGGCGAAGTTGAGCCCGATCGGTGCCATGATCGCCACCGCGCCCGGCACGACCGCGCCGACCATCGTCAGCAGGCTTGTGACACCGAACATCACCCATGGGATGAGGGCGATGCGACCGCGCACCGCCCGCACTCCCGCGTGAATCATCCAGTCCACGGTCCCGTTGCTCTTGGCGATGGCGAAGAGCAGCGTAACGCCGACGAGGACGAGGAACAGGTCGCCGGGAAAGCTCGCGAACAGATCGTCGGCAGACTCGTCGAAAAGGAAGGTGCCGATCAGAAAGGCGCCGAGGAACGCCACCGCGCCCATATTCACCGATCGGATTGTGGCCAATAAGAAAATCAGTACTAATCCGACAATGGAAATGACTTCTACCGGCATGGTGCTCCTCGAGGCAGGCGTTGACTCGCAGGCGGAATAGGCCACGGGTGGAATAGCGTGTCGCAGACATGATGGGTCCAGGTGGACGCGAAGATGTCACCGGCGCTGTCATTCCACATCGCGGAATTAACGGTTCACTCGGGGCCTGAGTATGACCCTGGTCACCGCAAGCGTCAAGGCTCCGGAATCCTGAAAACCAGTCCGCGCGGCGCTTGATGGCGCCCAATGATCCGACTACAGTAACTTCGCAGCACGGTAACTTAATTTCGTATAGTGGAAACCTACGCTCGAAGGTGGAATGCCCTCGATGGCGCAATCGATCGGTCGTCATTTCCTGCAGATTCCCGGCCCTGCCAACGTGTCCAACAGGGTGCGCCGCGCTGTACGAATCGGCCAGTCGTGATCTATCGGTCGATCGATCTCGCCGCGCACCCGCCGCCTGTCAAGGGTCTGCGACGCGAGGTAAGGAGAACGCTCCGATCATGACATCGACAACCGGGCACATCGAGGCGGCGAACGACGACCCCGGGCTCTCCGGGGAGCTGGAAAGCCGGCTGCGCCGAGATGTCGGAGGCGAAGTCCGATTCGACGCGTACACACGGCACCTGTTCTCCCGTGACGCCAGCATGTACTCCATCCGCCCGGCAGGGGTGGTTTTCCCGCGCGACGCGGACGACGTCGTGGCGGCCGTGGCCGCGGCGCGCGACCACGGCGTCCCGGTGATTGCGCGAGGCGCCGGTACCAGCCTGGCGGGTCAGACCATCGGGGCGGGCATCGTCGTCGACATGTCGCGGCACATGAGCCGCATCCTCGAGCTCGACCACGATGCGAGAGTCGCCAGGGTCCAAGCGGGGGTGGTGCAAGATCAGCTGAACAGTGCCGCCGCCCGCCATGGCCTCATGTTCGGCCCGGACACCTCGACGAGTAACCGGGCCACGCTCGGCGGAATGATCGGCAACAACTCCGCGGGCAGCGGCTCGGTGCGCTACGGAATGACGATCGACCACGTCCGCGAACTCGGAGTGGTGCTGTCGGACGCGTCCACCGCACATTTCGCTCCGGTCGATGCCGCCACCCTGGCGACACGTGCCGAGGCCGACACGCTCGAGGGAGCCCTCTACCGCGACCTGCCGCGGATCGTCGCCGAAAACCGCAGCGCGATCGAGAAGGGGTTCGCCGGGTTCTGGCGCCGTGCGAGCGGATACCGGCTCGACCGGCTCGCCGACTCGACCCCTTTCGACCTGGCCAAGTTCGTCGTCGGTGCCGAGGGCACCTTGGTGGTGGTGACCGAGGCGGTGGTCGGCCTTGTGCCGAAGCCACGAACAACGATCATCGCGGTCGGCCATTTCACCTCGACACCCGCGGCGATCGCCGCGACGCAGGACGCGTTGTCCTGTGATCCGGCCGCGGTCGAATTGATGGACCGGACCATCCTGGACCTGTCACGGCAAAAGATCGAGTACGCCTCCCTGGGCTCGATACTCGAAGGTGACCCTGCGGCGCTGCTCTTCGTCACCTTCACCGGGGACGACAAGCACGAACTGCTGGGGCGCATGCAGCGCTTGACCACTCTGTGGAAGAAGCACGGCCACGGCTACCACACGCTGGAGGCCGTGACGCCTGCCCAGCAGGGCTCGCTGATGAAGGTTCGTAAATCCAGTCTCGGCCTGCTGATGGCGGCCAGTGTGGGAGCTCGCCGCCCGCTGGCGTTCGTCGAGGACACCGCCGTCGATCCGAAATACCTTTCGGAATACACCGCCCGCTTCAAAGATGTGCTCGATCGTCACGAGTTGGAGGCCGGGTTCTACGGTCACTGCTCGGTGGGATGCCTCCACATCCGCCCGTTCGTCGATCTGACGAAGCCCGGTGAAGTCGCCAAGATGCGTATGGTCGCGGAAGAAATCAGAGATCTGGTCGCCGAGTACGGCGGAGTCAATTCCAGTGAGCACGGCGACGGACTCGCTCGCAGTGAGTTCAACCGCGAAATATTCGGTGACGAACTGTACGAGGCCATGCGCCAGGTCAAGCACGTGTTCGACCCCGGCAACGTGCTGAACCCCGGCAAGATCGTCGATGCGCCTTCGATGACGGACAACCTGCGGGATCCCGCATTGCCGCCATCGCAACCCTTTCAGACCAGGCTCAGCTTCGAGGTCATCGGCGGGATGCGCGGTGCCGCCGACCGCTGCATGAATATCGGTCTCTGTCGTAAAAGCCAGTCGGGTGCCATGTGCCCCTCGTACATGGCGACACGACACGAAGAGGACGCCACGCGCGGACGAGCGAACGCACTGGTCAAGGCCCTGTCCGAGCCGAACCCGAAGGCCGCGCTCGGCGACGAACGCTTGCACGAGATTCTGGATCTCTGCCTCATGTGCAAGGCATGCAAGAGTGAATGCCCGCTGGGTGTCGACATGGCCAAACTCAAGAGCGAGACCTTGTCGCACTACCACGACGAGCACGGCACGCCGCTGCGTTCCCGGGTCTTCGGCGGTATCCGGTTGCTCAACAGGCTCGGCGCGGCCACCGCGCCGCTGTCCAATCTTCCTGGCCGGATCGGCCTGGTTCGCCGAATGATGGAAAGACGTCTTGGCATCACCGCGAAGCGTCCGCTTCCGCATTACGAGCGCCAGCACCTGACTCGATGGTTTCGTGGCCGGCGTCCGGTTCCGCGGCAGGTATCCCGCGGACAAGTCACCTTCCTGGCCGACTCCTTCACTTCGTACACCGAACCAGGAGTCGGCAAAGCCGCCATCGCTTTGCTCGAGCGAGCCGGCTACAACGTTCACCTGACGCCCGCGGGAGTCTGCTGTGGACGGTCGAGTCTGTCGAAAGGTCTGGTTGACGACGCTAAACGCAAGGCAGGAGCCTTGGTCACCGCATTAACTGAAACAACCTTGCCGGGCTCGCCCATCGTCGGATGCGAACCGTCGTGCGTGCTGACCTTGCGCGACGAAACGCTGTCGATGTTGCCAGGCGACACGCGTGCGGAGGAGATCGCGGGAAGAGTGAGCCAGATCGAGGAGTTGGTCACCGAGGCCATCCGGGCGGGGGACCTCGAACTCGACCCCGAGTCGTGGCCGGCCGGCAAGAGGATCGTCTTCCACGGGCACTGCCACCAGAAGGCTGAAGTCGGCACAGGTGCGACCGTTGCACTCCTCAAGCAGATTCCGGGCGTGGAAGTCGACGAGATCGACGCGGGATGTTGCGGGATGGCAGGCTCGTTCGGCTTCGAGGCCGAGCACTACGACATGTCGATGACCGTCGGAAACGACCGGCTGTTTCCCCTGATCAAGAACGAAAGCGCGGCCACGGTCATTGCGGCCACCGGCGTCTCATGCCGTCAGCAGATCACGCACGGTACCGAGCGGCGCGCGTACCACCCACTCGAACTGATACTGGCGGCGTTGAAGAAGTGAGGGAAGAGGCGCCGTCCGGGGCCGAAACATTCCGGCACGTGACGCACGTCCGACGTCAGGTCGGCCGGATTCATGTCCGGCTTCGCAGGAGATCGAGACCGGTGGAAACCTTGATCGCGGCATTGGGAGGCGTGAAATACCTTTCATCGCAAGGCCGGGTGCAGTAAGGTGGGCGGAATGTCTGACGATGTCGCGAAACCGTCGAAAAAGGGGCGCCCGGATCACCCTCGCGAGGCCGCGAGGCTCGGCGGCCGATCCCTTCTTGTTCTCCTGGTCATAGTGTTCTTTCCGATCTACTTTATTTGGAGATGGATTAAGCGATTCGGGCACTCTTAATCGGCCGGAGCATCTTGTTTCGCCGTATCAGTGGCCGCCTCGGAGCGCTTGCGCATCGCTGTGGCGTAGAGTCGTGGTGCGAGTTTCAGCAGCAGCACCGCGGCGATATCGGTAATGAACACGAGAACCGTGTACGAGAAACAGATTACGAGCAAGACTGTGGGCAGCTGGGTAAAGACGCCGGCAAACAGGCATGCGAATGGGAAGAGTACGCCTATCGCATTCAGTATCACCAAGTCGAACAGGAGTGAGCGGATTGCGCGGGCGAATCCGTTCTCGATGTTCTCATCGGGTCTCCTCGTGGCCAGTTCCGCCGGATTTCTGGGCAATCCGCTGAGTAGAGCACCTGCAGCGACCGTCAGGAAGATGGTAAACAGGACGGTGGCGGTGGAGAGGAATTGTGTTGCGTCAGTTGCTCTTTGCGGCACCCGCGTCCTCGATTCGTGCCTGTGAAGTACTGCGCCTCAGCCATGATGCACCACCGGGTCCGAATCCGCGAGTAGCGCGGCGACGTCCCTGAGGGCGCGCGCGCCCGGCCCGGCGACGGTTGTCATATATATCGACGTCCGTTAGATTGTTGATATGAGCGACAACGGCTGCGAGCTGCTGTGCATCGACTTCGACCACGCCGAGGCCCTGCGTGCCGCGCTGCCCGCGGCGGAGGAGATCGTCCTGCGAGCGGAGCGACTGCGGGCGTTGGGGGACCAGACCCGGTTGCGGATCGCGCATGCCCTGCATGTCGGGGACGAGTTGTGTGTCTGCGACCTGGCGTGGATCGTCGGTTCCTCCCAGGGGCTCGTCTCGCACCACTTGCGCCAGCTGCGGTCGGCGGGGCTGGTCGACTCGCGCCGCGACGGCAAGCTGGTCATGTACCGGCTCAACCCCATCGGGCACCAGTTGCTCGCCGCCGCCGTCGGCACCTCCGTGAACGAAGGACTCGGATGAGCGACACCTGCTGTGGCCCTGGCGAGCCCGGCCACGACGACACCCACGGCGAGGACGCTCCCCTAAGGCTCTGGCAGGTGCGGGAACTGCAGTTCGCCGCCGTCGCCGGGATCCTGCTGGGTGTGGGTTTCGTCGCTCAGCTCGCGGGCTCGCCGACCATCGGTGTCGCGCTGCACCTTGTTGCCGCTGCGATCGGCGGGTGGACCTTCGTCCCCGGCACCTTGCGTTCGCTGGCGCGCCGCCGGATCGGGGTCGGCACCCTGATGACCATCGCACTTCTCGGCGCGCTCGTCCTCGGCCAATTCGCCGAAGCCGCCGCGCTCGCCTTCCTCTTCTCCATCAGCGAAGCCCTCGAGGACTATTCGCTGACGCGCACCCGCCGCGGCCTGCGCGCGCTGCTGGCACTGGTCCCGGCGGAGGTGACCATCCTGCGCGCCGGCGTCCGGGTCGTCATCGCGCCGGATGAATTGCGTGTCGGTGACCGGATGCTGGTGCGTGCCGGGGAACGTGTCGCCAGCGACGGCATCGTGCGCGCCGGCCGGTCCTCTGTGGACACTTCGGCGATCACCGGCGAGTCGATGCCCGCCGAGACCGGACCGGGGGACACGGTGTTCGCGGGATCCATCAACGCCAACGGCGTGCTCACCATCGAAGCCACCGCGACCGTCGAGGACAACTCGCTGGCCAAGGTCGTGCGCATCGTCGAAGACGCCCAGCAGCGGAAAGGCACCCGCCAGCGCCTTGCCGATCGCATCGCCCGCCCGCTGGTGCCCGTGATCATGGTTCTCGCGGCGCTGATCGCCGGATTCGGCGCGCTGCTGGGTGACCCGGCGACCTGGATCGAACGGGCGCTGGTCGTGCTCGTCGCCGCCGCACCCTGCGCGCTGGCGATCTCAGTGCCGGTCACCGTCGTCGCCGCGGTCGGGGCCGCCACCCGTCTCGGTGTCCTCGTCAAAGGTGGTGCCGCGCTGGAAACCCTCGGTGCCGTCCGCGTCGTCGCACTGGACAAGACAGGCACGCTCACCCGCAACCAGCCTGTTGTCACCGACATCGTCGCCGCCGATGGCGCCACCACCGGGCGGGTGCTCGCTGTCGCCGCGGCGCTGGAAGCCCGCAGCGAACACCCGCTGGCCGCCGCGATCCTTGCCGCCGCACCGGAACCCGGGCCGGCGCACGATGTGTCCACTGTGCCCGGTGCCGGGTTGGAAGGCACCATCGACGGCGCTCCCGCGCGGCTGGGCAAGCCCGGCTGGATCGACGCGGGAGCGTTGACCGACGACGTGATCCGACTGCAGGACGCCGGCGCGACCGTCGCGATTGTGGAGCACGGTGGAACGGTGCTGGGAGTCATCGGAATCCGCGACGAACTGCGCCCCGAAGCCGCCGACACCGTCAGTGCGCTACGTGCGGCGGGGGTCTCGGTCAGCATGCTCACCGGCGACAACGCCCGTACCGCCACCGCGCTCGCCGCCCAAGCCGGCATCACCGACGTCCACGCCGAACTGCTTCCCGCAGACAAAGCCACCCTCGTCGAAAAGTTCCGCATGCAGCACCGCGGCGCGGTCGCGATGGTCGGTGACGGCGTGAACGACGCTCCCGCACTGGCCACCGCCGATGTCGGCATCGCCATGGGCGCCATGGGCACCGACGTCGCCATCGAAGCCGCCGACGTCGCGCTGATGGGCACCGACCTGCGACACCTGCCCCAAGCCCTCGCGCACGCCCGCCGCGCCCGGCACATCATGCTGCAGAACATCGGGCTGTCCGCGGCGATCGTGCTCTCGCTCGTGCCACTCGCCGCGTTCGGCATCCTCGGGCTCGCCACCGTCGTGCTGATCCACGAGGTCGCCGAGGTCTTCGTCATCGGCAATGGCGTCCGCGCCGGGCGTCTTCGTCCACTGGCGGGCGCCGCGATGCCCGAACCTGTTTCCCCGCGGCAAATTCCGCTCACCGTGTCGTCGGAGTCACAGGAAGGGTGCGCCTGCTGTGCTCCTGCCGAGGTGATGAAGAGGTCCTCGAGGGACTCAGTGAGCCTCAAGGACCCTTCACAGCGTTAGCGGTTGGGTCAGCTGGTAACCGGAGCGGGCGGAGAATTCCGCGGTCAGGGCGAAACGGTCGCCGCGTACGAGGGTATGGCGCCATTCGACCGGGCTCCCCTGGGAAAAGCTGAGCCGGTTGATCGAGAACGCGGCCACGTCGTGCGGGCATTGCAGCTGGGCGCGTTCCGCGGCAGTGGGGATGACGGCGTGGACGTCTTCATGCCCGCGGTCGAGCCGGATCCCGGTCCTTGCGGTCAGCTCGCCATAGAGGCTGGTGTGGGCGAAGTCGGCCTTCAGTAGGGGCACCGCCAGCGATGCGGGCAGCCAGACGCGGTCGAGGGCGAGCGGGTCGTCACCGGCGAGGCGGAGTCGCTCCAGGTAAACCAGTGGAGTGGAGGATTCGAGGCCGAGGCGTTCGGCGACGAGGGCGTCGGCCCGTGTGTCGAAGGCACGCACGATGCTGTGCTGGGGAAGCCCGGCGGCTTCGACGGAGGCGAAAAGGCTGTAAAGCGCGCCCATCGGCTGTTCGATCTCCGGCGGTGGCGCGATACGGGGCTGGCGTCCGCGTTCGGCGACGATCACGCCGTCAGCGCGGAGCTGCCGCAGGGCTTGGCGGACAGTGTGCCGACTCACACCGTATTCCTCGACCAATGCCATCTCGCCGGGGAACTGTTCGGTGAATTCTCCGGCGTCGAGCCTGGTGACCAGCTCGTTCCGCAGTTGCTCCCAGAGGGGGCCGGAGCCGGCGCGGTCGAGCGTTCGCGATGCCATGCCCGCCTCCTTTGTCCGTGCTGTCCACCCTACTGATTGCTAAATGTACGTACAGAGCCTAGCTTAAATGTACGGACATTTAGTCGAAGGGAGCCGCGCCATGGTTCAGGTGGAGGCAGTCACTACCAGGCAACCAGGGGACCGGAGCCACCCGGCGCACGGCCCGGCCGCCGCCCACCGGACGCCGTGGGCCGCGCGTGTCGCGCCGGGTCTGCTGCTGGCGCTGCTGGTCGCCGTGGTCGCGACCGCGCTGGGGAGGTTGGTGCCGATCGTGGGTGGTCCGGTGTTCGGCATCGTGCTCGGCGTGGTCGCCGCAGCGGTGATCCCCGGCCTGCGTGCCGAGCGATGGGCGGCCGGGTATGAGGTGGCGTCGAAGCCGGTCCTGCAACTGTCCATTGTGGTCCTGGGAACCGGATTGTCGCTGCAGGAAGTACTGCATGTCGGCGGACAATCGCTCCCGGTGATGCTCGGCACCCTCGCCGTGGCGCTGAGCGGAGCGTGGCTGCTGGGCCGCCGGCTCGGGGTGCGCGGCGACACGCAGATCCTGATCGGCGTCGGCACCGGCATCTGCGGCGCGTCGGCGATCGCGGCGACAACCGCGGTGATCAAGGCCAAGCAGGAGCAGGTCGCCTACGCGATCGGGACGATCTTCACCTTCAACATCGCCGCCGTGCTGTTGTTCCCGCCGATCGGGCACCTGCTCGGCATGAACCAGCACTCCTTCGGTCTGTGGGCAGGCACCGCGATCAACGACACCTCCTCGGTCGTGGCCGCCGCCTATGGCTACGGCGGGGACGCGGGATCCTACGGGCTCGTCGTCAAACTCACCCGCACCCTGATGCTCATCCCGGTCGTGATCGTGCTGGCGATCCTCACCGCTCGCAAGCAGGCCCGCGCCGACGCCGTCCGCCACGGAGACACCGCAGCCGGGTTCAGCTTGCGGGGTATGCCCTGGCGCAAGATCGTGCCGCTGTTCCTCATCGGCTTCGTCGCCGCCGCGACCCTGGACACCCTCGGGGTGATCCCGGTGAGCTGGCATCCGGCGCTCGCCGAGTTCGGAACGTTCCTGATCACCACCGCGCTCGCCGGGATCGGTCTCTCGATGCGGCTGTCGGTGATGCGCAAGGCCGGAACCAGGCCGCTGCTGCTCGGCGCCCTGCTGTGGATCGCGGTCGCGGGCAGCAGCCTCGGCCTGCAAGCCCTCACCGGCACTGTCTGATTCACGTCGTTACGGCGTAGCTGCGCCTGCCAACGTGCCCGGAACGATTGTCCCGCCGTAGTTCACGGCGCCGAACCCGACGACAACGACGAGACATACCGCTCCGGCGATCGGCGGCGTCCACCTGCGCGCCCGAAGCCGAGAGTGCGTCTTCGGTGCCCGGGAGTCGCTTGTGCCGGGCCTGTTCGCCGTCCTCGCGCTCACTGCCAGGAGAAAGAGAAGTGTTCCGCACACGATGAATATGTCCGCGAAATTGAAGTAGAACTGCCCGAGAGGAATGAAATCAACCGCTCCGCGCACGCTGCCAGGTGCGGTCAGGTAGTGCATTCCAAGGCGATCGAAGAGATTGCTGGCCCACCCGCCGATCATGAGTGCTCCGGTGATGAGAACCATGGCCGGACGGCGGCGGCTGACCAGAACTGCTACCGCGATACTCAACAACCCGAAGTCCAGCAGGTCCAGCAGACCACCGGTCAAGGGGTTGGCGTACCACCGGCCGACGGTGGCTCCCACCAGTGCGTCGCCGCCGAGGTTGATCTGTGCCCAGTGGGCATGCCGCCAGGCCCACCATTTGGTCGCCTGATCCACCACAATGACCGCGGTGAGCACGGCAAGCACTTTTGCCCGACCCGTCATTTCATCTTTCGGTGCCACCTGGGTGGGGGAAACAAAGGCAATGGTCGAGTCCCCGATCATGATTGTCTCCCTGCTTCTGGATATCGGCGCGGTTTCCTTCCCTGGTCGAGAATGGCGTCTGGAGGTGCGTGGTGTCGTCCCTGCCAGTGGGCGTTGTCCCTGCCGGTTGGCCGGAATCCTGGGCTTCCTGCTACCTGCCTGTGATCGGGCCGAGGTCAAGGACGGCGAGCGCCCATCCGCAGTGATGGCTAGCAGGAATCCGCGGACTGCAGGCAGCGGCAACCGATGCCTGCCGCTGGCGGCGATGCCGGCACCGTGGCGCCGCGTGACACTGGTAGGAGCCGGTCGCTGATGAGTACCTGGTCGTCGAATCGCGCCGGGCACTGCGGCCGCGTAACGGAGGTGGATCATGGGTTCCGGTGCGGTCTGGGGTCTGGCGATGGCCACATTCGTGGCGACCGCCGTGGAAGTCGTCGAGGCGCTCACTGTCGTACTGGCCATGGGCGTGACCAGGGGTTGGCGATCCGCGTTGGTGGGCACCGGTGCCGCGCTGGTCGCGCTCGCCGGATTCACCGCGGTCACCGGGTACGCGCTGGTGACGTGGCTGCCCCGCTCGGTGCTGCAGTTGACGGTCGGCACGCTGTTGCTGATCTTCGGCCTGCAATGGCTGCGCAAAGCCATCCTGCGTAGCTCCGGACACAAGGCGATACACGACGAGGACGCGGCCTTCAGGAAGCAGACGGAAGCTGCCCGCGCCGCGAGTAGTCAGCGGCGCCTGGCGCTGGACTGGTTCTCGTTCGTGATCAGCTTCAAGGCCACGTTCCTGGAAGGTGTCGAGGTCGTCTTCATCGTCATCACCTTCGGGCTCAACGCCGGCAACGTGCCGGTCGCGGTCATCGCGGCCGCGGCGGCGGTGGTGATCGTGGGCGCCGCCGGTGCACTCGCCCGCGCGCCGCTGACCCGGGTGCCCGAGAACACCCTCAAGTACGGTGTCGGCCTCATGCTGGCCAGCTTCGGCACGTTCTGGGCGGTGGAGGGCCTCGGCGTACTGCGCGCCGGCGGCGAGAGCCTGACCTGGCCAGGCGGCGACGCGGCCATCCTCGCCCTGCTGGCCGGCTGGTTCCTGCTGTCCCGCGCTCTGGTGGCCCGCTACCGAAAAGCCACCGAAGGCTTGGCGACCGAGGGAGCGACGCGATGAAGTTCGTGAAGGCGTTCTTCCGATTCTGGTACGAGTTCGTCATCGGCGACGACTGGAAGATCGCCGCGGCCGTGGTCATCGTGCTGCTGGCCGGAGCCCTCGCCGTGATCGTCGGTGCCGGTGGCACCGCCCTGCTCCCGCCGCTGCTCGCGATCGGCGTCGGCGCCGCGTTCACCATATCGCTGTTGATCGACACGCCCCCTCGATGATGACCGGCGCCAACGGCAGAACCGGCGGGCCATCAGCGCGCTTCGGCGACGAATTGCCGGTGTTGGGGGCGGCATTGCAGCTAGCCGGAACGGTCAGCCCCGGCTGACCCGCCCCAAAGAGTGGTGCTGGCGGCGACGAAATACGCGCCCAATCGCGCGATCGTGGAATGGAAGCCCACTCCAGCAGAATGCGGAAACGAGGTAATGGCATGCGATACACACGACTCGGCAGGACGGACCTGAATGTCTCCGTTCTGGCCCTGGGCACCTGGGCTTTCGGAGGTGAGTGGGGGTCCTTCGACAAAGCCGACGCCCAGAGCGCCATCAACAGCGCCTTGGAGCAGGGGATCACCCTGTTCGACACCGCTCAAGCCTATGGATTCGGCGTCTCGGAGCGGCTGCTCGGAGAAAGCCTGTGGCAACGAGTGCGCCGCGACGATGTGGTCGTCGCCACCAAGGGCGGTCTTCGCATGGACGGGACCAACCTGGTGCGTGACGCCGGGGCCCGATGGCTGCGCGCGGGTGTCGAGGCGAGCCTGCGCAACCTGGCGACCGACTACATCGATCTGTACCAGGTCCACTGGCCGGATCCGGCGACACCGGCTGAGGAGACCGTCGCGGTCCTCGTGCAGCTTGTCGCCGAGGGCAAAATTCGCCACTACGGCGTGTCGAACTACGACACCAAGCAGCTGGGCGAGCTGAACCAGCACGGCCAAGTGGAGACACTCCAGCCGCCGTACCATATGTTCCGGCGGGACATCGAGGCCGAAGTGCTGCCCTACACGGCGGCGAACGACATCGGTGTGCTCGCGTACGGCCCGCTTGCCCACGGGCTGCTGGGCGGGCGCATGAGGGCCGAGACCACGTTCCCCCCGGACGACTGGCGCAGCCACAGCCCCGACTTCGGCGCCGACACGTTTCGCCGCAACCTCGCCGTGGTCGCCAGGCTCAACAGTTTTGCCGGTGAGCGCGGGATCGGGCTTCCGCAGCTCGCGATCGCTTGGACCCTCAACAACCCGGCCGTCGACGTCGCGATTGTCGGCGCCCGCCGAGCCTCACAGCTTGACGCGCTCATGCCCGCGGTTGACGTCGAGCTCTCAGCACGGGACGTCGAAACCATCGACGCGATCCTCTCCGACGCCGCGCCGGTCACCGGCCCGGCCCCAGAAGGGATGTGATCGGCCATGTCGAAGATCGCCTTTCTCGGCCTCGGCAACATGGGGACCCCGATGGCCACCCGGCTGGTGAACGCCGGCCACGACGTCACCGTCTGGAACCGCACGGCTCAGCGGTCCGCACCGCTGGCGGACGCGGGAGCCGGCGTCGCAGCGTCGCCGGCGGGTGCGGTCGCCGGGGCCGACTTCGCCATCACCATGCTCGCTACGCCTGACGCTCTCGGCGACGTCCTGTTCGGACCGGACGGGCTCGCGTCCGCCCTCTCCACCGGTCAGACGCTGATCGAGATGTCGACGATCGGACCGGATGCGTTCCGGTCCGCCGCCGCCCGCCTGCCCCACGGGGTGGCCGCGGTCGACGCCCCTGTCCGGGGCAGCATCCCGCAGGCGACCGACGGCAGCCTGCACGTTTATGTCGGTGCCTCCGGCGACGAGTTCGAGCGGGTCCGGCCTGTGCTCGAGGTTTTCGGCGATGTTCACCACATCGGCGCGAGCGGGGCAGGCGCCGCGATGAAGCTCGTGGTCAACACCACCCTCACCACTTCCATCGTGGCGCTCGGTGAGGCGCTCGCGCTGGGCCGCGCACTGGGGCTCGAGCAGAGCACGATGCTCGACGTGCTCGCGGATTCACCGATCGGGCCCACGGTGGCGGCCAAGCGGGCGAACGTGGAAGCCGGGCGCTACCCGCCGAGCTTCAAGCTCTCGCTCGCAGCGAAGGACATGCGTCTTGCGATCGATGCCGCCGACGACGCGGGCGCTGCCCTCGACGCCGCGGTGGCAGTCGGTCGATGGCTGGACGAGGCAGCGGCCCATGGCGCCGGCGACCTGGACTTCTCGGCGGTCGTCGCCACCATCCTCGACCGGAGCTGGCCGTGATGGCCTCCTTCACAGCGTCAGACGCGTTGATGGAGGCCTTCACGGCCAGGCACCCGCTAGCCGGAATGCGCCCCGGCGGTTTTCCTGCGATTCTGAGTCCGTGTTGCGCTGCCTGATCGTCGACGACAGCCCTCCATTCGTACATGCCGTGCGCGGTTTGCTGGAAAGGCAAGGCATCGTCGTGGTCGGTGTGGCGTCGAGCATCGCGGAGTCTGAGCGGCAAGCCCGGCAGTTGCGGCCGGACGTTACGCTGGTCGACATCGACCTCGGTGATGAAAGTGGCTTCGAGGTCGTACGGCGGCTGCACGGGGCATCGGGACCACCCCCCGCGCCGGTGATCCTGATCTCCGCGCATGCCGAGGAGGACTACATGGATCTGATCGCGGCCAGTCCGGCGGTGGGGTTCCTGCCCAAGACCACGCTTTCCGGTGACACCATCCGTGGTCTGCTAGGGGTTCAGTGATCCTCGACGTTAGGTGACTGCGATGCAGTTGAGGGGCGGCCTGACCAAGCGCATGATCGTCGCAAGCGGCGTGCTGGCGCTGATCGTGAGCGCCGCGTTCGCGGTCTTGTTGTTCGCGATCGCCGACCTGCGCACGGCGGAGCAGCATGCGCAGCATCCCGAAGAGGTGCTCGTAGCCGCAAACCGGCTCGAGCGGATAGTGGTCGACGCCGAGACGGGCATGCGCGGGTTCGCCATCACCGGACAGGGGAGCTTCCTCGATCCGTGGCATGCCGCTCAGACCGCCTTACCTCAGCAGTCCGCGACGCTGGAACAGCTCGTTGCCGACAACCCAGAGCAGCTGGCCCGTGCCCAGCAGATCGCGCAAGCCGCAAACTCCTATCTCGTCGACTACTCGGCCCCGGTCATCGACGCCGCGCAGAAGAACCCCACCGCCATCCGATCGGTGGCGGTGACCGAAGAGGGCAAGCAGCGCATCGATGCGATCCGAGCTGAGTTCGACGCGTTCGTGGCGACCGAACACGACCAGGAAGTGGCGCGGCAGAGCAATTCCGACGCGACTGCCCACGGCGCTGTCCTCGCGGCGGCAGGCGGCTTGACCGGATCGGTCGTGCTCATCGCCGGGTTCGCGGGTTATCTGTCCCGGGCGATCGTCCGGCCGATCCGGAAGGCGGCGGTCATGGCCAATCGTCTCGCCGACGGCGACCTCAGCGCGCGGCTGGACGAGCACGGTGCAGGCGAAATCGGGGTGCTGGAGCGGAGCTTCAACTCGATGGCCGGCTCGCTACAGGAGAGCCGCGAGGATCTCGCCGCTTCGCGGGCACGGATTGTGGCCGCCACTGATCACGCGCGGCGGCGTATCGAGCGGGATCTCCACGACGGCATCCAGCAGCGGCTGGTGTCCCTGGTGCTCGAGCTTCGCGCGGCCGAGGCGATCACGCCGACCGGGCTGACCGAACTCAGCGAGCGACTGGCCGACATCGCCGACGGGTTGACGGGAGCGACCGATGAGCTGCAGGAGCTTACCCGCGGCATCCACCCGTCGATCTTGTCCGAGGGAGGCCTGCGCCCGGCACTTCGGGCGCTCGCCCGTCGTTCGGCGGTCCCGGTGGAGCTCGCGGTCGACGTCCCTGAGCGGTTGCCCGAACAGGTGGAGGTCGCCGCGTACTACGTTGTTTCCGAGGCACTTACCAACGCCACCAAACACGCGCAGGCGTCGGTCGTCCACATCGACATACGGGCGGGGGACGCACTCCTGCGGTTGTCGGTCCGTGACGATGGTGTCGGCGGTGCCACTCTCGCACAAGGCTCCGGGCTGATCGGTCTCACCGATCGGGTGCAGGCGCTCGGCGGAACGATCTCGATCGTCAGCCCCATCGGCGACGGCACCACAATGCAGGTCGAACTGCCGGCGAGGGACAGGTAGCGGGAAGCCCGGAATTGCGGATAGCCAGTATGGCGGATGGCCGCTGGCGCCGACGACACATCGCTGTCGGATCGGCATCGTGGAGAGGTGACCACAACCCTCCGAATTCCGCGGGCCGAGACGTTCGGCCGGCTGGCGATCGCGTCGGTGGCCTCGGCCGTGCTGGTGGTCGGCTACCTGACGGCGACGCTGGGACAGCAGGTCGATCCGATCAAGGACCCGGTGAGCGACTACGAGTTCCACGGTGCCGGTGGGCCGTTGTTCGTCGCGGCGGTGCTGCTGTTGATGTCCGGTGGGGTGGCGGTGATCGTCGCGATGGGCCACGCGGGCCTGCCTCGCAGCCGGGCCGTTCGTGTCTTTTTCGGACTGTGGTGTGCCGGGCTGTCGCTCGTCGCGGTGTTCCCCGCCAGCCGATCCGCCGTTGACCCGACGGCGTCGGGGGAGATCCATCGGTTCGGCGGCGCGGTGTATCTCACCTGCCTGCCGATAGCCTGCTGGCTGCTGGCCAGGTCATTGCGAGGGAATCCACAGTGGACCGAGGCGGCCACGCGGATCCGGCGGTTCGCGGTGGCAGGTGCGGCCACCGCGGCGGCATTCGGTGCCTCCGAGTTCGCGCAATGGCCGGCGCTGGGCCTGCTGGAGCGGTTCGCACTCGGCTCGGAACTCGCGCTGGTGGTCGTGTTGGCGCTGGCCGCGCAGAGGGCGACAATCGGCGGGTCGATCTACAGTGGACACGCTGAATTCATCGTGAAACGAGCCGTCACGTCCGGACCCCCGGAAACACTCGATCTTGTTCCCTTCAAGCCCGTCGGACCCGAGCTGAGCTCGACCGGGAAAGCCGGCCCACCAGCGGCCGTGCCCACGCCCGGCGCGGTAGTCGCCGCACAGCGCTCGATGGCTAACGCGCCTCGAGGAACTTGAGGACCGCCAGCACCCGCCGGTGATCGGTGTCGCTCGTCGGCAGTTCGAGCTTGGTGAGGATGCTGCGGACATGCTTCTCGACCGTGCCCTCGGCAACGAAAATGCGGTGGGCGATGCCCGCATTGGAGGCGCCCTCGGCCATGAGGGCGAGTACCTCGCGCTCCCGCGGCGACAGGATGTCGAGCGGATCACGCCGCCTGCGGGCATTCACGAGTTCCTGCACCAGGGACGGGTCGACTACCGAGGCGCCCGCGGTGATCCGCCCGATCGTCGCGATGAATTCCGCTACATCGGTCACCCGGCTCTTCAGCAGATAGCCAAGGCTCTCGCCGGCTGCCAGCAGGTCCATCGCCTCGTTGATCTCGACGTGCGCGGACAGTACGACGATCGCTGTGCCGGGCAGTTCCTCGCGGATCACCCGCGCCGCCTGCAGACCCTCGGTAGCGTGCTCCGGCGGCATCCGGATGTCGATGATCGCCAGCTCAGGCTTGGCCGAACGGACCAGGGCGAGCAGCCCGGCCCCATCACCCGCCTGGCCGACGACCTCGAATCCCGAGCGGTCCAGCAGGCTGGCGAGGCCTTCTCGCAGCAGGACATCGTCGTCGGCGAGCACAACGCGGGCCCGCCGGCCCTCCACAGCCGTTCCTGCTGTACTTGATGGTGTCGGCACCCGACGATTATCGGCCAGGGACGCGGCCGACGGCGCGGCGGCCCGGACTATTCGCTGCCCGCCGGTTCATCCGGTAGCAGGCTCGGCTACCGGAACGGGTCCGCGTCCGGCTGCCCGACGCCTGCCGTCACCGGAAGCTCGCAGGACGCGGTCGTGCCGCCACCCGGCGGGCTGTGCACGGAGAACGTGCCGCCCAGCGCCTCGATCCGGTCCTTCAGCCCGATCAGCCCTGTGCCCCGTCCCGGGTCGGCGCCGCCGACACCGTCGTCACGCACGCATACCCGGAGCGTGCCGCCGGAGGCCTCCGCGTCCACCTCGACAAGCGAGGCGCGCGAGTGTTTCGCCGCGTTGGTGAGCATCTCCGAGACGACGTAGTACGCGCCCACTTCGACTGGCTCGGGAAGCCGGCCGTCGATCCGCACGTCCATTTCCACCGGGATTGCTGAGCGCCGCCCCAGGGTGCGCAGCGCCGGCTGCAGCCCCGCGCTGGACAGGACCGCCGGATGAATGCCGCGGGAGATCTCCCGCAGGTCGTCGATCACCCCCATGATGCCCACGGCAACGTCCGCGGGGGGTGCCGCCGCCGTACGCAGCGTGAATGCCAGCGCGAGGAGGCGTTGCTGTGCGCCGTCGTGCAGGTCCCGCTCGATCCGCCGGCGCACCTCATCCGATGCGGCGACGAGCCGCGCGCGGGAGGCGATGAGCTCAGTCCGGTTCTGCGCGTTCGCGACCGCGGTGGCGACGAGATCGGTGAACTCCGTCATCCGCTGCTCGGTGTCGGGCGGCAGCGGCCCGTGCCCGGACCCGACGGCGATCATTCCCCACAACCGGCCGTTGACGTGTATCGGCACGGCGACAGCGGACAGCAGCCCCTCGTGGAGATATGGCTCTCCGCCCGGAATATCGTGGTAATCGTCGACACGGGCAGCCCGGCCGGTACGCAAGACGGTCTCGGTCAGCCCGGTCGGCGGATAACCCTCCCAGCCTTCCCCGACTCGAACGTGGGGGCCTGTCGTGCCTTCGTTGGCGACGATCGTCGCCTTGCCGTCGAGCTCGTACCGGATCATCCTGGCGGTGGCGGTCCCGAAATGCCGGAGAGCCTCTCCGGTCGCGGCCGCGAACACCACCTCTGGCGGTTCGCCCCGCGCGACCAGCGTGGCCAGGCGCCGCAGTGCCGCCTGCGTGTCCGCGAGTTCGAGCAGTTCCTGCTCGGCCCGGGCGTTGGCGATCGCCGTCGCGGCCAACTCCATGAAGTCCGCCATGCGCGACTCGGTGCCGGCCGGGAAGTCCTCCCGCGAGGTTCCGGCCACCATTACGCCCCAAAGGCGTCCCCCGACCATGATGGGCATGGCGACCCCGGCCCGTATGCCAAGGCTGCCAATCCAGGCGCCGTACGGACCGTTCGCCAGCCTTTCGCCGTTGATCCTGGCCGGCCGCCCGGTTTGAAGCGCGGCAGAATGAATCGTCCCGGGTAGCAGTTTGAGCGTGAAGCCGACCGGCACTTGAGCGCTTACCAGGCCATAGGACCCTACGACGGTAAGAAATCCGTCAAGTTCCCCGCACTCCACGGACGGGTGATCAACGCGGGAGACAAATGTCGTCTCGGCGCCGATCAGGTGGCCGAGCTCATTGGCGACCGCGGTGAACACCTCGGCCGGCCGCGCGCCGCCGGCTACCAGTGTGGCCACCCGCCGCAGCGCGGCCTGCTCATCGGCAAGCTGACGCAGCCGTGTCCGGCCGGACGGGTCATCGCCAGGTTCAGCGTCGGCGTCATGATCCACGTCGGCGCCCGCATCTGGCGCGTTCATAAGACTGACGGTAGCCCGATTCTGAGCGGCCCGGCAACGCCGAGCTCGGTGCACGCCGCGCCGCACAGGCAGGGGCCCGGCACCTACCGGCGCCGGGCCCTGCCATCACTTCTGGGTCGGTCGATCAGGACTGTCCGGCGCGGACGCCCTTCTCGACGCGCACACCCAGGTCCTCGTCGACGTTGCGCCAGTACTGGAAGGCGCGTTGCAGGACCGGCTCGGTGACGCCGGCCAGCAGGTGGCCGACGATGTTGCTGACCAGCCGATCGCGTTGTGCGTCGTCCATCACCACGCGGACCAGCGTGTTGGCCTGGCCCCAGTCGTCGTCCTCGGCGTGCAGGGTGTAGGCGGAACGCACCATCTCCCCGTCGGTGTACCAGCCCGCCGGCTCGCCGTAGCGGTCGGTGTCGGCCGCCGGGCCGCCCTTGGAGTTCGGCGCGTACACCGGGTCCGACACCTTGTGGAACCGCATCGCCCCGTCCTTGCTGTAGCTGTTTACCGGCGAGATGGGTGCGTTTACGGGCAGCTGGTTGTAGTTCGCCCCGATCCGGGCGCGGTGGGCGTCCGGATAGGAGAACAAGCGGCCCAGCAACATCTTGTCCGGGCTCGGGCCGATGCCCGGCACGAGGTTGCTCGGCTCGACGGCCAGCTGCTCGATCTCGGAGTGGTAGTCGGTCGGGTTGCGGTCGAGGGTCATCCGGCCGACCTCGACGAGCGGATAGTCGGCGTGCGGCCACGCCTTGGTCAGGTCGAAGGGGTTGAACCGGTAGGTTTTGGCGTCCTCGAAGGGCATGATCTGCATCTTCAGCGTCCAGCTCGGGTGGTCGCCGCGCTCGATCGCTTCGTACAGGTCGCGGGTGTGGTAGTCCCCGTCCGAGGACGCCAGCGCGTCGGCCTCCTCCTGAGCGAGGCATTCGATGCCCTGGTCGCTGATGAAGTGGTACTTCACCCAGAACCGCTCGCCGGCCGCGTTGACCCACATGTACGTGTGCGAGCTGTACCCGTTCATTTGCCGCCAGGTGCGCGGGATGCCCCGGTCGCCCATCAGCCAGGTCACCTGGTGCGCCGATTCCGGTGACAGGGTCCAGAAGTCCCACTGCATGTCGTGGTCGCGCAGGTTGTTGTCCGCGCGGCGTTTCTGCGAGCGGATGAAATGCTGGAACTTCATCGGGTCACGGAGGAAGAAGACCGGGGTGTTGTTCCCGACCATGTCGTAGTTGCCCTCGGTCGTGTAGAACTTCAACGCGAAGCCGCGCGGGTCGCGCCACGTGTCGGGGCTGCCGCGCTCGCCGGCGACGGTGGAGAACCGCGACACGAGCTGGGTCTTCGCGCCCGGTTGGAAGACCGCTGCCTTGGTGTACGCACTGACGTCGCCGGTCACCTCGAACCGCCCGAAAGCGCCGCCGCCCTTGGCATGCGGCTGCCGCTCGGGCACCCGCTCGCGGTTGAACTGCGCCATCTGCTCGATGGCGTAGTGATCCTGGAGCAGGATTGGGCCGTCCGGGCCGATGGTGAGTGAGTGCTCGTCGCTTTCGACCGGGATGCCGGCGTCCGTGGTCGTCGGTTTGGGCTGCGTGCTGGTCATACTTGTGTCTCCTTTGGTGGATGGGACTCAAGGTCGTCCGGGATAGCGGCTGAGTACGGCGCCTTTGGCCTGATCATTTGTCATCGGGGTTGAGCGCGAGGAACACGAACCCCGCGGCGGCGCCGGCGACGACCTGCACCACCAGGTAGACCCACAGCGTTGTCCAGGCGAACAGGCCCACGGCGGCGCCGCCGAGTGCGACGGCCGGGTTGAACACGCCGCCGGAGATCCCGCCGACGGCCAACGCACCGGCCGCGACGGTGAAACCGATCGCCAGGCCGAAGAAGGAGTTGCCCGGCTGGTCCTTGCTTGTGGCGACGTTGAGCACCACGTAGCACAGGGCGAAGGTGAACACCAGTTCCGCCAGGGCGGCGGCGGTGAGGGCGCGCCCGGAAAGGTGCAAGGTCGTGGTCGCCGCCGGGGCTACGGTCGCCCGCGCGACTGCCGCGGCGATCAGGCCGGCGGCGAGCTGTACGACCCAGTACCCGACGGCATCGCCCAGCCCGATCCGGTGGCGGACCAGTGCCGCAATGGTCACAGCCGGGTTGTAGTGCCCGCCGGAGATATGGCCGCCTGCGTAGATCATGACCATCAAGACCGCTCCGGCGGCCAGCGGGGTAAACGCGCTGCCGCTGAGCGCGCTTACGGCAACCGTGAATACGAGGAAGAACGTCCCGATCGCCTCGACGGCGTACTTCCGGCTTGTCGCCGCCCAATGGGAGACGGCCACTTCCGTTAGGGTTTCATGGCGCGTGATAGCGTCCGTCATCTGCTTTCTCCTTGCTCCGGAGGTCTTGACGCGGTGTGCCGCCGCCCGCGGCATAGCTGTCCCGGCTAGTCGGCGCAGCTTGGTTTTTTTCTTACGGGTTCGACTTCCTGCGACGTACTTCAACGATTGCTCGCAGGCGATCCGCCGTCATCATTGCCAGTGGTTATCTGGCCCCCCGGCTAGCCGGGCTGGCCAATTCCTGCTAGCTGCAATATGCGCGATAACAGGGCGTGCGCACCCGGTGAAACCGGACCCAATACGAATCGCGCCGCAAGAACACAAAATCAGCCTAAAATGACAAATGGCGCGGCTGCGTGATCGGGAGGTCGGGCTCCGAAAGGTCCGAATGTCGGTGCGTGGCTACAGAACATCGTTGGCCGAGCGGCAGCTCATCTGGCGGGCGCGCCGGAAGCAGCGGAACGCTGTGAAGGGGTCTTTGACGGACTCTGATCAGAGTCCCTCAAAGACCCCTTCACAGCGTCGGAAGGAAGCGCACTAGCGAAGGTACGACGCGCCGTTCAGGTCGACGACGGCGCCGCTTGCCCACTGGGCGCCAGGGGAGGCGAGCCATGCGACGGCGGAAGCGACGTCCTCGGGCTCGCCGACACGACCGAACGGACTCTGCGCGCGAATCCCGTCACCGCGTTCGCCTGCGAGGATCGACGCCGAGAGGTCGGTGTCGATGAACCCCGGTGCGACGGCCGTCACGACGATGCCCAGCGGGGCAAGGGAAACCGCGAGTGACTGCGTCATCGAATGCACGGCGGCCTTGCTCGCGCCGTAGGCGGGGGCGTCGGGCTCGCCGCGGTACGCGCCGCGCGAGCCGACGTTGACGATCCGGGCGCCTTCGGGGCCTTCCGGGCGGGTGCGCAGATGCTCGACGAAGCACCAGGTGACGTTGGCGGTGCCGTGCACGTTGACGTCGATGACGCGCCGCCAGTTCTTGATCCAGTCCTCGTACGACGTCACGGGCAGCGGGTGCTCGGTGTAGATGCCCGCGTTGTTGATCAGTACGTCGATCCCGCCGAGCCGTGACACCGCCTCGGCGACGAACGTCTGCACCTGGGCGGGATCGGCGATGTCCCCACTGACGACGATGTGCCCGTCACCCGGCAACTTCGACACGACGGCCTCCGCCGCGCCGATGTCCGCCCGAGCGTGGACCGCGACGGTCATCCCGGCTTCGGCCAGTGCCGACGCCACCTCGGCGCCGACCCCACGTGCGCCGCCGGTCACCAATGCGCGAACCATGTGCTTCCTCCGGTATGCAGCCGGCAGCTGAACCCGGCGGAACAAGGAAACTCGAGTGACGGGTCATCGAGCCGACTGGTGTTCAGGTCACGCCGAGCAGGTTGCCGTTAGTTTATTTCTAGATTTTGTCTTTTTCTGGTTTTCCGGGCCGTCGAAGTCCCGCTGAGCTTAGCCGATCACGAAACTGGTCCTTCGGTACGCTCAACCGATCACGGGAAATCTATCCTTATGTCGGGATCGCCTCTGTGAGCGGTAACTCCGGCGCCATTAGGAGGTCGACTGATCATGCGCATAACTCTTTCGGTCCGCGGAAATTCATGATCTGCGCAGGTCGAGACCGACGAGCTTGGTAAGGAACCGGTCAAGCTGCTCGGCGAGGGGGGGCCACGGCAGGTCGGGCTCGTTGATGCGCTGCGAGAGCATGCCGTTCACCGCGGTCCGAAAGTCGATCGCGACCACGGTCGGGTCGTCGGCTGGAGCGAGATCCGCGTCCATGCAGCGCTGCACCGCGCTGACCGTGCGGGCGACCATCACCTCTTTGAACGGCATCCCGAGCCGCCGGTGGACCTTGCTTTCGTGTAGCACCTTGTAGAGGCCCGGGTGTTCCTGGGCCCAAGTCGCCTGCGCCAGTGTCCGCGCGCGCAGCCCGATCGCCGGGTTGTCCTGTGCCGCTTCGGCCTTGTCGCCGGCCTGGACCAATTCTTCGTGGCATCGCTGCATGGAGGCCAGTACGAGCGCGTCGCGGTCCGGAAAGTGCAGATAGACCGAGGTTGCGGCGATCGACACCTCCCGTGCCACCGCCCGCAGTGACAGTGCTTCGTCGTCGCCCAGTTCGTCGAGCATCCGCACGGCGGCCACCAGAATCTGTTCGCGCAGCTCATTGCCGTGCCCGCGGGCGTTCGGGCGGCGGGCGGCGGGGGAAGGGGACGCGTCCATGGTCCGATCAGTATAGCTGGACAGCTATCGCGCTACAGGTGTAGCGTGAATTGGGCTACAGCTGTAGCCCAAGAGTCAGTTTCTGTGGAGGAGTGCGATCTTGACCATTACCGAGACAACCAACCTCGACCGAGTGGCGGCATTGGACCCGGTCTTCGCCCAGATGATCGGAGCCACCGCGAAGCACGCCCGGGCGATTCCCGAGTTGACCGATCGCGAGAAGACGTTCCTTTGCGTGGTGGCGGATGTCTGCCAGCCGAGCCTCGGCCTCGCGTTCGAAGCGCACGTCCGGGGAGGCCTCAAGGCCGGAGTATCCACTTCGGACATCCGGGCCCTGCTGCGGTTCATCTCCTACGACTGCGGATACCCCGCGGCCACCGCCGGGTTCGAGCGGCTCGCCGAACTCGAATCGGCCTTGGACATTCCCCGCCCGGAGTTCGAGCCACTGGCCGACAATCTGCTGTCGACCGGTCCCGAAGCGGCTCCGAGTCCGTTGCCGGCTCCGGTTCGTGTCCAGTTGATCGAGCTGGACCCGCACTTCGCCGAGTACTTCGACCTTCAGTCGCGGATGCGATCCGGGTCTGGTCCGGGCACGCTCAGTGAACGCGAACGCGGGTTCGCGAGCCTCAGCGTCGACGTGCATTACCAAACGCTGGCGGAGACGTTCGAGACGCACGTGGGCCGAGCGCTGCGGGGCGGCGCGACGCCTGGGGACGTCCGTGCCGCACTCCGTTTCAACGCCCAATTCGGCGTCACCAGGGCGTGGCACGCCTGGAAGGCGCTCAACGCCATCCTCGCCGGACTCGACGCGGCCTGAGCGTCTAGCGCTCGTCGCAGCGCAGCGCGGATGAGGGTTGCCGGGACTGCGGCGGCGAAGTGGTGGCGACTCGCTGCCATTCAGGGGGCGGTGTCAGCGATACGATGCGGTGGGCGCCCACCGCATCGTGCGTGCCTGCTCCCGGTCGTGGCCGTAGAACATCGTCGCCTGCTCGGCGTCGGCCAGCGCGCGCAACTTCAGTGCGCTCTCGCGGGCGGTCTCCGGATCGGCCTGGCTCTCCCATGAGTCGTGGTCGTAGTTCTCCTGGCAATAGACGGCGTCGCCGCACAGGATCAAAGCGCCGGTCTCGGGCAGGCGCAGCAGGACCGACTGATGGCCGGGTGTGTGCCCGGACGTGGGAATCGCCAGGACGCCGGCAAAAATCTCTTGCTCGCCGTCAAGCAGTTCATAGCTCAAACTTGGCAGATTCCAGTACTGGTTGGGGAAATCCGGGTTGTCCTTCGCCAGCTCGTACTGTTCGCGCTGGACGAAGAAAGTGGCGTTGCCCAGCAGATCGTTGTTGCCGGCGTGGTCGAAATGCAGGTGCGTGTTGATCACGTAGTCGATGTCCTGAGGGGCGATGTCGAGCTGTGCCAGCCGGAACAGCAGGCTGTCTTCCGGCCGCATCACGGGCGTGAGCATCGCCGCCTGCGGCTTCCCTCGCCACGTCAGGTCCGGATCGTCCACATGTACCCGGTTCATCCCGGTGTCGACGAGTGCCAGTTCGTCACCTGGCAACCGGATCAGATAGGACGTCACCGGGATATGCGTGCGCATCCCGTCGTACACACCCGGTGCGACGACCTCGAAGGGGCAGGAACAATCGCCCACCGGCAGCGCGTACAGCTCCATCGGTCACTCGCTCCTTGCTGTCGGGGAAAGTCCGAAGCGCATGACGAGACCTTAAGCCACCGCGGCCGGACGGCGCGAGATGCGAATTCGGTGACCGTTACCGTGATGAGACTCGAAATGGTTCGGTAACGTGACGTTACATGTAGTTAGCAACGCAAACTATTGACTATGCTGTGCGCTCGAACGAGAGTTAGGGCGGCCGCTCGGAAGTGCGACATACGTCGCGAAGGCGGCCATTGTTCCAAATGAGCCTCAAGCGATTCTTTCGCGTAGGAATGGAATGCGCATGCGCCGATCTGGCGGTTTTCTCCTCGAGATGACTCCGGGCCAAAGGTCTCCCCGATCATTTCCGTCCATTAGTAACCGGACACGTTCCGAGTTCGTTAGCCGGTCCGCCGTTGCACTTGCCTGCGCCGCGGCTCTGCTCCTGGCCGGCTGTTCGGCGCCGGTCGGAAGCCCGGCGACACCGGGCGGTGGCGGGGATTTGACAGTCGCGCTCGCGGCCGCTCCCGACACCCTCGACCCCGCCATGACCCAGTCGCGGTATGCCGCCGGCATCATGCCGACATACTGCGACAAGCTGTACGACATCACGGCCGATCAGCACATCGTGCCGATGCTCGCGACGGCCCCGCCGGACATCGGCGCGGACGGCAAGACCTACACGATCAAGCTGCGAAGCGGTGTGCTGTTCAACGACGGGACTCCGTTCGACGCGCAGGCCGTCAAGACCAGCCTCGATCGTTCGCGATCGGACAAGTCCTCATCACAGGTCGCCAACCTTTCGTCGATCCAGGACGTAGCCGTGGTCGACCCCACCACCGTCAAGCTGACGTTGTCCGAGCCTTCGTCGCCGCTGACTTCCGTACTCGCCGACCGGGCGGGAATGATCGTCTCGCCTGCCGCGCTGAGCAAGGAAGGGGCACAGTTCGGCACCGCGCCGGTGTGTGTCGGGCCGTTCTCGTTCGACTCGCGACCCTCGAGCGACCGGATCGTGTTCAAAAAGTCCGACTACTACTACGACAAGAGCCTGGTGAAGCTGAACCAGGTCACTTTCCAGGTCGTGACGCAGCCGAGCATCCGGGCGACCAACCTCAAGTCGGGCGACGTCGGTCTGGCGTTGGACATCGTTCCGGCGGACATCGCGGGCATCCAGAGCAATCCGACTACCACCGTCATAACCCAGAACTCATTGGGCTACCGGGGTCTCACGATCAACGTGGACAACACGCACGGAGTGGGCGTCAAGCCATTCACACGCGCGAACACCGCGCTGGCGCAGAGCCAGGAACTCCGGCAGGCCTTCGTGCTTTCGCTCGACCGTGACGCGATCAACAAGGCGGTGTACGGCGGTCAGCAGTATCCCTCGTGCAGCCCGATCTCGAGCGAGAACCCGCTGTACGCCGACCCCGGTTGCCCGGCGACGGATGTCGCCAAGGCCAAGCAAATGGTGGCGCAGAGCGGTGTGCCGACTCCGATTCCCGTCTCGATCATGATCGGCGCCGGCGATGATCTGCAGACGAAACTGGGCACCGTGATCCAGTCGATGGCCAAGGAAGCCGGTTTCGCGGTGACGCTGAAGCCGGAAGAGATCGTCACCGCCGGAAACGACGCCAAGAACGGGAAGTTCGACATCTACATGAACTCCTGGTCCGGCCGGGTCGATCCCGACCAGAACATCGAGGTCTTCTGGTCACCCAGCAGCACGATCAACTACAGCAACGCGAACTATCCCGACCTCAACGCACTGCTCAAGCAGGCCGCGGCGATCTCCGACACCAACCAGCGCAAGGCGCTGTATCAGCAGATCGTCCAGCTGCAGAACAAATATCTCGACAACGTGGTGCTTTTCCACGATCGGCTGGTGCTCGGCGCGAACAAGAACGTCAAGAACGTGGTGTTCCTGCCCAACGCCGTGATCGAGCTCAAGACAGCCAGCATCACCAGTGGCAGCTGAACGGGATTGGTGAGTATCGCGCCGTGAAATGGTTCGTTCTTCGCAAGGTCGGGCAGTCCATGCTTACTCTGCTCATCGCGTCGATTGTGGTCTTCCTCGGAGTCAGGGCCCTGCCCGGCGACGCCGCGACGGCCATGTCGTCGGAGGGCGCGAGTCCCGAGGTGCTGGCACAGATCCGGCAGTCGTACGGGCTCGACAAGCCCCTTCCCGTTCAGTACCTGGATTGGGTCGGACATTTGCTCACCGGTGACCTGGGGAAATCCCCCCAAACCGGCCTGTCGGTCTCCGCGGTGCTGGCCAGCCGTATTCCGGTGACCTTGGAATTGGCCGGTGTGGCGCTGCTGCTCGCCTTGCTGTTCGGCATACCTATCGGCATCTTCGCGGCGCTGAAACGGAATACGGCCTTCGACTACCTCAGCACCACCGGTTCGATGCTGGGGCTGTCGGTGCCGCATTTCTGGTTCGGAATCCTGTTCATTCTGTTGTTCGCGGTGAAACTGCACTGGTTGCCGGCGTCGGGATTCGTGCCGTTGACGGACCCGGTCGCGAACCTGCAGCACATCATCATGCCTGCTGCTGTGCTCGCGATCGGGTTGGCCGCGGTGCTCATCCCGCAGATGCGCTCAGCTCTGATCCAATCGCTGAGTGAGGACTACATTCGCACCGCGCGGGCGAAGGGCCTGGCCCAATCGGCTGTCATCGGAAAGCACGCCCTGCGCAACAGCCTGACCGCGGTCGTCACGGTCGTCGGCCTGCAACTGGGGGCGCTGATCTCGGGCGTCGTCATCACCGAGCAGATCTTCGTCGTGCCCGGCATCGGCAAGCTCACGCTCGATTCGGTCTACAACCGCGACTATCCGATGCTGCAGGCCGTCGTGCTGATCACCGCGTCGGCCTACATCGTCGTCAATCTCATCACCGACCTGGTGTATTCGGCGCTCAATCCCCGCGTCCGCATTCAGGGAGCCGCGACATGACCACCGCCATGGCAACCGAGTTGACTCCGCGTGCCGCACAACGCCGACGGCTTCGAAGGCGTTTCACACGCCGCCCGACCGCAGTGCTCGGTCTCGTCGGCGTCGCCTGCTTCGTTCTCGTCGCCATCTTCGGGCCGGTGCTTTCCCCTGCTGATCCCGACGCCACGAGCTACGACCAGATCTTCGTCAGCCCGTTCAGCGCCGGTCACCTCCTGGGCACCGACGATCTCGGCCGGGACGTGCTGTCCCGGTTGATAGTCGGGACCCGCGCGTCGATGGAGGCGGGCGTGCTCGCGACCTTGATCGCCGCGGTGATCGGCGTCGCCCTTGGCTTGTTCGCGGGCTACTACCGGGGCTGGCTCGACACCGTGGTGATGCGGACGACCGATGTGCTCCTGTCCTTTCCGTTCGCCATCCTCGCCGTCGGGCTCGCCTCGATCCTGGGCCCTTCGCTGAGCAACGCGATCCTGGCGCTGGCCATCTCCCTGATCCCGACCTTCATCCGGATCACCAGGGCCGAGGTGCTGGGTTTGCGTGAACAGGATTACGTGCAGGCCGCGGTGGTCAGCGGCGCGTCCGGCGGGGTCATCATGTTCGGTCACATTCTCCGGAACTGTCTTACTCCCTTGGTGGTGCAGGCGAGTGTGGCCATTCCCGGCGCGATCATCGGGGCCGCCATGCTTTCGTTCCTAGGCCTGGGGGAGCAGCCCCCGACCGCGTCGTGGGGGACCATGTTGTCGGAATCGCAGAACTACCTCAGCCAAGCGGCCTGGTTCGCGGTCTTACCGGGACTGGCCATCGCGTTGGCGACACTGTCGTTCAACATGTTCGGCGACGGTCTGCGGGAAGTTCTCGATCCGCGAGGTGACCAGTGACACCGCGACTCCAGGTCGAGGACCTGAGCGTCCAGTTCGCCACCGATGACGGTCCCGTGCTGGCGGTGGACAGGATGTCGTTCACCGTGGAGCCGCGGGAGGTGGTGGCTCTCGTCGGGGAGTCCGGTTGCGGCAAGTCGGTTACCTCGATGTCGGTCCTGCGGCTGCTACCGCGGCCGGCGTCGGTGACCGGAAGCATCAAGCTCGAAGGCCGGGAACTGACGTCGATGTCGGAAGCGGAGATCCGGGAGATCCGGGGCCGGGACATTTCGATGATCTTCCAGGAGCCGATGTCGTCGCTCAACCCGTCGTTCACGGTGGGGTTCCAGATCGGCGAGGTACTTCGGCGCCATGAGGGAATGACTCGCCGGCAGGCGAATGCGCGCGCTGTCGAGCTTCTGGAGCTCGTCAGGATGCCGGCGCCGAAGGCCAGATTGCGCGAGTATCCCCATCAGCTCTCCGGTGGCATGCGGCAACGGGTGATGATCGCGATGGCGGTGGCGTGCAGCCCGAAGGTGCTGATCGCCGACGAACCGACGACCGCGCTCGATGTCACGATCCAAGCCCAGATCCTGGACATCCTGCGCGACCTGAGGCAAGAGGTCGGCACCTCGATCCTGTTGATCACGCACGATCTCGGTGTAGTGGCCGACATCGCCGACCGGGTGCAGATCATGTATGCCGGGCACCAGATCGAATCCGGACTCGTCGACAACCTGTTCGCCCATCCCCAGCATCCCTACACCGTCGGCCTGCTCGGGGCGGTTCCGCGCCCGGATCGGCTGAGCCACAACGGATCGAGGCGGCTTCAGGAAATCCCCGGCCTGGTCCCCGTGCTCCGCGACCGGCCGGATTCCTGCGTGTTCGCGCCCCGGTGCACCAGGGCCACACCCGAGTGTGGCGAGTCGATGCCCCCGCTCGAGGCGACGCGGCCAGGCCAGTACGCCGCGTGTTTCCATGCCGGCGAATCCCTTGCCGAATCTGCGAAGGAGGATCTCCAGGCATGACGAGCCCGGGATCGGAAAATGCCACGGCACCGGTACTCCAGGTGCGGGATCTGAAGAAACATTTCCCGGTAGCGCGTTCCCGGGGCGGCGGGAAGGTCCACGCACTGGACGGCGTCGACCTGACGATCAACGCGGGGGAGGTGCTCGGACTGGTCGGCGAATCGGGCAGCGGCAAGTCCACGGTCGGCAAATGCATCGTGCGGCTGCTCGAACCGACCGAGGGCACGATCGTGCTCAACGGGCGCGACATCTCCCACCTCCCGCCGCGCAAGATGCGTTCGGTCCGCAGCCAGGTGCACATGGTCTTCCAGGATCCGTACTCGTCGCTGGATCCACGGATGGCCATCGGAGACATCATTTCCGAGCCGTTGCGGATGCACCGGGCCGCGCGGAACCGCGAGTTGGAGAAGAAGGTCGAATCGCTGCTCGACAAGGTCGGCCTGGCCGCCGGCATGAGATACCGGTACCCGCACGAGCTGTCCGGCGGTCAGCGGCAACGGGTCGGGCTGGCTCGTTCGCTGTCGCTTGATCCGAGCCTGCTCATCGCCGACGAACCCGTGTCCGCCCTCGATGTGTCGGTACAGGCGTCGGTGCTGAATTTGCTCATGGACCTGCAGCAGGACCTCGGCTTCTCGTGCCTGTTCATTTCGCACGACCTGGCCACTGTCGAACTGCTCTGCGACAGGGTGGCCGTCCTGTATCTGGGTCGTGTGGTCGAGGAGGGCAGCCGGGAAGAGATCTTCTCCTCTCCCCAGCATCCCTATACACAATCACTGCTCTCGGCGATCGCGGTGCCCGATCCGGCGCTCCAGCGGCGGCGGGAGCGGATCATTCTCACCGGTGACGTCCCCAGCCCGATCGATCCGCCCTCCGGGTGCCCCTTTCACACCCGCTGCCCGGTCGTCGACCTGCCCCGGTGTGCGACCGACGTCCCTGCGCTGCGGTCGCTCGACGGCTCTGCGCATCGCGTCAGCTGTCACCTCGTGGGAGCGGAGACGGCCGCGGCGGCGGTGGACGGCTAGGGCGCGTGCCGTAAGTCGAGTTCGCGGAGACCGC
>JAVXWP010000180.1:0-46361 GCA_032230695.1 Actinomycetota bacterium | reverse complement strand
CACGACCCACCCACCCACCGCAGCCCACCTCACCTCTCGTCGGGACGCCGTGAAGGGGTCATTGAGGGACTCTGAGTCCCTTAAGGACCCCTTCACTACCTCACCGGGGAACGACCACGGCACATTTGCCCTCCCCTCAATAAATGAACGGGGCTTGTCCCTGTCCGGCGGACACGGCAGGCGCCAGTCGACGTGGCGGCGTGTCAGCTGTCTGTGCACGCGTGTCAGCTATCCGCGGTCGTCGTTCAGGGCAACCCATCACGCAGTTCAGAACCAGTGCAGGCAGTGCGGGGAGCGCTCGGCGCGGAAGAGGGCGTCGGCGAGGGCGGCCGCGCCCGGGCGGTGGGCGCGGATGTGTCCGGCACGCACGAGCGTGCTCGGGGCGGTGCCGCCGAGGTAGATCGAGCCCAGGTCGCTCACGTCCATTGACAGGTCGGGCTGCCGGTCCGTCGGGACGCAGTCGGCATGGGCGTCCCGGACGGTCAGCAGGTAGCGGCCGTGCTCGCCGAGGAACGGGTCGTCGACGTCGAGGACGAGCTCGCCGTCGGTGAACCAGCCGCGCGCGGTCAGCGCACGCGGGACGTCCAGCAGCCGCACCCAGAGCCAGTCGGTGTCATTGCCCAGCTGGCCGGCGCGGAAGTCCGCGAGCTGCCAGCGCAGCGGGTGATCGGGCGGGAAATGCTTGAACACGACCTGAGTTACCAGGTCGTGTCCGAGCAAGAACCGGGACAGCGCTGTGGAGACGGCGTCGTCGGTGGCGATGGTCTCGTCGACCGTCAAGGTCTCGGAGTCGCCGATGGAGTAGCTGGCATACCCGTCCGGGACGCCGTCGGCGTCGCGGTGGACGGCGACGTAGCGCGGCGCCGGGGTGACCGGGGGCTGCCCCGCGCCCAAGGCCCACCAGCGGTGCGGCCGGGACAGCGCGCCGGGCTGCGCGCGGCGGTACCGGTCGTAGACCTCTTCGAGGATCTCGCCGCACTCGGCACGCCGCAGCAGCTCGACCGAGCCGGTCGCTGGGGCGTCGGCCCGGCGGAGGGTGAAGGCAGCCCGGTGGCGCGGCACCGTCAGCCGCTGCGTGTAGGTCGCCGGTCCATAGCCGAACCTGCGGTAGATCAGGGCGTCGGTGGCCAGCAGTACGGAGAGGATCTCCCCTCGGGCCCGCAGATCGGTGAGCTGATGCCGCATCATCGCGCTGAGCACGCCCTGGCGCCGGTGCGAGGGCAGTACACCGACGAAGCTCACCCCGGCGGCCGGGACGGAGATCCCACCGGGCAGGGTGAGCTCGAAGGAGTACGCGGCGGCGGTACCGACGGGCCGGCCGTCGGCCGTCATGGCGAGCAGGCCGCGATCCATTTCGAGCGCCGACCACCAGAGCCCGCCGCCCTCGGCCGGGGTTTCCGGGAAGCGCCCGAAAGCGGCATGAAGGGTGTCGACGAAGACGTCGAGGTCCTGGTCGGTCGTGGGGCGAATTTCCATTGCTGCTGTTGTCTCCCCAACTCAGGTGAACAGGTCTCAGGCGTCGCGGCGTTTGTCCCGGACCTCGGGGAGCCGCTGGAAGCCGGCTGACTCGTAGGTGGCGACGGCGCCGACATTGGAGCTCGGGGTGCAGACGATCGCGCTCGACGAGCCCAGCTCCCGGAGCGCGGCCGCCGCGGCGACGGTGATCGCCTTGCCGTGGCCGTGTCCCCGATGGTCGCGGTGCACGCCCATCGGCTCGAGCACGCCGGGCCTTCCCGGACCGGCCGACCACACCGTCACCGCCGCCACCGCGTCACCCCGGTCGTCGTACGCGACCAGACACCGGGCGTCGGCGTAGGCCACTCCGGCCGCCATCGCGTGCCAGCGCTCGTCGGTGAACGTCGACCGGTCGAACGATGCCCGCTGTAGCCCGGTCCGTACGTGCACCTGCTCCGGTCCGACCACCTCGATCCGCACGCCCGGGTCCTTCACCGGCTCCGTGAGATCTCGGCGCAGCGGCGTCCACAGCTCGTCGGCGTTCCACCCGTTCTCGGCCAGCAGTTCCTGGACCCGTGCGTCCGTCGGCGCCTCGAGGTACACCTTTCCCGGTGGCAGCACACCGCGCTCCGGCTCGGTCAGGTCTTCGACCAGGTGCCGCGCCAGCTCCTCGTCCCGGTGGGCGTCCGGCGCGATGGTCATCCGCAACAGCTCGGGTTCGTCCAGCAGACCGACGGCGAGAATCCGTCCGTCGCGGCTCCAGGTCCGGACCGCCGCGGCCGTCGCGTCGGCACCGAACCGCCAGAACCAGCCCAGATCGCCCGGATGCAGCTGCATCGGCGCCCCGTCGTACTGCCACTCCCGCAGCGCGCCCACAGCCTCGCCCAGCCCGTCGACCCCCGGCTTGCCCAGCACAATCGCCATACCCCGGATCACACACCATCACGATGGGGGCCCGCATCCGATTTTCGGCAGGCCTGGTGGGACCACGGGGTGAGCAGTTGTCCAGACCACCCTTATTTCACGGTGAGAATTAACTAACAAAATTTCCGGAGAGCGCTCCCTCGAAACTCTTGACGTAGTCGCCTTTGTCCGGTCAGGATCGGCCGGCACGGCCTGAGAAAAGGTACGCGCCACCGCCGCCGCCCCTGGAGATCGGACTGTTCATGGCCAGAAGATCGTTAGCTTGGTCCCGCGCTCGACGAAGTACGGTCGTCGCTTTGACGAGCTTGACCCTGCTGGCGGGGGTCGCGCAGGCGGTTCCGAACACCGCCGGGAACCACGGGCCGTCCCAGCCCGAGGTCGGGAAACCGGCCATGGACCACGGCTGTGCCCGGATCGAGAAGAGCCTGCCGACTCTGACGGATTTCCCCAAGGTCAAGAGCAACATCGAGAAGAACCCGCGTGACGAGCGCCGGGTCGCCGAGATCCTCGCCGGGATGACGCTGGCCGAGAAGGTCGGGCAGATGACCCAGCCCGAGATCTCCGCGATCACCCCCGAAGAGGTCAAGCAGTACGCCATCGGCTCCGTGCTCAACGGTGGCGGCTCCTGGCCGGGCAAGGACAAGCACGCCACGCCGCAGTCTTGGCTCGCCGCCGCCGACTCGTACTGGCAGGCGTCGGTCGAGACCCGCACGAAGATCCCGGTGATCTGGGGCATCGACGCGGTCCACGGCAACAACAACGTCTACGGCGCGACGATCTTCCCGCACAACATCGGCCTCGGCGCCGCGCAGGACCCGTGCCTGATCCGCGACATCGGGGAAGCGACCGCCGAGCAGATCCGCGCCACCGGCCAGGACTGGGCGTTCGCGCCGACCCTCGCCGTCGTGCAGGACGACCGGTGGGGCCGCACCTACGAGGGCTACTCCGAGGACCCGCGCATCACCCGTGCCTACGGCTACGAAGCCGTCCGGGGTCTGCAGGGGGACAACTCCCGCCGCATCGGCGAAGACAGTGTGATCGCCACGGCCAAGCACTTCATCGGTGACGGCGGCACGATCAAGGGTCAGGACCAGGGCGTCAACCCGTCGTCGGTGGCCGACATGATCAACATTCACGGCCAGGGCTACTACGGCGCGCTCGCGGCCGGCTCGCAGACCGTGATGGCGTCGTTCAACAGTTGGACGAACACCGACCTCGGTATCAACGAGGGCAAGATGCACGGCAGCAAGGAAGCCCTCGACACCATCCTGAAGAACAAGATGGGCTTCGACGGTGTCGTCGTCTCCGACTGGAACGGCATCGGCCAGGTTCCCGGCTGCACCAACTCCAGCTGCGCGCAGGCCGTCAACGCCGGCCTCGACGTCATCATGGTGCCGAACGACTGGAAGGCGTTCATCACCAACACGGTCGCGCAGGTCGAAAGCGGCGCGATCCCGATGTCCCGCATCGACGACGCGGTGACGCGGATCCTGCGGGTCAAGGTGCGCGCCGGTGTCTTCGAAGCGCCCAAGCCGTCGCTGCGCGAGCACGCCGGGTCGACCGACGCGCTCGAGGCACAAAAGCTCGCCCGCGAAGCCGTGCGCGAGTCGCAGGTGCTGCTGAAGAACAACAACAAGCTGCTGCCGCTTTCGCCGAAGGCCAAGGTCCTCGTGGTCGGCAAGAGCGCGGACAGTCTGGAGAACCAGACCGGCGGCTGGACCCTGTCGTGGCAGGGCACCGGCAACACCAACGCCGACTTCCCGAACGGCACCTCGATCCTGGGCGGCCTCAAGGAACAACTCGGCGACGCCAACGTCACCTTCAGTGCCACCGGTGACGTCGACCCCAAGGGCTTCGACGCCGTGATCGCCGTGATCGGTGAGACCCCGTACGCCGAGGGCGTCGGCGACCTCACCCGCCGCACGCTCGAAGCGGCCAAGCTGTACCCGCAGGATCTGGCCGTGCTGGACAAGGTCAGCGGCAAGGGCACCCCGGTCGCCACCGTCTACGTCGGCGGCCGTCCGCTGTACGCCAACAAGGAGCTCAACCGTTCCGACGCGTTCGTCGCCGCGTGGCTGCCCGGCACCGAGGGCGGCGGCGTCGCAGACCTGCTCGTCCGTGGCCGCAACAACAACGGTGGCTACACCGGCAAGCTGCCGTACTCGTGGCCGAAGGGCGCCTGCCAGACGCCGCTGAACTCCGGCACCGAGGGCTACGACCCGCTGTTCAAGCTCGGCTACGGCCTGCGCAACGGCCAGACCGGTTCCGTCGGCGTCCTCGACGAGACCTCCCCCGAGTTCGGCTGCTCACCGTCCGGCGGTGGCGGCAACGCGACCGAGGATCTGGAGCTCTTCAACCGCGCGGATGTCGCGCCGTACAAGGGTTACATCGGTTCGCCCGAGAACTGGGGCGGCACCGAGATCGGCCCGGACGGCACGGCGTCGCACGCCGAGCTCAACGTGGTCCAGGCCGACGTCAACGTTCAGCAGGACGGCCTGAAGACCACGTGGACCGGCGCCGGCCCTGGGCAGCTGTATCTGCAGAACTCGACCGGTCCGAGCGACCTGCGCGGATACCTCAACACCGACGCCGCGATGGTGTTCGACGTGATCGTGAACCAGGCGCCGGTCAACAAGACGGTGCTGAGCGTGCACTGTGTCTACCCGTGCTTCTCGGAGGTCAACGCCACCAAGCTGTTCACCGATCTGCCGATCGGGGTCAAGTCCACGGTCAAGATCCCGATTTCGTGCTTCGCGGCCGGGATGGACTTCGAAAACGTCAACACGCCGTTCCTGGTCTACACCGACGCGGCCTTCTCGGCTTCGTTCGCGAACGTGAGGTGGTCACCGCAAGCGGGTAAGGATCCCGATGCGAAGGCCTGTTCGGACCTGACATAGGGCAGTCGACAACAAGAGCGGGCCCGGGAGCACACAGCTCCCGGGCCCGCTCTTGTTGTGGGTACTGCTTACTCGGCGGGCTTCACCTCAGTCGCCGGGTTGCCGTCGACGGCGGCAGCGAGCTGCGGCACGAGGCGGTCCAGCACGTACGGCAGGCTCAGGACCGAGACGAAGGTCAGCGCGCGGCCGTAGGTGGTCGGGTCCTCGATCTCGACCTCGCGCTTTTCCTTCGACACGGCGAGGTTGGTGTACAGCTTGTCCTTCGCAAGCTCCGCGCGGCCGTCGGCGACGGTGTCGAAAATCCAGACGAGCGCGTTGACGTTCAGCACGTCGGTCCGCTCCGCGCTGATGTTCGCGCCGAACTTGTCGCCGATGATCGTGTCGAGGTCGGTGGGCAACGTGAACCCGAGCGAGGTGAGGATCCGGTTGCGCGGGTCTTCGGTGCCGAAGACGAAGTAGCCCTCGGACAGCGTCGCCATCAGCGCGGTCTTGCCGGCGAACTCGGGATGTTCCCGGGCCGCCTCGGCGAACTTGTCGTCGACGTCCTTGACGAGCTTCTCCGCTTCGGCCTTCTTGCCCAGCGCGATGCCGACCTTCTTCGTGGTTTCCTGCCACGGGATGCCGTAGTCGCTGTACTCCTTGGGCTGCGCGAGCGTCGGCGCGATCTTGGAGAGCGTCGTGTACTGCTCCTGAGTGAGTGCGGAGTACAGCGCGACGATCAGGTCCGGCTTCAGCGCGGCGATCTTCTCAAACTGGGGGCCGTCGGTGCCGGCGAGCACTGTCGGCAGCGTCGCGGAGCCGACCTCGGCCGACGCCCAGGGGCCGATCGCGCCGGGGTATTCCCCGTTCCATTCGGTGGTGCCGACCGGCACCACGCCCAGCGCCAGCACGGCGTCCTGCTCGGTGAGCCCGACCGTGACCACGCGCCGCGGCGCGGCGGTGATCGTCGTGCTGCCGTACTTGTGGTCGATCGTGGCGGGGAAGGCGCCGGGCTCGGTCGCGGCGGCGGGAGCGGCCGGGCCGTTCGACGCGGGCGTCTCGGTACCGCAGGCCGCGAGCCCAGCGGTGAGGAGCAGCCCGGCGGCGGCGAGGCCGGCGACTCGTGCTGAGCGGAACAGGGAACGGGCCATCATGGGTCCTCTTACTGGGTAAATGTCGGCGGGGACCACCGAGCAGGATAGGTTTGCCTAACCTAATTCGGACATCGAGGTGCACGCAACATATTCGGCTGCGTCGGAGATCACTTCGCCCGGGATCGGGTGTCCGCCCAGGCCGCCCAGAGCTCCGCGTAACGCCCGCCCAGTGCTATGAGCTCGTCGTGTGTGCCGGTTTCGCGCACCTTGCCTGCGTCCATAACGATTACGCGATCGGCGGATTTGGCCTGCGTCAGCCGATGCGCGACGACCAGTCCGGTCCGCCCCGAGAGCGCGGCCGCGGCAGACGCTTCGAGCACCCGAGCACCCGCGCTGCCCGCTTCGGCGGTGGCTTCGTCGAGGATCGCGACCGGTGGGTCGGCCAGCACCAGCCGCACCAGCGCGAGCTGCTGGGACTGCGTCACCGTCAGCCGGTGACCACCTTCGCCGACCACGGTTTCGAGACCGCGGGGAAGGGCTTCCGCCCAGTTCAACGCGCCGATGGCCGACAGCGCCACGCGTAGCTCTTCCGTTGTCGCGTCAGGGTTCGCGAGCCGGAGGTCGTCGGCGAGCGAACCGGCGAACACGTGCACTTCCTGGCTGATCAACGCTACCGCCCGGCGGGTGGCGCCGCGCCCGAGCTCGCCGATTTCGACCCCGCCGACGGTGATCGAGCCCGCTGATGGCGGGTGGATCCCGGCGATCAGTTTGGCGAGCGTCGTCTTCCCGGCGCCACTGGCCCCGACGAGCGCGACGCGTTCGCCCGGAGCGAGCTGGAGGTCGACGTCGCGAAGCACAGGATGTCCTGCCACGTAAGCATGTCCGACGCCGGCAGCCTTGACCGACGAGTCCACCGGTGACACCGCCCGCCGCGGCTCGGCGGCCCCCGGGAGGTCGGAGACGCCGATGATCCTGGCGAGGCTCGCGGTGGCGGTCTGGGCGTCGTCGACCAGCGCCAGCGCGGTGTTGATCGGCCCGAACAGGCCGTGGAAGTACAGCGCGGCCGTGGCGGCGACACCGATGGTCACCGAGCCGTTGCCCACCAGGAAGTACCCGGCGACCAGAATCGCCGACAGGCCCACGAATTCCGCGCCGTTGAGCCGCGCGAAGAAGCGCGTCATCAGCCGGACCCCTCGCAGCGCCAGCGCCAGCGCCGCTCCCGACCGCTCGGTGACCCGCTCGACGTGGGCATCCGCGAGCCGGAATGCGCGCACTGTCCGCGCGCCGCCGATCGTGTCGAGAAGTTGTTGCTGCTGGGCGCCCACGGCGACCCGCTGTGCGGCGTAAAGCGGGACGGCGTGGCGGAGGTACCACCGGACCGTGTGAAGCTGGATCGGCGCGGCCAGCAACGCGGCCAGCATGAACCGCCAGTCGAGCACGGCCAGCGCCCCCACGGTCGCCGCGATCGTCAGCACCGACCGGCCCAGTTCGGGAAGTGCTTCCCGGACAGAGGTTCCGATGACAGTGACGTCGTTGGTCACGCGCGAGGTGAGGTCGCCTGAACCCGCCCGCTCGACCTGGTCAAGGGGCAGGTGCAGCGCCCGCTCGACGAAGCGCTCCCGCAGGGTCGCCAGCATGCTCTCGCCGAGCCTGGCCACCAGTGACACGCCGACAGCCACCGAAACTCCTTGTGCGACGGCGACCAGCGCGAGCGCGACGACCGGAATGGTGATCGCGTCCGGGGGCTCACCTTCGGCGACGAGGTCGACGATGTGGCCGAGCAGCGGAGCGGTCAGCAGCCCGATTCCGGTAGCGACGACGAGCACGGTGAACGCACCGATCGCCCGGAACCTGGTGAGCCGCACCAGTTCGCCGATGACCGCGCGGACGCGCTTGCCGGTGGCGGTGGGGAGCAGTTCGCGCGGGGCTTCGGTCATGACAGCACCGCCGCCCGGTAGTCCTCATCGCCGTGGACCAGGTCTTCGTGCCGTCCGGTGGCACTGACCGTGCCGCCGCCGAGCACGATCACGCGGTCGGTGACGGCGAGCAGCGCCGGGCTGCTGGTCACCAGGATCGTCGTCCGCCCGCGCCGGAACTCGGCGATCCCGGCGGCGATCCGGGCTTCGGTCACCGCGTCGACGGCGGTCGTCGGGTCGTGCACGACCAGTACCGGCGCTTGCGCGGCGAGCGCCCTCGCGAGTGCCACCCGCTGCCGCTGCCCGCCGGACAGCGAACGGCCACGCTCGGCGATTACGGTGTCACCGCCTTGCGGCAACGCGTTCGCGACCTCGTCGGCCGCCGCGACGGCCATCGCGTGATCCACAGTGGACTCGCCTGTGGTCCCGATGTTTTCCAGCAGTGTCCCCGCGAACAGGTCGGCGTCATGCGCGGCGACGAGGATCGCACCCCGCACCGCGTCCAGATCCACAGTGGACAGTTCGATGTCGTCCAGTAGCACGGAACCCGACGCGGGATCGACATCCCGGCCGAGGCACGCCAGTAGGTCGTTCGCGACGGCCGGATCGACGGCCACCACCCCGAGCAGTTCCCCGGCGGCGACGTCGAGATCGAGGTCGCGCAGGCTGTTGTGCGAGACACCGGTGAGCCGGATGTGGCCGTCGACGGCGACGGGCAGCTTGCCGGAACCCGATTCGACGTCAGGGGGAGCGGCCAGCACCGAAGCCACCCGGGCCGCCGACGCCCGGCCCTGAGCCAGTTCACCGTTGACCCACGCGAAGATCTCGAACGGTGTCAGCAGGAACTGCGCGAGGCCTACCGCCGCGACCAGATCACCGATGCTGATGTCGCCGCCCGCAGCGAGCCTGCCACCCACCAGCGCGACGATCGCGATGAAGACGCCGGTCAGCGCGAGGAGCGTGCCGTTGTGCCAGGCCTGTGCGCGGGCCGCCTTGAGCGTGGCGCGCAAGGAGTCTTGGCTGGTCCGCCGGTAACGGTCCACCGCGGCCGACTCGGCGCCGATGCCCTTGAGGACCCGGAGGCCGGAGACGAGGTCGGTGGCGACACCGGACGCGTGCGCGGCGCGCTCCTGCTCCTGTTCACTGCGGCGCTCCAGCGGCCTGCCGATCAGGTGCGCGAGGTAGAGCAGCGGTGGTGTGCCGAGCAGGACGAGCAGGCCGAGCGGGATCGACATCGTCAGCAACGCGATCGCGGCGACCAGCAGCCCGGCGATCCCGGCGATCCCGAACGGCAGCACCGCGTTGACCACGCCGACGCGCTGCGCGTCCGCGGTCCCGATGTTGGTGAGCGCGCCGGCAAGCCTGCCGGTTTCGGCGCCGCCCCTGGCGTCGAGTACCCGTTCACTGAGCTGGATCCGGAGGTTGTGTGCCGCGCGTTCCGACGCGCCTTCGGCGAGACGGGCGCCGAAACGGTAGCTGCAGGAGAGCCCGGCGAAGACCGCGGCGAGCACCGCGAGCCACTTCAGGAGCTCCGCTGCGGAGTTCCCGGCGACGGCCTTGTCGATCACCACGCCGATCACGACCGGCACCAGCGCCTCGCCGACCTGATGGCCCGCCGCGAGCACCGACGCCCCCGTGATCAGCCGCCACTGACCGAAGATCGACCGCTTCAGCACGCCGGATCCCGTTGGCAAAGCCGTCACCGGCGCCTCCCGTCAGTCCCTCGCCGGCGACCGGCGATGGTAGGTAAGGCTACACTAAGAAAATTCTCGTCCCGGCAGTCAGGAGAGTTCTGTGACGGTGACCATGGAGCCGGTGTCCAGACCCGAAGTGGACCGACCGCCGAGAGCTCGGGCACGGACGCTCCGGTTCGCGGGCTTCGCCGTCGCTGTCGTGCTTCTCGGCTTCATCTGCCTGCTCAGCCTGTGGGTCGGCTCGAAAAGCATCCCGTTCTCGTCGACGTGGTCGGTGCTGTGGCACAACGACGGCTCGACCGAAGCGGTGATCATTCACGACCTCCGCATCCCGCGGACGATCCTCGGCGTACTCGTCGGCGCGGCACTCGGCCTCTCGGGCGCGGTGATGCAGGCGCTGACCCGCAACCCGCTCGCCGATCCCGGCATCCTCGGGGTGAACATGGGCGCCGCGGCCGCGGTGGTCATGGGTATCGCGTTCGTCGGAGTCACCGGGGTGCTCGGGTACGTCTGGTTCGCGTTCTCCGGCGCCGCGGCGGCCGCGGTGCTCGTCTACGCGCTCGGCTCCACCGGCCGCGGCGGGGCGACCCCGGACAGGCTGATCATGGCCGGGGCCGCGATCACCGCCGTGCTACAGGCGTTCATCTCCGCGATCATGCTGCTGAAGCCCGAAGTCTTCAACCAGTTCCGCTTCTGGAACGTCGGCTCGCTCAGCGGGCGGCGCATGGACATCGTGCTCATCCTCGCGCCGTTCATCGCGGTGGGCATCCTGCTCTCGTTGTCGCTGGCACGGTCGCTGAACGTGCTCGCGCTGGGGGAGCAGACCGGGCGCGCGCTCGGCGCCCACATCGGCCGGACCCGGGTCCTCGGCGCGCTCGCGGTGACACTTCTCTGCGGCGCGGCCACCGCCGCGGCCGGGCCGATCGCCTTCGTCGGGCTCGCCGTGCCGCGGATCGCCAGGATCGTCGTCGGACCGGATCAGCGCTGGGTGCTGCCGTATTCGATGATCCTCGCGCCGGTACTGCTGGTCGGGTCCGACATCCTGGGCCGCGTGCTCAACCAGCCCGCCGAACTGCAGGTCGGGATCGTGACCGCGTTCCTCGGCGCGCCGGTGTTCATCGCCTTCTGCCGTCGGCGGAAGCTGGCCCGGCTGTGACCGTGAAAGCCATGCGCACGGTAAAAGCCGTGCGCAGCCCGCGCGGGAACATCTCGCTGCGCTACGCAACCCGGCCGCTGGTCGTCGGCATCGCCATGGCCGTGATCGTCTTCGCCCTCGGCGTGGTGAGCCTGACCACCGGCGACTTCCCGCTGTCCTTCGGAGACGTCGTCAAGACGCTCTTCGGCTTCGGCGACTCCGGCACCGAGTTCATCGTCACCACTCTGCGCCTTCCCCGGCTGCTGACGGCGTTGCTCGTCGGCGCCGCGCTGGCCGTCAGCGGTGCCGTGCTGCAGAGCCTGTCGGGGAACCCCTTGGGCAGTCCGGACTTCATCGGGTTCACCGAGGGTTCCGCGACCGGCGCGCTGCTGGTGATCATCGTCGGAAACGGGAGCATGCTGCAGATCGCGGGTGGCGCGCTGGCGGGCGGGATCATCACCGCGGTGGTGGTCTACCTGCTCGCGTTTCAGCACGGGGTGCAGGGGTTCCGGCTGATCCTGATCGGCATCGGGGTGAGTGCGATGCTCATCGCGGTGAACTCGTACCTGGTGACGCGGGCGTCGCTGCAGGACGCGATCGCCGCACAGGCGTGGCTGGTCGGCGGGCTGAACGGCCGAGGCTGGGAACACGTCGTACCGGTCGCGATCGCGGTCGGAGTCCTTGTCCCGCTGGGGTTCTACTACGGGCGCCGGTTGTCGATGCTGCAGATGGGCGACGATTCGGCGAAGGGCCTCGGCGTGCCGGTCGAGCGCAGTCGTCTCGTGCTGATCACGGTGAGCGTCGGGCTTTCCGCGTTCGCGACCGCCGCCGCCGGGCCGATCGCGTTCATCGCGCTCGCCGCGCCGCACCTGGCGCGGCGGCTCAGTCGTTCGGGTGGGGCGGGACTGGCGAACGCCGCGCTCATGGGCGCGCTTCTGCTCGTCGCCAGTGATCTCGCGACACAGCGGCTCTTCTCGTCCGCGGCGCTGCCGGTGGGCGTGATGACCGGCGCTGTCGGCGGCCTCTACCTGATGTGGCTGCTGGCGCACGAATGGCGGCGCGGCCGAGTTTAAGGTGAGGGCTCGCCGAATCTCGCCAGCGCCAGCGCCGCGGCCACAGCCAGTGCGAACCCGGCGATCGCGACGAGTGCGAAACCGGGCTTCGTCCGGTCGCCGAGCGCGGCGACACCGACCAGCGACGGCAGCACGGTCTCACCGATGACCATCATCGCCGTCGCGGTGGTGACACTGCCGCGCTGCAAAGCCGAGGCGTAGAACAACATCGCCAGCGCGCCCGCCGCCGTGACCGAGTAGAACGCGGGATCGGTGAACAGCGCCCCGGGCGCGAAATCGGTGATGACCCGCCCGGACACCGCAACCACCCCGAAGCTGAGTCCGGCGACCAGGCCGAGTACCGGAGTCCGGATACGGGCAGAAGCCTTCCCCGCCGCCATCCCGGTGGCGCCGAGCAGCACCATGACGCCGACGAGCGCGAACTTGAAGCCCAGCGCCACGGGATCCGAGCCCTCGCCCTCCGCCGACACGCCCAGCAGCGCGAGCCCGGCGCAAACCACCGCGATGGCCGTCCATTCGCGACGCCCGAGCTTCACACCGAGGCTCATCGCCGCGATCGCCGTCACGGCCAGGCTCGCCGCGAGTGCCGATTGCACCACGAACAACGGCAGCACTCGCAGCGCCGCCAGCTGGGCCACGAACCCCAGCGTGTCGAGTCCGAGCCCGACCAGGAACTTCCACTGCTTGAGCACGCGGAACAGCAACCGTGGATCGATCCCGTCGGAGTCGTCGGTGGTCGCCTGCGCGGCCATCGCCTGCATCACCGACGCGACGCCGTACGCGCACGCCGCCGCCGGTGCGCAAAGCAATCCCCACCACATCCCCCAACCCTAGGTGGCTCGTGAGTGTTTCGCGGGATTCTAACCCCGCGAAACACTCACGAGTCGCTCTCGGGTTCGAGCTCGGGAGGCGGCGGCTTGGGGCGTGGCGCGAAAACATCGGGCAGGGGGACGGCGTGCTGAACCGGCATCGACCACTGCGCGGGCTCGGGGTCTTCAGGCATCGGTGGCCAGCCTGCCGATCTGGTCGAAGTCCTCGAGCCGCCTGAGCCGGGTACCGCGTCGCCGCCACAGCGAACGATCCAGTTTGGACAGTACTGCGATGTCGGTGCTGTCCAAACTGCGTGAGGCGGGGAATTCGTCGGGGTGCAGTTCGCGGAAGAGCACGGCGCGGCGGTCGTCGTCGAACACGGCCAGCACTTTCAGCCGGGTCCTGGCGGCGAACACGACCTCCTGTGGCAGCCCGTTCCTGGACAGTCCGTCGGTGCCACGGCCCGAGCGTGACCAGATCAGCAGGTCGACCGGCGCCGAAGGAACAGTCAGGTTCTCCGCCGCGGTGGCGCTGAGGAAACCGGGTTCGCTCACGACGTCCCCTTCGGTGTACCTGCTCCCGATCTCGGCGAGAGTTCCTTGGCGGAACACGACTCCGCGATGCACGGGCAGCTGCCGCAGCCCCGAAGTCAGGCAACCGAGGTACGCGCGGGGAACCGGGTTGCCTGCCCTCAGCGCCGCATTCACCGCTAGAGCCCCGAATTCGCCGTCGCCGAGATAGAGCGAGACGGCGATCAGGTCGGCCTTGACCACGGCGTAGCCGCGCAAATCCGCTGACGTGGTGAACAGTTCCCCCGCGAGCCGTTGGAACTCGACCTGCTCGGTGCGTGTGCTGCGATGGCGGGCGGGTGGCACCGGATGGCCGGTGTCGGGCACCGGAACAATCGCGGGTTCGGTCTCCCGCTCCGAGGGATCTTCTTCGGTGTCCCCGAATTCAACGCTGTTGATCACGTCGAACAGCGTCTGTTTCTCGTCCGCGGTGAGCTGTCCGAAGGCGAGCACCCGCAGCCGGGCCCGCGCGTCCGGGCCGAGCCCGGCGAGCAGTTTGGCCAGTGTGCCCGGCGCCCACGCCGGCAGCTTGGCACCGGTGAACCCGACGGTGACGACGAGCCGGCGCGGATCGAGCGGGCGGGCGGCGGCCGAGTGCGGGCCGCCGACCGACGCGGCGGGGACGAGCGCGAAACCGGACGGGACGACTTCGGCGACGGGGTCGGCCGGTGTCGGCAGTGCCGCACTGGGCAGGCGGTGAAACGTGCGGCCGGCGTTGATCCAGCCCGCCGGCGGCGCCTGGCATTCGAGGACGGCCGCGGTCCCGTCGGGGGAGTACCGCAGGGTCGTCGCCGGATGCCGGAGCAGCTGCCTGCCATGGGCGTCGTACGCGATGACGTGGACGCGGCCGTCGTGGCCGTACAACGGCAGCCCGGTCGACACCCGCACCTCACGGTTCAGCTGCCTTGCCAGCTCGAACGACCACTCCGCCGTCGCGACCTCCGGGGTGTGCGGCACGAGTTCCAGCGCGGCACCGAGCATCGGTGGGAACATCGCGACCAGCGCGGCGACCTCGGCCGGGCTGACAGCCCGCTCGCCCGGCCTGCCGAGGATCAGGCGGGGCCGCTCCGGGTGCACGGCCACGGCGTAGGTGACGTCCAGCGGTGACGTCGGTGTCGCGTCTTCGGCCAGTATCAGCAGCCCGGCGGGAACGGGCTCGACGGTGAGCCGGTGGACACTCGTGACCGGATCGGGCGGGAGCTGTGCCTCCCACTCGGGTTGCGGATGCCGGGCACCCCAAGGCCTGCTGGTGTCACCGCGGCGGAACCTGCGCCACATGTCGCCGCTCGCCCCGCCGGCGAACAGGAGCCCACCGGGGACCAGCGAGAGCGCGCCCTGCGATGCCAGTACCTCGACGCCGAACTCCTCCGCGAGCCGTTGCGGCAGTGGCCGGATGGTGGTGTCGAGGCGCCCGAGCCCGGACATCGCCAGCCACAGCCGATGACCCGGCGGGACAGGCCCGCTCATCGTGGCGAACGCCTGATGCGCGGCCTGGTTGACCGCCTGGGACAGGTCCCGGCTGGTGAGCGCGCCGACCGAGGTCAGGATCACGGTGTGCCCCGGCAGCGACGGGATCGCCGAGAACATGCTGTATTCCTGCGTGTCGTGATCGCCGCGCAGCCTGATCATCAGGTTCGCGCCACGCTGTTCGATGAACAGTGCCGGCGGGTCTGCTGCTGGCATCAGCCCACCTTCTTCCGGCATGCGGTGACGACGCACAGCGTAGAGGCGGCCGGGTCCGGCGGTGTTCCGTAGGGTGGGCGCATGTGTGATCGGTTGTACTTCCGGCAGTTGCTCTCCGGCCGCGACTTCGCGGTGGGCGATCCCGTCGCCACGCAGATGGTCAACTTCGCGTACCTGATCGGGGACCGTGAGACCCGGGACGCCGTCATCGTCGACCCCGCGTACGCCGTCGGCGACCTGCTCGACGTGCTCGCCGAGGACGAGATGCGCCTCGCCGGCGTGCTGGTGACCCATCACCACCCGGACCACGTCGGTGGCGAGATGATGGGTTTCGCGCTTCCCGGCCTCGCCGACCTGCTGGCGCGCGAGCAGGTTCCGGTGCACGTCAACAGTTCCGAGACCGAGTGGGTCAGCCGCACGACCGGCGTCGCGGCGGCCGACCTGCGGGGCCACGACCACGACGACGTCGTCGAAGTGGGCTCGATCCCGATCCGGCTGCTGCACACCCCCGGCCACACCCCGGGCAGCCAGTGCTTCCTGGTCGACGGCAGGCTCGTCTCCGGGGACACGCTGTTCCTCGAAGGCTGCGGCCGTACCGATTTCCCCGGCGGAGACGCCGAAGCGATCTACCAGAGCCTGCAATGGCTGGCGGCGCTCCCTGGCAACCCGGTCGTCTATCCCGGCCACCAGTACTCCGCCGAGTCGTCCGCTCCGCTCGACGACGTCCGGCAGGGCAACTTCGTGTTCCGGCCGAAGTCACTGGCCGAGTGGCACCGGATGTTCGGCGGCTGACGCACCGTGGGCCACCGGCGTAGAAAGGGCACATAACCCTACGAGTCCGGGTGGTGGGCGTTGTCGGTGGTGCGGCGCGAAAAGCGTGGCAGATGGGCGTTGGTCGCGGTCGTGACCACGCTGCTCATCGCTGTGCCCCTGGTCGTGTCCGCGGCACTCCCGCGGGGCGAGCGCGCCGATCCCGGACAGTTGCGTGCGCTCATCGCGAGGTCCGATGGCCAGCCGTACAGCGGTTACGCGGAGAGCAGCGGGCAACTCGGTCTGCCCGATATGCCCAACCTCGCCGACGTGACGTCGTTGCTGAACGGCACGACCCGGATCCGCGCGTGGTACGTCTCGCCGTCACTGTCCCGCGTCGACGTGCTGACCACCGGCAGTGAGCGCAGCGTCTACCACGGCCCCGAGGGCGACTTCACCTGGGACTACGCCGCGAACATGCTCACGCAGCTCATCGGCGAGCCATCGGTCCGGCTGCCGCGCGCCGGAGACCTCCTGCCGCCGGAGCTCGCGCGCCGGATCCTGGCGGCCGCGCCGGGCGACCCGGTCACCACACTGGAACCCCGGCGGATCGCCGGAATCGCCGCGCCGGGAATCCGGCTCACCCCGGCGAACCCCGACACCACCCTCGGGCAGATCGACATCTGGGCGGACCCGGGCAGCGGGCTGCCGGTGCGCGTCGAAGTGACCGCGCGAGGCCAGGCCGCACCGATCCTCGTCACGGCTTTCCAGGAGGTCGACCTGAAGACGCCCGACCTGCCCGCGACGAACCCGGTCCGCGCGCCCAGCACCGGGTTCACCGTCGTCAGCGCCCCCGACGTCGCGGACGCCCTTGGCGCGCTCGGCCAAGTGAGGCTGCCCGCGCAGCTGGCCGGGCGGCAGCTTCGCCCCGGCGATTTCGGCGGGTTGTACGGCTCCGGGTTGGGATCGTTCTTCGCTGTCGTGCTGCCGAGGGGTTTCGGCGGCGTGGCCACCGACGCCGCGGGCAAAGCGGGTGCGACGACCATCCAGCTGCCCGGCGGCACGGCCGTCGCGCAGTCCATTCCGCCGCTGTCGCTGGTGGTCGTCCGCTCGACGGTTTCCCGCCGCTGGTACCTGCTCGCCGGATTGGTGCGCCCGGCCGTGCTGGAGATCGCAGCGCAAGAACTCTCGACCCTGCCGAGGAGTGGCCGATGATCGTGACCCACGCGCTGACCAAACGCTTCGGTCGCATTTTGGCCGTGGACTCCGTGGATCTCCGAGTGGCCGAAGGCGATCGCTACGGCTTCCTCGGCCCGAACGGTTCCGGCAAGACCACGCTGGTCAGGATGCTGCTCGGGCTCGTCTACGCCACCAGTGGCGAGATCGAGCTGATGGGCCGCCCGGTGCCGAAACGGGTCGCCGAGGTACTGCCCGAGGTCGGTGCGCTCGTCGAAGGACCGGCGGCCTACCCGCATCTGTCCGGCCGCCGGAACATGGCGCTGCTGGACGCGGCGGGCAAAGGCGGCCCGATGCGGTCCCGCAAGCGCCGCGTCGACGACGCGCTGGAGCAGGTCGGCCTCGCGAGCATCGATAGCCGCCCGGTCAAGGCGTACTCACTCGGCATGCGCCAGCGACTCGGCATTGCGAGCGCGCTGCTGCGCAAACCGCGTCTGCTCGTGCTCGATGAACCCACCAACGGCCTGGATCCCCGCGGCATCAAGGAAGTCCGCGAGCTGCTCATCACGCTGAACGAGGGCGGGACCACGGTGTTCCTGTCCAGCCATCTGCTGGCCGAAGTCGAACAGCTCTGCACCCGCATCGGCGTGGTCGACCGCGGCCGCCTGGTGCTCGAGGACGACGTGAGCGGCATGCGGGCGCCCACCGGCCGGATCCTGGTCGACACCCCCGACCCCACGGCCGCGGCGGCGTTGCTCGACGGCCAGCTCGAAGCCCGCGACGGCGAACGACTGATCGTCCGCCACGCCGATCCGGCCGAGCTCAACGCATTGCTCGTCCAGGGTGGCGTCCGCGTCGCCGCGATCAACCCCGAACGGCGTTCGCTGGAACAGGTCGTGCTGGACGTGACCGGTGCCGGTTCGGACCGGTTCGACGGGCGCACGCCGTGATCGTCGTCGAACTGCGCAAGCTCGCGCTGCGACCGCGGGTCTGGGCGAGCCTTTTCCTGCTGTGCCTGCTGCCGGCGATTGTCGGGGTCTTCTTGGCCACCGCCGATTTCGCACCGCCACCGGGGCAGGGCGGCGCGTTCCTGTCCGCGGTGCTGAGCAACGGCTCCCTCTACCCCGCGGCCGCGCTCGCGCTGGTGCTGCCGATTTTTCTGCCGCTGTCGGTCGCCGTCACCGCGGGTGATTCGATCGCCGGTGAGGCGTCCAGCGGCATGCTCCGGTACTTGCTGGCGCGCCCGGTCGGCCGCACCCGGCTGCTCGCGGCGAAGTTCGTGGCGCTGGCCGTGTTCATTCTCGTCGCGGTGCTGCTCGTGGTCGCCACCTCACTGGCGCTGGGTCTGTGGCTTTTCGGCGGGGGAGCGGAGGCCGTCGGCGGGCCGGGTGGGGTGACGTCGCTCTCGGGGCCCACGCTGAGCACGACCGGGCTGGGTCTGCGGCTGCTCGGCGCCATCGGTTACATCATCGTGTCGATGCTCGGTTTCGGCGCGATCGGCGTGTTCCTGTCGACAGTGAGCGACTCCGCGCTCGGCGCCGCGCTGGGCGCGCTCGGCGTGCTGATCACGAGCTCGGTACTGGAGACGCTGGACGCCGCCGCGGTCGTGAAGCCCTATCTGCCCACGCACTACTGGCTTTCGTGGATCGACTTCTTCCGCGACCCGGTGTTCTGGCGCAACATCGACAGCGGCTTACTCCTGCAGGCCGGGTACATCGTGGTGTTCTTCGGTGCGGCTTGGGCGAACTTCGCCACCAAGGACGTCACCAGCTAAGGGCAGCGTGTCGGCGCCGCCAGTGGGGCAGAACCGAGGGCGCTGAGGACCAGGCCCGTGACGGCCGGGTCCGTCGGCAGGTCACCGTGGCCGATCCGTGAATCCGCGCAGACCTGTTGCAGCGAGACGTTCACCGCGCCTGTGAGCCGTGCCGAGTCCGGCGGGGTCACGGTCTCGTCGTTCTCGGTCCACACCGACAGCCATGGCAACGTCGAGGGCAGCGGTTCGCTTTCGAACGACCGCAGCAGGACGCTTCCCGGCGTCAGCTGCTGGCACGCCACCGGGCACGCGCCCGGCACGAGCGCGCCGCCGACACCGGCGATGCGCGCGCCGTGGAGCGGGGCGCCCAGTGTGATCACCCGGCGCGCCTGGTGCTCGCCGCTGCCCGAGGCGACCCAGAGCCGGGCGACGACACCGCCCGCGGAGTAGCCGATGACATCCACCGAAGGCGCGCCTCGCTCGTATGCGGCGTCGACGGCGTCGGCGAGCACCTTGACCTGGCCGTGCAGATCGCCCGTCCCGTCGCCGTCCAGTGTCAGGACTTCGGCTTCGCGGCCGGTTTCGCGGATGCGCTCAGCCAGCGTCAGCAAGCCTCCCCTCCCGCCGCCGTAGCCGGGAACCAGCAGCACCGGTCCGAGCCGTCCCTGGTCGGGGAAACCCTCCTGGGGAGCGCTCGTCCCTGTCGCGGCGACGGCGGTGATCGTGCCCGCGGCGGCGAGCAGCACCGCGAGCACGGCGAGCAGGAGTCGTCGCCGTGGGCTGAGACCTCGCAACCTGGCCGGACCGCGCATCCCTCAATGATGCACGCACTAGCCGTCCTTGATGATGTTCCGTTCGATGAAGTCGTGCAGCAGCTCGCGCATGGTTTCCACGGAACTGCCGGGCTTGCCGGTGAGGACCTGGATGCCCAGCCCGTCGATCAGGGCGGTGAGCTGCGCGGTCGCCTGATCGGCATTCTGCTCACGGAAGAGGTGTTGTTCCTGTCCGGTTCGGATGGTCATCACGATGGTGCGGTACCAGCGGTCGTAGGAGTCCCAGTACAGCGAGCGCAGCTTCGGGTTGAGCGCGCTTTCGTTCCACACCTGCAGCCACACCGACCATTCGGCGCGCGGCGGCCCGTGGGTGGGCAGCTGGAGTTCGACGAGCCGCAGGAGCCGGTCGTGGGCGTCGTCGATCGCGTGGAGCTCGGCGACCTGCCGGTCGAAGGCGTGTTTCACATTGCGGCACAACGCTTCGTTGAGGACCTTGGCCTTGGACGGGAAGTAGTAGTGGATGGTGGCGGTACTGGTGCCGCACGCCTTCGCGATGTCGGCTATCCGCACGCGGTGGTACCCGCGTTCGGCGATCAGCTGCCACGCGGTTTCGAGGATCCGCCGCCGCGGTTCGGACTGTTCGCCCGGATTGGTGACGGCCCGGGTTGCCGGCACAGGTGGCGCGGTGACCGTGGCCGCGTCGTCGCCGCCGTCGAGCAGCCAGCTGACCGTGACGCCGCAGTGCTCGGCGACCCGGACCAGTTCGTGGGGCGAAAACCGGCGGGTGCCACTCAATGCCTTGGACAACTTGGTCTCGTCGAGACCGATGGCGCCGGCGAACTCCCGCTGTGCTCCCGGCATGGCCCGGATCAGCTCGCGGACCCGTTGCCGCAGCTCATCCGTCTCGTCCATGCCGGAAGACGGTAATCCGGAGTTGCGATTATCGCAATCACGGAACCCTGATGTCTCCAGTAAGGCCGAGTCAACCCGTCGCGAAATTCGATCGCCGCTTCCCTTTTCTTCTGACACGATCCCCGCATGTCCACGATCTCGCCGCTCCTGTCCGCCGCCGCTCACGCTCCCGCGACGACGGCCAAGCAGCAGCGCAACCGCCGGAGGCGACCCGTCTCGACGTCGTGACCGCCGCGCTGGTCGCGGGCCTGCTGGCGGGCTACGGCATCGCACTGCCCGTCGGCGCCGTCGGGACCTACCTGGTCGCCCTGACCGCACGCACCTCCCTCCGCACCGGATCGGCCGCCGCACTGGGCGTCGCCACCGCGGACGGTCTCTACGCCCTCGCTGCCGTGATCGGTGGCTCCACCCTGGTTGCCTTGCTCAGACCGATAGGCGAACCCCTGCGCCTGGCGTCCGCGCTCGTGCTTCTGGCCGTTGCGATCGTCGGTGCCACCCGCGCCACCCGCGCCACCCGCGACTCCGCCGCGGCCGAAGCCGTCCAGCCGATGAGACCTGCCCGTGCGTACTTCACCCTGCTCGGCATCACCATCCTGAACCCGACCACCATCGTCTACTTCGCCGCACTCGTCATCGGCAACACCTCCGCCGCCACCCTCACGCCAGCCTCGGCCGCGGTCTTCGTACTCGCCGCCTTCGCCGCGTCCGCAAGCTGGCAGCAGGTCCTGGCCGCCGGCGGCGCGATGCTCGGCCGGATACTCACCGGCCGCCGGGGACGGTTGATCACCGCCCTCACCTCCAGCGCCATCGTCACCGGCCTGGCGGTCCAGCTGCTGTTCCGGTGAGCGAGGTGTCACCATGATCCGCACTGTCGGCTTCACGATCGGTGAGGAATCCCGACGCGTTCGGCGATGGTCCAGCAGTTCTTGTTCGGCAAGTCCGCGAGCGACCGAGCGCGAACCCGCACGGCCCGGCGGCGGGGTTCGACCGGGCCGGGCCGGCCCGCGATGCGGTGACAGACCCCAAATGCAGATGCGTATTTCGCCATCACCACGCGGAAAACCGACTCGATGAATACCGTGCGTGTGCTTCAGCGCATTCCACTATCAGGGGCGCCTTTATTTCTGAGCGGCAGACACGGCGAAAAGGTCTGGCACACGGTGGAAATGACCGGACATTTGTCTGTCCCACCAAGAGATCCTGTCTCTCGTCCACATGCCGAGAGCCGTTGACATGGTCGGTCGGGGACTTGAAGACTCCTCGCGCCCGCTGGTTTTCCCCGCTCCCCAGGAGAAACCTTGTCCTTCTCCACCACAAGCCTGCTCGCCCACGCGCCCACCACGACAGACCGGACAAGTTCGCCGCGCACCCGCAAACGCCTCCCCGACCTCCGCCGGTGGATCAGCCCGATCGCTTTGATCGCGCTTTGGCAGCTTTCCAGTTCCACCGGGGTCCTTCCGCCGGACAAACTCAGTTCACCGTGGACAGTCCTCCAAGCCGGTCTCGAAGTCGCCCGCACCGGTGAGCTCGGCACCGCGTTCACCGTGTCCTTGGGCCGCGTGGCCGCGGGGTTCCTGATCGGCGCCACGATCGCGGTCGCCCTCGGCATCGCGGCCGGGTTGTGGAAATGGGGAGAAGTCCTTGTCGACCCGCCTGTCCAGATGCTGCGCACCCTGCCGTTCCTTGGCCTGATCCCGCTGTTCATCCTCTGGTTCGGCATCGGCGAGGAACCCAAGATCGCCCTGGTCGCGCTGGGCGTGGCGTTCCCGTTGTATCTCAATGTCCATTCGGGAATCAGGAACTCCGACGACCAGCTCATCGAGGCGACCACCGCGCTCGGCTACACCAGGGAGGAACGCCTGTGGCACGTCATCCTTCCCGGCGCGATACCTCAAACCCTTGTGGGACTACGGCTCTCGCTCGGCACGGCGTGGCTCGCGCTGATCGTCGGTGAAACGGTCAACGCCGACGCGGGTCTCGGGTACCTCATCACGAACGCGCGGGAATTCCTCCGCACCGACGTCGTCGTGGTCGGCCTGGTCGTCTACGCGGTGCTCGGCCTCGTGACCGACTTCCTGGTCCGGCTGCTCGAAAGGCGGGCGCTGCGGTGGCGGGCATAGTGAATGTGGTCGAGATCCGCGGCCTGACCAAGCGGTTCGGCGACAGAACGGTTCTGGAGAACCTTGACCTCGTCATCGAACCCGGCGAGTTCGTCGCCCTGCTGGGCCGCAGCGGCTCCGGCAAGTCGACGCTGCTGCGGGCGCTGGCCGGACTCGACAGCGAAATCGACGGTGAAGCGGTCGTCCGGGGCACGGTTTCCGTCGCGTTCCAGCAGCCACGGTTGTTGCCGTGGCGCAAGGTCTGGCGCAACGTCGTCCTCGGCCTCGGTAACCGGTCCGACGACCACCAACTCGCCCTGCGCGCGCTGGAGGAAGTTCGGCTCGCCGAGCACGCCGACGACTGGCCGCGCACGTTGTCCGGCGGTGAAGCGCAACGGCTTTCGCTGGCCAGGGCGCTCGTCCGCGAACCGGATCTGCTCCTGCTCGACGAGCCGTTCGGCGCGCTGGACGCGTTGACCAGGATCGCCATGCACCGGCTGGTCGAGGACCTCTGGCAGCGGCATCGCCCCGGGGTCCTGCTCGTGACCCACGACGTCGACGAGGCCCTGCTGCTCGCCGACAGGGTTCTCGTGCTGGACGAAGGCCGCATTGTCTCAGAGCAGGTGCTCGGCCATCCCCGGCCGAGACGGCTCGCCGACCACATCGACGTCCGCACGAAGGTGCTGGGCGATTTGGGAGTGACCGAAGATGCGCTCGCGTAGCTCGATTATCGCGGTGGCCGCCTTGCTGGCCGTTGCCGGACTCGCGGCCTGCGGTGGAAGCCCGGCGGAATCGGCCGTCCCAGGCCCGGTCAGCCAGGCCGACCTCGCGAAGGTGACACTGAAGGTCGGTGACCAGAAGGGCGGCTCGAAGTCGTTGCTGACGGCGGCGAATCTGCTCGGTGACCTGCCGTACAAAATCGAGTGGGCCACCTTCACCTCCGGCCCGCCGCTGCTTGAGGCCGCGTCCGCCGGCGCCATCGACATCGGCGGTGTCGGCAACACGCCACCGATCTTCGCGGCCGCGGCGAAGGCCAAGATCGCCGTGGTCAGCGGGGCGAAGGGCAACGTCACGAGCGATACGCTGCTGGTCCCCAGTGACTCGCCGCTGCGAGACGTGACCGAGTTGCGTGGCAAGACGATCGCTGTCGCCAAGGGAAGTTCGGCGCACGGCCAGGTCCTGCTGACCCTGCGCAAGGCGGGGCTGTCCACAAAGGACGTCAAACTGACGTTCCTGCAGCCGTCGGAGGCTTACGCCGCGTTCAACCAGCACCAGGTCGACGCCTGGGCGGTCTGGGATCCGTACACCTCCCAGGCGCAGATCGAGTCGAAGGCCAGGATTCTGACCGACGGGACGGGCACGTCCAACGGCTATACCTTCCAGGTCGCCGGCGCGAACGCACTGGGCGACGCGGGTAAGAACTCCGCCATTCGCGACTACGTGGTCCGGCTCGCGCAAGCACAGATTTGGGCCGACACGCATCGCCTGGAATGGGCGCAGGCGTGGGCCAAGGAGACCGGGCTCAAGCCGGATGTCGCCCAGGCCACGGTCGACCGCGGAGGAGATCTGCCGGTGGCGCTCGACGATCAGGTGGTCGCGTCGGAGCAGCAGCTCGCGGATGCTTTCACCGAGGACAAGACCTTGCCGGGCAAGGTCGAGTTCGCCACCTTCGTGGACCGGCGCTTCGGTCCCGATCTCGACAACGCCAGGAGCAAATGATGAGCGTGAAACTGCACTGGTTCCTGCCGACCTCCGGCGACGGCCGCACGATCGTCGAACGCTTTCACGCCAACAAATCGCCGGGACCGACGGCTCAGCGCGACCCGGACATCGACTACCTCGCTCAGGTCGCCCAGGCCGCCGAGCGGATGGGCTTCGAAGGCGTCCTGACGCCGACAGGCACTTGGTGTGAGGACTCCTGGTTGACGACGGCCGCGCTGATCCGCGAGACGAAGACACTGAAGTTCCTGGTCGCCTTCCGCCCCGGGACCATCTCGCCGACGCTGGCCGCGCAGATGGCGGGCACCTACCAGCGCATTTCCGGTGGCCGCCTGCTGCTCAACATCGTCACCGGGGGCGACGCCATCGAGCAGCGCCGGTTCGGCGATTGGCACGACCACGACGAGCGATACGCCCGCACCGACGAGTTCCTGTCGATCTTGCGCGGTGTGTGGTCCGGCAAGCCGTTCGATTTCGAAGGGGAGCACCTGCGGGTGGCCGGCGCGACCACGCTGGCGTCGCCCAGTCCGGTCCCGGAGGTGTATTTCGGCGGGTCGTCGCCAGCCGCCTTGCCGGTGGCCGCGCGGCACGCGGATGTGTACCTGACCTGGGGCGAGCCGCCTGCGCAGGTCGCGGAGAAGATCGGCGCGGTGCGTGAGCTGGCGGAGGAGCAGGGCCGGAAGCTCCGCTTCGGCATCCGGCTGCACACGATCTCACGGGACTCTTCGGCCGAAGCCTGGGCGGAGGCACAGAAACTCCTCGACGCGCTGAGCCCCGAGCAGGTCGCGAAGGCGCAGCAGCAACTGGCGGCGAGCGAGTCGATCGGGCAGCAGCGCATGGTCGCCCTGCACGGCGGCGCGCTGGACGCAGGGGTGCGCGGTCTAGAGATCCATCCGAATCTGTGGGCGGGTGTCGGCCTGGTCCGCGGCGGCGCGGGAACGGCGCTCGTCGGCAACCACGCCGAGGTCGCCGATCTCATCGAGGAGTACCACTCGCTCGGCGTCGACGAGTTCGTGCTATCCGGGTATCCGCACCTGGAGGAGGCGTACTGGTTCGGTGAAGGTGTCCGCCCGGAGCTCGCCCGGCGAGGGCTGCTCTGAGCGGGCGTCTGAGAACCGTGTCGACCTCGTGAATGCTGCGCACGAATCCCTTTGGTCGAAGGCACGCTATCTCGGCGGCAGGGCGGTTCTCAGACGGCCACTGAGTGCTTGCCGAGAACTGGTGTCCTGCGCTAGGAGTCCGCGCCGAGCACCAGCCGGACACAATGTGACACCAGACGTTCGCGCGAAACTTTCAGCGAACCGTTCAGGTAGGCGATGAACACGTTGCCCAGCGCGCCGACCAGGCCGATCGCGACCATCTGCCGTTCGAGATCGTCGCCGCTGGAGAGCTGCCCACGGACGAGTTCGGCGAACGCGGGCAGCAGTTCGACGCCGCGTTGGCTCAGCGCCGGGTCGGTCATCGGGGCGAGCAGCAGGATCCGGCCCTTGCGCGGGTCGTCCACCATCAGCTCGACGAACGAGACGACCGCCGCTTCGGCCGACGCCGCCGGATCGCTCGCCTCCTGGACGGCTTCGGCCAGTGCCCGGTGGGCCAGCGCGCCGACGTGCTCGTACACGGCGAGGACGAGTTCCTCACGATCGGTGAAGCTCTCGTAGAAGTAGCGCTCGGTGAGCTTCGCGTGCCGGCAGACCGCGCGGACACTGACCGCGGCGGGACCTTCGGTGCCGAGCAGGTCGAGCCCGGTTTCGAGCAGCTGCGCGCGCCGGGCCGCCTTGCGGTCGTCCAGGGTCGTACCCGCCCAGGTCCGGCTCGGGGTTGTCATGCGTTACCTACTCGTCCGTTGACTACGGCCGTTGTCAACCATACTCTGACAACGCATGTAGTCAGTGCTTCGGGGGTCGACACAGCCAGTTGATCAGTGGTTCAGGAGACCGGGGAATGATTCAGCACGAAGAGCCCGTCCCGCTCGGCCCGGATTCGCTGACGTGGAAGTACTTCGGCGACTGGCGCGGGCTGCTCGTCGGGCTGTGGGCCGGGTCGATGCAGAACATGCACCCCGAGCTGGGTGCGGGCGTCGAGGAGCACTCGCAGTTCTTCCGGGAACGCTGGCAGCGGCTGTTCCGTTCGCTGTACCCGATCGGCGGGGTGGTCTACGACGGCCCGAAGGCGCACCAGACCGCACTCCGGATCCGCGGCTACCACGACAACATCAAGGGCGTCGATTCCCGCGGCCGCCGCTATCACGCGCTCAATCCCGGCACCTACTACTGGGCGCACGCGACGTTCTTCATGACCGTGATCCACATCGCGGACAACTTCATGGGCGGGATCACCGAAGCGCAGAAACGGCAGTTGTTCGACGAGCATGTGCAGTGGTACCGGTTGTACGACATGAGCATGCGGCCGGTGCCGGAGACCTGGGAGGACTTCCAGGTCTACTGGAAGCACATGTGCGCCGAGGTGCTCGAAGACAACAAAGCGACCCGGGACATCCTCGAGATCGGTGACCTCGACAAGCCGCCGTTCCTGCCGTGGCTGCCGGACCTCGTGTGGAACCGGCTGCGGATCGTGATCGCCAAGAACTTCGTCTGGCTGACCGTCGGAATCTACGACCAGGAGATCCGCGACCTGCTCGGGTACCGCTGGACGGAACGCGACGCTCGACGGCACCATCGGTTCGGGCGCATGATCCATCACATGTTCAAACTCGTCCCGCGCGACCGCCGCTACCACCCGCGTGCCCGTGCGGGCTGGCGGCGCGTGCGCGGGAAGAGCGCCCCGCTCGTCGAAACCCCGGCACGGAACCTGCCGCCACCGGCCGAGCGGGACAACCCGATGCACTATTCGCCGACGCTTGAGGAGCTCCGATGAAACTGGGCTACCACCTCGGATACTGGTCGTCCGGGCCGCCCGCGGGCGCGCTCGACGCCGTCCTCGAGGCCGAGAAGCTCGGTTTCGACTCCGTGTGGACGGCCGAGGGCTACGGTTCCGACGCGTTCACGCCGCTGGCGTGGTGGGGAGCATCGACCAAGCGCCTGAGGCTCGGCACGAACATCGTGCAGATGTCCGCGCGGACGCCGACCGCGACGGCGATGACCGCGATGACGCTCGACCACCTGTCTGGCGGCCGGTTCGTGCTCGGGCTCGGCGCATCGGGGCCACAGGTCGTCGAAGGCTGGTACGGGCAGCCGTATCCGCGTCCCCTCGCCAGGACCCGCGAGTACGTCGAGATCGTGCGCAAGGTTGTCGCGCGCGAGGAACCCGTCACGCTGGACGGCGACTTCTTCCAGTTGCCGCTCGACGGCGGGACCGGGCTCGGGAAGCCGTTGAAGTCGACGGTCCACCCACTGCGCAAGGAGATTCCGATCTACCTCGCCGCCGAGGGACCGAAAAATGTGGCGCTGGCCGCGGAGATCTGCGACGGCTGGCTGCCGCTGTTCTTCTCACCCAAGAGCGACGACTTCTACCGCGCGGCGCTCGAAGACGGCTTCGCCCGGCCCGGCGCACGCCACACTCTCGCGGACTTCGAGGTCGCCGCGTCGGTGCCGGTGATCGTGCACGACGACGTCGAGACCGCGGCGAACTTCATCAAGCCGTCGCTCGCGTTGTACATCGGCGGAATGGGCGCGAAGAGCGTCAACTTCCATCACGACGTGTTCGCACGGCTGGGTTATGAGGACGTCGCCGACAAGGTGCAGGAGCTCTACCTCGCGGGCCGCAAGTCCGACGCGATCGCCGCCATCCCGACGAGTCTCGTCGAGGACACCGCGCTGATCGGCCCGGCGGCCAAGATCCGTGACGAACTGGCCGCGTGGGAGGAAACCGTGGTCACGACGCTGCTCGTGCAGGGGAGTGCCGCCGGCCTCGGCGCGGTCGCCAACGCTCTGTTGTGACGGTCACCTGGGTCTAACCTGAATGCCCAGGAGGCCACGACGAGATGCTGCACGTCTCTTTGCTGGGAGAGCAGGCGATCATCGACGAGGCGACCGGTGCCGTATTGACCAGGTCACCTCGGACGGTAGCGCTCGTCGGTTTTCTGGTCACCCACGCCGGCTTGCCCCAGACCCGGCAGCGCATCGCGGACCTGTTCTGGCCGGACTCGACGGACGCCCAGGCGCTGACCAACCTGCGCCGCGAACTTCACCACCTGCGGCACGCACTGGGAGACGGGCCTTTCCTTGTCGTGACCTCCAAGGATCTGTGCTGGCGTGACACCGAGACGAGCCGCGTCGACGTACGTACCTTCGACATCGAGCGCAAGGCCGCCCTGGCGGCAGCGGCGGCCGAGGACGGTGACGGGGTGCTCGTACACGCCACCGCGGCCATCGCCCAGTACCGGGGCGAGCTCATGCCCGGTGTGTACGACGACTGGCTGCTCGATGCCAGGTCGGAGCTCGAACGCCAATGCGTGGACCTGTGCGACCTGGTCTGCAGGACGCGAGCTCGAAGCGGCGATTTGACCGGGGCGATGGACGCCGCTCGCCGCCGGATTCAGCTGAGACCGTTGGAGGAAGCCGGTTACCGCACCCTGATGCAGCTGCAGGCCGGCCTTGGGGACCGAGCCAGTGCGGTCAGCACCTACCACCATTGCGCGTCCCTTCTGGAGCGTGAGCTCGGCGTAGGTCCGGACCGGGCGACGCGGAAGGTGATCCAGCGTCTGCTTGCCCACCGGCACCAGGCGATTGAGCCCGCCTCCAGTCGCTCCGGGTTCGCCGAGGCGGAGCTCGTCGGCCGATCTCGGGAGCTCGGCCAACTCCACGACCTGTGGCGGACCGCCGCGGCAGGCCGCCCGAGCCTGGTGCTGGTCCGCGGCGGAGCCGGCGTCGGAAAGAGCCGGCTCCTGGTAGAGGTCGCCGAGGCGGCACGGTTGCAGGGGGCGGTGGTGGCGAGCACCCAGTGCTTCGGAACCTTGGGGCGGCTAGCTCTGGCGCCGGTGGCGGACTGGTTGCGAAACCCGGCGATCCAGTCGGCGGCGGCGATGCTCGACCCGGTCTGGCGCGCCGAGGTCGACAGGTTGGTGCCGACCGGCAAGGGGCGAACAGAACCCGGAGCCGGCTCGCGGGCCAAGGTCGAGGCCTGGCAGCGCCACCGCTTCTTCGAGGGCCTGGCGCGAGCGCTGATCGGCGTCGGCCGGCCGATGCTGCTGGTACTGGACAACTTGCAGTGGTGCGATCAGGAGACACTGGCGTTCCTCACGTTCTGGCTCGGGCTGACCCCCGGCGCTCCGGTCATGGTGGCCACGACACTGCGCGACGAGAACTTCGACGACGGGCGCGAACTCGCGGAATGGACCGTCGGGATGCGGGCCACCGGAATGCTCACGGAGCTCACCGTGAACCCGTTGGAGGTCTCCGACACCGCACGTCTCGCCGAAGCGATCTCCGGGCGGCCCCTTCTCGAGGACGACAAGAACCTGCTGCAGGCGACCACGGGAGGTTTCCCGTTGTACGTCGTCGAGGCACTACGCGCCACCGTCGATCTCGACAGCTCTCCGCTGCCGGTCGGCGATCTCGCGGCCGTGCTGCGCAACCGTCTCGAGCAGGCGACCCCGGCAGCCCGGGAGGTAGCAGGCCTAGCGGCGGCGGTCGGGAGGAACTTCAGCCTCGATCTGCTCACCGAGGCGAGCGATCTCGAAGCCGACACCGTGGCGCGGGCCGTCGACGAGCTGTGGCGGCACCGGATCATCCACGAATTCCGAAACGGCTACGACTTCTCTCACGACCTACTCCGCGAATCGGCGTACACGCAGGTCAGCCCCCCGAAGCGGTGGCTGCTGCACCGACGACTCGCCCAGGGGCTCGAGCTGCTTCACGCCGACGACGCTGACATGGTCTCGGCTCAGCTCGCGGAGCAGTACGCCCGCGGCGGCAGGCCGGAGCGAGCGGTGGACTACTACCGGCGTGCGGCCGACGTCGCCTCGGGAACGTTCGCCCATGCCGAGGCGATCCGCCTGCTCAAGAAGGCGCTGTCGATCGTCCGCACGCGAGCCGCCGGGAGGGACTTCTCCCGGCAGGAGCTCGCGATCCTCGAAGCGATGGCAGCACCGCTCAACGCCCGGTACGGCTATTCATCTCCCGAGCTGCAGCACGCTCTCGAGCGTGCGATCGACCTCGCGGAGATACTCGGCCGGAAGGACTCGACGCTTACCGGCCTCGTCGGGCTCTGGGCGTCACGGTTCGTCCAAGGAAACACCGCCGATGCCCACAAGGCGGCTTCCCGGGTGCTGGCCTCGGTCGCCCCCGGCTCCGAGCTGTGCCGTTCGGCTCATTTCGCCTTCGGTGGGTCGTCGCTCAGCCTCGGGAGGCCGGCGGAGGCACTACGCCACTTCGAGCTCGCCTCCGAGCTGACCGGAGGTGCCTATTTGTGGACCGTCGGCACCCGGCCCGACGTGCACGGCAGCGCCTGGGCAGCGCACGCCCACTGGCTTCTGGGCCACGACGACGCCGCACTGTCGAGCTGTCGCGCCGCGATCAAACTGGCCAGGGCGGTCGACCACCCGTACAGCCTGGCTGTAGCGCTGGCCTACGCCGGTATCACCTACCAGATGCGCCATGACCTGTCCGAGCTGAGGGACACCGTCGGCGAGCTGCGCGAGCTGTGCGATCGGTACGACTTCGCCTACTACCGCGAGTGGGCGCTCGTCCTCGATGGCTGGTCCCGCAGCGACGAACAGGGGATCGACCTCGCCCGGCGCGGCATCGACAACCTCAAGGCAGAGGGCTCGTTCGCCCGGATGCCGTACTGGCTGTCGCTACTCGCCGACCTGTCGGCACGGAACAACCAGCCCGGCGCCGCACGCGCGACTCTCGACGCCGCGCTCATCGCAGGGCGAGCCCGTGACGACCTGTGGTGGCTGCCCGAGGTGATGCGGATGCGCGCCGCCTATGACGATCGGGAGGCTGCTGTTGCGCGACTGCGCTCAGCTGCCCAGCTGGCTTACACCCACGGCAGTACGGCGCTGCTCCGGCGCTGCGAACGTGATCTCGCCGAGCAGGGTGCCAGGTCGTCGGTGCCGGGCGTTCTCCCGATCCCCTGATCGCGCGAACGCTGCGCGAACGCCGGGTTCCTACCTTCGGTGGTGCACGCGCTCGAAGGCCGGGCGCTGCGAGAGAAGGGGAGCCACATGACCACCACACCGACCACGTCAGCCGGCATCGCCACCACGCCCTACGAAGACCTCGCCGCCGCATTACGCGGCGAGCTGATCACCCCGGTCGACGCCGGGTACGACGAGGCGCGCGCCGTCTACAACGCCATGATCGACAAGCGGCCCGCGGCCATCGCCCGTTGCCGGGACGCCGCCGACGTCATCGTCTGTGTCCGGTTCGCCCGCGCACACGACATCGAGATCGCCGTGCGCGGTGGTGGGCACAACGCGGGCGGACTCGGAGTATGGGATGGCGCACTGGTCATCGACCTTTCATTGCTGCGCAGCGCCACGGTCGACCCCGCGAACCACACCGTCCGCGCCGACGCGGGATGCACCTGGGGCGACGTCGACCACGCGACCGTCGGGTTCGGCATGGCGACTCCCTCCGGGATCGTCTCGTCCACCGGTGTGGGCGGCCTGGCGCTGGGGGGTGGCATCGGCTACCTCTCGCGGCGCTTCGGTCTCACCGTCGACAATCTTCTCGCCGCGGACGTGGTGCTCGCCGACGGCAGGTTCGTGACGGCCAGCGAAGATTCCCACAGCGATCTGTTCTGGGCTTTGCGCGGCGGCGGCGGAAACTTCGGCGTCGTCACGTCGTTCACGTTCCGCTGCCACGACCTCGGTGAAAGCGGCACGATCATCGGTGGCCCCGTGCTGTACGAGCTTGCCGACACGGCCGTGGTGATGCGCTGGTACCGCGAGTTGCTGCCGTCGCTGCCGGAGGAGCTGAGCGGCTGGTTCGGGCTGATCACCATCCCGTCCGGGCCGCCGTTCCCCGAAGAGCTCTGGGGCCGGAAGGCGTGCGGCATCGTCTGGTGCTACACCGGATCGCACGCCAACGCCGACGAGGTGCTCGAGCCGATCAAGACCTACGGCTCGCCGTTACTGGTCGGCCTGCAGGAGATGCCGTTCAACGTACTGCAGAGCGCTTTCGACGGCCTCTACCCGGCCGGGTTGCAGTGGTATTGGCGGGCGGATTTCTTCAACGAGATCTCCGACGCCGCGATCGACACCCACCGAAGGTACGGCGAGCGGCTGCCGACCGGCCTCTCCTCCATGCACCTTTATCCCATCGACGGGGCCACGAGCCGCGTGCCAAGCGACAGGACCGCCTTCGCCTACCGGGACGGCGGCTGGGCCGGGGTCATCGTGGGGGTCGACCCGGACCCGGCCAACGCCGACGTCATCTCGCAGTGGGCCAAGGACTACTGGCAGGAGCTGCATCCGACCTCGGCCGGCGGCGCGTACATCAACTTCCTGATGGACGAGGGGCAGGACCGGGTCAAGGCGTCCTATCGGGGCAACTACGACCGGCTCGCTCAGGTCAAGGACCGCTACGACCCGGACAACATTTTCCACGTCAACCAGAACATCCGGCCCGCGAACGGGAGTGGTCAGTAGGAAGGAGCGCGGTCTCGGTCGAGTTAACGGGAGTGGACGTCCGCGCGTCGTGATCAGGCCGGTACACCTCGCTCGGCAGGGCGGTGGCACTATCTCCCCAGCCGCCACCGAGGAGGACCATGTCCGCGCTTCCAGCCGGAACGAGAATCACCTATTCCTTCGGCTCGTTCGTCACCGGAGCGTTCGGCACGGTCCCCGGCCTTCTGCTCCTGCCCTACCTGACCGACACCATGGCGGTGCCCGCCGCGGCGGCCGGGCTGATCGTGCTCGTCCCGAAGGCATGGGACGTCATCTTCAACCCGATCGCCGGCCGCCTCTCCGACGCGAGTCTGGCGAAGCGGGGAAGCAGGCTCAGGTTCCTGCTGCTCGGCGGCATCGGTATCGCGATCATGTTCGCCGCGCTGTTCGCGCATCCCGGGTTCGGCGTCATCGGGCTCGACGCCGCCTATGTGGTGGTGACGTTCTTCTTGTGCGCCACGGCGTACGCGTTCTTTCAGGTGCCGTTCAACGCCCTGCCCGCGGAGCTCACCGACTCGCCGGAGGAACGCACCAAGCTGACGAGCTGGCGGATCGGGTTCCTCGCTCTGGCGATTCTCGCCGGCGGTGGTGGGGCGCCCGCCATCACCAACGCGATCGGCGGGGTCGCCGGGTACCGCGTGATGGGCGTGGCGATCGGGCTGCTGATCCTCGGCGGCACCCTCGTCGTGTTCTTCGGCCTGAGCGGTGCCCCGGTGGGTGCGCTGCGGCCGAACACGGTCGGCGTTCGGGAACTGGTCACGACCATGCGCGAATGGAAGCAATTCCGCTGGCTGCTCGGTGTCTACTTCGTGCAGGCGCTCGGCGTCGGCACCGTGCTGGCCGGGATCAGCTACCTGGCGCGCTACATCCTCGGTAACGCGGACTACCAGACCATCCTGTTCGGCGCGTTCGTCGCGCCGGCGCTCCTGATGATGCTGGTCTGGCCGGTGATCGGCCGCCGGTGGGGCAAGCTGTTCGGATTCCGCGCGTCAAGCGTGGCTTTTGGGATCGCGCTGCTCGGCGTGCTCGGCGCGCAAGTTTTCCCGCTCGCGGTGTCCTTCGTGTTCGTGGCGCTCGCCGGAGTCGGGTATGCGGGGATTTCGGTGTTCCCGCTGGCCATCCTGGCGGACCTGATCAGCGCCGAAGAGGAGCGCACCGGCGAGACCCGCGCCGGGGTCACCGCGGGGGTGTGGACGGCGGGGGAGACCCTGGGGCTCGCGCTCGGGCCGGGCCTGTTCGGCATCGTGCTGTCGGTCGGCGGCTACGTTTCCAGCACGGACGCGGACGTAGCGCTGCCGCAGCCCGGCAGTGCGGTCACGGCGATCCTGTTCGGCTGCACGCTGATCCCCGCGGTGCTGATCCTGCTCGGGATCCCGTTGCTGCGGAAGTCGGTGCTGGAGGTGAAGGTGTGACTTCGGCGGACGACATTCTCGCGGAGCTGCGTTCGTTGCGGGCGGCCGATTTGCCGACCCACGGCGGCCGCACCCTGGCGTACGTCTACGACAGCGGGCTCGCCGGTGTCGACGAATTGGCCGCTTCCGCCCACGCGCTCGCGTCGTCGGCGAACGGCCTCGACCCGACGGCGTTCCCGAGCCTGCTGCGGATGGAGAACGACCTCGTCGCGGCCGCCGCCGACCTGCTCGGCGGGTCGGCGGCGACCGTCGGCTCGGTGACTTCCGGTGGCACCGAGTCGTGCATGCTGTCCGTGCTTGCCGCCCGTGACGCACAGCCGGAGCTCACGTCCCCGAACATCGTCCTGCCGGCGACCGCTCACGCCGCGTTCCACAAGGCGGCACATTTCTTCGGCGTACGTGCGATTTCGGTGCCGGTGGACCCTTCGACGTTCCGCGCGGACCCGGCGGCGATGGCGGCGGCGATCGACGAGTCCACGGTGCTCGTCGTGGCGAGCGCGCCTTCGTACGCGCACGGCGTGGTGGACCCGATTCCCCCGATCGCGGCTGCCGCGGCCGCGCGCGGGGTCCGCATGCACGTCGACGCCTGCATCGGCGGCTGGGTGCTGCCGTATTTCGCGAAGCTCGGCGAAGACGTCCCGCGGTTCGATTTCGGTGTCGAAGGTGTGACGAGCGTCTCCGTCGATCTGCACAAGTACGCCTACTGCCCGAAAGGCGTGTCCGTCCTGCTGCACGCGAGCGCGGAACTCCGCCGTTCGCAGTACTTCGCCAGTGCGGACTGGCCCGGCTACACCATGCTCAACACGACGTTGCAGAGCACTCGTTCCGGCGGTCCGCCGGCCGCGGCCTGGGCGGTGCTGCGGCACATCGGTGAAGACGGCTATCTCAAGCTCGCGAGTGACACTCGGGACGCCGTAAGGGAAATCCGCGCCGGAATCGAGGCGATCGACGGGCTGCGGATACTCGGCGAACCTGATTCGACGCTGCTCGCCATGAGTGTCACGACAGGTGACTTCGACCTGTTCACCGTCGCCGACGAAATGCGCGAGCGTGGCTGGTACACCCAGCCGCAGTTCGCGTACCAGTCGTCGCCGAGGAACCTGCACCTGACGATCACGGCCGCGAACCGGGGCAACGAAAAGGAGTTCCTCGCCGACCTCACCGCGTCCGTCGAGGCCGCCCGCGCCGCCGGGCCGGTCGTCGTCGATCCGGACGTGGCCGCGTTCGTCGCCGCGTTGAACCCGGGCGAGCTCACCGGCGAACAGTTCGCGGGACTGCTCGCCGCGGCCGGGTTGGGCGGTGACAGCGGCCTTCCGACACGGATGGCCGACATCAACGCCCTGCTCGCCGAGGCGCCGGGACCGCTGCGGGAACGGCTGCTGCTCGAATTCCTCGGCACGCTCTACACGCGGTAGAAGTCCTGGGGTGCGGGCTCTTCACGAAGGTCCGCGAGCAGGCAGCGCACCTCTGTCATCGCGAGATCGGTGACCTCGCGCAGGATCTGCGGCGTCACGGGCTTGCCGCGATATGACGACAGGTCGAGCGGCTCGCCCACCAGGAAGGTCACCGTCTTGCGCGGGAACGGCCGGAACGTCTTGCGGTAATGGTCGAGGATCTCGCGGGTGCCCCACCGGGCGACCGGAATCACCGGGACGTCGGTGGCGAGCGCGATCCGGGCGATTCCGGTGCGGCCGCTCATCGGCCAGCCGTCGGGGTCCTTGGTGATCGTGCCCTCGGGGTAGATCACCACGGTGCCACCGGCGTTCAGCGCGGCGACTGCCTCACCCATGCTGTCCCCGGCCTTCGCCGTCCCGCGGTAGACCGGGACCTGGCCGATCCCACGCAGGACCGTGCCGACGAAAAACACCCTGAACAGCCCGGCCTTCACCAGGAACTGCGGCGTGCGGCGGTTGCGGCGGACGAACACCGCGTCCATCGGCCCGTCGAGGTGCGACACGTGGTTCGCCACCAGAAGCACCCCGCCCGTTTTCGGCAGGTTGCCGGCTCCGCGTGCCTCGCGGCGGGCCAGTAGGAACGTGGACGGGTACAGGATCGCGATCCCGATCGCGGTCCAGAAACCCCGTGGTTGGTGCGGCACTTTTCCCCTGTCTCCGGCTCCGGCAACGCCGATCACCCTAGACCGTGCCCTTGGCCTGCCCGACCGGGTGAGTCACCGGAGGACGTGGACGTCCTCCCAATCGGGGAACGGGTCCGCGCCGACGGGCTCCGCCGCGCTCAGCAAGCACTCCGTGAGCGGGGCGGAGCGGTCATTTCGCCAACCGCTGACCGTGCTCCATGAAGAAGTGACCGATGAGCTTGCGAGGGACCTGCACGACCTTGCCGTCGACCTTGATGGGCACCAGGTCCGGCACGGCGGCCTTCCACTGGGACCTGCGTGATCGGGTGTTGCTGCGTGACATCCTGCGCTTCGGGACCGCCATTACTTCGAGCCTCCCGCGTCACGCCTGCCGTAGCGGCGGTGGAACTTCTCGACCTGGCCCGCGGTGTCCAGCACCCGCTGGTTGCCGGTCCAGAACGGGTGCGACCACGAGCTGACGTCGACCTGCACGAGCGGGTAGGTGTTGCCGTCCTCCCACTCGATGGTCCGCTCCGAAGTGACCGTGGAGCGGGTCAAGAAGGCGTCCCCGGTCGAGGAGTCCTTGAAGACCACCGGGTGGTAGTCGGGGTGGATGCCGGGTTTCACTGGTTTTCGTCCTTTCCCTGTGACGCTTTCGCGTCGTGCTTACTGGCGTCGACCTCGGTGTCCTCGCACGGCTCTTCGTGCCATTCACCGAAGGGATCCGAATAGGTGAGCCAGACCTCTTTCCCTGCGGCCATCTCGTCGTCGGAGAGCAGCGCACCGCGCAGGGCCGAGTCGACCTCTTCCGGTGTCGCCTGATCGGTGACGACGACGATTTCCTGTGCCCTGTCCCCGAAAACCGGGTCCCAGCGCAGTGACGCCATGGTCCGGCGTTCGGGCGACACCTCCTCCCAGGCCGGGCCGTCGGGCGCGGCGAGCCACGGCCCGGCGTGCCCGATACCGAGGCCACCACCCGCGGATTCAATCCACAGCGCGACATCCGGCTGACTCGCGACCCAGGCTCGGCCACGGGTCCGGACGACACCGTCCAGTAGCACGTCGATGGCGGCGTGGAGACGCTCCGGGTGGAACGGCCGCTGCGCGGTGAAGACGAGCACAGCGACACCGCAGTCGGCCTGCAGTGGCGGCTGTCCACGCAGGAGCGGGCCGTGCATGTCGGTGACCTCGCCGCGCCGGGCGTCCGGCGGGACGGCGGCGAGCAGTGTGACGGCGTCCACAGTGGACATCTCGACGCGAGGGAGCGACGGCGCGACGCGGTCCAGGATCGCGGCTCCCTTCGCCGTGGCCCACGCGTCGGTGGCGGTGCCGGTGAGCACGAGCACGTCGGAGAACTCGGCCTGCGAAATCGCCACGTGGGCCACCGTGCGGTCGTCCTCGGGACTGGCCCGGATGCCGCGCTCGGCAAGGGTTTCGTCACCGGTGGTGTCCGCGAGCCAGGTGGTGCGGTCGATCACGGCGAACGTCGCTCGGAGGTCGACGTCGTCACCGACCGGACTTTCCCCGACGAGCACGTGGTCGATCGCCCAGCTGACCGGCTCGGGCTCCATCGCCTCGTCGAGCCGGATGACGATCCGGGTCACCTGCGGCATCCGGGCGAGTTTTCGGAGCAGGGGCAGGAGATCTTCTCGCAGCGTGCACGAAACGCAGCCGTGGGCGAGTTCCAGCACGGTGAGCTGATCACGGTTTCGGAGCTGGACGCGGCGCCGGACGATGCCGGAGGCGATCTCGCGGAGGTCGTGGTGCACGACGGCGGTGCCGGGCTCGCCCGCCCGCAGCAGATCGGCGAGTTCGCCGTTCGGTACCGGGGTGAGGCCGCTGATCAGGAAGAGCGGCACGCGCGGCTTGTCGGGCACTGAGTCGGTCACTGAGGCTCCAGGTGTTGCGGACGGGGTCATGTGTACAGTAAATGAAAACGACAATCAATACCAACTTGGGAGGGCACTTGTCCGCCGTGTGTCAGGTCACCGGGGCAAAACCCGGGTACGGCAAACAGGTCTCGCACTCGCATCGGCGCACTTCGCGGCGCTGGGAGCCGAACCTGCAGATCCACCGCTACTACGTCCCCAGCGAGGGCCGGTGGGTCCGTCTGCGCCTCTCGGTGAAGGGCATGAAGACGATCGACAAACGCGGTATCGACGCTGTGGTCGCCGAGCTGCGCAGCAAGGGAGTGAAGCTGTAGTGGCCAGGAGCAACGACGTCCGGCCGATCATCAAGCTGCGGTCCACCGCCGGGACCGGCTACACGTACGTGACGAAGAAGAACCGGCGTAACGACCCGGACCGCATGGTGCTGCGCAAGTACGACCCGGTCGCGCGCAAGCACGTCGAGTTCAAGGAGGACCGCTGATGGCGAAGAAGTCGAAGATCGCGAAGAACGAGCAGCGCCGCGTGGTCGTCGCCCGGCATGCCGCGCGACGCCTTGAGCTGAAGGCCACGGTGGCTTCGCCGAAGTCGTCGGTCGATGAGAAGGCCGCGGCCGTGTCCGCACTCCAGGCCCTGCCGCGCGACGCCAGCCCGACCCGGCTGCGCAACCGCGACGTCGCCGACGGCCGTCCGCGCGGGTACCTCCGCAAGTTCGGGCTCTCGCGGGTCCGGATGCGGCAGATGGCACACAACGGCGAACTGCCCGGCGTCCGCAAGTCGAGCTGGTGAAAAAGCTGGCGAGACTTGGGTCCCGCTAGTCGCGGTGCGTTAGCCGAAGGGGACTTTCCTCGCTTGAGACATGACGAGAGTCCCCTCCGGTCCGCTTGTGGAAAACTGGACCCATGACGGAGACTCCTGACGCCGACATCGATCCTGAGCTGCTGGAACTGTGGGCGAAGGTGTTCGCCTTCGCCCGCGCCGGGGAGACGGCGAGCCTCGTCGCGTACGTCGACGCGGGCATCTCGGCGAACCTGACCAACGACAAGGGCGACACGCTCGTCATGCTCGCCGCCTACCACGGCCATGCCGAGACCGTCGCCGAGCTGCTCAAGCGCGGTGCCGAGCCCAACCGGCTCAACGATCGTGGCCAGAGCCCGCTGGCGGGCGCGGTGTTCAAGAGCGAGCCCGAGGTCATCAAAGCGCTGCTCGACGGCGGTGCCGACCCGGCGGCCGGGAAGCCCTCGGCGATCGACACCGCGCGCATGTTCGACAATCAGGAGCTGCTGGCCCTGCTCGAACGCTGAGCGCACCCGGAAGGCATGCTTGTCCGCATGCCTGATGATCCCCACTATCTCTCCGGCCTCGACCTATCGGGCCGGCGTGTCGTCATGGTCGGCGGCGGTTCGGTCGCCCAGCGAAGGCTTCCTCGCCTGGTCGGCGCGGGCGCGCTGGTCGAGGTCATCTCGCCCGAAACGACCCCGTCGGTCAGTGGCATGGCCGACACCGGCGAGATCGTCTGGCATCAGCGCCGCTACGCCGACGGCGACCTCGCCGACGCCTGGTACGCGCTGGCCTGCACCGACGACGCGGACGTCAACGCGGCCGTGTGCGCGGAGGGGGAACGCCGCCGCGTGTTCTGTGTCCGGGCCGATTCCGGCGCCGACGGCAGCGCGGTCACCCCGGCCTCGGGACGGCACGGCGGACTGCTGGTCGGGGTGCTTTCCGGTGGCGAGCCGCTGCGCTCGGCCGCGGTCCGCGACAGCATCCTCGACAGCTTGCGCGCCGGCCGGGTCGATGACGGTCGCGTGTCCCGGACCGGCGAACTTCCGGGTGTCGCATTGGTCGGCGGCGGCCCCGGCGACCCGGAGCTCATCACCGTTCGCGGCCGCCGGCTGCTGGCGAGGGCGGACGTCGTGGTCGTCGACAGGCTCGGCCCGCGCGAGCTGCTCGACGAACTGCGCCCCGACGTCGAGATCGTCGACGCCGCCAAGATCCCCTACGGCCGCGCCGCGAGCCAGGACGTGATCAACACCACGCTCATCGAGTACGCCAAGGCTGGCAAATTCGTCGTGCGGCTCAAAGGCGGCGACCCGTACTTGTTCGGGCGCGGTTTCGAAGAGGTGCTCGCGTGCGCCGAAGCCGGGGTGCCGGTGACGATGGTCCCGGGCATCACGAGCGCGTTCGCCGTGCCCGCCATCGCCGACGTGCCGGTGACGCACCGCGGGGTCGCGCACGAGGTCGTCGTGGTTTCCGGCCATGTCCCGCCTGGCCACGAGAAGTCCTTGACGGACTGGGACGCGTTGGGGCGGCTCAAGGGGACGATCGTGCTCATGATGGGCGTCGAGCGGCTGCCGCAGTTCGCCGACGCGCTGCTGGCCGGTGGGCGCCCGTCGGACACTCCGGTCGCGATCGTCGAGGACGGCACCATGCGGACCCAGCGCGTGCTCAAGTCCACGTTGGGCTCCGTGTCCGCCGACGCCAGGACCGCCGGTGTCCGCCCGCCCGCCGTCATCGTCATCGGCCCCGTCGCCGCATTGACCCGCTGACCACTCACGAGGCGTAGCAGCGGTCCAGGAACTCGGCGATGGCATCGGTGAGGCGTTTCGGGTCGGTGCGGAGCTCCACCGGGCTGCGTGCCTGGAGGAACTCGGCGTTCGGCATGTCGAGGGCGAGGGTGTCCGCGTCGCCGAACGGGTGAATCGGATCGCCCTGGTGCCCGATGACGAGAGTCGGCGTGGTGATTTGCCGACGGACCGACTTGGGCGGCGCGATCCGGCCGAAGAGCACGCCGTGCAACAGGGCGGCCATCGCGGCCGGGCGCTGTTCGAGGGTGTCGGTCACGACGTCGACCCATTGGTTGCCGTGCGGCACCAGGCTCGCCGCGAGCGCGACCGTCTGCACCGAGATCGGCACGAACCGCGCGGCCAGCAGCAGCGGCGCGAACGTCATCAGCCCTGCGACGATCGCGTTGTCCAGCACCGGCATCTCGACGACGATCCCGAGCACCCGCTCCGGTGCGGCCACCGCGACTTCGAGCGACACGTTGGCGCCGAGTGAAGTCCCGCCGACCACGGCCTTCCCGACGTCGAGGTGGTCGAGCAGCGCGACGGTCTGCTCCGCGAACGCGGGCATCGAGTAGCGCCACGACTCCGTCGGCCGGTCCGACTCGCCGTGCCCGAGCAGTTCGAGCGTGATGACCCGGTACCCGCTCCCCGCGAGCTTCCGCGCCAGCGGGGCGTGCATGCGGCGGGTCAGCATGATCCCGTGGGTCAGCACCAAGACATTCGGGCCGCTGCCGAACTCGGTGTAGGCGAAGCGGTGGTCCTCGAAGGTGAACCATCCGGACAATTCGAACGGGCGTGACGGCTTCACCGCTTTCCGCGCCGGCTCAGTCGGTAGGAGGTCATGCAGTGCGGTCGCCGTGCTGCGCGGGCTCAAGCTCCCCACCGTCCTTCCGGATCTGTGCTACTCCCAGGTAACCATCTCCTGCCCGGGTTGGCACGATGTCAACCGGATGAGTCAAGATGGCTGTCATGACTGAAGCCGCAGGCAGCCTGCCGGACCTCGTAGCGCTCAAAGTCGAGCGAGCAGGCCATATCGCCGAGGTGACGTTGCTCGGCCCCTCCAAGGGTAACGCGATGGGTCCCGACTTCTGGCGGGAGCTGCCCCTGGTTTTCGGCGCACTGGACGCCGATCCGCAGGTCAGGGTCATCGTCCTGACCGGAAGCGGAGCGCACTTCTCGTACGGTCTCGATCTCCCGGCGATGATGGGTGGCTGGGCCGAGTTGCTGGGCGGCGAGGCACTCGCGGGCCCGCGCACCGGCTTCCTCAAGGAGGTCCGGACGCTGCAGGACGCGGTGAGCTCCATCGCGGCGACCCGCAAACCAGTCATCGCGGCGGTTTCCGGCTGGTGCATCGGCGGTGGGGTCGACGTGATCACCGCTGCCGATATCCGGCTGGCCAGCGCCGACGCCAAGTTCAGCGTGCGTGAGGTCAAGGTCGCGATCGTCGCCGACATCGGCAGCCTGCAGCGACTCGCGCCGATCATCGGTGAGGGGCACTTGCGGGAATTAGCCTTGACGGGCAAGGACATCGACGCCGCGCGCGCGGCGAAGATCGGCCTCGTGAACGACGTCTACCCGGACCAGGAGTCGCTGCTGGCCGCCGCGCGGAAGCTCGCGGAGGAAATCGCGGCGAATCCGCCGCTCGTGGTGCAAGGTGTCAAGGACGTGCTGAACGCTCGTACCGAACCGGAGGTCGCCGACGGGCTGCGGTACGTCTCGGCCTGGAACGCGGCGTTCCTGCCCAGCAAGGACCTCGCCGAGGCCGTGCAGGCGTTCATGGAACGGCGCAAGCCGGTGTTCACCGGCGAGTAGGACCACGGCTTCCGAACAAAACCACGGCTACCGAGGAGAACAACTTGAGCAACGGCGCTTCGGAAGTTCACGACACGTTCCGCGCGGCGCGGGATCACCTGCTGGCCCTCCGCGAGGACTACGACACCGCCAATCGGGAGTTCGCCTGGCCGCGGTTCACCGAGTTCAACTGGGCTCTCGACTGGTTCGACGTCGTCGCGTTCGACCCGGCCAACGCCGAGCGGTACGCGTTGTGGATCGTCGAGGAGAACGGCACGGAGAGCCGCTGGACGTACCCGGAGATGTCCCTGCGGTCCAACAAGGTCGCGAACTGGCTGCGTGCGCTGGGCGTGCGGCGCGGGGACAGGATCGTCCTCATGCTCGGCAACCAGGGCGAGCTGTGGGAGACGATTCTCGCGGCGATCAAACTGGGCGCGGTCATCATCCCGGCGTCCACCCTGCTCGGTCCGGCTGACCTGCGGGACAGGGTCGGCCGTGGCGCGGCCAAGCACGTGATCGTCCGGACCGCGGACGCGCCCAAGTTCGCCGACATCGCGGGCGACTACACGCGCATCGCCGTCGGGAAGCCCGTCGACGGCTGGTATTCATTCTCCGACGCGTATCTCGCCGAGGACGAGTTCACCCCGGACGCGGTCACGAAGGCCGAAGATCCGCTACTGCTCTACTTCACCTCCGGCACCACCGCTCAGCCGAAACTGGTGCAGCACACCCAGGTTTCGTATCCGGTGGGTCATCTGTCCACGATGTACTGGATCGGGCTGCAGCCGGGCGACATCCACCTGAACATCTCCTCGCCCGGGTGGGCGAAACACGCCTGGAGCAACGTCTTCGCGCCGTGGAACGCGGAGGCGACGGTGTTCCTCTACAACTACGAACGCTTCGACCCCGCCGCGTTGATGGGTCAGATGGATCGTTGCGGCATAACGAGTTTCTGCGCGCCGCCGACGGTATGGCGGATGCTGATCCAGTCGGATCTGACAGCGCTCAAGACACCGCCGACGAAGGTCGTCGGCGCGGGCGAGCCGCTCAATCCCGAAGTCATCGACCAGGTCCGGAAGGCCTGGGGCGTGACCATTCGCGACGGTTTCGGGCAGACCGAAAGCAGCGTGCAGATCGCCAACACCCCCGGCCAGCCGGTCAAATCCGGCTCGATGGGCCGCGCACTGCCGGGCTTCGCGGTGGTCCTGGTCGATCCCGTCACGGAAGAACCCGCCCAGGAGGGCGAAATCTGCCTCGACCTGTCGAGGCGCCCGGTGGGCCTGATGGTCGGGTACAGCAATGACGACGAGCGCACGGCTGTCGCGTTCGCCGGGGGCTACTACCACACCGGCGACGTCGGCACGATCGACGAAGACGGCTACATAACCTATGTCGGGCGTACGGATGACGTCTTCAAGGCGTCGGACTACCGGATTTCACCGTTCGAGCTGGAAAGCGTGCTGCTGGAACACGACGCCGTCGCCGAAGCTGCCGTGGTGCCGGCGCCGGACCCGATCCGGCTGGCTGTGCCCAAGGCGTACGTGGTGCTGGCCGCGGGGTACGAGCCGACAGCGGAGACCGCGGTCGGCATCCTGTCGTTCTGCCGGGAGAACTTGGCTCCGTACAAGCGAATCCGGCGACTGGAGTTCGCCGAGCTGCCGAAGACGATCTCCGGCAAGATTCGCCGCGTCGAGCTTCGCGGCCGGGAGGCCGAAGCAGGCGAGCGCTCGCCCGCGGAGTTCCGTGAAGAGGATTTCCCGCAGCTGAAGGGATGACGCTTACCGCGCGATGACGCCTTCCACCTGACGGCTGTCCTCGGTCGAGCAGGTCGTCACCGGGTCGCCCGCGCCGCTGCCACAGGTCCACTCGCCGAGCGCCACCGGACCCGCGCCATCGGGCGAAGCAGCTTCGCTGGGCGACAGCCTCTGGAAGTACTGCGTGATCACCTGGGTCGCCTGGGCGCAGTCGACGGTCCCGCCGCGGACGACGACGTCGGCCTGGACCCCCTTGGTCGCCGGAACCTTGCCGCACGGGATCGCCGGGGCGGTGGCCTCGGCTTCATGCGAGGCCGATGGCGCGCTCCGCACCGGGGGTTCACTGCTGCCGCAGCCGGTGAGCAGCAGGGCGGAAACGGCGACCACGGCGTAGCGCGGCCGGAACACGGTGACTGTCTTCATGGACCCTTCTCGGGGGCGGACACGAGCTGACCGGGGACTGACGGGGAACTGTTTATTCGCTCGGGACGACCCCGGCGAAGATGCTCTTGTCTTCCTTGCTGCACGCGGTGCCACCTTGCGCGGTGGGCGCCCCGGACACGCACTGCCAGCCCTCGACGCTGTCGCTGACCGGCTCGTTGGAGTCGGCGGGCTGCTTGCCGGCGATCTTCTGGTGGAACTCCTCGACGATGCGCCTGCCCGTCGCGCAGTCCACGCCACCGCCCTCGCCACCCAGCAGTTGCAGCAGGAGCCCGCTGGCCGCGGTCACCGTCCCGCAGGTGCCGGCCACCGACTGTGGTGGTTGCTGTGGAGGCTTGCTCGCGGGCGGGGCACTGTTCGGCGTCTGCGGGGCGCCGCTCGGAGGCGGCGCCGCCGGAGCCGAGGTCGCGGTGTCAGAACTGGGGCTCACCGGGGGCGGCGCGGCGGCGGGCGGCGTGGTGGTGGAGCAGGCTCCGGCCGGCGACAAGGTCAGGACCGAGAACGTGGCGATGATCAGTAGCCGCCACCGGCCCGCGAGGTCGGAGGTCCTCAAAGCGCGTTCCCTTCGTCGAGCGTCCGGAGAGTGGAGGAGACTACCGCGCCCGGCAGAGCGGGCTGACGGCGGTGACCTCCGGTGATGTCGAAAATTCGTCCTTTATGGACAGTGTGGCCAGTGAACAGCCGTTATTCCATAGGGTGAAATGTGGCAGAAGGTTCGCTCAAACCGTTAACACCACGCCTTCGGATGCCGAAGTAACAAGGGAACGACTTCCTACCAGCGACCCGTGAGAGCCATGAGCAGCGAAGCAGAGCAAACCGAAGCACAGCCCGCAACCGAGGTCCCGCCGACAGCACCGTGCAGCGTGGTGTGGAGCGATGGACGCCCGTACGTCCTCGAAAGCCCGTCCGGTCGCCCCCGCTGGGTCGGCACCGACAGGCGGGGCCGCCCCCAGCTGCTGACCCGCGCCGACCTGCAGCGCCGGGGCTGGAGCCATCGGCGCGCCAGCTGAGCCACCGTCCGGCAGTGCGTCGAGCCGGGGCACCCGACCTGCGCCTATAGGCTGTGCGGGTGAGTAAGCCCGAGGAGCCGTCGCTGCTGCGCCAGGCGCTGAACGTGCCGAACCTGATCTCGATACTGAGGCTGGCCGGCGTTCCCGTGTTCCTCTGGTTGCTGCTCGGCCCGCAGGAAGACGGCTGGGCGCTGGCACTCCTCATCTTCAGTGCCTTCACCGACTGGCTCGACGGCAAACTCGCCCGCTGGCTCAATCAGATGAGCCACCTCGGGCGGCTCCTCGACCCGGCGGCCGACCGGCTCTACATCCTCGCCACGCTGATCGCCTTCCTCCTGCGCGACATCATCCCGTGGTGGGTGGTGGCGCCGCTGGTGCTGCGCGAGGCCGTCGTCGGGATCTCGATCCTGTTCCTGCGGCGTAACGGTTTCGCGCCGCCCGAG
>JAVXWP010000086.1:0-2674 GCA_032230695.1 Actinomycetota bacterium | reverse complement strand
GGATCGGTTGCGGGCGGAGGGGTTTGAGCCGTCGGTGCCGATCGGTGTGGGTGCGTTCGTGGAAGAGGAAGGGTCGCGGTTCGGGATGCCTTGTTTGGGGTCTCGGGTTGCTACCGGAGCGTTGCCGGCCGCGAAAGCCCTTGCGTTGAAGGATCGTGCAGGGGTGCCGCTCTCGGAGGCGCTCTCCGAGTTGGGGATCGACCCGGCCGGAGTGGGACCGTCGCCTTTGCTCGAGCGGATGGGGACGTTCGTCGAGCTGCACGTGGAACAAGGGCGCGCGTTGACGGCGCCGGTGGGAGTGGCGAGCTCGATCTGGCCGCATGGACGGTTCCGGTTCACCTTCACCGGCGAGGCGAACCATGCCGGTACGACGTTGATGGAAGACCGGCACGACCCGATGCTGACCTACGCGATGACCGCACTTGCCGCCAACAAGCAGGCCCGCCTGGCCGGCGCCCGCGCCACCTTCGGCCGGCTCTCGGTCGAGCCGAACGGAACGAACGCCGTACCGTCGCAGGTGACCGCCTGGCTGGATGCTCGTGCGGCTTCCGATGAGGTGCTCCAATCGTTGCTGTCAGCAATTACCCGGCAAGCTGTCGAGCGGGCCGAGCGGGACGGGACGAGCGTCGAGGTGACGCCTGAGTCGGTCTCGCCGATCGTGGAGTTCCAGCCGGGACTGCGCGACCGGCTGGCCGCAGTACTGGATGATGCGCCGGTGTTGCCGACCGGTGCCGGGCATGATGCGGGCGTGTTCTCGGATGCGGGGATCCCGACCGCGATGCTGTTCGTGCGGAATCCCACCGGCATCTCGCATTCGCCGGCCGAGCACGCGGAGATGGACGACTGCCTGGCGGGAGTCGACGCGCTGGCCGCGGTACTGAAGGATCTTGCGAAGTGACGGCTTACTGGTGCGAACAGGCTCTGCTGCCGACCGGGTTGGCCTCCGGCGTCCTCTTGACGGTGGTGGACGGACGGTTCGCCTCTATCGCCGTGGATGCTTTACCCGGCGACGCGGTGCGGTTGAGTGGGATCGTCGTTCCTGGGTTGGCGAACTGCCACAGCCACGCGTTCCATCGGGCGTTGCGCGGTCGCACGCAGACCGAGCGCGGGACGTTCTGGACGTGGCGGGAGCAGATGTACTCCGTGGCGTCATTGCTCACGCCGGACACCTATTACCAGCTTGCCCGCGCTGTTTATGGCGAGATGGTGCTGGGCGGAATCACTGCGGTAGGGGAGTTCCACTACCTTCACCACGCTCCCGGCGGTAAGCGGTATGACGATCCGAATGCGATGGGACAGGCGTTGATCGCGGCGGCGCAGGATGCCGGGCTGCGGATCACCTTGCTCGACACGTGTTACGTGGCAGGCGGGATCGACCAGCCGCTGAACGAGACCCAGCAGCGGTTCAGCGACGGAGACGCGTCCGCCTGGGCCTCCCGGGTGCTGTCGCTGACCAGCTCCTCCGAGGATGTGGTGATCGGGGCGGCCGCGCATTCGGTGCGTGGGGTTCCGCTCGAACAGTTGGGCGCGGTCGCGTCTGCGTTGCCGACGGCGCCGCTGCACATCCACATGTCCGAGCAGGTCGCGGAGAACGAGGCGTGCCTGGCGGCGTACGGGCGTACTCCGGCGCAGGTGCTCGACGAGACAGGCTTCCTCGATGCGCGCACGAGCGCGGTCCACGCGACCCACCTGACTCCGGTCGACGTCGGGCTGCTCGGCAGCTCCGCGACGTACTCCTGCTTCTGCCCGACGACCGAACGGGATCTCGCGGACGGCATCGGGCCGTCGGTCGCGCTGCGCGATGCGGGGTCGCGGCTGACGTTGGGGTCCGACAGTCACGCGGTGATCGACCTGTTCGAGGAGATGCGTGCGGTGGAGCTGGACGAACGGCTTGCTTCGCAGGAACGCGGGCACTGGTCGGCCGCCGAGTTGCTGATCGCCGCGACGGTGGACGGGCATCGGTCACTCGGGTTCGAGGACGCGGGGCTGATCGAGGTCGGAGCGCGCGCGGATCTGGTCGCCGTACGGACTTCTGGTGTGCGGACGGCGGGGACCGGTTCCTCCTTGGAGACTGTGGTGTTCGCTGCTTCGGCTTTCGATGTGTCCGATGTGATCGTGTCCGGGCGGCAAGTGGTTGCTGATGGCAATCATACGAAGCTGGATGTGGCAGCCGAGCTGGCCGCGTCGATCTCGGCGGTGACGGTATGAGCTCGCTGTTGCTGACCGGGATCGGATCCCTGGTGACGAACGATCCTGAGCGAGGCGCCTTGCACGGTGGCGCGACTGCTGATGGATCCGCCGCTCTTGGTGAGGTCAAGGACGCGGCTGTCGTGATCGAGGGGTCGCGGTTCGCCTGGGTCGGGTCGCGCCGGGACGCGCCGGCGGCGGACACCTCGCTGGATCTCGGCGGGCGGGCGGTGATCCCGGGGTTCGTGGACTCGCATTCGCACCTGGTGTTCGCGGGGGACCGGGCCGAGGAGTTCGCGGCGCGGATGACCGGTACGCCGTACAGCGCGGGCGGCATCCGTACGACGGTCGCCGCGACCCGGGCTGCCTCCGACGAGCAGCTGACCGCGAACGTGGCGCGGCTCGTCACCGAGATGCGCCGGCAGGGTACGACGACCGTGGAGATCAAGTCCGGCTACGGACTCACCGCGTTCGACGAGGCGCGGGC
>JAVXWP010000123.1:0-60568 GCA_032230695.1 Actinomycetota bacterium | reverse complement strand
TGCGGGGTTCTAACCCCGCGAAACACTCACGAGCCACCCACCCAACCGCAGGGGTCCCCACAGTCCCCACCAAACCCGGGGCGGTTCAGCTCCCCCTGGTGGTAAACCGGTTTTTCTTGTCGGTGGGTCGTGGGATGGTGATCGAGTGGATGAAGAAACAGCCGACCAACCGGCCATGGTGCAGGCCAAAGCGCTCGCCAAGCGCTTCGGTCAGTTCGAGGCCGTGCGTGGTGTCGATGTCGAGGTCCGGCGGGGGGAGGCGTTCGGTTTCCTGGGGCCGAACGGCGCGGGCAAATCGTCGACCATGCGCATGATCGCGAGCGTTTCGCCGCGTACCGACGGCGATTTGCGGGTGCTCGGGATGGATCCGGACATCGACGGGCCGAAAATCAGGGCGCGGCTCGGGGTCGTCCCGCAGCAGGACAACCTGGACAACGAGCTGACCGTCCGGCAGAACCTGCAGGTCTACGGCCGCTACTTCGGCCTCTCTCGCGCGCACGTGCGCCGCAAGGCCGAGGAGCTGATGGAGTTCGCCCAGCTCACCGACCGGGCCGATGACGAGGTCGAGCCGTTGTCCGGCGGGATGAAGCGGCGGCTCACCATCGCGCGGTCGCTGGTCAACGACCCGGAGCTGCTGCTGCTCGACGAGCCGACAACCGGACTCGACCCGCAGGCCCGGCATCTGTTGTGGGACAAGCTTTTCCGGCTCAAGGCCAACGGTGTCACGCTGATCATCACAACGCACTACATGGACGAGGCCGAGCAGCTCTGCGACAGGCTGGTCGTGATGGACGCCGGCCGGATCGTCGCCGAAGGTTCGCCCACGGCGCTGATCGCGCGGCATTCGACGCGCGAGGTCCTGGAGCTGAGGTTCGCGCCGGGGGAGCAGGCGAGCGCCGCGCTCACGGTCGAGGATCTCGCCGAGCGCGTCGAGGTCCTGCCGGACAGGGTGCTGCTGTACACCCACGCCGGGGAAGCCGCGCTCGAGCAGGTCCACGCCAGGGGCATCCGCCCGGTGTCGAGCCTGGTCCGGCGCAGTTCGCTCGAGGACGTCTTCCTGCGGTTGACCGGACGGGCGCTGACGGACTGATGGCGATCGTGGAATCCACCGGCCGGGTGGTCGGATCGTGGCGTGCGGCATGGTTGCGCGTCGAAGGCTATTGGACCTGGTACCGGCGTTATTGGACATCGAACCTGTACTCGTCCGGGTTGCAGCCGGTGCTGTTCCTGGCCGCGATGGGGCTCGGGTTCGGGTCGCAGGTGCAGGCCGGTCCGGCCACCGGCGGGCTGTCGTACCTGCAGTACGTCGCACCGGCGTTGCTCGTGTCGGCGGCTCTCCAGATCGGCGTCGGCGAGGCGACGTACCCGGTGCTGTCCGGGTTCAAATGGCAGCGTGACTACCTTGCCGCCACCGCGACACCGATGACGCCGGGGCAGGTCTTCGGCGGCCAGCTGATCTGGATCGCCTTGCGGCTCACGCTTTCCGGCGCCGCGTACGCGGTGATCGCGGTGTTCTTCGGCGCCTGGCTGAACTTCGGGGCTGTGCTCGTCGTGCTGGTCGGCACGCTCACCGGGCTGGCGTGCGCGGCGCCGATGATGGCGCTGGCCGCCACCACCTTCGACGAAGGCGCGCGCTTCGGCCTGCTGTTCCGGTTCGTGGTGATCCCGATGACGCTGCTCGCCGGCACTTTCTTCCCCGTGGCCCAGCTGCCCCTGGTGCTGCGCCTGCTCGCCTGGGTTTCCCCGCTGTGGCACGGAAACGAGCTGGCGCGCGGCATCACCCTCGGCGGGGTGGGCGGCCTGGCGATGCTCGGGCACCTCGGGTATCTCGTCGTCATCCTCCTGGTCGGTGCGGTTGCCGCCCGCAGGTACTTCTACCGTCGGCTGGTGGTCTGAGTGGCGCTCGTCCAACGAACAGAGCGCCGTGGGCTGCTGCTGCTGCGCATGCTCCCGTCCGGCATGTACAGCGGCCGCGCGAGCGCACTGATAGAACGCTCCTTCGTCGTCACTTCGCGGTCCTGGCTGATGTTCGTCTCCGGGTTCTTCGAGCCGTTCTTCTACCTGCTGGCCTTCCAGTACGGCTTCGGCCTGCTGGTCAAGGAGGTCGCCGGGCCGGGTGGCCAGACGATGAGCTACATCGCGTTCGTCGCCCCCGCGCTGCTCGCGTCCTCCGCGATGAACGGCGCGGTGTTCGACTCGACGTTCAACGTGTTCTTCAAGTTCCGGTACGCGAAGCTCTACGACGCGATGCTGTCCACCCCGATCGGGCCGTTCGACATCGCGATCGGGGAGATCAGCTGGGCGGTCCTGCGCGGCGGGGTCTACGCCGTCGGGTTCCTCGGTGTCATGTTCGCGATGGGCCTGGTGTCGTCGCTCTGGGTGCTGCTGCTGGTGCCGGTCGCTCTGCTGCTGGCGTTCGCCTTCGCCGCGGTGGGCATGGCCTGTGCGACGTTCATCCGTTCGCCGTCGCAGTTCGACTACATCCAGCTCGCGATCATGCCGATGTTCCTGTTCTCGACGACGTTCTACCCACTCACGGTGTACCCGGAGCCGTTGCGGATCGTGGTGCAGTGTTTCCCGCTGTACCACGGCATCGAGCTGATGCGAGGCCTGTCGGTGGGTGTCTTCGAGGCGGGCATGCTGGGCCACGTCGCGTACCTGGCGGTTATGGCGGCGATAGGTGTCTGGGCGACATCGCGCCGTCTCGGCAACCTGCTGCTGCGTTAGGGCCTGCCTGACGGGCTTCGCGGGGCGACGGCGGCGAGCGCGTCCACCATGCCGTGGCCGTAGAACCCGTTGTAGCTTGCGTAACCCGCGCAGTAGGCGTCCTGGGTGCCATCGCCGGTCAGGTCGTAGTCGTCGGGGCAGGCGATCGGCTCGGCCTGGTCGCCGACGGCCTTCCGCAGCTGCGCGGCGGTGTAGCCCGGGTGCGCGGACGCCATCAGCGCGATCACACCGGCCACGTGCGGGGCCGCCATCGAGGTCCCGCAGAGCGATGCGTACCCGCCGGGCACGGTCGAAAGCACGCATTTCCCGGTCTCCCCGCCGGGAGCGGTGACGTCGATCACACCAAGCCCGTACGAGCTGTAACCGGCCTTGACCTCGCTCTCGCCCACCGAAGAGACAGCGACCACGTCCCGCAGCCCAGCCGGGAGCGCTTCACAGCCCCTGGCCTTCGCCGTCGAAGGCTGCGGGCCGTCGGATCGCGGCGACGGCGTGAGGTTGACGGCTTCGTTGGTCGCCGCCGCGACGTTCACCGTGCCGGCCTGGCTGCTGTACTCGACGGCCCTCGCCATCGCCTCGCGCACGACCGCGTAGTCGGAGCCGTGGGCGCAGGACAGCGACCACGGATCGACGAAGAAACTGCTGTTGGTGACCTTCATCCGCTCCTTCGCCGCCCACATCAGGCCGCACACCGCGGCCTCCGGGTCGACGTACCCGCGGTCGTCGATGACCTTCACCGACGCGAGCCGGACGCCCGGGGCGACCCCGGTGATTCCCTTGCCGTCGTCGGCCGCGGCGATCGTGCCCGCGACATGTGTCCCGTGGGATGACGTCGTCGCGGCCCATGCCTTGGTGTCCTGGTCCGGTGCGCCCGTAAGGCAGCCCGCCGAAAGCGCCGGGTCGAGTGCGTGGATCAGTTCCGGATGCGCCGGGTCGATGCCCGAATCCAGCACACCGACCACGACGTCCGGGCTGCCGGGGTCGATGTCGCGGGCCGCGGCGGCGTTGATCTCCCGCATGTCCCACTGCTCGCCGGTGCGGTCCGCCGCCGGTACCGCGGCGGGATCGGTCGGGGCCAGCTCCGGGCGGGCGGCGGTCGTCTTCGGCATGACGGAAGCGTTTGCGCGCTGAGCGGCCAGGCGGGCGGCCTGCGCGCTGAACGCGCGATCGGGCCCGAACCGATCCGCGAACCCGGGATCGGGGGAGGTCGCGACACCCACGGCGATCTGTGGGTAGTAGATGGTCGTCGCGCCGCACGCCGCCGAAACGCCGTCGGCCGCCGTCGCCGCGTCCGTTCCGCGATCGAAGATGACCACGTAGCGCAGCGCGCGACCGGCTGTGACACAACTCGCTTCCGCGGCGCTCGCGGCCGTGGACACGGCGAGCTGGCCGGACAGCACCAATGCGGCGCACACGACGCCGGTCAGCGCTCGACCCAGCACTGTCACCGGACCTCCAACCGGATAAACGGAGACTTCCCTCCCGCGCGGCCGCCGTCGTTCCCGATCGGCGGGCGCTCGGCCCCGAGCCGCACGCTAGCCACCCGGAACCGGCCGGACAAGCTCTGACCGAAAGTTCGCCCAGCCGGTGGCCGTATGTCCGTCCCGTCACCCCTGTCCGGCGCGCCACGGGCATGCTCGTGGCACCGAGTACACAGCCTCGACCCCACGGTGTGGGATACTCGGGTAGGCCGTTGGGTCGCCGGGCACCGCAGGAGGTGGTGCACGGGCGAAGCTGCGGCCCGGTGACGTGCTGAACGAGCACCATGATCGTCGCTGCTCGACCGTTGAGCGGCTCGACGACATGGTAGGCGGAAAAGACGCTGAGAGCCCTGCCAGTGCGTCGCCGAGTGGACCTGCCATCGACGGGCAGCCGGAACCCCGGCCCCGTCGCCGGCGCGAGGCAAGGATTCCCGTCGTCGGTGCCCACCACGGCGGAACAAACAGAAAGGTGCCCCTGCGCGGCCGCGTCCTTCCGGTGTAATCCGGCAGACGCGCCCGGGGGCGGAGGAGATATATGTCGAACGCGGACACACCCGCCGAGAACACCGGCGGGAATACCGCCACATCCATGGCAGGCAAGCTCGCCGAGCTGCCGCCCAGGGTCAGGGTGCACGCGCTGGCCAAGCTGTTCGGGTCGAACAGCCGCGAAGTGCTGGCGAAGCTCACCGAACTCGGCGAGAGCACCCGTAGCGCTCAGTCGAGCGTGACCCGTGATGTGGCTTTGCGACTGGCCGAGGCGCTGGGCCTCACCGACGAACAGCCTGTGGTGGCGACCCCCGAGTCTTCTCCCGTGCTCGCCGAGATGGCCGCTCCGGTGGTCGTCGAAGAGCAGCCGGTCGTCGAAACTGCCTCCGTTCACACCGAGCCCGTTCAAGAGTCGGTCGTCGAAGAGGCGCCGATCCGTCGTCGCCGGGCACACATGCCGGTGTTCGCGGCGCCGTCGCCGACCTTCCTGCCGCCGGAGCCCATCGAGGCACCGGTCCGCAGGCAGCAGCCCGAGCCGGAGCCCATCACGGAGGAGCTCGAGGACGAGCGGCAGCTGTCCCATGGTTCAGACCAGGGTGATGACGACGGAGACGAGTCGGGCCGCCGTCGCAGGCGTCGTGGCCGTCGTGGCCGTGGCCGCGGCAAGGGTGGCGACGAGGGCGGCCTGGAGACCGACGAAGAGCAGGCTCCCGAACCGAGCCAGAAGCGCGAGCGTGGCCGCAACGTCCGCAACGCGCCGGCTGTCGACGAGGCCGACACCGAGGAAGACGAGAAGCACGACGACGCGCCCGTCGAGTCGCAGGCCGACGCGGATGCCGACGCCGATGGTGACGACGCCGGCAACAAGCGCCGTCGCCGCCGTCGTCGCCGCAAGGGCGGGGATGACGGCGGGGAGGACAGCGCCGCTGATGCCGCCGGCACCACCGAAGACGACCCGCCGAACACCGTCGTGCACGTCCGCCAGAGCAAGGGCGAGACCGAGCGCGCGGAACGCCCCGAGCGTGAGCGCGCCGAGCGTCCGGCCCGTGACGAGGTGCGCAGTGTGCGCGGCTCGACGCGGCTGGAGGCCAAGCGTCAGCGTCGCCGTGACGGCCGCGAGGCCGGCCGCAGGCGCGCGCCGATCCTGTCGGAGGCCGAGTTCCTCGCCCGCCGCGAATCGGTCGAGCGCACCATGGTCGTGCTCGAAAAGGGCGACTCCACCCAGATCGGTGTGCTCGAGGACGGTGTGCTCGTCGAGCACTTCGTGACCGACTCCAGCACCGGCTCGATCGTCGGCAACGTCTACCTCGGCCGGGTGCAGAACGTGCTCCCGTCGATGGAGGCCGCCTTCATCGACATCGGCCGCGGCCGCAACGCCGTGCTGTACGCCGGTGAGGTCGACTGGGACGCCGCCGGTCTCGAGGGCAAGGCCCGCAAGATCGAGCAGGCGCTCTCCAGCGGTGACAGCGTCCTGGTGCAGGTCACCAAGGACCCGGTCGGGCACAAGGGCGCGCGGCTGACCACGCAGATCTCGCTGGCGGGCCGTTTCCTGGTCTACGTGCCCGCCGGTGGCGCCACGGGCATTTCCCGCAAGCTGCCGGAGAACGAGCGGCGCAGGCTGAAGGACATCCTCAAGCGGATCGTCCCCGAGGACGCCGGTGTGATCATCCGCACCGCGTCGGAGGGCGTCAGTGAGGAAGAGCTCGCCCGCGACGTCAACCGGCTCACCGCGCAGTGGTCGGTCATCAAGGAAAAGGCCGACGCCGGCACCGCGAACGGCAAGAAGTCCAGCGCGCCGACGATGCTCTACGAAGAGCCGGACCTGTTGGTCAAGGTCGTGCGTGACCTGTTCACCGAGGACTTCTCGACCCTCGAGATCCAGGGCAACACCTCGTGGGACACCATCCACGGCTACGTCAAGCACGTCGCACCGGATCTGGAAAGCCGCCTCAAGCGCTACACCGGAACCGGCAACGCGTTCTCCGACCACCGGATCGACGAGCAGATCACCAAGGCGCTCGACCGCAAGGTCTGGCTGCCCTCGGGTGGATACCTGGTCATCGACCGGACCGAGGCGATGACGGTCATCGACGTCAACACCGGTAAGTACACCGGCTCCGGCGGCAACCTCGAAGAGACGGTGACCAGGAACAACCTGGAATCCGCCGAGGAGATCGTCCGTCAGCTCCGGCTGCGCGACATCGGCGGCATCATCGTCATCGACTTCATCGACATGGTGCTCGAATCGAACCGTGAGCTGGTGCTGCGCCGCCTGACCGAGTGCCTCGGCCGGGACCGCACGCGCCACCAGGTCGCCGAAGTCACCTCGCTGGGTCTCGTGCAGATGACCCGCAAGAAGATCGGGACGGGTCTGATCGAAGCCTTCTCGACACCTTGCGAGCACTGCAAGGGCCGTGGCGTGGTCGTCTCGACCGAGCCGCAGCGCATCAGCGGTGGTACCCAGAACGGCAACGGCCACAGCCACCCGAGTGCCCCGAGCGGCCCGTCCAGCAGCGGCACCAGCGGTGGCGGGCAGCAACAGCCGTCCCGGCGCTCCCGTGGCCGCGGCAAGGGCGAGGAGAGCGGTCAGGACGACACGCTCACCGTCACCCGTACCGAACCTGTCGCGCCCGCTCCGACCCCGGAGCAGCGCGAGTCGGTCGTTTCGGCCGTGCAGGCGATCGCCCAGGCGGCCAAGGTGGCCAAGTCCGAAGACGAGCACCCCGTTGCCGAAGAGAGCGCGGCACCCGCCGAGCAGGCCGAAACGGCCCAGCTGAACGGGCACGCGCACGCTCCGGAGCCTGAGGTCGTGCAGGAGCCCGCCGCGCCGATGGTCACCGGCCGTGTGGGTGGCAACCTCGCCAAGGAGGCCGAAGCGGCCGCTGAGGCCGAGGAAGCCGTACCTGAGGTCGAGGTGCCGGTGCCTGCCACTCGTTCCACCCGCCGGCGTCCGCGCCGGGCGGCGTCCCGTCCGGCCGGCCCGCCGGTCAGCGCCGAAACGAACTGAAGAAGCGGGTTACGGCCACCCCGGGTTAACCCCCTTTTCGGATAGCCCGTAACCTGGAATGCGGCCCGCCACTAGAGCGGGCCGCATTGTGCGGCTCCCGGACCACCCTCGGGTGGGCCGAGCGCACAAGCCCCCACCCATTGTCTAGTAATGCAGGAGACTCCCGTGTCGGCGTACGCGATCGTCAAGACCGGCGGCAAGCAGTACAAGGTGGCCGTCGGCGACGTCGTCGAGGTCGAGAAGCTCGAAGGGACGCCGGGTACCGAGCACACTTTCCCCGTTGTGCTGGTCGTTGATGGTGGAGAGATCACCACGGACGCCGACGTGCTGGCGAAGGTCTCGGTCATCGGCAAGGTTGTCGAGCAGACCAAGGGTCCCAAGATCCGCATCCACAAGTTCAAGAACAAGACCGGTTACCACAAGCGCCAGGGTCACAGGCAGAAGCTGACCCGTGTCGAGGTCACCGGTATCAACCAGTAAGACCGCTTCACTCCACAGACAGTCTCACCAGGACTGTCACTCCTATAAAGAAGGGGCGTGAGCAGCCATGGCACACAAAAAAGGTGCGTCCAGCTCTCGTAACGGCCGCGATTCCAATGCCCAGCGGCTCGGGGTCAAGCGGTTCGGTGGCCAGGAAGTCTCCGCCGGCGAGATCATCATCCGCCAGCGTGGTACCAAGTTCCACCCCGGCGTGAACGTCGGCCGTGGCGGCGACGACACGCTGTTCGCGCTCACCGCCGGTGCGGTGCAGTTCGGTGTCAAGCGTGGCCGCAAGATGATCAACATTGTTCCGGCCGAGGTTCTGGCCGAGGTCTGAGTCAGACCAGCCACCAGGCTTAGGCGAGGGGCGGGGCCGGAATGATCCGGTTCCGCCCCTCGTTCTTTTATGTGATGACACAGTATGTACAGCACAGTTTCACGTAGTGGCACAGTTGCAATCAGTTAGTCCGGCAGGGTACGAAAGAGGCAATACCATGGCGTCCCGTTTCGTCGACCGCGCGGTGATCCATCTGACCGCAGGTAACGGTGGGCACGGCTGCGCCTCCGTGCATCGCGAGAAGTTCAAGCCGCTCGGCGGTCCCGACGGCGGTAACGGCGGTAACGGTGGCGACGTGCTGCTCGTCGTCGACGCCAACGTCCACACGCTGCTCGACTTCCACTTCCGCCCGCACGCCCACGCCGGCAACGGCAAGCTCGGCATGGGCGCGCATCGCAACGGCGCCCAGGGCGAGACGCTGATCATGAAGGTGCCGGACGGCACGGTCGTGCTGAGCGAGGACGGTGAGGTGCTCGCCGACCTCGTCGGCATCGGCACCACCTTCGTCGCCGCCGAAGGTGGCCGTGGTGGCCTCGGCAACGCGCAGCTCGCGTCGAAGTCCCGCAAGGCCCCCGGTTTCGCGCTCAAGGGCGAGCCGGGCGAGACCCGGGATCTGGTCCTGGAGCTGCGTTCGGTCGCCGACGTCGGCCTGCTCGGCTTCCCGTCCGCCGGCAAGTCCTCGCTGATCTCGGTGCTTTCGGCCGCGCGCCCCAAGATCGCGGACTACCCGTTCACCACGCTGGTCCCGAACCTCGGCGTGATCACCGCCGACGACAACGTGTTCACCATGGCCGACGTGCCTGGCCTGATCCCGGGCGCCAGTGAGGGCAAGGGCCTCGGCCTGGACTTCCTGCGGCACATCGAGCGGTGCGCGGTGCTGGCGCACATCGTCGACTGCGCGACCCTCGACCCCGGTCGTGACCCGCTTTCCGACGTCGACGCGCTCGAAAAGGAACTTTCGCTGTACACGCCGAGCCTCGGCGGGGATCTCAAGGATCGCCCGCGGGTGATCGTGCTGAACAAGATCGACGTTCCCGAGGCCGCGGAGCTGGCCGAGCTCGTCCGCCCGCTGTTCGAGGAGCGCGGGTACAAGGTGCTCGAAGTCTCCGCGATCACGCGGGAAGGCCTGCGTGAGCTGACCTTCGCCCTGTCCGAGGTCGTCAAGGAATACCGCGCTGCCCAGCCGGTCAAGGAAGAAAAGGTCATCGTCATCCGCCCGACGGCGGTGAACGACCGTGGCTTCAAGATCGTGCAGGATCCGGAAGACGAGGAAGCGTTCTTCGTGATCGGGCGCCGCCCGGAGCGCTGGATCCGCCAGACCGACTTCGGCAACGACGAGGCCGTCGGTTACCTCGGCGACAGGCTCAACCGCCTCGGTGTCGAGGACGCGCTGGCCCGCGCGGGTGCGGTGCCGGGCAACTCGATCACCATCGGCGACGTGACGTTCGACTGGGAGCCGTCGACGCCCGCCGGTATCGCGGTCCGGATGTCCGGCCGTGGCACCGACATGCGGCTCGAGGACCACAGCCGTCCGCGCGCGGTGGAGCGTAAGGAATCCCGGCGTATCCGCCGTGACGGTCCCGATGAGATCGAGGGCGGCGAGATGCTCGAGTCGAGTGCGCCGGTGGAGCGGGACAGGTGAGTCGAGCCCGGCGGGCGATAGCGACCGCCCGCCGCTTGGTGGTCAAGGTCGGTTCTTCGGCGTTGACCACCGCGGGCGACGGCCTGGACGTCTCCAGGCTGGACGCACTGGTCGACGCCATCGGTGACAGGGTGGCCAGGGGCGCCCAGATCGTGCTGGTCTCCTCCGGCGCGATCGGGGCCGGTCTGGCGCCACTTTCGCTCGGGAAGCGCCCACGTGATCTCGCGACCCAGCAGGCCGCGGCCAGTGTCGGGCAGCTCGCGCTCGCGCACGCGTACGCAGAGTCTTTCGGCCGCTACTCGCTGACCGTCGGCCAGGTGCTGCTGACCTCCGACGACGTCGTCCGCCGCTCGCACTATCGCAACGCCCAGCGCACGTTCGACAGGCTGCTGGCGCTCGGTGCGGTGCCGGTGGTCAACGAGAACGACACGGTGGCCACCGAAGAGATCCGGTTCGGCGACAACGACCGGCTGGCCGCGTTGGTGGCGCATCTGATCGGCGCGGATGCGCTGATCCTGCTGTCCGATGTGGACGCTTTGTACGACGGCGATCCCCGTGACGGCGCCACCCGCAAGATCTTCGAGGTCACCGATGAGTCCGATGTGGACGGAATCTCGGTCGGCATGTCGAGCTCGGGCCTGGGCACCGGTGGCATGGTCTCCAAACTCGCCGCGGCCCGTACGGCAGCCGGCGCCGGTATCCCGGTGCTGCTTGCCGCGGCCGCCGACGCCAAGCACGCCCTGACCGGCGCCGACGTCGGAACAGCTTTCGCCGCCGCGGATTCCCGGCTCTCGGCCCGCCGGTTCTGGCTGGCTTACGCCGCCGGCGCGTCCGGAAAGCTGTTGCTCGACGACGGCGCTGTCGCCGCTGTCGTGCGCCGGCGCCGGTCCTTGCTCGCCGCCGGGATCACCGGGGTGGAAGGCGATTTCCAGGCAGGAGACGTCGTCGATCTCGTCGATTCGGCGAAGCGCGTGGTCGCTCGCGGTGTGGTGGCCTTCGACGCCACCGAGCTGCCCGAGCTGGTCGGCCGGTCCAGCCACGAACTTCCCGCGGAACAGCGCCGCGAGGTCGTCCACGCCGACGACCTGGTCCCGCTGCGCCGCTGAGTGATTGGCGGCGCAACGTAGGCATCGGCGAAGTCTTTCGACGCCGGTTCCTGCCCAGAAGTCAGCTGCGCAACGCCGAACCCCCCAACGCTTGGTTACCGAGAAAGCTCAGTGAGCGCGTTCCTGGCGTCCTCGGCGATCTGACGCCGCGCGCCATCTTCGCCGACGCCGACCACGTGCTCCAGCGCGAGCCGGTAGCCGACGTCGAAGGCCTGCTCGGCGGGCACGTCGATGTCCGGGCGCACACCAACTCCCTCCCATTGCCCGCCGGAAACCGGGTCCACCGGATATCCCGACGGGACTGCGGAGAGTAGATGCGCGGTGAGGCGAAGCGGGTAGTGGAAATTCCCGGCCCCGGCCGTGGTTTCGCCGATCAGGGTGGCGCGCTTCGACTGCTGAAGCTGGAAAGCCATTCCTTCGCCACCGGAGATCGTCCTGCCGCTGATGAGCGCGTAGATCGGCTTGGTGCCGCCGAAAATCGGGCCGGGGACGAACGAATCCGTCCAGTACTGCAACGTCCGATTCGCGGCCGGGAAGTACAGGTCGACGAGGTGGGTCCGCTCGTCGAACAGGAAGCCCGACACCAGCGCGTTCATTTCGGGCTCGCCACCGCGGTTGTTCCGCAGGTCGAGCAGCAGCGCGTCTGCGCCCGCGACCAGCTGCATCGCAGCGATCGCCGCCGCACCGGCCCCGGCGACGGTGGGATCGTAGAACTTCCGGATATCGACCCACGCGACGTTGCCGGGCAGGCGTTCGACCTTCGCGAATCCATGGCCGGTGAGCACCGCCTGTTCGGCCCGCAGCGGCGAATCGTCCATTGTGGAATCTTTGGGCAGTTCTTCCTCGCTGTACTGGACGAAGAGGTGCAGGTCGCCGTTGACGGACTGCATGTCTTCGGTGACCGCGTCCGCGAACGCCCGCTCGTCGGCGAGACCCCGGTAGTCGCCCTCGGCCAGGCGACGGCGTATCCGCGCGCAGATCCGCTCGGCGACATCCGGGTGCAGGTAGTGCTCGGTCAGTTGGCTCATCAGGACGTCGGCCACCGCGGACCAGTCTCGGTTCACCAGTCGACCGTAGCAGATGCAACAGTGCTGTTACATCGGGCTGGGTGCCTCGATCCCCAACAGGGACAGGCCGAGCGCAAGCGTGTTCGAGGTGAGGCGGGCCAGCACGAGCCGTGACTGACGGACATCTTCCGGGACGTCGGCCTTCAAGATCGGGCACTGCTCGTAGAACCGGGAGAACACCGACGCGGTCTCGTAGAGGAACGTGCACAGCTTGTGCGGCGAGTACGTCGCTGCGGCGGATTCCACCGCGGCGGCGAACCGGATGAGCGTCAGCAGCAGTTCCCGTTCCGCGGGCGCGGTCAGCTTGACCTGTGCGGCCTCGGTCTCGCCGGCTTTGCGCAGGATCGACCGGATGCGGGCGTTGGCGTACTGCAGGTAGACGGCGGTGTTGCCCTCCATCGAGAGCATGCGATCCCAGTCGAAGGTGTAGTCGCGCTCGCGGTCGCCGGAGAGGTCCGCGTACTTCACCGCGCCGATCCCGACCGCGCGAGCAACCCCGGCCTGCTCGTCGGTGCTGAGTTCGCTGCGCTCGGCGACGATCGACGTCGCCCTGTCGACGGCCTCGGCGAGCAGTTCGGCCAGTTTGACCGTGCCGCCGGCGCGGGTACGCATGGTCTTGCCGTCTTCGCCCAGGATGGTGCCGAAGCCGATGTGCTCGGCGTGATGGTTGTCGGTGAGCCAGCCCGCCCGACGGGATGCGGCGAAGACCATCGCGAAATGCTGGGACTGCGGCGAACCCACGACGTACAGCAGATCCGTGATGCCGCGTTCCCTTGTCCAGTAGCGCACCGTCGCGAGGTCCGTCGTCGCGTAGCCATAGCCGCCGTCCCGTTTGCGGACGATCAACGGCAGGCGGTCGCCGTCACGGTTGACGAAACCGGGCGGGAAGACGCACACCGCGCCGTCGCTCATTTCGGTCAGCCCATCGGCTTCGAGCTCGTCGATGACTTCGGCGAGGAACGGGTTGTAGAAGCTTTCGCCGTAGATGTCGCCGGGAGTGAGTTGGACACCGAGCAGCTCGTACACCTTTTCGAAATGGCGCGTCGATTCGTGGACGAGTTCTCGCCACAACTGCAGCGTCGGCTCCTCACCGCTTTGCAGCAGGACAACACGTTGCCGCGCCCGGTCCGCGAAGGCCGGGTCGGTGTCGAATGCGGCGCGCGCCGCTTGGTAAAAGCCGTTGAGGTCGCCGATAGTGTGCTCGGCGGACGAATCCTCACCGAGCAGATGCTCGATGAGCATGCCGAACGGCGTGCCCCAGTCGCCGAGGTGATTGTGCGGGATGACTTCGTGACCCTGGAACCGGAGAAGCCGGGCGATCGAGTCGCCGATGATCGACGACCGCAGGTGTCCGACATGCATTTCCTTGGCCACGTTCGGGCTGCCGTAGTCGATGGCGATCCGGCGTGGGTCTTCGACGGGAGCGATCCCGAGGCGGTCGTCGGCCAGCAGCTCGGCGGCGCGCCTTTCCAGCCATTCGCCGCACAGCACCAGATTCAGGAAACCCGGCCCCGCGATTTCGGCTTTTTCCAGCAGGTCGCCCGAATTCAGCTGTTCCGCCAAGATCGCGGCGACCTCACGCGGTGGGCGGCCGACCTTCCGGCCGAGGCTCATGGCGACGTCACATTGGTAGTCGATACCGGCACGAGGGGACGGACGGACGAGGGTCTCCCCGGGCGTGAGGTCCACGTCCAGTCCCGCCTTGAGCGCGGCCGCGACGCGGCGCCCCAATTCGTGTCCCACATCGCCGTCCCGCACTTCGCACTCCTGTTCGTCGCTGCGGGAAGACTAGGGCCTGGTGTCCTGCCGGTCGAACAGGTTTACTTCAGCTCCATTCCCCTCGTCTCGGGCATCCGGTAGATCACCACGAACGAAATCGCCGCGCAGACCGCGACGTAGATGAAGAAGACGATCGGCGCTCCCGCCGCGGACAGCAGGTTGATGAGGAGCGGCGCTGTGCCGCCGAAGAGCGCGACCGTCAGGTTGTACCAAGCGCCGATGCCGATTCCCCGCAGCTCGGTGGGGAACATTTCGCTCATCACCGCGGGGGCGATCGAGGTCATCGCGGTGTAGAGGGCGAGCCCGACGCAGAACACCACGATCAGGTTGCCGAGGCCGGGTTTGACCAATGTGGACAGCGGCACGATGACGATGGTGATCGTCCCCGACCACACCAACAGCTGGGGCCTGCGCCCCAACCTGTCGGCGAGCGCGCCCATCGGATACTGCAGCGCGACGAACAACGCCGTCGCGATGGACAGCGCGAGGAAGACGTCCACGTCGTTGGCATGGCGCGTCTTGACCGCGAACGGCGTGAGCGCGCTGAAGAACGTGTAGTAGCACAGCGTGGAGAGCATCGTGAAGCCGACGATCTGCCCGACGGCCTTGGGATGCTGCTGCAGGGTGGTCAGCAGCGGCCGTTCGACGCGGCTGGCCTTCGTCTTGTTCTGCTCGAACTGCTCGGTCTCCGCGAGGCTCCGGCGCAGCCACAGCCCGACGATGCCGAGCACACCGCCGATCAAGAACGGGATCCGCCAGCCGTACGAGGTCAGGTCGGCCTTGGTCATCGTCCTGGCCAGCACGAAGCCCAGCACGGAGGCGAGCAGGACGGCCGAGCCGGTGGAGATGTAGAAGAACGACGAGTAGCGCCCGCGCCGAGCCGGCGGGGCGATCTCACCGAGATAGGCGGACGCGTTGGACACCTCACCACCCAGCGAGAGGCCCTGTGCCACTCGCGCGAGCAGCAACAGGATCGGCGCGAGCCAGCCGACCTGCTCGAACGTGGGCAGGATGGCGATCGCGATCGAACCGCCCGCCATCAACACGATGGTGAGGATCATCGCCGGTTTGCGGCCCTTGAGGTCGGCGAACCGGCCGAGCAGCACCCCGCCGAGCGGCCGGAAGAAGAAGGCCAGTGCGTAGGTCGCGAAGGTGTTGATCTGCGCCAGCGTGTCGTTGCCTGATGGGAAGAACGCGGTGGCGAAGTAGATGCTGAAGGTCGCGTAGATCGTCCAATCGAACCATTCCAGTGCGTTGCCGACACTGGCCGCGAACAGCTTGCGGACCGGTAATCGATGTTTGACCTGTGAGTCCACTGGTGACTCGACCATTGGTTGCCTCCGACATCGCCGTGCAGTGGCTCGGAACTTTGCCAGAAATGACGGGCAGCCGGAAGATCTTGTCTGAATGTGGACATCGGCGGTTGCAAACGAACAGTCAGCCTCGGTGATCGACACGTCGCAGTGGGTGAGCAGCCCTCGCTCGCGCGTGAAGCAGTGCAGCTCCACCGCCTGATCTCACGACGTGCTCGCCAGCGCGAAGGGTAGGACGGCCGGTGCGCCGGCCCGGCGGAGCAGACGCACCGCCACCGTCGCCGTCCAACCCGTGTCGATCACGTCGTCCACGAGGAGGATGGGCCCCCTGACCGACGACACGGCCTCGGCGAGCTCTGCCGGGACACTGAGCCTGTTCGTCAGGTCGGCGAGCCGCTGGGCGCTGTTGGCCCGTCGCGGCGGGCTTCCGGCGGAAGCCACCATGCCGAGGAAGTCCAATCGGCCGATCTCGGCGAGCCTCCGCGCCAGGTCGTGGGTGAGCTCCGGGCGGGTCGCCGAGGGGATACCGACGACGGCGACCGGCCGTTCGGCCCATTTCCACGAAGCCAGCACGGCGATACAGGCCTTGAAAACCGAGTCCGGTACCGGTCCGTCCTTCGCGGCCGGGCCGACGAGCTCGCGCAGCCTCCCGCCCCACCCAACGTCGGTGAGCCTGCCGAGTGCGCGCCCCGCCTCGGCCTGGTCACCCGGCGCGATCTTCCCGGACAGCTGGACGTCGAGCTTCGCCATGCCCGTCGGCCATTGCTTACGCGGCGGAATTTCGAGCCCGGGCCGCTGGAGCCGCTGCTCCGTCGCGTCCACGACCGCCGCCGAAACCGTGGTGCCCCAATGCTTTCCGGTGCAGTTGTCACAGCGACCGCAGGGGGCGGCCTCCGGGTCGTCGAGCTGGCGTCGCAGGAACTCCATCCGGCAGCCCGGGGTTTCGAGGTAGTCCAGCATGGCCTGCTGCTCCACCTCACGGGCACGGCTCACCCTGGCGTACCGCTCGGCGTCGTAGTGCCAGTCCTGGCCGGTGCCTTCCCAGCCGCCCTTGACCCGCCGGACGGCACCGTCGACGTCGAGCACCTTCAGCACCATCTCCAACCGTGACCGGGAGAGCTCCACCACCGGTTCGAGCGCCGCTGTCGACAGTGGACGGTCCGCATAGGCCAGTGCGTTGAGGACCTGGGTGACCCGCGATGCCGAAGGGAAGGCGAGCGAACCGAAGTACGCCCAGATATCCGCGTCCTCCCTGCCCGGCAACAGGATCACCTCGGCCCGCTGCACCCCACGCCCGGCACGGCCGACCTGCTGGTAATAGGCGATGGGGGAGGACGGCGCGCCGAGATGCACGACGAACCCGAGGTCCGGTTTGTCGAAACCCATGCCGAGCGCCGAAGTCGCGACCAGTGCCTTGACCCTGTTCGCCAGCAGATCGTCCTCCGCGGCGTGGCGCTCCGCGGGGTCCGTCTTCCCGGTGTACGCCGCCACCGGGTAACCCCGGTCCCGCAACAGGCCCGCGACGTCGTGCGCCGCCGCGACGGTGAGTGTGTAGATGATTCCAGAACCGGGCAGCTCACCGAGGTTCTCCGCGAGCCACGCGAGCCTGGCCTGTGCCGTGGGCAGCCGGCAGACCGCGAGGTGCAGGCTTTCCCTGTCCAGCGGTCCCCGCAGGACGAGCGTGCCCGCGCCGTCGCCGATGCCGAGCTGCTCGGCGACATCGGTGGCCACGCGGTCGTTCGCCGTCGCCGTGGTGGCCAGGACGGGAACACCCTCGGGGAGATCGGAAAGCAGGGTGCGCAGGCGGCGGTAATCCGGCCGGAAGTCGTGGCCCCAGTCGGAAATACAGTGTGCCTCGTCGACAACGAGCAGTCCGGCCGTCGCCGTGAGCTTGGGGAGCACAGTGTCGCGGAAGTCGGGGTTGTTCAGCCGTTCGGGACTTACGAGCAGGACGTCCATGTCCCCGGCCGTGATGGCCGCCTGCACCTCGTCCCAGTCCTGCGCGTTCGCGGAGTTCATGGTCGCGGCCTTGATCCCGGCGCGCTCGGCCGCCGAGATCTGGTTGCGCATCAGCGCCAGCAGGGGCGAGATGATCACCGTCGGACCCGCTCCGAGCTCCCGGAGCAGCGCCGTGGCGAGGAAGTACACCGCGGACTTGCCCCACCCGGTGCGCTGGACGACGAGGGCCCGTCGCCGATGCGCCACCAATGCCTCGATCGCCGTCCACTGGTCTTCGCGAAGGACAGCCGATTCGCCGGCCAGTGATCGCAGCACTGTGTCGGCTCGTTGCCGGAGAGCAGGAATGTCCACGGGTCTACCTCTACCCTATGGCTCCGACTATTCAACTCCTGCCGGGCCGACTTGCGCCGCGAACGGTCCAGTCATACGACAAGGCCACCCCACCCAGCCGCGCGGGCCCCCAGTCGGTAAAGCCGGTCAGCACGACTTCCGGCCGGCCGCGGCCGGAAGTCTTCACCGCGCGCGCTCGCCGAAGGCCAGGTTCGCAGGAGCAGGGCGCCCCCGGCACCCGACCGCCACCCACCTCCGATGCCACGCCCTGGTCACGTGAACCTGATCGCGCGCCGCCAACAAACACAGATAGGCTCCTTACTCATGTCACCACGGCGTATCGGGGTCATGGGTGGCACCTTCGACCCCGTGCATCACGGACACCTGGTCGCGGCCAGCGAGGTCCAGTCCCGCTTCGGGCTCGACGAAGTCATCTTCGTCCCGACAGGGCAGCCGTGGCAGAAGTCCGACCGGGTGGTGACCCGCGCCGAAGACCGCTACCTGATGACTGTCATCGCGACAGCGTCGAACCCGATCTTCTCGGTTAGCCGCGTCGACATCGACCGCACGGGCCAGACCTACACCGTCGACACCCTGCGCGATCTGCACGCCGAATACCCGGACGACGAGCTGTTCTTCATCACCGGTGCGGACGCCCTCGAACAGATCCTGACTTGGCGCAACGCCGAAGAGCTGTTCACCTTCGCGCATTTCATCGGCGTCACCCGTCCCGGCTACCGGCTCAACAACAACCACCTGCCCAGCGGCAAGGTGAGCCTGGTGGAAGTGACCGCGATGGCGATATCGTCCACAGCCTGCCGGGAGCGGGTCGAGAACGGTGAACCCGTTTGGTACCTCGTCCCGGACGGCGTCGTGCGGTACATCGACAAGCGGAAGCTGTACGCCGGGAACGCCGCCGAAACCACCGAGACGGCCCAGGCCTGATCGCCGCGGCCGTCTCGGATGATGGGCTGAGCAGCTCGGCGGCGCCTCCAGGTACCCTCAGGTGCGCAATTTTCATCTATCCGAAGGAGCACTGTGGTAGCCACGTCCGAGGCACGAGAGCTGGCCAAAGCGGCCGCGCATGCGGCGGCGGACAAGAAGGCCAGTGACGTCATCGTGCTGGACGTGTCCGACCAGCTCGTGATCACCGATGCTTTCGTCATCGCCTCCGCGCTCAACGAGCGCCAGGTCGGCGCGATCGTGGACAACATCGAGGAGCAGCTCCGGCTCGGCGGGCACAAGCCCGTCCGCCGCGAAGGCGCTCGTGAGGGCCGCTGGGTCCTGCTCGATTACGTCGACGTGGTCGTGCACGTCCAGCACCAGGAAGAACGCTCTTTCTACGGCCTCGAGAGGCTCTGGAAAGACTGCCCGGTCATCGAGGTCGAAGGTCTCGAGATCGTCGCCCCCGACGAGGAGGATGCGGTCGAGGGACAAGGCGCGTCGTGAGCCCGAAGCGGCTGGTGCTTTGGCGGCACGGCGAGACGGATTACAACGCCGCAGGCCGGATGCAGGGCCATCTCGACTCGGCGCTCACCCCGGTCGGCTGGAACCAGGCCCGGTTCGCCGTGCCCGCACTTGCCCGTTTTTCCCCCGATCTGGTGATCGCGTCCGATCTTCGGCGCGCCACCGACACCGCCACCGTGCTGACCGACGCGATCGGGGTGCCGCTGCGTATCGACAAGCGGCTGCGCGAGACGCACCTTGGCGAGTGGCAGGGCCTTACCGGCGCGCAGGTCGACGAGCGTTCGCCGGGTGATCGCGACCTCTGGCGCGTCGACTCCACCTGGGCCCCTCCCGGCGGCGAGTCCCGGGTCGACGTCGCCGAGCGCGCTTCCGAGGTCGTCTCGGACCTGCTGCATCCCGAAGCTGACCCGGGCGACACAGTCCTGCTCGCGGCGCACGGCGGTTTGATCGTCGCGCTGACGGCGAAGCTGCTGAACCTGCCCATCGAGCTCTGGCCAACGCTCGGCGGCATCGCGAACTGCCACTGGGTGGAGCTCGGCAGGCGGAAGGGCGCCTGGCGCCTGCACGCCTACAACGCCGGGATGACCGGATAGCGTGAATTCCCCCCGGCTGCTGGTGTTCGCCGACTCGCTCAGCTTCCACGGGCCAGACGGCCCGCATCCGGCCGACGACAAGCGAATCTGGCCGAACGTCACCACCGAGGCACTCGGTGGCAGCGTCGAGATGTTCGCCGGGTTCGGCTGGACAGCGCGCGACGCGTGGTGGTCGCTGGTGGGCGACCCGCGGGTCTGGGCCGAACTGCGCCACGCCGACGCCGTCATCCTCGCCATCGGCAGCATGGACACCCTGCCGTCACCGTTACCGACCTATCTGCGCACCGGGCTGCGGTACCTGCGTCCCGACTCCGTGCGCCGGGTCATCCGCGGTGCGTATCTTGCGGCTCAGCCCAAGCTCGCTGTCGCCATGCGGGGCAAACCGGCCGTGCTGCCCGCGAAACTGACCGTCCGCTACCTCGACGACATTGTCGAGGCGCTCCGGGCACTTCGCCCGGCGCTGCCGATCGTCGGGATGCTCCCGGGCGTGCACCGCGCCGCGTCCTACGGATACGTCCACACGGCCAGGGAAGGCGCGACGGCCGCAATGACCGCGTGGTCGCGCCGCGTCGGCGTCCCACTGCTCGACCTCGCCGCCGTGATCGAGCCGCACATCCTCAGCGGGCGTGGCAATCCGGACGGGATGCATTGGGGCTGGGAAGGCCACGCCGACGTCGGCCGGGCGATGGCGGAACTGGTCGCACCCCTGGTGGCGCGAGGCCGCAACGTAGGCTGATCCGCGTGCCGGTCGCCGTCATCACGGATTCCACTGCCCACCTGCCGGAGGGCTTCGCAGACCGGCACTCGATCCGTGTTGTCCCCTTGCATGTGCTGATCGACGGCATTTCCGCGCTCGACTGCATCGACGTCGGCCCCGTGGCACTGGCGGAAGCACTGAGCCAGCGCAAGATCGTCACCACCTCGCGGCCCACCCCGGGTGAGTTCGCCGCTGTCTTCCGCGCGGCGCTGGCCGACGGCGCCGACTCGGTGGTCTCGGTACATCTGTCGCGGGAACTGTCCGGGACCTGGGAAGCCGCGGTGCTGGCGGCGCAGGAGGTCGGGCCGGACATCGTGCGGATCGTCGACTCCCGCACCACGGCCATGGGTCTGGGCTTCGCCGCGCTGCACGCCGCCGACGTCGCCGCAGGGGGAGGCTCACCCCAAGCCGTCGAGGACGCGGCGGTGTCGGCGGCGAAATGCTCGGAGACGTTGTTCGTCGTGGAAACACTGGAACATCTGCGTCGCGGCGGCCGGATCGGACCGGCGGCGGCCCTGCTGGGGACAGCGCTCGCGGTCAAGCCGGTGCTGCATATTTCCGAGGGGATGATCCGGCCGCTGGAGAAGGTGCGGACCATGAACCGCGCGCTGGCCAGGCTCGTGGAACTGGCGGCGGCCGCGGCGGGCCAGGACACCGTCGAACTTGCGGTCCATCACCTGGCATCACCCGATCGCGCGGCCGACCTGGCGAACCGTCTGGAGGACTGCGTGCCGAAGTCCGGCGGGTGCGTGGTGTCCGAGCTCGGCGCGGTCATCGGCGCGCACACCGGCCCCGGTGTTCTCGGCGTTGTGGTGCAACGGCAAAACCGCTAGGGCTTTTCGCGAAACTCGCCACGAGGCCCAGTTCCAGCAGATCCTGGGCCGTGCACGAGCCTTTCGCCCGTGGCCCGGGCCGTTCGATTCGTGCTCGGGCGACAGCTCCTCGAACTCGTCAGCGGCCGAGCGCACGCTTGGTCACCTTGCCCATTTCGTTGCGGGGCAAGGCATCGAGGAAGTGCACCACCCGTGGCCGCTTGTGCGGGGTGAGGAGCCGGGCGACGTGATCGACCAGTTCCTTTTCGTCCGGTGTGGTGCCCGGCTCGGCGACGATCCACGCCACGATTCGCTCGCCGAGGTCATCGTCGGGCTCGCCGGTGATCGCGACTTCGGCGACCTGCGGATGTTCCAGCAGGATGTTCTCGATCTCCCCGGCGCCGATCTTGTAGCCACCGCTCTTGATCAGGTCCGTGGCCCGGCGCCCGACGATCCGGAGGTAGCCGTCCGGGTCGCGGGTGGCCACGTCACCGGTGCGGAACCAGCCGTCCCGCACCGCTTCCGCTGTCGCGTCCGGCCGGTTGAGGTACTCCAGGAACAGGTTCGGCCCGCGTACCTCGATCTCGCCGACCTCGTCACCGCTGACCGGCGCGCCCTGCTCGTCGACCAGGCGCAGGTCGACGCCGTCCACCGGCGGGCCGACCGTGCCCGGCCTGCGCTCGCCCGACGCGCGGACACTGCAGTTCATCAGGGTCTCGCTCATCCCGTAACGCTCGACGATCTGCTGCCCGGTCGCAGTGAAGATCCGCTCGTGCAGCGCGGCGGGCAAGGCCGCCGAACCCGATACGAGCAGGCGGGCCTTGCCGACGCCTTCGGCGAGCTTCGGATCGGCGGCGACATCCTGTGCCAGCCGGTTGTACATCGTCGGGACGCCGAACATCATCGTCGCCTCGCCACCGAGTTCGGCGGCCACGGCTTCCGTCGAGAACTTGCCCACGTGGTGGAGCGCACCGCCCCGGCGCAGCGGCCCGATCACGCCGAGGATCAGGCCGTGCACGTGGAACAGGGGCAACGCGTGGACGAGGACGTCGTCAGCGGTCCACTCCCAGGCGTCCGCGATCGAGTCGAGGTTGCTCGTGACGGCCCGGCGGGGGAGCACGACACCCTTGGGTGGGCCGGTCGTGCCGGAGGTGTAGACGATGAACGCGGGCACTTCGCCGTCGATGTCGTGCGCCGGGACCTCGCGAGGCTCGGTATCGGTGAAGTCGATGTCCGTCTCGCGGAGCACGACGTCCGGCTGGCTGTCGGAAAGGATGTGGTCGAGTTCACGCTCGCCGACCTTGGGGTTGATCGGGATCACCGCCACCCCGGCCAGTAACCCGCCGACCACGGCCACGCAGGTTTCGATCGTCGGCGTCGCCCAGACTGCGACCCGCGTCTTTCCGGCGATCCGCTCCGCGACGGCCGCGGCCGCGTACCCGAGTTCCTGGTACGTCAGGGTTTTCTCGCCGAACTTCAGCGCGGGCCGAACACCGCCCTTGATCACTTCGCCGAGCATTTGTCTCTCCTCATCCGAAGTTCGCAACCACCGTGAAGGGGTCCTTGAGGGACTCAGAGTCCCTCAAGGTCCCCTTCACGATCTCACCGGGATGGTGCCGAGTTGCCTTTACCGCTCGGTTTGGGTCGACTTATCCACAGCTCCCCACTTATCCACAGGCGGCGTGATCGCCGCTGTCCTCAGCCGCCCCGAAGCTTTAACGTCGATCGTGTGTTCGAGCGATCAGCCCGTGATCCGGGCTCTCTTTCCCGAGACAGTTCCTCATCGGTCCGGCTGAAGGAGTTGGCCGCCGAAGCCGTGACGACCGCGGAGGCCGGATCGGAAACTCGCGCGCGCTCATCCGCCGGCCGGCTGGCGGAGCGCTGGCTGCCCGCGGGCAGCCCGGGATCGCCACGCCGGCGGCGGCTGGCCGTTTCGGCCGCGCTGCTCGGCGTGGTGGCCGTCGTGCTCACCACGGTGATCCTGGCTGGTGGCAAGCCCGGCCACGAGAGCCCGCCGCCCTTGCCGCCGGCGGGCAAGGTGGCGGCCGCGCCGGTCGAGGCCTCAGTTCCTACGGCGACGAAACTCGTGGTCAGCGTCGTCGGAAAGGTCTCGTCTCCTGGCTTGGTGACGGTTCCGGCGGGGTCACGGGTCGCTGACGCGCTGGCGGCCGCCGGAGGCGCGGTGCCCGGCACGGATCTTCATGGCTTGAACCTGGCGCGCCGCCTCGCGGACGGTGAACAGCTTGCGGTGGGCGTCCCGGTCTCGGCGGCGGAGCCTGCCCAGCCCGGCAGCGGAGCACCCGCGGCCAAGCTCGATCTGAACACAGCGGGCTTGGAGCAGCTCGACACCCTGCCGGGGGTTGGCGAGGTGACGGCCAAACGCATTGTCGAATGGCGCACCCGCCACGGCAGGTTCAGCACCATCGAGCAACTCCGGGATATCGACGGCATCGGTCCGAGCAAATATTCGAAATTGCGGGACCAGGTGAGTGTGCAATGAAAACCGCCGTCTTCGACGCGGATCCCGAAGCCCCTGTCGAAACCCGGCGTCAGGACCTCCGCCTTGTTCCCCCGGCCGTCGCTCTTTGGTCCTCGGGTTTGTTCGGGCTGCTCTGCGGATGGTGGGTGGCCGTCCTGTGCGGGGCGGTCGCCGCACTCGCCGCCGTAGTTCTCTTCGTCCGGTCACGAGGTAACCCAAGATCGCTCGCCGCGGCCGCGGCGCTCTTCCTGTGCGGTCTGCTGGCCGTCTGGCCCGGGGCGTCCCGGCTGGAGCAGGCGGAGAACGACCCGTTGCGCGCGCACGCCGCACGAGGGGAGCAGGCGGTGCTGCGCGCCGTCGTCACCGAGAGGCCCCGGGCCGTGCGCAGCGCCGGTTACGCGGATCAGGCGGCCGGCGCGCGAAGTGTGGTGATCGCGGCGGACATCGAGCGGATCGACGTCGCCGGGCATGCGGTCGGGTCCACCGGCAGGATCGTGCTCATCGCTCCCTTCGAGCGATGGTCGAAGCTGCTTCCCGGTCAGCCGGTCACCACGTCAGGGAAGCTCGCGCCGCCCCGGGGAGCCGAGCTGACGGTGGCTGTCGTCTACGTGCGCGGGCCGCCGGGCGAGGTCGCCGAGGCGCCTTGGTGGCAGCGGGCGGCCGCGTCGATGCGCGAGGGGCTGAGGCAGGCCTCGGCCGTTCTCCCCGATGAGGCCGCCGGGCTGCTCCCAGGCCTGGCCGTGGGGGACACGAGCACGCTTTCGCCGCGTGTCGAGCACGAGTTCACCGAGGCCGGGATGACCCATCTGACGGCCGTGAGCGGTGCGAACCTCGCCGTCTTGGGTGGGGCGGTCTTACTGCTGCTTCGCCTGCTGCGGCTGGGGCCCAAGGTCTGTGCGACGGTCGCGGGACTTACCTTGGCGGGCTTCGTGGTCCTTGTCGGGCCCGAACCGAGCGTGCTGCGTGCCGGGGTCATGGGCGGGGTCGGACTGTTGGCCTTGGCTCTGGGCCGGGCGGGTTCCGCGCTCCCGGCGCTGGCGGTCGCCGTGTGCCTGCTGGTGCTCTATGACCCGGCGATGGCGGTGAGTTTCGGCTTTGCGCTGTCCGTACTGGCGACAGCGGGCCTGGTGATGCTGGCTCCACGCTGGGCCGACGCGATGACCAGGCGAGGGGTGCCTTCCGGTTACGCGGAAGGGCTGGCGATTCCCTTGGCCGCCTTTGTCGTCACCGCGCCGGTGATTGCCGGGATGGCCGGTCAGCTGAGCCTGATCTCGGTACTGGCGAACGTGCTGGCTGCTCCGGTGGTCGCGCCGGCGACGGTTCTCAGCATTTTCGCCACAGTCGTCGCGACGTTCTGGCCAGGCGCCGCGGAGGTGCTGGTCCGGCTGGCCGGGCCGGAGGTGGAATGGCTGATCGCCGTGGCACGGCATGCCTCGCGCGTACCGGGCGCGGTGGTGCCGTGGCCGAGCGGCTGGTGGGGCGGGATCCTCGCCGCGTTGCTCGCCGTCCTGCTCCTGCTGGCGATGCGGCACCGGAAGATGAGGGTCACGCTGGCCGTGGTGCTCGTCTTGGCGCTATTGGTCTTCGTGCCCACCCAGCTGGTTTCCAAGGCGTGGCCGCCTTCGGGCTGGGCGGCGGTCGTCTGCGACGTCGGCCAGGGAGACGCGGCGGTACTGGCCACCGCGGAGCCGGGCCGCGCTGTCGTGATCGACGCCGGGCCGGAGCCCGGGCCGGTGGACGAGTGTCTCGACAGGCTCGGGGTGGACAGGATTCCGCTCGTGGTGATCAGTCATCTACACGCGGATCACATCGGCGGGCTGACGTCGGTGTTCGACGGCCGGGCCGTGGGCGCCGTCGCGGTCGGGCCGGGGCGGGCGCCCGAATGGGCCTGGCGACAGATCTTCGAAGAGACGGAAAGGCGGGGAGTGCCGTTGCTCGAACTCACCGTGGGACAACGGCTCGACTGGCCGGGACTCGGCCTGGATGTGCTGGGGCCGAGTTATGTCTCGGCACGCGAACTCGACAAGCAGGACGGCACCGCGATCAACAACGGTTCCATCGTGGTCCGGGCAGAGACCCGTGCGGGCAGGATCCTGCTCACCGGCGACGTGGAGTTGGCCGCCCAAGCCGATTTACTCGCCGGCAAAGCCGATCTCCGCGCGGAGATACTGAAGGTCCCCCACCACGGCTCGAGGTTTTCCTTGCCTGCCTTCCTCAACGCGATCGCCCCGAGAGTCGCGATGGTGAGCGTCGGCGCGGGAAACACCTACGGGCATCCGAACAAGACAACCCTGGACGTCCTCACCGGTGCCGGCGCGCTGGTCACGCGCACCGACTCCGACGGGGACACCGCGATACTTTTCGACGAGCAAGGGCTTTCCGTGGCGCGACGCGGGCGGCCACGAGGGCCTCCGCGTCCGCGCGACGCTAACGCCCTTCGAGAACCTTGCGGACGGCTTCGGCCGAGGGAGGCACGGTCGCCATCGGGCCGATCTTGCCCTCGACGGCGTCGAGCGTCTTCAGGCCGTCACCGGTGATCATCAGGACGATTTCCTCGTCCGGGTCGAGTTTTCCGGCCTCGATGAGCTTCTTCGCCGTGGCGACGGTGACACCGCCGGCGGTTTCGGTGAAGACGCCTTCGGTCCGGGCGAGAAGGCGGATTCCTTCGACGATCTCCTCGTCGGAGACGTCCTCGATGGCGCCGCCGGTGCGGGTGACGACGTCGAGCACGTACGGGCCGTCCGCAGGGTTGCCGATGGCGAGCGAACGGGCGATCGTGTCCGGTCGTACGGGCTGGACCACGTCGTGGCCCGCGCGGAACGCGGCCGAGACGGGCGAGCAGCCGGTGGCCTGGGCACCGAAGATCTTGTACGCGGTGTCTTCGACCAAACCGAGCTTGGCGAACTCACGAAAACCCTTGTCCACCTTGGTCAACTGCGAACCGGAGGCGATCGGCACGACGATCTGCTTGGGGATGCGCCAGCCGAGCTGTTCGGCGACCTCGAACGCGAGGGTCTTGGAGCCCTCCGAGTAGTACGGGCGCACGTTGACGTTCACGAACGCCCAGTTCTCATGCTCGCCGGCCAGCTGGGTTGCCAGGCGGTTGACGTCGTCGTAGTTGCCGTCGACGGCGATGAGCGCGCCGTCGTACACGGCGGTGGTGAGGATCTTCGCCTTTTCGAGATTGGAGGGAATCAGCACGACGGACTGCCACCCGGCGCGCGCGGCGGCGGCCGCCACGGCGTTCGCGAGGTTGCCCGTCGACGGACAGGCCAGCACGTCGAAGCCGAACTCGCGGGCGGCGGCCAAGGCCACCGCGACCACGCGGTCCTTGAACGAGTGGGTGGGATTGCCGGTGTCGTCCTTGACGTAGACCCGCTTGACGCCCAGCGCCTTCGCGAGCCTGTCCGCGCGGATAAGCCGGGTGCCACCGGGCTCGGTGTTGGGGATTTCTTCGACGTTCGACGGCACTGGCAGCAGCTTCTTGTACCGCCAGATGTTGTTCGGGCCCGCCTGGATGTCTTCGCGGGTGACGGTGCCGAAGTCGTACTCGACCTCGAGCGGGGAAAAGTCCTCTGCGGAGACGAACTCGGGAGCCAGCGGCTGCCGGTGACCCTCTTCCTTCGAGATCAAGCCGATCGCCGGTCCGAGATCCGGGGTGCGCTTGGTCGAGGTGTTCGTGTCGAGGGTTGCAGTCATCACGAGGTCCTTTCCTCATCTGCCCCGCGCGTACGCGGGCCGGAATTGGCACCGTGATCGTCAGCTACCTCGCGAACGCGAGATGACAGGCTGACGCCGGTTGCCGGGGCTTCGTCGGGCCGTTCCCTCTGCCCCTCTGGATGAGCGGTATTCAGTTTTCGGCGTGCGGTGCTCGGCACTGCCTCGCCTACACCGTACGACATGGCGATCACCTCATGCCATCGCGGAGGTCGGATGTCACCGCGCTGGGGGCAGCCGCCGGGTTGGTGGGAGGATCGTGGGCGTGACCGCGACCGCCGCCGCCCCAGCCCCGCTACATCTGGTTCTCGGCGATGAAGAACTGCTCATCGAGCGTGCCGTCCGCAGCTCGCTCGATGCCGCGCGGGCGCTGGACCCGACCGCGGACATGACCCGGGTGCGGGTGTCCGAACTCACAGCGCCCATGCTGGCCGAGATGGTCAGCCCCTCGCTGTTCAGCGAGGGCCGGGTGATCGTGATCGACTCCGCCCAGGACATCTCGCAGGAGATCGCCGACGCCGTCATGGGCTACATCGCGCAGCCGGCCGAAGGCATCGTGCTCGTCGTGGTGCACACCGGTGGCGGCCGGAGCAAGGCGGGCAAAGCGCTCCCCGCGGCGTTGCGCAAAGCGGGCGCGGTGATCACCGAATGCCCGAAGATGACCAAGCCCGCCGAGCGGGAATCGTTTGTCCGCAACGAAGTCCGCCTCGCCGGCGGCCGGATCAACGCGGCCGGGGTGGTCGCGCTGATCGACGCCGTCGGCTCGGATCTTCGTGAACTGTCCTCCGCGGCGTCGCAGCTCGTCGCTGACTCGGGCGGCACCGTCGATGAAGACGCCGTCCACCGCTACCACCGCGGCAAGGCCGACGTGAACGGGTTCGCGGTGGCCGAAAAAGCCGTCTCCGGGGATCGCGCGGCCGCGCTCGAGTCGCTGCGCTGGGCGATGCAGCTCGGTGTCCCGCACGTGCTCGTCGCCGACGCGCTCGCCGACGCCGTCCGCACCATCGCACGCGTCTCGGCGGCTGGCCGGGGCAACCCCAACCAGATGGCCGGCGAACTCGGGATGCCGCCGTGGAAGATCCGCAAGGCCCAGGGCCAGACCCGCGGCTGGGGCCCGGACGGCCTCGCCGACGCCATGCGTACCGTCGCCAGGCTGAACGCCGAGGTCAAGGGTGCCGCGGCAGACCCCGAATACGCCCTCGAACGGGCAGTACTGGAATTGATCGCCGCCAAAGGCGAAGGACACTAGCTAATGCCCTCAAGGACCCCTTCGTTACCTCGCCGGGAAACGACGGCGCAGGACACCAGGGCAGCGACAAAAAGGCCCCTGGCGACCGTGGTCGCCAGGGGCCTTTAGAAGAAGAGGCTCAGCGTCAGAGCGAGTTGACGCGCTTCGCGAGCGCGGACTTCTTGTTCGCGGCCTGGTTGGCGTGCAGAACACCCTTGGTGACGGCCTTGTCGAGCTTCTTGGAAGCGTCACGCTGCAACTCGACGGCCTTGGCCTTGTCGCCGGCGTCGGCGGCGTCGCGGAACTTGCGGATCGCGGTCTTGACCGAGGACCTGATCGCCACGTTGCGCTGGCGTGCCTTCTCGTTGGTCGTGATGCGCTTGATCTGGGACTTGATGTTGGCCACGCGGGCGCTCCTTGATCAGAATCGGTGAGTTCGTGCCGCGTTGTTGTGGCTCTGACCGCCCAGGTGAGCGACGGCAGGTTTCCTCCATGGCGGAATGCCACACGGCAACGATGCGCAAGCTTACAGGCCGTCCGGCACCCGTCCGGAGGCGCCCAGGACACGCCTAGGGTGCACGTAGTGGATGGCACCGCTTTGGCTCGGTGAACGTCCCGGCCAGGCTGCTCAGCATCGTGTTCGGGGGAGTGGCGGCCTGGCTGCTGTTCGGCGAGCCCGGCCTCGTCCGCCGGCTTTCGGGTTCGCTGGTCGTCCTCGCCGGGATCGCGGCTATTGCCGCGGCCTGACCGCATCGGCTAAGGATGAAGGATGGATGTCCTGAGCAGCCGGGTGCTGATCCACCCCAAGGATCCCGCAGTGTCCACCGCGTTCTACCGCGACACCCTGGGGCTGGCGATCGACAAGGAGTTCCCGGGCGGCACGGTGTTCTTCCTCGGACACGGCTCGCTTGAGATCGTCGGTAAGGGCGAGACCGGGCCCAGCCCGGACGTGGCACTTTGGCTGCAGGTCAGAGACCTTCCGGCGACGCTGGAGGAACTGAAGTCGAACGGTCTCACCCCGGATCGCGCCGCGCGCCGCGAGCCGTGGGGCCTGGACGAAGCCTGGATCTCGGACCCCGACGGCACCCGCATCGTGCTCGTGGAGGTGCCGGAGAAGCACCCACTCCGGACCGATCCCCGCTAATAGGGCGTGCTACGGATCGCGCGCAGCTGGGCCGCCGTGGTGGCGAAAACGCCGGGCGGCTCCCACGTCCAGGTCTGCAGGTCGGTGAAACCGGCCTGCTCCACCTCGGACGCCAGCTCGTGCCGCGGCACCGGTAGTGACTTGTCGGTCGCCGAAAGCAGCAGCCGCCCGCCGGGACGCAGCACCCTGCGCAGCTCGGCGAACCCGGCGACGCGGTCCGCCCACAGCTGCACGTTGTTGATGCTCAGGACGACGTCGACCGATGCGTCTTCCCGGCCGGACCCCGCGCCAGGATCAGGGCCGACGGTCCACACGATCTCGTCAGAAGTGATCTTGGCCACTGTGGTGAGGTGCCGTTCGGTCGCCGCGGTGCTGTGCGCGCTCAGCGCGGCGCCCATCCGCCCGAGCAGTTCGATCATGGAATTACTCATACTTCGAGGTCATCACGGAGTCGGGAACCTCGCATCGGGGATGACCCCCAATCACACCCGGAGCTCCATGGGACCATAGACGTGGCCCACCCCGACCTTCTTCGCGAGGACCAACGAGTGACGACGTTCGCCGACACGACCTTCACGCCCCCGGAGCTCATCCGGAACTTCTGCATCATCGCGCACATCGACCACGGCAAGTCCACCCTGGCCGACCGGATGCTGCAGCTCACCGGCGTGGTCGAAGGCCGCGACATGCGTGCCCAGTACCTCGACCGGATGGACATCGAGCGCGAGCGCGGCATCACGATCAAGGCGCAGAACGTGCGCCTTCCGTGGAAGGTCGGCGAGCAGGACTACGTGCTGCACCTGATCGACACCCCGGGCCACGTCGACTTCACCTACGAGGTGTCCCGCGCGCTGGAGGCGTGTGAAGGCGCGATCCTGCTGGTCGACGCCGCACAGGGCATCGAGGCGCAGACGCTGGCCAACCTGTACCTGGCGCTGGAGAAGAACCTCCACATCATCCCGGTGCTCAACAAGATCGACCTGCCGTCGGCCGATCCCGACAAGTACGCCGCGGAGCTCGCGCACATCATCGGCTGCGAACCCTCGGACGTGCTGCGCGTCTCGGCGAAAACCGGCGTCGGCGTGCGCGAGCTGCTCGACGAGGCCGTCCGCCAGGTGCCGCATCCCGTCGGTGACCCGGACGCCCCAGCCCGCGCGATGATCTTCGACTCGGTCTACGACACCTACCGCGGCGTCGTGACCTACATCCGCGTGATGGACGGCAAGATCACCCCGCGCGAGCGGATCAGGATGATGTCCACCAACGCCACCCACGAGCTGCTCGAGGTCGGCATCATCTCGCCGGACCCCAAGGTCAGCGTCGGGCTCGGGGTAGGCGAGGTCGGCTATCTCATCACCGGGGTGAAGGACGTCCGGCAGTCGAAGGTCGGTGACACCGTCACCAGTGAGCGCAATGGCGCCAAGGAGGCCCTCGCCGGCTACCGCGAGCCGAAGCCGATGGTCTACTCCGGCCTGTACCCGATGGACGGCTCGGACTACCCGAACCTCCGCGAGGCGCTCGACAAGCTCCAGCTCAACGACGCCGCGCTGGACTACGAGCCGGAGACGTCTGTCGCGCTCGGGTTCGGCTTCCGCTGCGGGTTCCTCGGGCTGCTGCACCTGGAGATCACCAGGGACAGGCTCGAGCGGGAGTTCGGCCTGGACCTGATTTCCACCGCGCCGAACGTCGTCTACGACGTGATCCTGGACGACGGCAAGAAGGTCCACGTCACCAACCCGTCGGACTGGCCGTCCGGCAACAAGATCGACAAGGTGATGGAACCGGTCAGCAAGGTCTCGATCCTCGCGCCGTCGGAGTTCATCGGCACGATCATGGAGCTCTGCCAGGGCAAGCGCGGGCAGCTGCTGGGGATGGACTACCTGTCGGAGGACCGGGTCGAGCTGCGGTACAACCTGCCACTGGGTGAGATCATCTTCGACTTCTTCGACACCCTGAAGTCCCGCACCCGCGGCTACGCCTCGCTCGACTACGAAGAAGCGGGCGCGGAAGCCGCCGACCTGGTCAAGGTCGACATCCTGCTGCAGGGCGAAGCGGTGGACGCGTTCTCTGCGATCGTGCACAAGGACGACGCGTACGCCTACGGCAACCGCATGGTGCTCCGGTTGCGGGAGCTCATCCCGCGCCAGAGCTTCGAGGTGCCGATCCAGGCCGCCATCGGTGCCCGGATCATCGCCCGCGAAACGATCCGCGCGATCCGCAAGGACGTGCTCGCGAAGTGCTACGGCGGTGACATCTCGCGTAAGCGCAAGCTGCTGGAAAAGCAGAAGGAAGGCAAGAAGCGGATGAAGACCGTCGGCCGCGTCGAGGTCCCGCAGGAGGCGTTCGTCGCCGCACTGTCCACTGAGGACAGCGGTAAGGGCAAGAAGTAGCAAGGCATTCCGGCGCGGTCCCCCGAATCACTCTTTCGGGGGACCGCGCTTTTTCACCTCGTTTTCGGGCCGTTCTTGTCGGCGAATCGTGTGCTCTGGAATGAAAGGAGAGCACCATGACTGCCGGGAGCTACCCGCAGATCGCCACGGTGGTCGGACTTAGCCGTTGCCGGTGATCCGGCTGGCTTCGATGAACACCGCCACGCGGCGCTCTTCCGCCATGACGCGGTCGTAGGTGTCCCAGTCGTCGTGGGTTCCGGTCGCCGCGACGAACACTGCGCGGAGCAATCGCGGCAGGTTCGCGTCGTCGAAATCGGGGTCGGGGTCGTCCGGCCCGACGAGGTGGGTCGCGCCCTGGACCGCGACCCAGTCCCAGCCCCGGCGGAAGACGATCGTCGCGTGCCCGTTGCGGCGGAACAACTCCAGCTTGCGCGTGCCGCCCCGCGCCACGAAGCCGACGCTGGTCTTGCCGGTCACAGGATCTTCGAGGACACCGGCGTTCACGACCGAGGCGTGGACGGTGCCGTCGGGACGGACGGTGGTGATGGTCGCGAGGCCGTGCTCTGCGGCGGAAAGCTTGCGCACGAGTTCCAAATCGGAGGGCATCGGTCAACCGTATCGCCAAAAAGGCCCGGGGTGACCAGTGCGGTCACCCCGGGCCTGATACGAAAGGAGATCAGCAGGCGCCGTCGTCGCGCCAGACGCCCCACTCGCCGGTGGTGCCGGGTTCTTCGTTCTGTGTCCACCATTTCGCGGTCCACTTGTGGTTGTTGTGGGACACCACGGCCCCGCCGTTGTAGGCGGCCGCGCCGTTCCACGTCGAAGCGCTGCAGGTGCCGGGCACGCTGGTGCTGTTTTCCCAGGGCACCTGGCCCGAGCGGTAGAAGTTGATGCCCAGTGCTTGCCAGCGCGGCGCCTGCGCGCCCAGGCGTGCCTTGAACGCGTCCCAGTTGTGAGTCGACCAGGGTGACCAGCCGAGTTCGGCGTGCGCGGCGAGCCGCGGGAAGGCCAGGTACTCGATGTCGGCCGAGGTTTTCACCGTTTCGGTCCACAGCGGGGATTCGACGCCCTTGACGGCCGTTTCCGGTACGCCGTTCAGATACGCGCCGGGGTTCCAGTTGTACGCGTCCTGGACTTCGACGTAGCCGGCCCAGTTGAGGCCGATTGGGCTGCTGGAGTTGTACTTCATGTCCAGGTACGCCTTGTTCGCCGGCGAAAGGATGATCTTGCTGCCGCGGGCGACCGCGTTGGAGACGCCGGTGTCGGCGGTCGTCGTGCCCCAGAACTGAGGGATCGACGACGCGGGCAGGGGCGCCTTGGCGATTTCGTGCCAGCCGATGGCCTGCTTGCCGTTGGCGGTGACGATCGGGATGACCTTGTTGATGAACTTCAGGTAGTCCGCGTCCGTGGTCGCCTGGGCCTCGTCCCCGCCGATGTGGATGTACGGGCCAGGAGTCATGGCCGCGAGCTCACGGATGACGTCGGCGATGAAGGTGTAGGTGACGTCCTTGGTGATGCACAAGGAGCTGTAGCCGACGGCGGTGTCTGTCCGCGGGGCCGGTGCGACTCCGTTGCAGTTCAGTTCGGCGTAGGCCGACTGCGCCGCGTTGGTGTGCCCCGGCATGTCGATCTCGGGAATCACCGTCATGTGCCGCGAAGTCGCGTAGGCGATGATCTCGGCGTACTGGGCCTTGGTGTAGAAACCGCCCGCGCCGCCGCCGACCTGCGTGCTGCCGCCGACGGTGGTCAGGCGCGGCCAGCTGTCGATCGTGATGCGCCAGCCCTGGTCGTCCGACAGGTGGAGGTGCAGGTTGTTGATCTTGTACAGCGCCAGCTGGTCGATGTACCGCTTGACGGCTGCCACCGGGTGGAAGTGGCGGGCGACGTCGAGCATCGCGCCGCGGTAGGCGAACCGTGGGTAGTCGACGATGTTCGCGCCGGGGAACGTCCACGGGCCGGTCTGCACGGTGGCCGCTTCGACCTTGCCCGGCAGAAGCTGGCGCAGGGTCTGCACACCGCCGAACAGGCCGTCACCGGTGTTCGCGCGCAGGACGACCGTGCCCGCGGCGACGTTGAGCTGGTAGCCCTGGGCCCCGACGCTGGAGTTGGCGCCCGAGAGCAGCAGTGAGATGCCGTCGGCCGGGATGGCCGGGGCGTCGGACACGGGGAGGGCGAAGCCGGTCGATCGGCGCAGGACGCCGGCGAGGTAGTCGCCGACGGCTTTCGCGTCGGCGGAGTTCGGCTGGGTGTAGATCTTGGTTGTCGAGGTCAGCGGGAACGAGACCCCGTTGACGGCCTGTACCGACACGGGTACGGGCACGATGCTCTGCAACGGCACGATTGCGGCGGCTCCGGTCGTCTGGGTGGCGGCTGTCACGCCGCCGGCCATGGCTAGAACGGCGAGGGTGTGTACCCACCGCCGCCGGGTGAGACGCGCTTTGGGAATCTTCACAGATGTCCTCCTGGCGAGGCGATCCTCGCATGGTGCCATCTCAAACGACATAGGTCTAGACCACTATGGCCCAATGTTCGATGAGTAGGCTGGCGTTCATGTTCGAGCGTTTGCGGTTCCCGGTCATCGTCGCTCCGATGGCCGGCGGTCCCACGACTCCCGCGCTGGTCAGCGCGGTGACGGCGGCGGGCGGCTTCGGCTTCCTGCCCGGGGGCTATCTGCCCACGGAGGCCCTCGCGGAGCGCATGGCGAAAACCGCCGAGCTGACCCCCGAGCCGTTCGGGGTGAACCTCTTCCTGCCCGGCGCGCCTTCGATGGCCGACCTTTCCGGGCACCGCGAGCGCATGCTGGCCGAAGCGAGGCGTTACGGCGTCGAGCCAGGTGACGCGCATTGGGACGACGACGCGTATCCCGCGAAGCTGGACCTCGTCGTCGAGCGCCGGATCCCGGTCGTGTCGTTCACCTTCGGCCTGCCGTCGGTCGAAGACGTCGGGCGCCTGCACGACGTCGGCAGCGAGGTGGTCGTCACGGTGACTTCACCGGAAGAAGCCGATCTCGCCGCGGCGATCGGCGCGGACGCGTTGTGCGTGCAGGGGTTCGAAGCCGGGGCCCATCGCGGACTCTTCGCGGACGATCCTGCTCACCCCGCCGGGGGCGAGGTCTATGGCCTGCTGGCCGCGCTGCGCCTGGTTTCGGCGGTGACCGACCTGCCGCTGATCGCCACCGGCGGGCTCATCCATGGTGGCGACGTCGCCGCCGTGCTGGTCGCCGGGGCGGTGGCCGCGCAACTCGGCACGGCGTTCCTGCGGGCCGGCGAAGCGGGTACCCAGCCGGTGCAGCAGCGCGCGCTCGCCGAGGGCGGCCGGAAGACGGCGTTCACCCGTGCGTTCACCGGACGACCGGCCCGCGCCCTGGTGAACCGTGTCCTCACCGAGCAGTCAGCTGACGCTCCTTCCGCGTACCCGGACGTCCACCACCTGACCAGGCCCATCCGCGCCGCTTCCGCCCAGGCGGGCGACCCCGAGGCGATGTCGCTGTGGGCTGGGCAGACGTACCAGCTCGCTGGTGCCGGACCGGCCGCCGAAATCTTCGCGAAGCTCGAACGCGAAGCCCGCGCCGCCCTCTCGCGAGCCTCCGCCCGCCTGGCGTAAAGCGGCGGCTTAGCCGGCGGCGGAATCGCGCCGGGCGGGCACGAGCGGGCGCTGATTCTTGTCCGGCCGGCTCACGCCGGCCGCGAAGTAGGTCAGTAGCTCGGCAATCTCGATCGGGTCGTCCAGCTGCGGGCAGTGGCCCCAGTCTTCGCGGACCATCAGCCTGCTGTGCGGCACCAGCGCGTGCAGTTGCCGCCCGGACGCCGCGCTGACCAGTTTGTCCTTCCCGCAGACGACGACCAGCAGTGGAGCCTTGACGGTTTCGAGCTGGTAGGCGCCGGCGAGTTCTTCGACGAGCTGACGAGCTTGTTCGAGCAGTGAGGTGGTGGCCCGGTAGTCGGGGAAAAGGTCGAGGAAGCGCTTGACGTGCACGGCTTCGGCCTTCGCGGCGTTCGCGTAGAGGAAACGGGGGACCAGCTGTTCGGCGACCGTGCGCACCACGAAACCCGGGACCGGCAGCGGCAGTGCCGAGTAGAGCCGGAGCGGGATCGGGTAGCGGGCGACCGTTCGGATCAGCCACGAGTCGACGAACCCGGGGGCGGCGATCGAGACCACGCCGGCGATCGGAAGGGCCGCGTTCTGGGCGGCGCGCAGGCTCGTGGTCCCACCAAGGGAGTTTCCGGCAAGGACGACGGGTCCGAGCACCGCCTGCTCCTTGATCACCGCGGCGGTGAACGCGTCCAGTTGCGGGAGCATAGTGCCGGAACGCAGCGCGTCGGCTTCACCGAAACCGGGCAGGTCCACCGCGATCGCCGGGATGCCGGCGGCGCCGAGCTCTTCCAGCACGGGACGCCAGGTGTCGGCGCTGTCGCAGTAACCGTGAAAGAGGACGAGACGGGGTGTGGCAGCCTTCGGGGCCGTGTTCGTTCGTTTCCGGCGTGGGCTTCGTCCGGTTTCCGTGTCGACGGCGGCGGTGGGGCCCACTTCCAGGACGCGGGTGCGCACTCCGGCGTAGCGCCGGTAGGCCAGCCGGATCTCCGGTCGGTCAGTCTCGCCTTGGCCGGCCGGGGTAGCCGGCACAGGCCGCTTCGTCGCGGTCATGTTTACAGGTTACCGAAGCAAGGTCACTTTATGGTCGAATGTTGACTGTGAGATAAACCGTTTCCGACCAGACGGACGTATGTTCTGGTTACCGAGTTGTTACCCCTGACCTGCGAGACCAAGGTAGGAGTAACCCGAATCGGCGCCTTGCGCATTATGAGGGTCTAGACCAAGTTGCGCATACCGCCTACGCGGTGAATACGGTCTTTCCGGCCGTTTCGCCGGCTTCCATGTTGCGGAAGCCTTGCTCGGCGTCCTTGAACGGCAGTTCCGCGCCGATCTGGGGCCGGATCCCGGCGAGATCGACGTACTCCAGCAGGTCGGCCAGCTCGTCGCGGGTACCCATGGTCGAACCGGCGATCCGCAGTTGCAGGAAGAAGACCCGCTGCAGTTCGGCGTTCGCGTCCGGCCCGCTGGTGGACCCGGAGACGACGATGATGCCGCCCGGCTTGAGCGATTTCAGCGAGTGCGACCAGGTCGCCTTGCCGACCGTCTCGAAAACGGCGTCGACCCGCTCGGGCAGGCGGGCACCGGACTCGAACGTCTGATGCGCGCCGATCTGCTCGGCCAGAGCCCGCTTCTCCTCGCTGCGGCCGGTGACCCACACGCGGACTCCGGCCGCGCGGCCCAGCTGGATCAGGGCGGTCGACACGCCACCGGAGGCGCCCTGGACGAGGATCGTCTGGCCCGGCCGGACGCCGGACTTCACGAACAACATGCGGTACGCGGTGAGCCACGCCGTGCCCATCGTCGCGGCCTCGGCGAACGAAAGCCCGGCGGGCTTCGGCAACGCGTTGCGCGCCGGGACGACCACGTAGTCGGCGAAGGTGCCTTGATGCTTTTCGGTCAGCAATGTCCGTTTCGGGTCCAGTGTGTCGTCGCCCTGCCAGCCCGGTGCGTTGACGACCGCGTGCAGTACGACCTCGGTGCCGTCGTCGAGGGTGCCCGCGCCGTCGCAGCCGAGGATCATCGGGAACTGCTCGGGCTTGATGCCGACCCCGCGCAGCGTCCAGAGGTCGTGCATGTTGAGGCTGGCGGCCTTGACCCGGACCTTCACCCACCCGTCCGGCACCACGGGCTCGGGGCGCTCGCCGACGACCAGCGAGTCCAATGGGTTGTCCTTGTTGGGTTCTTTGGCGTAGACGGCGAACATGTCTGCAACCTACCTGGGCTCCGCCAGAGCGGCAGCACAATGGGCGTAGGCTCACTCCCGTGTTCAACGGGCTGGCCGATTGGTGGGACGGCGCGGAGCTGTGGCTTGCGCAGCAGTGGTTCCCGGTGCAGTTCGTGCTGGTGATGGCAGTGCTGGGCCCGCTGTGTCTCGGTGTGGCGTGGCTCATCGACAAACTTGTCGGCGCCGTCGCCGCGCTGTTCGGTGCCGCCCGCGGCGAAGACCGGTCCGACGGCTCGTCCTAAGCTGCCGACCATGTTCAACCGAAGGCGGATCACCGCTGCGCTGATCGGGCTCATCGTGCTGGTGCTCGGTGGTTGGTTCGTGCAGAACGCCGTTTCTGATAACGCCCCGGCCAAGACCTCGTCGAGCTCGCCCGTGGCGGGCGCCGATTCCGGTCTGGCGGTCAAGCCGCTGTCCAGCCTGCCCGCGGAGGCGAAGGACACCTGGAAGCTGATCAAAGCCGGTGGCCCGTACCCGTATCCCGCCAACGACGACGTCGTGTTCGGCAACCGGGAGAGACTGCTGCCCCTCAAGCAATCCGGCTACTACCGCGAGTACACCGTGAAGACGCCGGGCAGCCCGGACCGCGGCGCGCGGCGGCTCATCACCGGCCAGTCCCAGGAGCTTTACTACACCGGCGACCACTACTCGTCGTTCGTCGTCGTGGACACCGTCAGGTGACGGGCCCGCAGCGGCCGGCAGCGGAGACGCTCGCCGCCAAGGCCAGGGCGCGCGGCGCGTTCGTGCACCTGCTCGACGGGAAGACCATGACGGACAAGGCGTCCGCGCTGGAAGCGATCGCCGCGGCGCTGTCGTTCCCGCCGACCTTCGGCAAGAACCTCGACGCGCTGTACGACTGCCTCACCGATCTTTCGTGGCTTCCCCAGGGTGAGCACGTACTGATCTGGGTGGACTCGGACCTGCTCAAGCAGGCCGAGCCGCGGACGTACCTTTCGATCCGGAGCGTGCTCTCGGACGCGCAGCGCGCCCTCGCTCCCGGCAACTCCGGCCGCCGTCACCTGACCGACCTGCTCACCGAGTCGTGTGTGTTCCGGGGGGTTCTAACCCCGCGAAACACTCACGAGCCACCTACCCAAGCCGCGCCTGCGCACCTACGGAACCCAATTCGGCTTTCGCTTTTGCGCGAACGCGGTGATGCCTTCCTGACCCTCTTCGCTCGCGAAGAACCCGGCCGACAGCTTGTTCATCGCCTCGAACCCGTCGCTGGGCGTGGCCGGACGCGGGCTGCTCAGCAGCTGCTTCGTGGCGGCCAACGCCTTGGGGCCGCCCAGCGCCAGCGCCTTCACGTACCGCTCGACCTCGGTATCGAGGTCTTCGGCGTCGACCGCGGAGTTGATGAGCCCGATGTCCGCGGCGCGCTCGGCGTTGAAGGTTTCTCCGGTAAGGAACAGTTCGTGCCCGGCACGCGGGTTGAGGCGGGGGAGCACGGTCAGGGAGATGACGGCCGGGACGACCCCGATGCGGACCTCGGTGAACGCGAACGTCGCTTCGCGGACGGCGACGGCGATGTCGGCGGCCGCGACCATGCCGACGCCGCCGGCACGGGCAGGCCCGGCAAGCCGGGCGACGACCGGTTTCGGGCTGGTCCAGAGCTGTTCGAGGATCTTCGGGAACTCGTTGACACCCTGCTCGCCGGCCCCAGCACCGCGGGCCTCCTTGAGGTCCATGCCCGCGCAGAACACCGGACCGGTGTGGGTCAGCACGATCACACGGACGGCGTCGTCCTCGCGGGCCTTCGTCAGCGACTCGCTCAGCTCGCGCCGCAGCTGCGCGGACAGCGCGTTGCGGTTGTGCGGGGAGTCCAGCGTGATCGTGGCGGTGCCGCCCGACACCGAATAGTGCACCAGTTCGTCAGCCATGGCCCCACCTTCGCATGCCTCGTCAGGCCGGGCAGAGCCAGTCGGGCTTGCCGTCGACGGTGGCGGAGCCGAGGGCGGGGAAGCTTCGTCGCAGGGTGAAGGCCTCCGGCGTGGGGCCTTCGGCGCGCAGCAGCCGGATGCGGTGTTCGGCGTCGCCGGGACAGCGGCGGCGGCCGGTTTCGTCGACTATTTCGGATTGCTCCAGGCGCAGGGTATGCGCGTTCGGTGCGGGCGTCCATCGCAGGCGGGAGGTCGAGTTCGCGACGCGCCGGAGCGTGCGCCGCTGGCGGAAGCGCAACTTCCCGGGCAGCGCGTCGAGGACCAGCCGTGCGATGTCCTCGGGACGCGGCCGCCGGACCAACGACACGTGCAGCGCCGCCAAAGCTTCGTATTCCTCCACGCGACGAATATGACACCCGCAGGTCGCTACGCCAACAGCTTTACCCGTCCGTGGCGTGTCTCGACGGCTGTCTCGTAGCGGCGCACGACCAGCTCGGCGACTCGGGGATCAGGACCCAGCGGTCCGGCGATGAGCACACCCGGCTCGGCCTCTTCGGCGAGGCGGGCGACGCGGTCGGGGAGGAGGCCCGGCGCGAGGAACCAGGACGCGACCGCGATCCGTTGCGCGCCACGGGCACGGAGCTTCGCGATCGCCCCCGGCACGTCCGGTTTCGTGGCGCTGGCGAAGGCGGGCACCACCGGCAAACCGTGCCGGGCTTGCCAGCGTTCGGCGATCCGTGTGACGGCCGCGTTGGCGGGAGCGTTCGACGAGCCGACGGCGGCGAGCACGACACCGAGTCCGGGCTCGGATATTTCCACCCCTGTCTCAGCGAGCCGGTCGAGCGCGACCGATTCGAGCACCGGATCGATGCCGAGCACCTCGGAGATCGTGACCCGCAGACCCGGCCGCCCGGCGGTGACCTCGTCGACGAGCGCGGGCAGGTCGACGCGAGCGTGGTACGCGCTGCCGAGAAGCAGAGGTACCACCATGACTTCACGGTGTCCTTCACTGTGCAGTTGCCGCAGGACATCGGGGACGCTCGGCGCCGACAGGTCGAGAAAGGACACGCGTACGTCGGTGTCCGGCGCCGCTCCGGCGACCCGGGCGACCAGCGCCCGCACAGTGGCGGCGGAGCGCGGGTCCTGGCTGCCGTGCGCGACCGCGACGAGCGGGATCGTCACGCGAACCGCTCGCCGACCATGCCCGCGGCCAGGGTGTCGCCGCCGGACGGGTCGATGACGAGGAACGCGCCCGTGCGCGGGCTCGTGCCGTAGTCGTCCACCGGGATCGCCTCCGAGGTGCGCAGGATGACCCGGCCGATGTCGTTCAGTTCCAAGGAATCCGGACCGTCCACACTGGACAGCGTCTGCTCGTCGAAGCGCGCGGTGATTTCCTGCACCAGCGCCTGTACCGTGCGCGCGCCGTGCTTCACGAGCAGTTTCGAGCCCGGCACCAGTGGCTTGCTCGACAGCCAGCACAGCGTCGCGGTGATCTCGTCGGTCACCGTCGGCTGCCGGTCCGCGGCGGCGATGAGATCGCCGCGGGAGATGTCGAGGTCGTCGGCCAGCAGCACCGTCACCGAAGTGCCGGCGCCCGCTTCCTGAAGCGGGCCGTCGGCGGTGTCGATCCGCTCGACCTTCGTGCGCAGGCCCCTGGGCAGCACGACGACCTCGTCGCCCGGCCGGATGGTCCCGGCGGCGATCTGGCCGGCGTAACCGCGGTAGTCCGGGTACTCGGGTGTGCGCGGGCGGATGACGTACTGCACGGGGAAACGGAACGCCGCGTCGTGCGGATCCGGCGCCACGGGCACGGTTTCCAGGTGCTCCAGCAGGGTCGGGCCGGAGTACCACGGCGTGTGCTCGGACGGCGTCGCCACGTTGTCACCCTGCAGCGCGGAGACCGGGATCGACAGCACCGAACCACGCGGGTAGCCCAGCGAGGCCGCGTGGGCGGCGAACTCCTCGGCGATCACGGCGAAGGTCGCTTCGTCGTAGCCGACGAGGTCGATCTTGTTCACCGCCAACACCAGGTGTGGCACGCCGAGCAGCGCGAGCACGGCCGCGTGCCGCCGGGTCTGCTCGATGACGCCCTTGCGCGCGTCCACCAGTAGCACCGCGAGCTGCGCCGTCGACGCGCCCGTCACGGTGTTGCGGGTGTACTGCACGTGTCCAGGAGTATCGGCCAGCACGAAACTGCGGCGCGGGGTCGCGAAATACCGGTACGCCACATCGATCGTGATGCCCTGCTCGCGTTCCGAGCGCAGGCCGTCCACGAGCAGTGAAAGGTCAGGTGTGGACAGTCCACGGTCGACACTCGCGCGGGTGACCGCGTCGAGCTGGTCGGCGAGAACGGACTTCGTGTCGAACAGGAGTCGCCCCACCAGGGTCGACTTCCCGTCGTCCACGCTGCCGGCTGTCGCCAGCCTCAGCAAGCTAGACATCAGAAGTAACCCTCTCGCTTGCGATCTTCCATCGCGGCCTCGGAAAGCCGGTCGTCGGCCCTCGTCGCGCCACGCTCGGTGAGCCTGCTCGCCGAAACCTCGGCGATGACCTCGTCCACAGTGGACGCGTTGGATTCGACTGCTCCGGTGCAGGACCCGTCGCCGACGGTCCGGTAGCGGACCGTCAGTTCCCGCAGCTGTTCACCCGGACGCGCGGTGCCCCACGGACCTTCGGCGAGCCACATGCCGTCACGCAGGTAAACCTCGCGCTGGTGCGCGTAGTAGATCGATGGCAGGTCGACGTTCTCGCGGGCGATGTAGTTCCACACGTCTGCCTCGGTCCAGTTGGACAGCGGGAACACCCGGACCTGCTCGCCCACGCGGTGGCGGCCGTTGTAGAGGTTCCACAGCTCGGGACGCTGCCGCTTCGGCTCCCACTGGCCGAAAGCGTTGCGCAGGCTGAAGATCCGCTCCTTCGCCCTGGCCCGTTCCTCGTCACGCCGCCCACCGCCGAACACCGCGTCGTACTTGTTGTCGGAGATCGTCTCCAGCAACGGCGTGGTCTGCAGCGGGTTGCGGATGCCGTCGGCGCGCTCTTCCAGCCTGCCGTCGTCGATCCAGTCCTGCACCTTCGCCACGACCAGCCGTAGGCCGTACTTCTCGACCACGCGGTCGCGGAACACGATGACCTCGTCGAAGTTGTGGCCGGTGTCCACGTGCAGCAAGGGGAACGGCACCGGAGCCGGCCAGAACGCCTTGATGGCCAGGTGCAGCAGCAGCGTCGAGTCCTTGCCGCCGGAGAACAGGATCACCGGACGGTCGAACTCACCGGCGACTTCCCGGAAGATGTGGATGGCTTCGGACTCCAACGCGGCCAGGTTGTCCTGGGCCGCGTCGGTCGCCGGTTCGAGCGTGGTCATGTTAGTCCCATTCAGTGGCGCGAAGCGTCTCGTTGAGGGGCGGTGGTCGGGTTGACGGGTGGGCCTTCAGCCGTGCAAACCGCACTCGGTCTTGGACTGGCCCGCCCAGCGGCCACTGCGTGGATCGGCGCCGAGTTCCACCTTCGCCGTACACGGCGCACAACCGATGGACGGATAGCCGGCGCCCACCAACGGGTTCTCCAGGATCCCGTGCTCACGGATGTAGCCGTTGAACTCGTCGTCGGTCCATGGCGCGATCGGGTTGATCTTCACCAGCCCGTTGCGGTCGTCCCAGGTGACGATCGGGGTGTTCGCGCGCGTCGGCGCGTCCACCCGCCGGACGCCGGTGACCCAGGCGGAGTACTTCGCCAGGGTGTCGCGGAGCGGGATCACCTTGCGCAGGTTGCAACACTGGGTCGGGTCGCGGTCGTGCAGCTTCGGTCCGTACTCGGCGTCCTGCTCGGCGACACTCTGCGAGGCCTGGGCGTTGACGATCCGGACATCGGAGTACACCGTTTCGACGGCGTCGCGCGTACCGATCGTCTCGGCGAAGTGGTAGCCGGTTTCGAGGAAGAGAATGTCCACATCGGACTTGACCTTGGTGGCCAGGTCGATCAGCACCGCGTCCTGCATGTTCGACGCCACGATGAAGTCGTCGCCGAACGTGTCCACGGTCCATCGCAACGCTTCTTCCGCCGACGCATCGGCGAGTTCCTTCATCGCGCGCGTGGCCAGCGACTTGTAGTCGGCCGTAGCGGTCATTTCGACACCTCCGGGATGGACAGGCCGATGAATTTCACCGAGAAAACCCTTCTACAACCGGAACACAGCCAGGCTCCCGCCCGTCGCCCACCGCCACCCTCAACGGAGGCGCTGCGCGCCGCTGTGTTTTCTTCTTCTTCCGGTCTCAGATCTTCGTCACCGCAATACGGGCAATAGAACGGCGACGCCCGTTCGGTCATTGCAGATCGCCTTCTTCAGCCCGTGCGACCCACTGCGCGAACCGCTCACCGGGCTCCCGCTTCGCGACGAACGCGCGGACCAGCTTCTCGACGTACCCCGTCAGCTCGGCGCTGGTGACCTTGTGACCACGCAGTTTCCGGCCAAACCCGGCGTCAAGGCCGAGCCCGCCGCCGAGGTGCACCTGGAAGCCTTCGACCTGGTTACCGTCGGCGTCGGTGACGATCTGGCCCTTGAGGCCGATGTCCGCGGTCTGGATGCGGGCGCAGGAGTTGGGGCAGCCGTTGAGGTGCACGCTGACCGGCGCATCGATCTCCGACTGGATGTCGGCCAGCGACTTTTCGAGATCGGCGACGAGGTCGTGCGCGCGGGCCTTGGTCTCGACGATCGCCAGCTTGCAGTACTCGAGCCCGGTGCACGCCATGATCCCGCGCCGCCACGGCGAGGGATCGGTCTGCAGGCCCAGCTCGGCGAGTTCGGTCTGCAGCGCGGGGATCTCACCCTCGGTGACGTCGAGGACGACCAGCTTCTGCTGCGGGGTAAGGCGAACCCGCGTCGAACCGGCGCGCTCGGCAGCCTTCGCCACCGCGATCAGCGTCGAGCCGGAGACCCGGCCCGCGATCGGCGCGGCACCGACGTAGAACTTGCCGTCGGTCTGCGGGTGCACGCCGACGTGGTCGAGCGGCTTGTCCGAGATCTTCGGAGCGGGGCCGTCGATGAGCTTGCGCTTGAGGTAGTCGTCTTCGAGAACCTGACGAAACTTCTCAGGACCCCAGTCCTTGACCAGGAACTTGATCCGCGCCCGCGCCCGCAGCCTGCGGTAGCCGAAGTCGCGGAAGATGCTGATGACGCCTTCCCAGACGTCCGCCACCTCGTCGCGGGGTACCCAGGCACCGAGGCGCTGGCCGATCATCGGGTTCGTCGACAGCCCGCCGCCGACCCAGAGGTCGAACCCGGGGCCGTACTCAGGGTGGTTGACCCCCACGAAGGCGATGTCGTGGATCTCGTGCGCGACGTCGGCCTGGCCGGAGATCGCCGTCTTGAACTTGCGCGGCAGGTTCGAGTACTGCGGGTCGCCGATGAAGCGCCGCTTGATCTCGTCGATGGCCGGGGTGCCGTCGATGACCTCGTCAGCCGCGATCCCGGCGACCGGGGAGCCGAGGATGACCCGCGGGCTGTCTCCGCAGGCCTCCATCGTGGTCATTCCGGCGGTCTCGAGCTTTTCCCAGATGGTGGGCATGTCCTCGACCTGGATCCAGTGGTACTGGATGTTCTGCCGGTCGGTGATGTCCGCGGTGTCGCGCGCGTGGGCCTGCGAAATCTCCCCGAGCACCGCGAGCTGCGCGGTGGTCAGGGCACCACCGTCGAGGCGCACGCGGAGCATGAAGTAGCTGTCGTCGAGCTCTTCGGGTTCGAGAGTGGCCGTGCGGCCGCCGTCGATCCCCGGCTTGCGCTGGGTGTACAGGCCGAACCAGCGGAACCGTCCGCGCAGGTCACCGGGGTCGATCGAGTCGAAACCGCGGTGCGCGTAGATGTTCTCGATGCGGGCGCGGACGTTGAGCGGGTTGTCGTCCTTCTTCGAACGTTCGTTCGGGTTGAGCGGCTCGCGGTAGCCGAGAGCCCACTGTCCTTCGCCTCGCTTCTGCTTTACGCGCGGGGCGCGAGGCGCGTTCGGGGTTTCGCGCGTAGGCGAGGCCATGGGTCGTCCTCCGGGGCTCGTAGGCGCCGGTGCGCAGCGGACACCCTGGTCAAGACTGTGGTGGGGGGTGGTTCGCGGCGCGGCCGGAGCCTGCTGGTCCGTATTCGTGGAATGCGGTGGTGGCAGGAAATCAGCGGGAAGCCCGGCACAGGGCACTGGCGACACGCACGAGGTCGACATGGCGCCTGGCCACGAGACGAACACCGGCATGAGTCACCCGGCAAGAGTGCCACGTGCCCAGAATGTGGTCCAGATCTGTCCAGATCGTGGGAGAAGTGTCACCCAGCGGTCGACTGGTTGACGTCGGACGGCGGACACGCTAACGCGGGCCGCGCTGACATCACATCGGGTGAGTCCGCAGGTGCGCGACCGAGATCATCGCTACCGTCACCACTCGGACACGCCGAGTGATGGAGGACGACGAATGCGCCGCTTGATCGCCGCGACAGCGATGGTTCTGCTGGGAGCACTGCTGGTGCCGGGAACGGCGGCCGCGACCAAGGCCTGCGCGCTGGTGGAACCGGTGAACGGTGCGGTGCTGTACAAGGGCGGCACCTACCACTTCGTGGCGAAGGGCTGTCAAGGGAAGGCCCAGGGACACCTTTCGACGCAGGTGCTGGTGGAAGCCCCGATGACCCAGGACGTGGCCGTCGACAGCCGCGGTGAGTGGTCGACCGACTACGTCGTCGACGATTTCGCGCTCAGCCTCAGCATGACGGTGTGGGTCCGGTTCGCCGACGGCTCACGTTCCAACTCGGCGCAGGTCACCATCGCCGCCCGGCCATGACGGCCGGGCACAGCCTGGGGGAGACTGGGGTGTGCCCGCACTGCTTCCCGAAACCACCGCCCCCGTCGCCGCCGGGCTCCCCGAATCCGCGCTGAAGGGTCTCGGCACGCGCCCGTTCGGCGTCTACGTCCACGTACCGTTCTGCGCGACGCGTTGCGGCTACTGCGACTTCAACACCTACACGGCCGGTGAGCTGGACTCGGCGACGTCACCTCAGTCCTGGCTCGACGGCCTGCGGCTGGAGTTGGAGCTGGCCGCACGCGTGCTGGGCTCGCCGCCCGCCGCGGACACCGTGTTCGTCGGCGGCGGGACACCGTCGCTGCTCGGCGCCGACGGCCTGCGCTCGGTGCTCGACGCCGTGCGCGACTCCTTCGGGCTGGCGCCGGGCGCCGAGGTCACCACGGAATCGAACCCCGAGTCGACGTCGCCGGAGTTCTTCGCCGGAATCCGGGAAGCGGGGTTCACCCGGATCTCGCTGGGGATGCAGTCCGCGGCGCAGCATGTCCTGAAGATCCTGGACCGCGTCCACACCCCCGGCCGTCCGGTCGCCGCGGCGGCGGAGGCTCGCGCGGCGGGGTTCGAGCACGTCAACCTCGACGTCATCTATGGGACTCCCGGGGAGCGGGTCGAAGATCTGCGCGCCTCGCTGGACGCGGTGCTCGCGGCCGGGGTCGACCACGTTTCCGCGTACGCGCTGATCGTCGAAGAGGGCACCGCGCTGGCCCGGCGTGTCCGCCGCGGCGAGCTGCCGGCGCCGGACGACGACGTGCTGGCGGCCGACTACGAGATGATCGATTCGGTGCTCGCGTCGGCGGGACTGCATTGGTACGAGGTGTCGAACTGGGCGTCCTCGGCGGAAGCCCGGTGCCGGCACAACATCGGTTACTGGCGCGGGGGCGACTGGTGGGGCGCGGGCCCCGGCGCGCACAGCCATGTCGGCGGCGTCCGCTGGTGGAACGTGAAGCACCCGGCGCGGTACGCGTCTTTGCTGGCGGGCGGGGATTCGCCCGAGGCGGGTCGCGAGGTGCTCACCGACGCCGATCGTCATCTCGAGCGGGTGATGCTCGAATTGCGCCTCGCCGAAGGACTTTCCCTCGACGCACTCGACGCTGACGGTCTGCGTGAGGCGCGGGTCGCGGCGACGGAAGGACTGCTCGAAATGTCCACTTTGGACGTTTCCGGTCGCGCGGTGCTAACCGATCGCGGACGGCTGCTCGCCGACGGTGTCGTGCGCCGGCTGGTGCCCTGACGTGTCCCCGCCCTGAGCTACCGCGGCGCGGGTCCGCGGCCGTAGTAGACGGTCATTGTGAGGTCGTCTTCACCGTCGGTGGGCTGGGAGCTGAAGCGACGTCGCCTTGGCCGGGTCCATCCGGGTTGCTCTGAGAGAAGTGGAAGACGCTCCACGGGTCACGGGGATCGGTCATGAGATCAGTTTGCCCGGTCCGACAACCGCATCTACCTGTACATGGAGCGCAGTTGCGCGTACGTCAGTTTCCGGCGGCGAGGTGGGACAGGCCGCCGAGGAACATGTCGAGGGCGAACTCGAAGCGGTCGCTTGCCGTCTCTTCACTGAAGAAGCTGCCGAGCTGCAGCATGTTCGGAAACGCCTGCGGGGGCAGGGAATTCATGTAGTCCATCATCTGCTTTCCGCGCAGCGCGACGTCGGCCTGATCGACCTCACCGGATGACCACACGCTGCCTTCGTAGGCGTAGGCCTTGGTGTAGAGGGAAAGCGCGTCACCGGCGAACGCGGCTTGCTCCAGGGACAGGCCTCCCGCGCGCAGCAGCGCCAGCACCGCCTCCCCGTGGCGGAGCACGTTCGGCCCGACCGGCACCATCGTCCGCCAGGCGACCTTCGCGATGCCCGGATAGGCGAGCATCGCCTTCACCTGGCCGCGCAGGATCTCTTTGACCTGGTCGGCCCAGCGGTCCGCATCGGGCTGGGGCAACGGCACCTCACCGAGGATCCGGTCGAACATCAGCTCGTCGAGTTCGTCCTTGTTGGACACATGGGCGTAGAGCGACGCCGGTCCGGTGTCCAGTGCCTGTGCCACCCGTCGCATGCTCACCGCGTCGATGCCATCGGCGGCCAGGATGCCGAGCGCGGTCTTGACCACGAGCTCCCGCGAGAGCTGCGGTTTCGACGCCCGGCGCCGTGGCTCGCGATGCCAGGGCGGGTTCGGAACCTCCACTTGACCACCTCCGTCACGCCCACTGTAGCGAACACCGTACTTGACACGAACGGCGTTCGCATATAGAACGGTGTTCGTAAGACGAACGCCGTTCGAACAGGAGTCGGTATGGATTCGGAAAAGCAGGTTCTCGCGGTGCTGAACGATGTCGTCGAGGCGTGGAACGCGGGTGACGCCACCGCGTACGGCAGGTTGTTCACAGAAGACGCCATCTATGTGACCTTCTTCGGGCTCACCATGCCTGGCCGAAAGGCGATCGAAGAGGGGCACCGGGCGTTGTTTGACGGGCCACTCAAAGGCTCGAAGCTCACCGGTGGCGGCAAGCCCGGAGTCCGGTTCGTCCGGCCGGACGTCGCGGTGGTCCTGTCCGGCGGCGGGCGATCGGTGAACGGCGAATCCGGTCCGGCGTCGACGGTGACCTACGTCCTGGTGAAAGACGATGCGGGCTGGCTGATCACGTCGTTCCAGAACACCCGCGTCAGCGACCCGAGGGCGGCGTTGTGAAGCCGATGGTCGAGGTATCCGGCATCGTGGCCGCACCCGCCGACGTCATCGTGGACCGCGTGTTCGAATACTTCGATTCCCAGCGTGGTCGCTATTTTCCGGCCGTCGAGATCGACCGGCCGGGCCGGACCGTGGCGCTGCAGGGCGGCTGGTGGTTCCGCGGCGAGTACACAGTGGACGATCATCCCGCCGGAAGCCGCGTCACCCACCGGGTCTACAACGTCGCGACCTCGATGCGATGGGGTGTACCGCTGGCGAACCGGCTTTTCATCGGCTTCCGGCGCAAGGTCGAGGCCGAGTTCGAGGAGTTCCTGAAACGGCTGGGGTGAGCTGGATTGTCGGTGCTGGTCGGCACACTGGGGGCACCAACCAGAAAAGGGGTAAAACGATGGCCACCACGATCAGCACCGAAGCACCGGTCGTCACCTTGATCAACGTCTTCACCGTCGATCCGGGGGAACAGTCGGAGTTGGTGCGACTATTGGACGAAGCGACCGAAACGGTCATGAGGCACCGGCCGGGATTCGTCTCCGCGAACATCCATGCCGGGCTGGACGGGGTCACCGTCGCGAACTACGCACAGTGGCGGAGCGAGGAGGATTTCGAGGCCATGCTCGCCGACCCGGTCGCGAAGAAACACATGGCGGAGGTCACTTCGTTGGCCAAAGTGGAGCCCCGGCTGTACACCGTCGTATCCACTCATGGGCGTTAACCGACGCGACCACCACGGTTAGGATAGCCTTACTGCAGCTAGGCAACTGTAGTAAGGAGCGTCCGAATGGCCGAAAAGCCCACTCGCAAAGCCCGCCCGCTGACGCGGTTGCGGGTCTTGCGCAAGGAGCAGCTCACGCCGCACATGATCAGGATCGTCGCGGGCGGCGAGGGAATGGCGGCGTTCACGCCCAACGACCTCACCGACGCGTACGTCAAGCTCAACCTCCCAGTGCCCGGCGTGACCTACCCGGAGCCGTTCGACCTGGAGAAAATCCGGGCCGAGTTGCCCCGCGAACAGTGGCCGAAGATGCGGTCGTACACCGTCCGCGCCCACGACCGGACGGCCGGGGAACTCACGATCGATTTCGTGCACCACGGTGACGAAGGTCTTGCCGGTCCCTGGGCCGCGGCCGCGAAGCCCGGTGACGAGCTCCTGCTCACCGGTCCCGGGGGCGGATACGTTCCCGGCGAGGAGGCGGACTGGCATCTGCTGGTCGGCGACGAGAGTGCGCTTCCGGCAATCGCGGCGTCGCTCGAAGCCGTCCCCGCGGGCGCCCCGGTGCATGCGTTCATTCTCGTCGAGGACAAGGCCGAAGAGCAGCCGCTCTCCACCAAAGGCGAAGCGCAGATCACCTGGCTGCACCGGGCTTCCGGCGGCGACCTGGTGGAAGCCGTGCGGGCACTGGAGTTCCGCGAAGGCGTCGTGCAGGCGTTCGTGCACGGCGAGGCGGGTTTTGTACGTCAGTTGCGCCGGTATCTGCTCGACGAGTGCGGTGTCCGCAAAGACCTGCTGTCGATCTCGGGATATTGGCGGCTCGGAGCGGACGACGAGACTTGGCGGGCGGAGAAAGCCGCCGAGCGTGCCAAGGAGCAGAACGCGTAAAGTTCCGGCGCATGGCAACGGAGTTGAAGGTGGACGGCGACCCGGCGGAAATCGGGTTCGACGCGGATCGTTTGGGCCGGATCGACAGGCATTTCGCCCGGTATGTCGATGACGGGCTGCTTCCCGGCTGGCTGGCCGTCATCACCCGGCACGGCAAGATCGCGCATGTGGCCAGCGCCGGCCATCGTGACGTCGAGGCCTCGCTGCCGGTGGAGCTGGACACGATCTGGCGCCTCTACTCGATGACCAAACCGGTTACCTCGGTCGCGGCGATGATGTTGTTCGAAGAGGGCGCTTTCGACCTCAACGATCCGATTTCCCGCTGGTTGCCGGAGTTCGCCGAACCACGCGTGTTCGTCAAGGGGTCGGCGTTGCGCCCGGTCACCGTGCCTGCGACGGAGCCCATCCGCGTCTGGCACCTGCTCACGCACACTTCCGGTCTCACCTACGGTTTCCATCACGCGCACCCGATCGACGCGATCTACCGTGCCGCGGGGTTCGAGTGGGGGACACCCCCGGAACTGGATCTCGCGAGCTGTTCTGAGGCATGGGCACGGTTTCCGCTCGTTTTCCAGCCCGGCACCGAGTGGAACTATTCGGTGTCCACAGACGTCCTCGGCCGGTTGGTCGAGGTCGTTTCCGGGCAGTCACTCGACGACTTCTTTGCCGAGCGGATCTTCGGCCCGCTCGGCATGTCCGACACGGCGTTCTGGACCGAAGACCTCGAACGCCTTGCCGCGCTGTACGTTCCGGCGCCGGGCACGAAACGAGCCGTCCGCAACGAACCCGCCGGCGTGCTGGGCACCCGGCGTCCGGCATGCCTGTCCGGTGGCGGAGGGCTGGTGTCGACAGCCGCCGACTACCACCGGTTCACACAGATGTTGTTGCGTGGCGGGGAACTGGACGGTGTGAGGCTGCTGGGGCCGCGCACGGTCCGGCACATGGCGAGCAATCACCTGCCGGGCAACGTCGACCTGGAGGAGTTCGGGCGGCAGCTGTTCGCGGAAATGCCGTTCAACGGACACGGTTTCGGCCTCGGCTTCTCGGTGTTGCAAGACCCGATCGCCGCGAAAAGCCTGTCCAGTGCCGGAGAAATCGCCTGGGGTGGCGCCGCCAGCACCGCGTTCTGGGTGGACCCGGCCGAGGACATCACCGCGTTGTTCTTCACCCAGCTCCTGCCTTCGAGCACCCATCCACTTCGCCAAGAACTCCGGCGGCTCGTCTACCAAGCACTGATGGAATGACCCGACCCAGCGTGGCTCGTGAGTGTTTCGCGGGGTTAGAACCCCGCGAAACACTCACGAGGTCAGGCGGGGGAGGTGGGGCGGGTGGCGGTGAGGGCGATCTGCTTCTTCAGCATGCGGCCGCCGTCACGGGTGAGCCGGAGGTAGTAGTCCGACGAGCAGGCCGTGCCGTCTTCGTCGAGGCCCCAGAGGCCGGAACCGGCCGGGATCGTCGAGCTGTTCGGGGCGGTCTTCGCGATCTGGTTGCCTTCGTTGTATTCGTCGAACATCGAGATATAGATGCCTTGTGCGCCCACGCGGGTCATGTTGTAGAACTGCCGCCACATGAAGTCCCCGTGCGCGCGTTGCCGGGCCTGGGTGTCGCCGGGCAGGACGCAGGGCTGGTAGTCGATGCCGTTGGCGTTGCAGTCCGCCTGGTCCTGCTGGTTGACGTTGTTGTAGAAGTTGTCCGAGTCGGCGGCGTTTCCGATCCGGCCGACCATCCATGGCGAGAGCATGTTGAAAGCGTGGTATACGCCGAGAAAACCCGGTCGGGAGTCTGAGTTCTGGTTGCGCCAGTGCGTCGGTACGCCACCGATCACGTAGCAGCCTTGGGCCTTGAACCAGTTGACGACGTCGAGGCATGCCGCGGCACCAAAGGGGCGCCCGGCGTCGTTGAAGCCGAAGCCCCAGATGCACACGACCGGTTTCCCGTTCTGCTTGGCGTACGCCGAGGAAGACGTCATGGCCTTCATCTTGTTCGTCCAGTCTGTTTTGATCTCTCCCTGCATGTTCGTCCAGCCGGTGACGTCGTACATGATGTAGAACTTCCGCCCGGTCGCCTCCGCGGCGGAGCGCACCTTCACGGCCATCGCGTCGCGGGTCGGGCCCTCGCCTCCGACAGGGTTGAAGCGTTGCAGCGCGGCGGTGTCGCAGCCGTAGTTCTGCATCCAGCGGAAATGCACGTCGACGGTCTGCTGGTCGTGAGAGGAGAAGAGGTTTGCGGGCTGGCCGTTGTTCAGGTTGGGGTACGCCGTGTGGAAGCTCCGCGAGTACTCGCTCATGTCCGGCCACGACTTGATGGTGGTGTTGCTCAGTGACGGCGGCTGGCTCGAGTCTTTGCTCCAATGCCACCACCGGTTGATGGGCGAACCGTCACCGGTGCAGGCGAACCAGCCCTGGTATCCGACGGTGATCTTCCCGACGACATCACCCGGTCCGCTCGCCGCTCTGGCAAGGTTCGGGGAGAGGACGCCGAGCGCCGACCCGGCCGCCGCGATCGCGAGAAATGATCGGCGCGAGATTCCCATATATGAACGCCTCCTGATGGATGTAGAGGGCGCTCATGATAGGAATTTCCCACGGAGGATGGCAACAGTTTGGCAAGGATTATCAAGGAATGTGGCGGATGTCTTGAGTGGACGGTGTTGTCTAGACCAGACAACGCCTGTCATCGCGACAGGCGTTGTCACCTACGCGGTGAGCTTCGGGATGATCTGCGCGCCGTAGTCGTCGAGCGTCTGTTCCCGCTCGTCGTGCATAAGGTAGACGGCGAACTGGTCCACCCCGAGCTCGGCCAGTTCCTCCAGGCGCTGGACGTGCGCGCCCGCCGGCCCGAGCAGGCAGAACCGGTCGACGATCTCGTCCGGCACGAAGTCGGTCGACGGGTTCCCTGCGCGGCCGTGGTGCGAGTAGTCGTAGCCCTGGCGCTCGCGGATGTAGTCGGTCAGCTCGTGGGGAACTTGACCCGCGTCGCCGTACCGGGCCACCAGATCGGCGACGTGATTGCCGACCATCCCGCCGAACCACCGCAGCTGCTCACGCTGATGTGCCAGGTCGTCGCCGACATACGCCGGTGCGGCGACACAGATGGTGATGCCGGCGGGATCGCGGCCGGCCGCGCGGGCCGCCTCCCGTACCGAACCGATGGTCCAGCGCGCGATCGCCGGGTCCGCACATTGCAGGATGAAGCCGTCGGCGTGCTCACCGACCATCTTCAGCGCCTTCGGCCCGTACCCGGCCATCCACATCTCCAGGCGTCCATTGCGGACCCAGGGGATCTTGACCGCGGTGTCGCCGAGCATCGCCTCACGGCCTTCGGCGAGTTCCTTGATCACGTGCATGGAATCACGCAGCGTGGCCAAAGTGGACGGTGGTTTGCCGATCACGCGATGCGCCGAGTCGCCCCGCCCGATCCCGCACACCGTCCGGTTGCCGTACATGTCGTTGAGCGTCGCGAACAACGACGCCAGCACCGACCAGTCCCGGGTGCCGGGGCTGGTCACCATCGGCCCCACCACGAGCGACGACGTTGCTGCCAGGATCTGCGAGTAGATGACGAACGGCTCTTGCCACAGCACGCAGGAGTCGAACGTCCAGCCGTACCGGAAACCCTTGTCCTCGGCGGCTTTCATCAGCCGCACGACGTCACGGGCGGGCGGGTCCGTCTGCAGCACGATTCCGAAATCCACTCCTGGACCCTCCCTAGTTGAGGTACTGGTTCAGCTCACGTGAAAGGAAATGCCCGTGCTTGGTGCTGCCGCTGAAGCCCGCCGGTGAGATGACGACGTTCCCGCGCGAAAGCACGGTTTCCACCTTGCCGGTGAGCTCGAATCCTTCGTACGCCGAGTAGTCGACATTCATGTGGTGGGTCTCGGCGGACAGTGTCTGCTTCGCCGCCGGGTCGTAGATCACGATGTCAGCGTCCGAGCCCGGGGCGACAACGCCCTTACGCGGGTAGAGCCCGAACATCCTCGCCGGGGTGGTCGAGCAGGTCTCCACCCATCGGCCCAGCGATATCTCTCCTGCGACAACGCCCTGGTGCAGCAGGTCCATCCGGTGCTCGACCCCGGGCATGCCGTTGGGAATGGCCCGGAAGTCGTTGCGGCCCAGCTCCTTCTGGTCCTTGAAGCAGAACGGGCAGTGGTCGGTGGACACGACGGACAGGTCGTTGGTCCGCAGGCCCCGCCAAAGATCGGTTTGATGGGACTTCTCCCGCAGAGGGGGAGAGGCCACGTACTTCGCACCCTCGAAATCCGGCTTCGCCATGTCCTCAATAGACAGATAGAGATATTGCGGACAGGTCTCGGCGAACACGTTCTGGCCTTCGTCGCGTGCCTGCGCCACCGCCGCCAGGGCCTGCGCCGCGGAGAGATGCACTATGTAGAGCGGGGAACCGGTCACCTTCGCCAGCGTGATCGCCCGTGACGTCGCCTCGCCTTCGAGCTCGGGCGGCCGGGTGTAGCTGTGCTGCACCGGATCCGTCTTGCCGGCCGCGACGGCCTGTGCCGCCAGCTCGTCGATCGCGATGCCGTTTTCCGCGTGCATCATGATCGTGGAACCGTTTCCGCGCGCCATCTGCATGGCGCGCAGGATTTCGCCGTCGGTCGAGTAGAAGACCCCCGGGTAGGCCATGAACATCTTGAAGCTGGTGACCCCGGCGCTGACGCAGGTCTCCATCTCCTTCAAGGAGGTGTCGTTGACGTCCGACACGATCATATGGAACCCGTAGTCGATCGCGCAGTTGTCGTCGGCCTTCTCGTGCCACTTGTCCAAAGTAGCCAGTAGTGAAGTTCCCTTGGCCTGCACGGCGAAGTCGATGATCGTCGTCGTCCCGCCCCAGGCCGCGGCCGTGGTGCCGGTGGAGAACGTGTCGTTGGAGAAGCTGCCGCCGAACGGCATCTCCATATGGGTGTGGGCGTCGATACCGCCGGGCATGACATATTTCCCGGTCGCGTCGATGACCGTTTCCGCGGCCTCGTCGGGGAAGACGCCGGGCGCGGCCACCGCGGCGATCATCTCGCCGTCGATCAGCACGTCGGCCGCCGATGCCCCGGTCGCGCTCAGTACCGTTCCGCCCTTGATCAGGGTTCGCATCGCTCAGGCCTCCGTAAGCGGACCGTAGCTGTCGGGGCGGCGGTCACGATAGAAGGCCCACTGGTCGCGGACCTCGGTGAGCTTGCCCATGTCCAGGTCTCGGACGACGATCTCCTCTTCGGTGTCCGACGCGGCGTCGCCGACCAGCTGGCCGCGCGGGTCCGCGAAGTACGTCTGACCGTAGAATTCGTTGTCGCCCAAGGGTTCCACGCCGACGCGGTTGATCGTGCCGACGAAGTACTCGTTCGCGACTGCCGCCGACGTCTGCTCCAGGCGCCACAGGTATTCCGACAGTCCACGGCTGGTCGCCGACGGGTTGAAGACGATCTTCGCCCCGGCCAGCCCGAGTGCGCGCCAGCCTTCGGGGAAGTGCCGGTCGTAGCAGATGTACACGCCGATCCGGCCGACGGCGGTGTCGAAGATCGGGTAGCCGGTGTTGCCGGGCCGGAAGTAGAACTTCTCCCAGAACCCCTTCACCTGCGGGATGTGGTTCTTGCGGTATTTCCCGAGGTAGCTGCCGTCGGCGTCGATCACCGCGGCGGTGTTGTAATAGACCCCTGGCTGCTCGACCTCGTACATCGGCGCGATGATGACGATGCTGTGCCGCTCCGCCACCTCCTGCAGCAGCTTCGTCGTCGGGCCGTCGGGGATCTGCTCGGTGTAGGAGTAGTAGTCCGTGTCCTGCACCTGACAAAAGTACGGGCCGTAGAACAACTCCTGCAGGCAGACGACCTGCGCGCCCTGGGATGCGGCCTTGCCGATCGCGTCGACGGCCGCGGCGATCATGGACTCCTTGTCACCGGTCCACCGCTGCTGGATCAATGCGGCTCGCACCTGATCGCTCACTTGACTCCTCCTCAGTGCTGATTTCCGGCTGGGACAAAGATTTATTACCGGGCAAGGACAACGCCAGATAGGCGACGAAGGCGGCGACCAGGCCGACTGCCCAGTTGTAGTCGTAGAGCGGTTTCAGGAACGGGATCAGGCCGTCGGCCGGGAACGGACCGCCGTAGGCACCCCCGACCGAAAGCACGGCACCGACCAGCGTCGCCAGCAGCGCTTTCCAGTTCCACCCGCCGGTGAACCAGTACACGCCGCGTTCGGTGTACAGCCCGGCCAGGTCGAGACGGGTGCGGCTGACCACCCAGTAGCCCGCGACCAGCACCCCGGCGGCCGCGCCGAGCAGCCCACCGTAAAAGCCGAGCCACGCGAAGATGTAGATGCTGGGGTCGGAGTACAGCTTCCACGGCATGATCAGGACACCGATCACGCCGGTGATCAGGCCTCCGAGGGCGAAGGTGACCTTCTTCGGGAAGGCGTTGGAGAAGTCGTAGGACGGGCTGACGACGTTGGCCGCGAGGTTGGCCGAAATCGTGGCCAGCACCAGCGCGACGAGCGCGACCACGACGACGACCGGGCTGTCGAACCTGTCGGCCAGCTGTGCCGGGTCCCAGATCTGCTCGCCGTAGAGCACACTGCCGCCGGAGGTCGTCAGGATCGCCACGATCGCGATGAACGTCATCGTCGTCGGCAGGCCGAGGATCTGGCCGCGGATCTGCTTGCGCTGGCTCCCGCCGAACCTCGTGAAGTCCGGCATGTTGAGCGACAGCGTCGACCAGAACGCGATCATGGCCATCAGCGTCGGCGCGAAAACCTTCCAGAAGTCCGGGCCCCAGCCCAGCTTGCCCGGCTCGGACAGGATCGGGCCGAACCCGCCGGCCTTGATCAGGACATAGCCGAGCAGGATCAGGAAACCGACCGACACCAGCGGTGCGGTCCAGTTTTCGAACCTACGGATCGCCTCCATGCCACGCCAGATGATGAGCATCTGGACCACCCAGAACACCGCAAACGAAAGCCACAGCGTCCAGTGCTGCCCCGCGACCACCGCGGAGTCCTTCCAGCCGGACCCGGCCAGCCGCCCGACGATGATGTAGATGGCTTCGCCGCCCACCCAAGTCTGGATGCCGAACCAGCCGCACGCGATGAACGCCCGCAGCAGCGCCGCGAAATTGGCGCCGCGGGTTCCGTAGAAGGCGCGGGCGAACACGGGGAACGGGATGCCGTACTTCGTCCCGGCGTGGCTGTTGGCCAGCATCGGGGCGAGCACGATGAGATTGCCGATAGTGATGGTGAGCAGCGCCTGCACCCAGTTCATGCCCAACGCGATGAGAGAGGCGGCAAGGGCGTAACTGGGGATGTTGTGCGCCATCCCCATCCACAGTGCGAAGTAGTTGTAGGTGCTCCAGGTGCGTTTTTCGACCGGCACCGGTGCCAGTTCGTCGTTGTAGAAGCGGCTGTCCCGAATGGACGTCAAATCGCCGAGTTCCACCCGGCCATCACTGTGCACGATCTGTGTTCCGCGTGCGGTCGGCTCCATTTCGGAATCCTGCGCGCCTCCCGAGCGCCGACGTCAGTGGCAGAGTGTTCACTTTTACCGGTGTCGAGACGCATTCTGTCGATTGCGCCGGAGGCCTCCCGGTGCATGGCGTACGTCACACCACCGGCCGTAGTGCCCCGTCAACACAGCTGAAACACCTTCGATTCTCCACAGGATCTCCACAAATCACGCCGAGGGTCTCCACGGCGGGTGCCTACAGTTCATCCCATGGAACCGGGAGCACGGCGGATTCTCGTTGTCGAGGACGATTTGACGATCGCCGAAGCGGTGGCGGCCAGGCTGCGTGCCGAGGGGTTCGCGGTCGATCTGGCGCATGACGGGCCGTCCGCGGTGACGGCGTTCGACGCCACCGGGTCCGACCTCGTGGTCCTGGACCTCATGCTGCCCGGGTTCGACGGGCTCGAAGTGTGCCGTCGCATCCAGTCGAAGCGGCCGGTGCCGGTGCTGATGGTGACCGCGCGGGCCGACGAAACCGATCTGCTGGTCGGCCTCGGGGTCGGCGCCGACGACTACCTGACGAAGCCGTTTTCGATTCGTGAGCTGGCGGCGCGGGTCCACGCGCTGCTGCGGCGGGTGGATCGGGTGGCGCGGGCGGACACCGACGGCGCCCGGATCGTGCTCGGTGACCTGGAGATCGACACGACCGAGCGACGGGTGTCGCGCGCCGGGGTCGCCGCGCAGCTGACGCCGATGGAATTCGACCTGCTCGTTCATCTGGCTCGGCGCCCGAGGGCGGTGCAGCCGCGGGAACGGCTGCTCGCCGAGCTCTGGTCGTGGAGCGACGCTTCCGGGACCCGCGCGGTCGACAGTCACATCAAGGCGTTGCGCCGCAAGCTCGGGGCGGACCTGATCCGGACCGTGCACGGGGTCGGCTACGCGCTGGAGGTGGCCAGATGAGTATTCGCGTCACCACTCGCAGGTTGCTGGACCTCGTGCCCCGGCCACTCGACCCGGTGCGCTCGATGAAGCTGAAGCTGGCGATCCTGATGCTCGCCTCCGGTGGGCTGGCGTTCGGGTTCTTCTGGTCGCAGATCGGCTGGCTGCCGCCGCGCACGACCGTCACGGCGTTGGTAGGCGCGCTGGTCTTCTCGCAACTGCTGGCGCACGGCATGACCAAGCCGCTGCGGGAGATGACCGCGGCGGCCAGGGCGATGGCGCGGGGCGACTACACCCGCCGCATCCCGGCCACCTCCCGCGACGAGGTCGGCGAGCTGGCGCACGCGTTCAATCAGATGGCCGCCGATCTGGCGGTGGTCGACCAGGAACGTCGCGAGCTGATCGCCAATGTGTCGCACGAGCTGCGCACGCCGATCACCGCGTTGCGGGCGGTGTTGGAGAACCTGGTGGACGGTGTCGAAAAGCCCGATCCCGCGACGCTGAGCACCGCGCTCGCGCAAACCGAACGACTCGGCCTGCTCGTCAGTGAGCTGATGGATCTCTCGCGGATCGACGCCGGCGCGCTCGCACTCGACCGTGAGGAGTTCGAGTTGGCGCCACTGGTGGCCGAGGCCGTCGCCGAAGCCGAGGTCACCGACGCCGCCACCGGCCGGGGCATCCGCTTCGCCGTCGACATCGAGCCGCCCGGGGTGACGGTGCTCGCCGACCGCGGCCGGCTGCACCAGGTCGTGATCAACCTGCTCGACAACGCCGCCCGGCACGGCCCCGCCGGGGGCGAGGTACGCGTCCACATCCGCAGGCCGGGCGACGAGGTGTCGATCGAAGTCCGCGACGAAGGCCCCGGCATCCCGCCGGGGGAGCGGCTCGACGTCTTCGAGCGGTTCACCCGGGGCGGGCGCGCCGGCGGCGGCGGGACCGGACTCGGCCTGGCCATCGCACGCTGGGTCGTCGATTTGCACGGCGGGACCATCGCCGTGGTCGACCCCGTCGGCGGGACGCCGGGAGGACATATCCGCGTGACGTTGCCCGCGGGCTGAGTGGGTGGCTCGTGTTTGTTTAGCGGGGTTTTTAACCC
>JAVXWP010000094.1:0-29634 GCA_032230695.1 Actinomycetota bacterium | reverse complement strand
CGCTGCGTTGTCGAACAACCAGGTACAACAGAGGTACCTGGTTGTCCTCCGGTCATGACCCCTGCAAGACGATGCATCCACCTGAATCCCCAGCAAATCGTAAGGAAGCAGGATTACACAACACTAGGCGCTCAGAACGCGGATTGTCCCCACGACCCGGTGAACGCGAACTCGCTCAGCGGGATCCGCTTCCGCGGCCCGACCTCGCGGGACACGCTGCGCTCGTCGCCGAGCACTTCTGGCGCCGCGTAGGACCCGATGGCGATCGCGACCCGCGGCAGTGCGCCCTCCGGCAGGCCGAAGTCGCGCTGGATGGCGGCCGGGTCGAAGCCGGCCATCTGGTGTGCGACAAGCCCCTGGTGGATCGCTTCGAGCACCAGGTTCTGCCCGGCCAGGCCCAATCCGTACTCGGCGTAAGGAATCTCACCCTTCTCATTGCGCGTGACCATCACGGCGATGAGCAAGGCGCTTGCCCGATGTGCCCAGCGCTTGTTGCCGTCGGTCAGCGAGTCGAAGATCTTGCCGTACGTCTCGTCACCGCGCAGGCCGACCAGGTAACGCGCGGGCTGAGTGTTGCCCGACGACGCCGCCCATCTGGCCGCTTCGAGCATCGCGCGCAGCTGTTCCCAGGAGACCGTCGCGGTCTCGTCAAGCGCGCGGGGGCTCCACCGCTTCGCGATGACATCGGCGACAGGCACGCTCGTTTCCGCAGGCTTCTCCATGTGCCGGATACTCTCAACAAGTGTCCAGGGGCACACAACGGGGTGGTTACGAACAGTCACCCCGGTAGGATTTCCGCAAATGAGGGACGCGGGGGCTCCTTGACGCCCTGAGGAGCCGACCCGCCCCGGCGAGGAGGTTCGGGCGTGGCGCTCGTGGTCCAGAAGTACGGCGGATCGTCGCTGGAGAGTGCTGACCGGATCAAGCGGGTGGCGGAGCGGATCGTCGCCACCAAAAAAGCCGGTAATGACGTCGTTGTGGTCTGCTCGGCGATGGGTGACACCACCGACGAGCTGCTCGACCTGGCACAGCAGGTCAACCCGGTGCCGCCGGAGCGCGAGATGGACATGCTGCTCACCGCGGGTGAGCGGATCTCCAACGCGCTCGTCGCGATGGCCATCTCCGCCCAAGGCGCGGAGGCCTGGTCGTTCACCGGTTCACAGGCCGGCGTGGTCACCACGTCGGTGCACGGCAACGCGCGCATCATCGACGTGTCGCCGAGCCGTGTGACCGAAGCACTGGAACAGGGTTACATCGCGCTGGTCGCCGGGTTCCAAGGCGTCGCGCAGGACACGAAGGACATCACCACGCTCGGCCGTGGCGGTTCGGACACCACCGCGGTCGCGCTCGCGGCCGCGCTGAACGCGGACGTGTGCGAGATCTATTCTGATGTGGACGGTGTGTACACCGCCGACCCGCGGATCGTGCCGACCGCGCGCAAGCTGGAAACCGTTTCGTACGAGGAAATGCTCGAACTCGCGGCCGGTGGTGCCAAGGTCCTGATGCTCCGCTGCGTCGAGTACGCGCGGCGCTACGGCGTCCCGATCAGTGTCCGTTCTTCGTTCGGCGACAAGCCGGGCACGATCGTTTCCGGCTCAATTGAGGAGATCCCCGTGGAACAAGCGCTGATCACCGGCGTGGCGCACGACAGGTCCGAAGCCAAGATCACCGTGACCGGCGTGCCGGACCACACCGGTGCCGCCGCTCGGATCTTCCGCATCATCGCGAACGCCGAGATCGACATCGACATGGTGCTGCAGAACGTTTCCAGCACCGTTTCTGGCCGCACCGACATCACCTTCACCCTCTCCAAGACGAACGGCCCCAAGGCCGTGTCCGAGCTGGAGAAAATCAAGGAAGAAATCGGCTTCCAGTCGGTACTGTACGACGACCACGTCGGCAAGGTTTCGCTGGTGGGTGCCGGAATGCGCTCGCACCCGGGCGTGACGGCGACCTTCTGCGAGGCGCTGGCTGAGGCGGGGGTGAACATCGAGATCATCAACACCTCCGAGATCCGCATCTCGGTGCTGATCCGGGACGCGCAGCTCGACGACGCGGTGCGCGCGATTCATGAAGCATTCGAACTGGGCGGCGACGAAGAGGCCGTCGTCTATGCAGGGAGTGGACGTTAGTGCCCACCGTTCGAGGTCGTGTTCACCATTCCGGCGCCCAGGCGGCGCCTCGCTGCGTTGTCGGACAACCAGGTACAACAGCGGTACCTGGTTCTCCTCCGCCTTGCGCGAGCAAGGGCCGACCTAGACGGATCACCGGACTGCAAGAACGAACCTCAAACGGAGGGCACTAATGGCACCCGTATTGGCTCTCGTCGGCGCGACCGGCGCGGTCGGCACAGTCATGATCGACATCATCAACGGCCGGGAAACCGTGCCGTGGGGTGAGATCCGGCTGATCGCGTCCGCGCGCTCGGCGGGCAAGAAGATCACCGTGCGCGGCGAAGAGCTGACTGTCATCGAACTGAAGCCGGAAGCGTTCGACGGAGTCGACATCGCGATGTTCGACGTCCCCGACGAGATCTCCGCCGAGTGGGCGCCCATCGCGGCGGCTCGTGGCGCTGTCGCCGTCGACAACTCCGGTGCGTTCCGGATGGACGACGAGGTGCCGCTGGTGGTGCCGGAAGTCAACGCGCACAAGGTGACCGAGCGGCCCAAGGGCATCATCGCGAACCCGAACTGCACCACGTTGTCGATGATGGCCGCGCTCGGCGCGCTGCACCGTGAATTCGAGCTCACCGAACTCGTCGTGGCTTCGTACCAGGCGGCGTCCGGCGCGGGCCAGGGCGGGATCGACCGGCTGAACGCGGAGCTCGAAGCGGTGGCGGGCAAGAACGTCGGCGCCGTGGCGGGCGACGTCCGTCAGGCACTGGAAGCCGCCGGACTGTCCGTTGAGGACGGTCCGTTCGGTCCGGCGCCGCTCGCGCTGAACGTGATCCCGGCCGCCGGTTCGTACAAGGGCGACGGCTGGTACTCCGAGGAACTGAAGGTACGCAACGAATCCCGGAAGATCCTGGGGATCGCGGACCTCAAGGTTTCGGCGACCTGCGTGCGGGTCCCCGTGGTCACCACGCACTCGCTGGCCGTGCACGCGACCTTTGCGCGTGAGGTCACCGTCGACGCCGCGCACAAGGTGTTCGAGGCGCAACCGTCGATCGTGCTGGTCGACGACCCGGCGAACGGCAAGTTCCCGACGCCGGCGGACGTCGTCGGCGGTGACCCGACCTACGTCGGCCGGGTGCGTCAGGCGCTGGACTTCCCGAACGCGCTCGACTTCTTCGTGTGCGGCGACAACCTGCGCAAGGGTGCCGCGCTCAACACCTACGAAGTCGCGGAGCAGCTCGCCCCGGAGTTCGTCTAGCGCGAGATGTCGACATGTCGCGACTCCTTAGTTCCCAAGGATCACGACATGTCGACATCTCGCGTTGTCAGCGGGCGCCCCGGGTGGCTTTCGCGCGGAAGTCGAGGAAGGCGTCCTTCGGGTCGCCGAACGAGGCCCATGGCCAGGCGTCGGCATGTGTTCCCAAATGCCGGAACTGTTCGACGGCCTCGTTGAACCGCTTGTTGTGCACCAGCGCGATGGCCGCGAAACTGCGGTCGACGCCGACGTGCGGGCTGCGCGAGCCGTCTGCGCGAAGCCAGGTCAGAAGACTGTCCAGCGCTCGCCGCACCGGCGCGCTCTTCCAGACGCCGGAATCGTCGCCTTCGAGCGCGACCTGCAGCGGCAAGGCGCTCAGCGACGGCGCCTTCGCGGCGGCCTCCGCGAACGCGACCATCTGCTTGTGCGGCCCGGCCCACTTCTCCTGCCAGTAGCGCAGTGCCTCTTCGTGCCCTCGCCGGTGGTTTGGACCACGTGCGACAAGCTCGGTCCACAGTGTCCCGAACTTCTCGGGGCCGAATTCCAGCCCCCTGGCGACGGTCACCGCGGTCACCCACGGTGTCGGGTCGCTCGGCAGCGCCTTGGCCGCTTCTTCGGCGGACGCCTCGGCCTGGTCCAGCAGGCTGTGAAAGCTGTTCCCGCGATGCCGGCCGGCCAGTGCCACCAGCGATTCGGCGTGCACGATCAGCGCATGCGGGTCGTCGGGCCGAGCCCGGCGCCACGCCTTCAGCCACCCGTCGTCCTCGGCCGCGGCTTCGGCCAGCCGGCAAATCAGCAGGCTGCGGCGTTCCCAATTGGTGCCGGTCGCGCGAAGCAGCTCCGCCGCGGGCCGCCACTCGAGGTCGGCCGCACCAGCGAGCACCGAGGCGAGCACGGGCTCGATGAAGGGTTCCGCGCTGACGTCGTCGTCGGGAACAAGGTGCCACCGCACGGCGTCGTTCGCCGCCGTGCTGTCCGGAGCGGTCAGCGCGGCGACCTCGGCTGGCGTGAGCATGGCACCAAGCTCGTCCGTCGAGACTCCGCGCCGCTTTGCTTCGCGCGTCAGTGCCCGCGCGGCCTTGAACTTGCTGGGCAGGGAGAGGGCCATGGCGGTTAGTGTGCCTGATGCCCGTAATTCGTCTTCCAGGTAAGGGCCAATTCGGTCAGAGTCCGCCATGAGCTGGGCGCGATCAGCCGGTCACCAGACGGATAACCTGCGGAAGCCCGAGGCGGGAGGAGGACTGTCTTTCGGGTCGGTCAATCGATGGTCGCTGATGTCTCCAGGCCGAACAACGCGGCCGCGGTCGACCAGCGAACCGCAGACCCATCGTCCAAGCCGGGGAAGGCGACTGCCATACCTCGCTTCGGGGACATCGACCACAGATGGAAATTGGTTGAAGCAGCGTGCGCGGTCCAGGCTTCGGTCCATTCCGGCACATAGCGTTCGTAGATGCGGCGCACGCGAGCACCGTCTCTGGATTCGAGTCTCGCGGGCCCGGTCATGCGAACTTGCCGGACGTCGGCCGGTGGGTCGAACGTCGCGACCATGACGGCTACGTCATGACCCGCGCGTGCTGCTGTGAGGAAAGGTGTCGGCCGACTACCGTCGTCAGGCGAGTTGAACCACAGTCGGTCCTCGGCCAGGACGAACCACATCGTCGCCAGAGCGGGATTGCCGCGCTCGGTTGTGGTGGCGACACTGGCCGGCAATCTCGGTTCGCGGAGCAACCCCAGCACGTCGAATGTCGGTCGTTCCATGTCGGCAACTGTGCAACCTCGACCGCGGTCGAGGTCAAGGCGGTTAACCTGCGGAAGTGCTTAGCGAAACCTATCGCCGCCGGACGGCGCGTGTGCTCCTGCTCGACAACGCCGACAGGCTGCTGCTGTTCCGGGGCTACCTCAACAGCAAGAAGCCGGAGCGCGGCCACTGCTGGTGGACACCTGGTGGCGGGGTGGACGAGGGCGAGTCCCTGACTGATGCCGCGGTTCGGGAACTGTGGGAGGAAACCGGTTTGGTCGTCCCGCCGGAGGAACTCGGCCAGGTGATCGCCGAGACGTCCGGGTACGCCGATCTCGGCTGGGCCAAGGGCGTCTTCCGCGACGACTTCTTCTTCCTCCGCGTCGACAAGCACGACGTCGACACCAGCGGTTTCGAAGCCGTCGAGCGCGCCCAGATAACCGCGCACCGCTGGTGGCCGATCGGCGAACTCGCCGCACCCGTGGAACCCGTGTATCCGCTGGAGCTCACGCCGTTACTCACAGCGCTGGCAGCCGGGCGAATCCCGGCGGAACCGGTGCGACTTCGCTGGCATCACTGAACGGATGGGGTGACCGAGGGCCGGTATCCGTCGGGTACTCCAGCCCTGCCCAACAGTGCGCGCAGCCTGGCCGTGTCCGGCTCGTCGCTCACCGCGCTTTCGATGGCCGGCCAAAGGTCGTCGAGGTACGGCTCGTCGACGACGAATAACGCGGGACCCGCCCACGACAACTCCCAGTGCGCGACCCCGGCGTCCGCGAGTGCGACACCGACCACTGTGGACAGTTGCGTTCGGACGGAGTCCGCTTCCGACTCGGGGTACTCGTCGTACTCGTCGTCGTCGCCGGCGAGCGCGCTCCGATGACCGGCGTCCAGCACGTCGAGCACCGTGCCAATCGTGCCGTTCCCTCCGTGCACCATGCACGCACTGCCGAGGATCGCCAGCGAATCGTCAACGGCCTGTGCGCGGGAACCGAGTTCGACGAGGGCGGGCCACGCCAGCCGTCCCCGGGAAAGTGCCTTGCCGGTCAGTGCCGTCTCCATCGCGGTGTCCAGCGTCTCTCGCACGTTGTCGAGGATTTCCCACGCGGGCCGCGGTGTGCTCGAACGGCCGGGCACCGGGGGCATGGCTTCGAGTGCGGCGATCCGCACGGCCATCGGCGGGTGGGTGTCTTGGGGCGAGTGCTCTTGCCGCGGTGAGCGTCGGACTTCATCGAGTTCGAGCTGCCTGGCCTCGTCGGCCAGGAACGCGAAGAAGCCGTCGGAGAGGTGTTCCGGCAGGTGGCGGGTCCGCCAGCCGAGCAGCACGTACTGGTCCAGGAAGACTTCCCAGCCCCGGTCGACCGCGTTGACCTCCCGCAGCGCGGACGCGGTTGTCCAACCACCGACGAGCCGTCCCGCCAGCTCGTCCGCGGCCAACTCCTGACGCCGGGAGACCGCGCCGGAAACCCGGGAGTAGAGCTTGGCGTAGAAGGTGAGGGCGCCGGCGACTCCCCGCTGGTAGGGGGAGCCTCCGGCGAGCCGCTCGAGGGTCAGCCGCATGGACGCGGCGCCGCGGTGGGTGATGCCGGCGAGCCGGGTGTCGTGGTTGCCGTAATGGGCGAGCTCATGGGTGAGGACCGCGCGCAGCTGGTCCTCGTCGAGTCCGGCGAGCAGGGGCGCGCCGACGTACAACCTGCGGCCTTTCACCCGGAGACCGAGCAGCCGGGTGTCGGCCGTGACGGCCGCGCCGACGGTCGGGACGAGGTAGAGCGCGTCCGGTGCCCGGTCCGCGGCCACGACCGAGAGTTCGCGGACCAGCGCCCAGAGGCGGGGCTGGTCTTCCGGTGAGACGGGGACTTCCGGTACCCGGCCGAGATAGGGCCGCTCCACCCGGAACAGTCCGAAAAGGAGCGTGCCGATCAGCGGGATCGAGACGACGCCCCACCAGATGGCGAAGGCCGGTGCGCGGGTGAAGTTCCGCAGCGCGATGAGCTCGACCAGCACCAGCGCGGTGCAGATGATCAGGACAAGCACGGGAAAGCCCGCGAGCAGTGCGAAGGCGATGGCGGCGCGATACGACGTCTTCATGATTTCCCCCAGTGTCACGCCCGATCATGGCGCTCGTGGAGTATCTCGCCGTCGCCGGAGATTGTTACCGATTCCGGAAACCGGTTGTGCGGCTCGGGCTTTCCGTGGACTCTTCGAGGTAACAGTCACCTACGAAAGGGAAGTCATGTACACCGCAGTGGAAGGTGCCCGCGTGCCGATTCGGATGTGGGCTGACCCCCATTCCGTTGAAGAGCAGGCGATGCGCCAACTGCACAACGTCGCCAACCTGCCGTGGATCCACGGTCTCGCCGTGATGCCGGACGTGCACTACGGCAAGGGTGCGACGGTCGGCAGCGTGATCGCGATGCGCGACGCGGTGTGCCCGGCGGCGGTCGGCGTCGATATCGGGTGTGGCATGAGCGCGGTACGGACTTCCTTGTCCGCCAAGGATCTTCCCGACGACCTGAGCGCTCTTCGGAGTCGGATCGAGGCCGCGGTGCCGGTCGGGTTCAACCGGCACAAGGCGCCGGTGAACACCGCGAGGGTGCCCGGCGTCGGCGGGTGGGACACGTTCTGGGGCGCGTTCGGCGAGCTCCACCAAGGAGTTCGCAACCTCGAAGAGCGCGCCCGCACGCAGATCGGGACCCTTGGTGGGGGCAACCACTTCATCGAGGTCTGCCTCGAACAGGGCGGTGACGACGAGGGCCGGGTCTGGCTGATGCTGCACTCCGGTTCCCGCAACATCGGCAAGGAGCTCGCGGAGCGCCATATCCGGGCGGCACAGCGGCTTCCGCACAACGCCGATCTGCCGGACAAGGATCTCGCGGTGTTTCTCGCGGACACACCGGAAATGGCTTCGTATCGCCGGGATCTGTTCTGGGCACAGGATTACGCGGCCCGCAACCGCGCGACGATGGTCTCGCTGGTCAAGTTGGCACTGGCCGAGACCGTGCCCGGGACACGCTTCGACGACGCGATCAGCTGTCACCACAACTACGTCGCCGAGGAGAGCTATGACGGCGTCGAGCTGCTGGTGACCCGCAAGGGTGCGATCCGGGCGGGTTCGGGCGACCTCGGGATCATCCCCGGCAGCATGGGCACCGGTTCGTACATCGTGCGTGGGCTCGGCAACCTGAGGTCGTTCCAGTCGGCGTCGCACGGCGCCGGCCGCCGGATGTCGCGGAACAAGGCCAAGAAGATGTTCACCGCCGACGACCTCGTCACGCAAACTGCCGGCGTCGAATGCCGCAAGGATGCGGGTGTGGTGGACGAGATTCCGGCCGCATACAAGGACATCGACGCGGTGATCAAGGCACAGACCGATCTCGTCGAGGTGGTCGCGCATCTCAAGCAGGTCGTGTGCGTAAAGGGCTGAACTACCGGGCGGGGCGGCATGCCCCGCCCGGTATGCCCGGATCAACCGGTACCTTGGAATCATGAAACGTTGGGGAGTGCTGGGAATCGCCGTTGCCGCGGGGTTGCTGCTGGGTGGCTGCTCCGAGGTAAACCAGGCTGTGGACGGCGTCAATTCAGCTGTCGACACCGCGAACGGCGCGGTCGGCAAGGCCTCTGCCTGCACCGAAGCGCTCGGCCTCGCTGACCTCAACCCGTTGGTCGACCCGGAAACGATCAAGGCCAGGGCCGCCGACAAGGAAGCGCGCCTGCGCGAGCTGGCGGGTCAGGTGCAGGAGCAGGACGTGAAGAACGCGCTCTTGACGATGGCCGATTCGTACGTCCAGGTGCAGCAGGAACGCTGGGACGACCTCGGTGTCGTCGGCCAATGGGCGCAACGCAACGTCCAGCACCTGGACCAACTACGCAAAGCCTGTCTCTGACCGGGGCACTTAAGCGAGAAAGTGCCCCTGCTCAGACCTTGACGGCTTCGACGGGAGCCCGGCCGCGGACCTGCCAGAGCACGCCGAGCGATGCGAAGAGCAGGCCGCCGAGTCCCGCGGCGGCGTAGCCCCAGGCGGGGGTGCTGTGGTCGATCACGAACCCGACCACCGGCCCGCCGATGGCCAGACCCAGCCGGGTCGCGGAATCCTGCAGACCCATCGCCTCGCCGCGGACCTGCGGCGGAGCGATCCTGCTGGTGGTTTCGGTGGTCGCGGCAAGCGTCGGCGCGCAGGCGAGGTTCATCGGGATCAGCGCGATGGCCAGCAGCCACCACGGCTGGTCGAACAGGCCGACCGGGATCACCAGCAGGCCGAGCAGCAGCATGAGTTTCGACTGGGACAGCGAGCGTTTGACGGCTCCGTGCACGACCCCGCCGACAACCGACGCGACGCACATCACCGTGATCACCACGCCGGTCCAGGTCACGTCGCCGGTCTCGCGGAGCGTGGCGAGCACGGCGACCTCGGTGCCGATCAGGGTGAACAGCGCGCCGACGGCGATCAGGAGGCTCGCGACCATCTTGCCCGAGAGCCAGCTCCGCAACGGCGGCCGGACGTCGGCGCGGTTCCGCGCGGGTTCGTTTTCGCCCCGCACGGGCGGGTTCATCACGATAAGCGCGATGGCTGTCAGTCCGAAGCAGACACCGATCCCGGTTAGCGCGACAGCCGCCGAAAGCTGGGTGAGCACCAGGATCCCGACCGACGGGCCCACCATGAACGTGGTCTCGACCGAGATCGTGTCGAGCGAGAACGCGGCGCGGCGCTGGTCCTCGGGGACGAGTGCGCTGAGCACCTGGCGGGCGAGCGAACCGGCGGGCACGGCGAGAATCCCGGCTGGCAGCGCCACGACAACCAGGGCGTAGTACGGCAGGTGCGGGGTGCTGATCCAGAACGCGGCGGAGCTGACTCCACACACCGCGACGACCGGGCGCAGGCCGTGGCGGTCGATCATCATGCCCAACGCCGGCGCGCCGATCGCGCTGCCCAACATGGTCGCGGTGCCCACGAGCCCGGCGGCGCCGTAGCCCCGCCCGAGGTCGCTCACCACGTGCAGCGTCAGCGTGATGCCCATGGCCGTCATCGGCAGGCGCGCACAGAACATCAGCAGCATGGTCGTCGGGACACGGGGAAGAGCCAGGACGCGACGGTACGGCTGCAGGGGCACGTACCTGATGAGACAACATCCTGGTACGCACGTGCAACTTTTTTATCGTGACAGCACGGCTCGGCGTGACAAGATGACGTCCTCTCCCTCTGGTCGGCCGGAGGGCCTGGACCGCGGTTTCGCACTGCTAGAGGAAGGCTTGCCGCTGTGAGCGACTTCGCCGGGCGTGACGGTGTGGCACTGGTGACCGGCGGGACGGGCGGTATCGGCTCGGCGATCGTCCGGCTGCTCGCCGAGCGGGGGAGCGCGGTCGCGTTCACCTATTTCCGTGACGTCGAAAGCGCCGCGGCCTTGGAGTCCGCCCGCGTGACCGGATACCGGCTCGACCTCGCCGACATCGACGCGACCGGAGCACTGCTCTCGGCGCTCGGGGTGGTGCACACGCTGGTCTACGCGTCCGGGCCGCACGTGCCGATGGTGCACCTGAGCAGGGTGTCGCCGGAGCGGTTCCGCGAGCAGCTCGACGTCGACGCCGCGGGGTTCTTTTCGCTGGTACAGCAGGCCTTGCCGCTCCTGCGCGCGAGCAAGGGCTCGCTCGTCGCCGTCACGACCGCGGCCAACCGGCGCTATCCCGTCCGCGACGGGCTTTCGGCCGCTCCGAAGGCAGCGATCGAGGCCCTGGTCCGGGGGATCGCCGCGGAGGAAGGCCGCTTCGGTGTGCGCGCGAACAGCGTCGGCCCCGGGATGCTGACCGACGGCATGGCCGCGCGCTTGATCGAGTCCGGTGAGCTGACCGATGAAGCGCTCCGGATCACCCGCGGCAACATCCCGCTACGCCGTTTTGGCACGGCTGCCGACATCGCGGAGGCGGTGTGTTTCCTCGCCTCCGCGCGCGCCAATTTCATCTCCGGCCAGGTGCTCGACGTCGACGGCGGCTACGGCTGCTGAGGTGATCGTCACTCGCCCCGGTCTTTTCTTGACTCATTCCAGAAAACGCGGGTAGACCTGTAAGGGTCATGAATTACCAACAAAGTCCCGTGCGAGAGCGCCTCCGCTCGGCAGGTCTCCGGATCACAGCGCCGAGGGTTGCCGTGCTCGAGTGGCTCGCCCGGCATCCCCATACGACGGCCGATCAGGTCGCCGCGGGAATCCGGCAGCGACTCGGTTCGGTCTCCACCCAAGCCGTCTACGACGTGCTGGGCGCGTGCACGAAAGCGAGCCTGGTGAGACGGATCGAACCCGCCGGACACCCGGCCCGCTTCGAGACACGAATCGGGGACAACCATCACCACCTCGTCTGCCGGACCTGTGGCCGCACCGAAGACGTCGACTGCGTACACGGATCCGCACCCTGCCTCGAGCCGCCGGAGACGGCGGGCTTCGAGGTCGACGAGGCCGAGGTCGTTTTCTGGGGATTGTGCCCCGACTGCATCGCACCTATGACCACCACAAGCCAGGAGGCCCCGGCATGACCAAGCCGACCACCAACAATGTTGGCATCCCGATCGCCAGTGACAACGACTCACTGACGATCGGCTCCAACGGCCCGATCCTGTTGCAGGACCACTACCTCATCGAGAAGAGCGCGCAGTTCAACCGCGAGCGGGTGCCGGAGCGTGTCGTGCACGCGAAGGGCGGCGGTGCGTTCGGTTTCCTGGAGGTCACCGAGGACGTCAGCCAGTTCACCAAGGCCGCGCTGTTTCAGCCGGGAACCCGCACCGACAGCCTCATCCGCATCTCGTCGGTTGCCGGTGAGCTGGGCTCGCCGGACACCTGGCGCGACCCCCGCGGTTGGGCGGTGAAGTTCTACACCAGTCAGGGCAACTACGACATCGTCGGCAACAACACGCCGGTGTTCTTCATCCGGGACCCGATCAAGGTCCCGGACTTCATCCACTCGCAGAAGCGTCGCGCCGACAACCACCTGCGCGACCACAACATGCAGTGGGACTTCTGGACCCTGCGTCCGGAGTCGGCGCACCAGGTGACCTGGCTGATGGGTGACCGGGGCATCCCGTCGAACTGGCGCCACACGAACGGCTACTCCTCGCACACCTACCTGTGGGAGAACGCCGGTGGCGAGAAGTTCTGGGTCAAGTACCACTTCAAGACCGACCAGGGGCATGGCTACCTGACCCAGGCCGACGCCGACCGCATCGCCGGTGAGGACGGGGACTACTTCATCCGCGACCTGTACAACGCCATCAAGAAGGGCGACTATCCGAGCTGGACGCTGTACGTCCAGGTGATGCCGTACGAGGACGCCGCGGACTACCGGTTCAACCCGTTCGACCTGACCAAGGTGTGGCCGCACGGCGACTACCCGCTGATCAAGATCGGCCGGTGGGTGCTCAACCGCAACCCGGAGAACTACTTCGCGCAGATCGAGCAGGCCGCGTTCGCTCCGTCGAACCTGGTGCCGGGTATCGGCACGTCGCCGGACAAGATGCTGCAGGGCCGGCTGTTCTCCTACCCGGACGCGCAGCGCTACCGGATCGGCCCGAACTACAACCAGTTGCCGGTCAATGCGCCGCAGTCCGAGGTGAACAGCTACTCCAAGGACGGCGCGATGCGCTACAGCAACCCGAGCGACCCGGTGTACGCGCCCAACTCCTACGGTGGCCCGCACGCCGACGCCGCAGTGGCGTCGGAGACGACCTCGACGTACGGCATCGAGGACGAGGTCATCCGCTCGGCGTACAAGCTGCACGCCGAGGATGACGACTTCGGTCAGGCGGGCACGCTGGTGCGCGACGTGCTGAACGACGCGGAGCGTGAGCGCCTCGCGAACAACATCATCGGCCACGCGTCGAACGACGTCTCCGAACCCGTGCTGGACCGGGTCTTCGAGTACTGGCGCAATGTGGACAAGACCCTCGGCGACAAGATCGCCGCGGCGTTCGGGAAGTAGCCCCGAGACTCCCACCACGAGGCAAGCGGCCCGGCGAGCACTGCTCGCCGGGCCGCTCTGTGTTCTGCTGGGATGGGCGTTGTGATCGGCTCAGATGGGGATGGGCCTGCGTATACCTACAAAGATTCACATTGTGGGTGTCACACCTGTGGTGGTACGTACGTGAGGGACGCACTCGTCTGGAGCAGTGGTGGCCCGCAGTCCTGCGGAGTGATGAAGGTAAACGATCACTGAATACATCAGTACGGGTGACCCGGACGTTCGATCGGGTGAGACGAATGCGGAGAGTAATTTCTCGGGCGGTAGAAGTTGATCATCCGAGGTATGCGCAAGGACAAGGGGTTAATCAATTGAGGGCAATATGGCCAACATCGAATTCGGCACGTAAGGGTTAGAAATCTGCACTAACCGGTGATCGGCTGGTGGATCCCCGGCACAGCGAGTACCCATTAAGTCCGTTGGGTCCGTTGAGGCCAGGAGGAAAAGTAACAATGAAAAGCAACATTGCACGATCAATTGCCGTAGTCGCGGTGGGTAGTTTGCTGGTGTTGGCCTCGGGCAGCATGGCAAGCGCAAGCACGTCGGGCGGTAAGGGTTCGTCCAGTACGGAGGCCGCGTTCACGCAGGTCTTGCAGGCACGTGACGACCTCACCAAGGTGGCCTACGCCGGCGACGTTGCCGCCACGAAGGCCTCACTGAAGAAGCTCAGCCCGCTGCTCGGTGACGTCGCCGCCGGTAAGCGATACGCCATCCAGGTCGACGCGCAGGAGAGGGCCTCGGACTCGAAGGTCCGGTCCGACGAGACGAGCCGGATTCTCAACAACCCCAAGGCCACGCCCCGTCAGTTGCCGCCTCTGCCGGACGTCGGGGCGCTGCTGCCGAAGCTGCCGCCGCCGCTCAGCATCATCACCGACCTGCTCACCACGCTGCTGAACGCCGTGACGGGCCTGCTGTCGAGCCTGCTGTCGGCGCTCCCGATCCCGCTCCCGTTACCCGCACTGCCGGTCCCGGCACTGCCTTTGCCCGTGCCGGCGGTTCCCGTCCCGGCCTTGCCCGTTCCGGCTCCGCTGCCGACCCCGTAGCGGAACCACTAATCGGGGGGAACCGGAATCCGGTGCGGAGGTCATCCGCACCGGATTCCGGTTATTTGCGGGGTTGTTTTAAGAAGGGTTCACGTGCTTGTCTCCTCAACTGAGGCCTAACCTGAGTGCGCCGGCGGCTTCCATCGTCGCCTCTCGGAATCGGCGGCCGACTCCGAGGAAACTCACATAACCGTGCACGAGGTCCGGCTGGCGGCTCAACGCCGTCGGAACCCCGGCTTCCTGAAGCCGTTTCGCATAAGCCTCGCCCTCGTCCCGGAGCGGATCGAAGCCCGCTGTCGCGATGTATGCGGGCGGCAGACCGGAAAGGTCTTCGGCGAGCAGGGGCGACAGGCGCGGATCGGTCAAATCGGTGCCTTCCGGCACGTAATGGCCTTGAAACCAGTTCATGTCGGCGTCGGTCAGGAACAGTCCCACGCCGAACAGATCGCGGGACCTCCTACGCGTGCTGAAGTCCGTCGCCGGATAGAAGAGCAGCTGGAACTTCGGCGCCGGGCCACCGCGCCTGGTCGTGATCTGGGCTGTCACGGCGGCAAGGTTGCCACCCGCGCTGTCCCCGCCGACGGCGATCCGGGCGGGGTCCGCGCCGAGTTCCCCGGCCTTGGCATGGGCGTAGTCGAACGCGGCCAACGCGTCGGCTGTCGCGGCCGGGAACGGGTGTTCCGGCGCCAGGCGGTATTCGACCGAAAGCACCCGCACGCCGGCGTGCACGGCCAGGAAGCGCGCGGTCGTGTCGTGGCTCGCGCGGGTGCCGAGCACCCAGCCGCCGCCGTGGTAGAAGACCAGCAGGCCCGAGGGCTCGGGAAGCCCGGTCGGCGTGTACAGCGTCGCGGGGACGTCGCCGTCCTCGCCGGGAATCGCGATCTCCCGGGTCGAGACGGGTTCCAACGGCTTGCCGCTGACGAGATGCCGTGAGTCGAGCAATTCGGCCCGTGCCTGCTCGACCGTGCCTGTCACGAGGTGGGTACCCGCGATCTGCTGCAGCCTGAGGAGTAGCTGTGCGTCCAGCGCGAGTTCCTGGCCGTCCAGCCGGAGCGGCCGTCCCGCGATCAACCGGCGGACCGCGCGCGGCATCGCGAACGCGAACTGGGCTCCGGCGGCCTGGAAACGTACTTGAAGCGGTATCGACATGCTTCCTCCGTATTCGTCCCTGTCAGGCCGGACGCTACTCGCGAGTAGAAAACCGGTCCAGGTGTGACCGGGGACTCCGTCCCAAATGGTGGTTCTTCGCCAAACCGCAGGGGTTAACCTCAAAAGCGTGACTTCAGCAGCAGCGGTCAGCGTGCTCGGTATCGGTGGCTCCCTTCGCGACGGCTCGCAGTCCGAGAGGGCGCTCCGAATAGCGCTCCAGGGCGCTGCCGAGGCGGGTGCGAACACGAGCGCGATCACCGGCGGAGACCTGCTACTGCCCTTCTACGACTCGGCTGACCACGAGCGCACCGCGAAGGCTGCGCGGCTCATCGAGGCGGTCCGGTCCGCCGACGGGATCATTGTCGTCTCGCCCGGCTACCACGGCGCGTTGTCGGGGCTGGTGAAGAACGCGCTGGACTACGTCGAGGACCTTCGCGGCGACAGCCGCCCGTACCTCGACGGCCGGGCCGTCGGACTCGCCGCCGTCGCCTACGGCTGGCAGGCCGCCGTCACGACGCTGGACCAGCTCCGCACGATCGCGCACGCACTGCGCGGCTGGCCGACGCCGCTGGGTGGGTCGCTCAACTCTGCCGAGGTGAAGTTCGACGAAACTGGCGGCGCTTCCGAGGAGAAGGCCGTGCGTACCCTGCGGCTCATCGGCCGTCAGGTGACGGAGTTCGCGCAGCGGCGCGTTTAGTGGCAGACCACTGGGGTATTTACCACACGTGGTTCGAAAAATAGTGACACCTGCCATGTGGTGGCACGATTCCGTTGACACGGAACGTTGTCACCAGTGAGGCGCTCGATGGGGCGCGTCGCGTACATGGAGGTTACCGAACACATGGCTGAGGCGATCTACACCGCGGTGGCAACCGCTCGGGGCGACGGCCGTAACGGCGAAGTGACGTCGTCCGACGGCGTCATCGACGAGTCCCTGGCAGTGCCCAAGGAAATGGGTGGACCGGGCGGGGACAAGACCAACCCCGAGCAGCTTTTCGCTGCCGGTTACGCGGCCTGTTTCCACAGCGCGCTCCATTTGGTCGCCAGGGTGGCGAAGGTCAAGCTGAGCGACACGACGGTGACCGGCGAGGTCGGCCTCCACAAGCAGGGCCAAGGCTTCGGGCTCGGCGTGGTCTTGCAGGTTTCATTGCCCGGTCTGGACCAAGCCCAGGCCGACGAGCTCGTCGCGCAGGCCCACCAGGTCTGCCCGTACTCGAACGCCACCCGCGGAAACATCGAGGTCGCGCTCACCGCGACCGTCTGAAAGCTTCAAGGAAGGACTGGAAATGGCCAACTCTCCGATCAAAAGCCCGCTGAGTGACAGCGACCGGGAAATCACCGGCAACGCGTTACAGGCAACTCTCGTCGACCTGGTCGATCTGTCTCTCATCGCCAAGCAGGCCCATTGGAACGTGGTAGGGGCCAACTTCCGGAGTGCGCACCTGCAACTCGACGAGCTGGTCGACATTGCGCGGCAATACGTCGACGCGGTGGCCGAGCGGGCCAACGCCATCGGGATTTCGCCCAACGGCAAGGCGAAGACCGTAGTCGCGAGCTCGGGCGTGCCCGAGTACCCCGACAACTGGCAGTCCGTCGAGTCCACTGTGGCCGCGGTCGTCGACATCCTTGGCGCGCTCATCGCACGGCTGCGGCATCGGATCGACGCGACCGACAAGAGTGACCTGGTGACGCAGGACCTCCTCATCGAGATCACCCAGGAGCTGGAGAAGGCTCACTGGATGTGGCAGGCGCAGCAGGGCTGACGTCGTTTCACCCGACCGAAGGCCGCCACGCCCAGCGTGGCGGCCTTCGGCGTACTAGCCTCGAATTCATGGCGCTGCACAAGGGAAAACCGAGCCGCTCCGACAGTCCGGGCGGCACCAATCCGTTCTATACCGGGATGAATCCGGCGTTCGGCGCGGAGCTGACACCCCCGCGGGCGCGCCTGCTCGACGACGCGCTTCCGGCCGACACCGCGCTGCAGCTGGTCCGTGACGAGCTGATGCTCGACGGCAACGCGCGGCTCAACCTCGCCACCTTCGTGACGACGTGGATGGAACCGCAGGCGCGCGAGCTGATGGCCGAGTGCGCCGACAAGAACATGATCGACAAGGACGAATACCCACAGACGGCCGAACTGGAGCGCCGCTGCGTCGCCATCCTCGCCGATCTCTGGAACGCCCCGGATCCCACCGACATCATGGGCTGCTCCACGACGGGCTCGTCCGAGGCCTGCATGCTCGCCGGAATGGCTTTCAAACGGCGCTGGGCCAAGCTGGGCCGTACCGGCAAACCCAATCTCGTGATGGGCGCGAACGTCCAGGTGTGCTGGGAAAAGTTCTGCGAATACTGGGAGGTCGAGCCGCGGCTGGTGCCGATGGACGGCGACCGGTTCCACCTCTCGGCCGACGGAGCCGTCGCGCGCTGCGACGAGAACACGATCGGCGTCGTCGCGATCCTGGGGTCCACTTTCGACGGTAGCTACGAGCCTGTCGCCGAGATCGCCGCCGCCTTGGACGACTACCAGGCCAAGACGGGATTCGACGTGCCGATCCACGTCGATGGCGCGTCCGGCGCGATGATCGCGCCCTTCCTTGATACCGAGCTCGAATGGGACTTCCGGCTGCCGCGCGTGGCGTCGATCAACACTTCGGGACACAAGTACGGCTTGGTCTATCCGGGCGTCGGCTGGGTGGTGTGGCGTAGCCGCGAGGCGCTGCCGTCCGAACTCGTGTTCAACGTCAACTACCTCGGCGGTGACATGCCGACCTTCGCGCTGAACTTCTCCCGCCCTGGCGCGCAGGTCGCCGCGCAGTACTACACGTTCGTGCGGCTGGGACGCGAGGGTTTCCGTGCGGTGCAACAGGCTTCGCGGGATGTCGCTACCTACCTGGCGGACCGCATCGGCGAGCTTCCGTCTTTCCGATTGCTGACGCGCGGGGATCAGCTACCCGTGTTCGCGTTCACGACCGCGCCCGAGGTGACGGGCTTCGACGTTTTCGACGTGTCGCGGCGGCTTCGGGAGCGTGGCTGGCTGGTGCCCGCATACACGTTCCCGGAGAACCGGACCGACCTGGCCGTGCTGCGGATCGTCGTCCGAAACGGCTTCACGCACGACTTGGCAGACATGCTGCTCGGGCATCTCATCCAGGCACTCTCCGAGCTTGCCAAACAGGACGTGCCCACCCACGATCCCGCCACGAGCACGGGCTTCCACCACTAAGTCGCCCGCGCGTACTGGTCTGGCCAGCGGACGTCGGCGCCGAGCGCGTTGGCGGCACGCAGGGGCCAGTGTGGGTCGCGGAGCATGGCCCTGGCCAGGAAAACGGCGTCGGCGGCGCCGGTGGCGATGATCTCCTCGGCCTGCTCGGGTTCGGTGATCATGCCGACCGCGCCGGTGGCGATCTTCGCCTCGGTGCGGATGCGTTCGGCCAGCGGCACCTGGTAGCCGGGGCCGAGCGGGATGTCCGGCGTCGGCGTGTTGCCGCCGGACGAGGTGTCGATGAGGTCGATGCCGCGCTCGTCGAGGAGTCGCGCGAGGCGGACGGAGTCGTCGATGGTCCAGCCGCCGTCCTCCCAGTCGGTCGCGGACAGGCGCGCGAAGAGCGGGCGGCCTTCGCCGAGTTCCTGGCGGACGGCTTCGGCGATCTCCAGCGGGAGCCGGGTCCGGCCGTCGAAGTCGCCGCCGTAGCGGTCGGTCCGGGAGTTGGACAGCGGCGAGTAGAACTGGTGCACCAGGTAGCCGTGGGCGAAATGCAGCTCGACGACGTCGAAACCGGCGTCGACCGCGCGCCGGGCCGCGGCCGCGAACTGGCCGGGGAGCTGCGCGACCTCGGCCTCGGAGAGGGGGCGCGCCGGGGCGAAGTCGCCGAAGGGCTGGTCGTCGGCGCCGACGGACCGCCAGCCGCCTTCCTCCTCCGGCACGGTGGCACGCCCCTCCCATGGTCGCCGGGTGGAGGCCTTGCGGCCCGCGTGGCCGAGCTGCATACCGGCCGCCGCGCCGTGGGCGTGGATGAACGTGGTGATCCGGCGCCAGGCCGTGGCCTGTTCGTCGTTCCAGATGCCGGCGTCCTGAGGACTGATCCGGCCCTCGGGTACGACCGCGCTCGCCTCGGTCATCACGAGCCCGGCGCCGCCGGTCGCGAACTGGCCGAGGTGCACGAGGTGCCAGTCGTTCGGCAGGCCCTCGGTCGAGGAGTACTGGCACATCGGGGAGACCCACGCGCGATTCGACATCGTGAGGTCGCGGATGGTGATCGGTTCGAAGAGTTGGCTCACGTGGACATACAACGTCACGACGTCCCGCGCGGCATCCGCTACCAGCGAGTAACGTTGCGGGCATGGGAATCGCCAAGGACGAACGGCTCGCGCTGTCCGCGCTTTTCGACCAGCTCGGCCCGGACGCCCCCACGCTGTGCGAGGGCTGGCAGACACGGGACCTCGCCGCGCACCTGGTCGTGCGCGAACATCGCTTGGACGCCGCGCCCGGCATCATGATCCCGGCCTTCGCCGGCCACACCCAGCGCGTCCAGGACGGCTACGCGAAGCGGCCCTGGGGCGAGCTGGTCGAAATGGTGCGAACGGGCCCGCCGCGTTTTTGGCCGGCCTCCATCGGGCCCCTCGACGAGCTCACCAACACTGCGGAATTCCTCGTCCACCACGAAGACGTCCGCCGCGCGCAGCCCGACTGGGAGCCGCGCCCCGCAGACCCGACCCGCGATGCGGCGACGTGGAAGGCCGCCACTCAGGGCGGCCGCCTGAATTTCCGCAAGAGCCCGGTGGGCGTCATCCTGCGGATGCCCGACGGCCGCGAGGCGAGGGTCAAGACCGGCCCCGCACCCGTCGCCGTCGTCGGCGCCCCGATGGACCTGCTGCTCTACGCGTTCGGCCGCGACGCCGTCAACGTCACCTTCGACGGCCCCGAGTCCGCCGTCAAATCCCTCCAGACCGCCGCCCGCGGCCTGTGACACCGCCCCTCCCCGATATATTCCCAAGTTGTCCACAGTCCGGAGGGTTTGTGGACAAGTCCTGTGGACAACTTGGGATCAGCGGAGGCTGAGGGCTCGCAGGGCGAAGTGGACCTCGATGGACGTCTGCTTGATCGTCTCCGCGATCACCAGCGACCCGTGCCCGGCGTCGTACCGGTAGAACTCGTACGGCAGGTCGCGCTTCGCGAGCCGGTCCAGGTAGTTCTCGATCTGCCGGATCGGGCAGCGTGGGTCGTTGTCCCCGGCGAGCACCAGCACCGGCGCCGCGACGGCGTCGACGTAGGTGATCGGCGAGCACTCCTCGTACACCGCGGGCACGCTCTCCGGCGAACCGCCGAACAGCGCGCGGTCGAACGAGCGCAGCTGCTCCATCTCGTCCTCGTACGCGGTGACGTAGTCCGCCACCGGCACCCCCGCGATCCCGGCGGCCCACCGGCCGGGCTGGGTGCCGAGCGCCAGCAGGGACAGGTACCCGCCCCACGAAGCCCCGTTCACCACGCATTTCGCCGGGTCCGAAAGTCCACTTCGGACAGCCCAGTCATGCACCGCGGCGACGTCTTCGAGTTCGGTCAGGCCCGGCCTGCCCTCGATCGCGTCGCGCCACGCTGAGCCGTACCCGGTGGAACCACGGTAGTTGACCTCGACGACGGCGAACCCGGCGTCCAGCCAGGTCGCGCGGTACGCCGAAAAGCGGTCCTCGTCGGCGGCGTGCGGGCCGCCGTGCAAGGAGAACACCGTTGGCAGTGGGCCGTCGGGCGCGTCCACCGGACGCGAGACCAGTGCGTGGATCTGCCCGCCGACGCCTTCTACGAACGCGTCGGCGATCGGGGCCGATCCCGGCGCACGCTCGCCCGGCGGCTCCAGCAGGACACGGTCCGTGCCGTCGGCCGCCCGTGCCCGCACAGCGGTCGGCTGGGCCGCGCTCGACCACGAGTACTCGACGGTCCCGTCCGGACGCACGCCCGCCCCGCCGATCCGTCCCGGCGGCGTGTCCAAAGAGGACAGTTTGCCGGAGTCGAGGTCGTAGCGGTACAGGGAACTGCGGCCCTGGTGGAACTGCGCCACCAGGAGCGCGTCCGCTTCCGGGTACCAGTCGGCGGAAACCTCGCCCGGCAGATCGAGTTCGATCTCGGTTTCGGTATCGGAAGCGGAGTCCCAGATCATCAGTTCCTCGCGGCCCCGGCGCTCGTGCAGCACGAGCAGCCGCTGGTCGCCCAGCACGGGCGAGAAGCTCAGCGCGGAGAGACCTTTGCCCTCTCCATCCCATTTGTCCGCTACCGTCGCGAAATCGGCCGTGTTGACCACGCGCAGTGCCGGGTGGCGAGAGTCACCGTGCTCGGAGTGCGACAGCGCGAGCAGGCTCTCGTCCCGGGACATCGACGCGATGCCGGCGTCGTCCTCGTGTGAGTAGAACAACTCCGTCTTGCCCGCCTTGTGTGCGAACAACCGGCTTCCGTCGTCGGTCGAGACACCGATCGCGATGACGTCGGTGCCGATTTCGAGCCCGGCGGGGTAGCCGTCGTGCACCTCCGGCACGGCTCGCTCGGCCGCGGTCCCACCGGCGAACGGTTCCCGTACCCAGGAGCCGAATTCGTCGCCGTCGGTGTCGTTGAACCACCAGATCGACTCGCCGTCCGGCGAAGGCGTCGCCATCATCGTGCCGTTGGGCCGATCGGTGACCTGGCGGTGCTCGCCCGTCGCCCTGTTCCAGGCGTAGACCTCCCACACGCCGCTGGCGTTCGACACGTAGAGGTTGGCGTCCGGCGCGTCGATCGCCCAGTCCGGGACGGAGATCCGGGGGGCGTGGAACCGCGCGCGCCACCTTGTCTCGGCTTCGACGTCGTCGAAAAGGCGGTCCGGCACCACCGCGGACGGGTGCTGGGTTCCAGGCTGCGTATTCACCTCTCGATCCTGCCACGTGTTTGCCCGTACTGTGTGCGGGGTGCTGGAGGGTTACGCGCCGGGCTACGCGCAGGACGCGATGTCGATGATGGCCGGGCGAGGCGCCCCGGAGCGTGCCGAGTTCGCGATGTCGTTGTTGAACCCTCAGGCGCGCGTGCTCGACGTCGGCTGCGGACCCGGATCGATCACGGTCGGTCTCGTTCCGGCGGCGCGGGTGCTCGGCGTCGACAGCGAGCCGGGTCAGGTCGCCCTCGCCCGTGAGGCGGCGAAGATCGTCGGATCGTCCACTGTGGACTTCCTGGCTGCCTCGGTCTACGAACTGCCGCTGCCCGACGAAAGTATGGACCTAGTTTTCGCGCACGCGCTTTTCGAGCACCTCGCCCGGCCCGCCGACGCCCTCGCGGAAATCCGGCGGGTGCTCCGCCCCGGCGGCGCCATTGCACTGTCCACTTCGGACTGGAGTCGTGCGAAACTGCGTCCGCGCACGGCCAACGTCGACGCCGCCCTGCGCGGCCACTACCTGTTGCGCCGCCGCACCGGCGCGGACCCGTTCGCGGGCAAGAAAATCGTCGGTCATGTCGAACAGGCCGGGTTCCGTGTCGTGCGCACGCGCACCCGCCACCGGGCCGACATGAGCTACCGCGAACTCGCCCGATACGTCGAAGCCCGGCTCGTAGCCGCCATCGAACATCCGGGCCGCGATCGTGACCAGTTGGCGAGTGCCGCCCGCTCGGCGTGGGCCTGGGTCCGTGGCGGCGTCGGCGATTTCGAGCAGTGCTGGACCGAGGTCGTCGCCGTCCGCTAGGTACCTGCGTCGTTGGCTGCGGCGAGGCCGGACCAATAGTCGAACATCGTGTCGCTGAGCTTCTGCAGCTCGTCGTCGAACCGGATCGGATCACGGTGCATCTGGTTAGGATCCAGCACCTGGGCGATGACGGCGGTGCTGGGCGATGGCCGTGGCTCAGGCGGCGCGGCGATGCCCGTGAATTCGGGAACCGCGACTGGCGTGACTGTCTCGCTGAGCGTCGCGCGCAGCAACAGCAGTTCCTCGTGGGCCTGGCGCAGCGCTCGGGTCGCCGCGTGCGTGGCGTCGTCCAGTTGTGCGGTGAGGTGCTCGTGCTGCCAGGTGGTGCCGCCGACCTGATCGAAATCCCGCAGCTCGGTCAATGCCGTGACGTACTCTTGCAACGCGGTCGATGCCGAGAAGTGCGCGTCCGCCGCTCGTCGGCATTGACCGGCCTGCGCGTCCCGGCTGCGCGCGAAGCCGTTGCGCCCCTCCCCCCCTCCACGATTCCGGGTCGGCCGCGCGAAGGTCGGTCGCGAGTTCGGTGAGCGACAGCGCGAGCTGGCGGATCCGGTCCGCTTCGCTCTGCATCACGGTGATGTTGACCATCGGTTTCGCCGATCAGCCGAGAACGGTACTGATGACGCCGGTGGTGTCCGGGGACGCGAGAGCTGGGATCGGGTCTTGAGCGCGGGCCACGAGGGTCTCCGCGGCGGTATGGTCGAACCGCACGTAGACGCGGCTCGCTTCGCGCATGCGGGCGCTCAACCGGCGAGCGTCCTCGGTGAGCAACGCGTTGCTCACCGCTGAGACCTGCTGAAAGGCCTCCAGCGCCGCGACAACCTCAGGTGCGCCTGCTTCCTTGGCTTGAGCGCTGAACTTCAGGCTCGGCTGGCCGGCGAACGTATCAGCTTGGTCGCGCAGGCGGTCAGCGGCGCGGTTCAGGCGTTCGGGGTCGATGGTGAAACCGGGCATCGTCGATGTCCTCGTCTGTGCTCAAGAAACCGGGGCGGGGAGGGGGGCGATCAGGTCACAAGGTCGCTGCCACCCTGGCGATGAGTTCGGGCGGCAGCGGGAGTGAGGCGTCGATCCCCGTGCCGCGCCGAGGGCTGGGATTGACAAGAACTCCGGTGGGAACCGGGCCGTCGGCGGCTTCGAGCACGACTTCGCGCCCGTGTTTGCGGGCAGTTCGCCAATTCGTTTTGGCCGCACCGCGATATTCGTCGAGCAGGTGCTCGTCGGTGAAAACGCACAGCCAGGTGCCGTGCTTTCCGAGCCGTGCGGGGAGCATGGTGCCGAGCTCGGTAACCGGACCGTAGACCGGCGCGATGAGGAATCGCCTGATCGGCTCTTCAACTGGAGTGCGTAGTGCGCGGATGGCGTTGTACAACGCGGCGCCTTCGCCGATGTTGATGGAGAGCCTTCCGCGCTCGGGCCGGATGTTTTTCGCCAGCCAACCGGCGGCCGTCAGCAGATCCGCATCGCCGAGCGGCGGATGTTCATCCGCCAGACTTCGTTCCAAAGCCTCCACGAATTTGTAGAACGGGCGGGTGCAGGACCTTTCCGAGAAACCCGCACGCCCAGCTTCGCGCAGTCCGTTGAATCGCGCGACCATGCCGGTGGTGCCCGGAGCCGCGCCTAGGTTGTAGGCCGTCCACACGATCACCGGCAGCTTGGGATCGGTCCGGGTGTCCAGCAAGGACTTCAGGCGCAGCAGGACGATCTCGCGTACCTGCGTCGCCGTCGCGTTGTCGGCGACGCCCCAGATGGCGCGCAGACCAGGGCCGAGCGATCCGTGCAGGTCGTCCTGCCAGATGCCGGTGCCCCGGTGTATCGAACGCAGGCACTTCGCCAGGTTGTCCGGCTTGTGCCTTCTGGATTGCGCCATCGTCTCCCATTTCCGCGCCAGGCGAGTCGGGAGATCGTATTTGACGCCTTTGTCGGGAGTCCACTCGGTTGCCCCAAATCGAAATGATCTCGATCTGCCCTTCGGCCGGAGTCGTCACCTGCATTTTGTCGCGTTTTTGTCGTCGGGAGTGCGGTAGCCGGGGAACTCTTTGCCGTCTTTTGGTCAGCGACCGTCCGGCGACCAATTGCCGATAATTAGAAACCGTACGGCCGTTTCGTGACTTGTTGCTGACCAAAGCCGTCGACGGGATGTGCGGAACCGTTTTCCCTGTTTAGCGTAGTGATTCCAGGCCGCGGGTTACGCGGCCCGAATCGAGGAGCTCACGTGGAACTGGTCGTGATCGTCGCGCTGGCGCTGTCACTGGGCTCATGCGTCACCGGTGTCGTGCTGTGCCGGTGGTACCGCCGCCGCATCAAGGAGCTGGCTCGGCGTGCGAAGTTCGTCGAGTCGCTGTTGCTGCGGGAGCTCTCGCGCGTGTGACAGAAACGACGTGACCCTGAAAACGAAAGTAGCTCCGCTCGCATTGCTGCGAGCGGAGCTACTTTAACGTCGGGGTGGCGGGATTCGAACCCACGACCTCCTCGACCCGAACGAGGCACGCTACCAAGCTGCGCCACACCCCGAGGTACTGCTTAATGGGCCGTGTCAGAGTCTATCCGACGTCTTTTCAGGGCTTGATCGGGGTGGCGTCACCGCGTGCGACCAGCGTCAACAGGCTTGCCTCGGGTGGGCACGAGAAACGGACCGGGGCGTACGGCGAGGTGCCGAGCCCGGCGGAGACGTTCATCCACATGCGCGCGCCCCAACGTGAGACGCCGCGGGCCCGGGAGCGGTCGAGCGCACAGTTGGTGACGAGCGCGCCGTAGAGCGGCACCCGCAGCTGGCCGCCGTGGGTGTGGCCGGCGAGGACGAGGTCGTAGCCGTCGGCCGCGAACTCGTCGAGCACGCGCGGCTCGGGCGAGTGGGACACGCCGAGCCGCAACGCCGCGCCGGGGTCGGCCGGGCCGGAGATCTCCGAATAGCGGTCGCGGCGCAGGTGCGGGTCGTCGACGCCGGCGGCGAAGATGTCCTGCCCGGCGACCTTGACCGTGCGGCGGACATGTGTGAGGTCCACCCAGCCACGCTCGAGGAACGCGGCGCGCAGGTCCCGCCACGGCAGGTGCTCGCCGTGGATGCGTTTCTTGCCGCCCCTCGGCAACAGGTAGCGAGCCGGATTCTTCGGTTTCGGCGCGTAGTAGTCGTTGCTGCCGAAAATGAATACCCCGGGCCGGTCGAGCAGCGGCCCGAGCGCCCGCAGCACGGACGGCACCGCCTCCTGGTGCGAGAGGTTGTCCCCGGTATTGACCACCAGGTCCGGCTCGAGCGAGTCCAGTGCCGCCACCCACTCCTGCTTCGACCGGTGGCCGGGCAGCATGTGTAGGTCGGACACGTGCAGGACCTTGATCGGCCGGGAGCCGGGCGCCAGGACCGGCAGCTCCGCGGTCCGCAGCGTCCAGTGTCGCCGCTCGATCCCGGCGGCGTACCCCAGCGTCGCGGCTCCGAGCGCCAAAGTTCCCACCGCAACGCGCTTCGCTGTCGCCATGCCAGTGCTTCTGTTACCGAGCGTGCTCACGCGCTCCAGGATACGGGCCGGATGGCGCAAATCCCTGAAGGCCACCTTGAGGGCATTGGAGTCCCTCGCGTGGGGACGCCATCAAAGTGGCCTTCAGAGCACGTCACTACGAGCAAACCGGCCGGTCCCACGAATTTCCGGCGCACGACACTAGCGCGCGGCACCGCCCATGTACTGCGGGTCGGGACCGGGCAGCGGCAGGGGCGCCTGGCCTTCGAGGATCTTCGACATCGCGCCGAAGAACGTCTGCGCCGGGGTCTTGCCACCGAACATGTTCCCGTTCGCGGATACGTATACGTTGCCCGGGCCGGCATAAAAGAGCCCCCCGGTGCCGCCTTCCGGTCGGAAGACCATGGCCGCTCCTGCCATCTGCGGCGTACCGCCGACGAAGGTCGCCGAGCCGTTGTTCTGGCTGGTGCCGGTCTTGCCGATAGCGGGCCGGGTCCACCCGACGGCCTTTGCCGCCGTAGACGACGTGCCACCGGGCTGGTCGTCCTTGCTGAGGCCGACCACGAGAGTGTTGGCGAGGGCTTCCGGCACTACCTGTTCGCAGGCGGCTTCCTTGATCGGCACGGGCTGCCCGTTGCGGTCGGTGACCGCGGCGATCGGCGTCGGCGGGCACCAGACGCCGCCACTGAGGATGGTCGCGGCGACGTTGCCCAGTTCCAAGCCGCTCAGCGGGGCCGGGCCGAGGGTGAACGAACCGTTGCCGGGATAACTGCCATTCGGGCCGAACGCTTGAGTTTGGCTGACGTTCTCGCCCTTGGGCCCGTCCGGTTTCACTGTGCCGCCGTTGAGGTTGCTGGCCATCGTCTCGCGCATGCCGAGTTTGCTGGCCATCTCCACGATCGGCCCGGTACTGCCGATCTTTTCTTCCAGGATGACGAACGCGGTGTTCGGCGAGGTGGCCAGCGCGGTCTGGATGGTCATCGATCCGCCGGCCTTGCTGTAGTCACCGGCGTTGCCGACGCAGTACCACTTGGAGTTCAGCGGTCTGCCCGTGTTCGGGCAGGACGGGGCTCCGCCGGTGAAGACGTGGGAGGTGTACGTGTCCGGCACGTCGATGTCGCTGTAGATCCCGGCGACACCCTGGTTCAACGCTGCGGCCGTGGTGAAGATCTTGTAGCTCGACCCGGCACCACCGGTGTTGTAGACGCCGGACGGCAAGGCGTACACGGTCTGCCCCTTGGACGCGTCCGTGCCGTAGTCGCGGTTGGCCGCTAAGGCGACCACCTCGTGTCGGTCCTTGCCCGGCCGGACCAGTGACAACGTGTTCGCGACGTTCTTCTGGTTCTTGTCGACCTGGGTTTCCGCGGAGACCTTGGCTTCGTGGTTCGCCTTCTGGTCCAGCGTCGTCTTGATGGTGAGGCCACCGGTGTAGAGCTCATCGTGCGTCAAGCCCGACTTCAGCAGGTAGTCCTCGGCGTACTGGCAGAAGAACCCGGCTTCCGGGCCCGCGCCGACGCAGTTCGCGGCCGGCTTGTTCGGGCGGCCTTCGACGACGCCGAGTGGCTCGGCCTTGAACCTCTCGGCGTCGACCTTGTCGAGCTTCTGGTTCTCGACCATCCGGTCCAGCACCAGGTTGCGGCGCTTCGTGGCGTCGGAGACCTTGTTCCACGGGTCGTAGAGGGCCGGGTTGTTCACCAGACCCGCGAGCAGCGCCGCCTGGGGCACGGTCAGCTTCTCCGGGGTGGTGTTGAAGTACGCCTCCGCGGCGGCACCGATGCCGTAGATCTGACGGGAGAATTCGACGACGTTCAGGTAGCCGGTGAGGACCTGGTTCTTGGTCATCTTGGTTTCGAGCTGGATCGCGATCCGTGCTTCCTTGAGCTTCCGGGCGATCGACTGCTCTTGGGCTTTCTGCTGCGCGGCCTTGTCGCCGCGGTAAACGATGTTGATCAAGTAGTTCTTGACGTACTGCTGGGTCAGGGTCGACGCGCCCTGGGTGTCACCGCCGGTGCCGTTGCTGACGGCCGCGCGCAGCGTGCCCTTCCAGTCGACGCCGTGGTGGTCGTAGAAGCGCTTGTCCTCGACGGAGACGAGCGCCCACTTCATGGCCTCGTTGATCTGGCTCTCCACCACCGGGAGCCGGTACTGCTCGTAGAGCGTCGCGATCTGCGTCCCCGCTGAGTCTGTGATCCTTGTCACCAGCGGTGGAGGCACGTCGGCCAGGTCCGAAGACGTCTGGTCGACGGTGTCGCTCGCCTGGTTCGACATGACCCCCACGGCACCCGCGACGGGGAACAACACGCCCGCGACGAGCACCCCCGCGAGTACACAAAGGCCTATGAGCTTGAGTAGACCGTCCGTTTTGCGCACGAGGTCAGGGTACGCGGACCGGGTATGACCGTCGTTACCTCACACCATCGTGGAGATCGGGCACTCCAAATGATCACGCTCTGACTACAAAAGAGGGGCGGTGTGGTGACAACGGGTAACTAACGGCATTCTAGGGCTTGGCTGTGGGAACCGAGGGACCCTACAGTCCGTCAACGTCTATACGAAGAAGAGCCGACGGACGAACAAGTGCGAAAAATCCGCACTCGCTCGATTCGAGGCGACCGGTGCTGGGAGGTGCCGGTCTTCGAGGACGTGAGTACAGGGAGATTCGCTCGCGGGGGCTGGAGCGTAAGGCTTTGTGACCCCGCTGGTGGATCTCACACCAGATGAGGGAGCTGGGGGCATGGAAACCAACCAGTCGAGCTGGCGGGTGAGCGCTTCGTGCAGGGACACCGATCCGGATGGCCTGTTCGTTCGCGGCGCCGAGCAGAACAGGGCCAAAACAGTCTGCATGGGGTGTCCGGTAAGAGCTGAATGTCTCGCCGAGGCATTGGACGGCCGGATCAACTTCGGTATCTGGGGCGGAATGACCGAACGGGAGCGGCGGGCCTTGCTGCGACGCCGTCCCGAGGTCGCGAATTGGCGCGAGCTGCTGGACTCGGCGAAACGAGAATCCGCCCCTGCACTGCACTGACTTGTTTGGCGGCGCGCGATCAGGTTCGCGTGACCAGGGCGTGACATCGGAGGTACGGCGTGACTGTGCCGGGGGCGCCCTGCTCCCGCGAACCTGGCCTTCGGCGAGCGCGCGCGGTGAAGACTTCCGGCCGTAAGTCGTGGTGAGTGGGTCTAGAGATTAAGTGC
>JAVXWP010000055.1:0-8402 GCA_032230695.1 Actinomycetota bacterium | reverse complement strand
GGCATCCAGTGCCCCCAACGCCGCTTTGGGGCAATAACAACTAGCTCTTCTGGGCGCGCTTCGCGTCGATCTTGCTGGAGAGCCCCCACAGCTGGACGAAGCCCTTGGCCAGTGTCTGGTCGAAGGTGTCGCCCTCGTCGTAGGTCGCCAGGTTGAAGTCGTAGAGCGACTCGTCGCTGCGGCGGCCGTTGACGACAGCGTTGCCGCCCTGCAGCACCATGCGGATCTCGCCGGTGACGTGCTCCTGGGACTTCGCGATGAAGGCGTCGAGCGAGTCCTTCAGCGGCGAGAACCAGAGGCCGTCGTAGACCAGCTCGCCCCAGCGCTGCTCGACCTCACGCTTGAAGCGGGCGAGGTCGCGCTCGACGGTGACATTCTCGAGCTCCTGGTGCGCGGTGATCAGCGCGATCGCGCCGGGCGCCTCGTAGATCTCACGGCTCTTGATACCGACCAGGCGGTCTTCGACCATGTCCAGCCGTCCGATGCCGTGCGCGCCGGCGCGGGTGTTGAGCTCCTGGATCGCCTGCAGGACGGTGACGGACTTGCCGTCGATCGCGACCGGCACACCGTGTTCGAAGGTGATGATCAGTTCGTCCGGCGTCGCGATGTTGGCCGTCGGGTGCTGGGTGTAGGAGTAGACCGCTTCGGTGGGGGCGTTCCACAGATCCTCGAGGAACCCGGTCTCCACCGCGCGGCCCCACACGTTCTGGTCGACCGAGAATGGCGACTTCTTGGTGACGTCGATCGGGAGGTTGCGCTCCTCGGCGAAGGTGATCGCCTTCTCACGGGTCCATGCGAAGTCCCGCACCGGGGCGAGCACCTTCAGCTCGGGCGCGAGCGCGCCGATCCCGACCTCGAACCGCACCTGGTCGTTGCCCTTGCCGGTGCAGCCGTGCGCAACAGTGGTCGCGCCGTGGTACTTGGCCGCCTCGGCCAGGTGCTTGACGATCACCGGCCGCGAAAGCGCTGACACCAGCGGGTAGCGATCCATGTACAGCGCGTTCGCCTGCAGCGCAGGCAGGCAGTACTCGTTCGCGAACTCGTCGCGCGCGTCGGCCACGACGGCCTCGACCGCACCACAGTCCAACGCGCGCTGGCGGATGACGTCCATGTCCTCGCCGCCCTGCCCGAGGTCGACGGCGACCGCCACCACCTCGGCCCCGGTCTCCTCGGCGATCCAGCTGATACCCACCGAGGTATCCAGCCCGCCCGAGTACGCGAGCACCACCCGTTCAGTCATTGTCGTTCTCCTTAACGTCTTCGTCCAAAGTAGACGATCGCCGCGCGAGCGCGGCGAAGCGGTCGGCCAGGTCCTTTCCGGAAAGCGGTTCCCTGGCTATCACCGCTACCGTGTCGTCGCCGGCGATCGAGCCGACAACCTCTTCCAGCGCCGCCCGGTCGATCGCGCTGGCCACGAACTGCGCGGCACCGGGCGGGGTCCGCAGCACCATCAGGTTTCCCGACGCGTCGAGCGAGACCATCAGCTCGTCGAGCAACCGGGCCAGCCTCGACGTGCCACCCTGCACTCCGCGGACCGGGCTGCCGTCCTCGGGGATCACATAGACCGGCGCGCCGGAATCCACGCCACGCAGCTTCACCGCGCCGAGCTCGTCGAGGTCGCGTGAGAGCGTCGCCTGGGTGACGTCCACCCCCTCGGCCGCGAGGAGCTTCGCCAGCTCGGTCTGGCTGCGAATGGCCATTGTGGACACCAGTGCGTTGATCCTGGCCTGCCGTGAAGCTCTGCTCATGCCGCCTCCGCGGAGGCGGGTACGCCGACGGTGCTCATCTTAGCGCCGGGCCTCGTCGAGCAGCCAAACCAGGAGGGCTTTCTGGGCGTGCAGACGGTTTTCCGCCTCATCCCACACCGCGCTGGCCGGGCCGTCGATCACCTCGTCGGTGATCTCCCAGCCACGATGCGCGGGCAAACAATGCAGCACAATGGCTCCGGGCGCGGCCCGCTGCAGCAGCGCGGCGTTGACCTGCAGCGCGCGGAACGGCCCGACCCGGTCCTTGCCGTCGTTCTCCTGGCCCATCGACGTCCACGTATCGGTCACCAGCACGTCGGCACCGTCGACGGCCGCGTGCGGGTCGGTGAACACCTGGATGCTGCCGCCGGTATCGCTCGCCCGGTGCTTCGCGTCGAGCATCACCTGCTGATCCGGCTGGAACCCGACTGGCGAGACCACCCGGATGTGCATGCCGGCCGTGGTTCCGCCCAGCAGCAGCGAATGCGCCATGTTGTTGGCGCCGTCACCGAGGTACACGCACGTGAGCCCGGCGAGCTTTCCCTTGCGCTCGCGGATCGTCTGCAGATCGGTGAGCACCTGGCACGGGTGGAACTCGTCGGTCAGCGCGTTGATCACCGGGATCCTGGACACCAGCGCCATCGCGTCCATCCGCTTCTGTGCGAAAGTCCGCCACACCACCGCGTCGACGTACCGCGACAGGACCCGCGAAGTGTCCTCGATGGTCTCTTCGCGGCCGAGCTGCATCGAGCGTCCGTCGACGATGATCGGCTGGCCGCCGAGTTGGGCGATACCCACCTCGAACGAAAGCCGCGTCCGGGTCGAGTTCTTCTCGAAGATCGCTGCGACCGCCATGCCCTGCAACGCCTTCGACCCGTGCCTGTCGGCCTTCAGCTTGTCGGCGAGATCCAGCACGGCCTTCTGCTCGTCGGGATTCAGGTCGTCGTCGCGGAGGAAGTGCCTTGGCATCAGTGGTCGTCCTTCGTGGTGGAATCGAGCGCCGCCGGGAGCGCGGTGAGGAAACCTTCGGCCTGCTCGGCGGTCAGTATCAGCGGCGGGGCCAGCCGGATGGTGTCCGGCGCGATCGGGTTGACCAGATAACCGGCATCCTGTGCCGCTTTGGCGACCGCGCCGGAAACGGGCTTGCGCAAGGAGATTCCGATCAGTAGACCGGCTCCCCGTACGCCCGCCACCAGCGGGTGGTGCAGGTTCTCGACGCGGGCGGCGATGTCCTTGCCGATTGACGCGACGTGGTCGAGCACACCGTCGCGCGCGATCGTGCGCAGGACGGCGAGTCCGGCCGCGCAGCACACCGGGTTGCCGCCGAAAGTGGTGCCGTGCTGACCGGGCTTGAGCAGTTCGCCGGCTTCGCCGACGCCGATCACCGCGCCGAGCGGCAACCCGCCGCCGAGGCCCTTGGCCAGTGTGATGAGGTCCGGGATGATCCCGGCCTGCTGGAAGGCGAACCAGCTGCCAAGACGGCCGAGCCCGGTCTGCACCTCGTCGAGCACCAGTAGCGTGCCGGTGGCCTTGGTGATTTCCCTTGCGGCGTGCAGGAAACCGTCCGGCGCCGGGATCACGCCTCCCTCACCGAGGATCGGCTCCAGGAAAACGGCGGCCGTCTCGGTGTCGACCGCTGCACGCAGCGCGTCGATGTCACCGAACGGGATATGCGTGATGCCGGGAACGAGCGGGGCGAAGGGATCCCGCTTGGACGGCTGGCCCGTGAGCGACAGCGCGCCCATGGTGCGGCCGTGGAAGGCGCCTTCGCAGGCGACGATCTTCGTACGTCCGGTGAGCCTGCTGATCTTCAGCGCGGCTTCGTTCGCCTCGGCGCCGGAGTTGACGAAGAGGACCTTGCCGTCTCCGGTGAGCCCCGCGACATCCAGCAGTGTCTCGGCGAGCTCGACCGTGACCGGGTTGATGTAGAGGTTCGACGTGTGGCCGATCTTGGCGATCTGCTCGCTCACCGCGCGAACCACTTCGGGATGGGCGTAGCCGAGCGCGTTGGTCGCGATGCCGCCGACCAGGTCGAGGTATTCGGTGCCGTCGGCGTCCCAGACGCGGGCGCCCTCGCCTCGGACAATCGTCAGCTGCGGGGTGCCGTAATTGTCCATCAACGCGGAACGCCAATGCCCCTGTCCGTCCGCATTGGACGTCAGCTCACTCATGACAGCTCCTCTTCCGGGAACACCATGGTCCCGATTCCCCTTGATGTGAATACTTCGAGCAAGACCGAATGCGCCAGCCTGCCGTCGATCACGTGTGCCCGGCGCACCCCGCCGCGGACCGCTCTGGCGCAGGCTTCCATCTTCGGGATCATTCCGCTGGCGAGATCGGGCAGCATCTGCTCGAGGCGGTCGACTCGGATCCGGTCGATGAGCGAAGAGCGGTCGGGCCAATTCGCGTACAGGCCTTCGACGTCGGTGAGCATCACGAGCTTCTCGGCCCCAAGAGCGGCGGCGAGTGCGCCCGCGGCGGTGTCGGCGTTCACGTTGTGCACCACGCCGTCGATGTCGGGGGCGACCGTCGAGACCACCGGGATGCGCCCGGCGTTGACGATGTCGAGCACCGCGTCCGGATTGACCGCCGCCACTTCGCCGACCAGTCCGATGTCGACGAACTCGCCGTTCACGGTGGCCTGCTTGCGTTCCGCGGTGAACAGCTGCGCATCCTCGCCGGAGATGCCGACGGCGTAGGGCCCGTGTTTGTTGATCAGTCCGACCAGCTCGCGGCTGACCTGGCCGACCAGCACCATGCGGACGATGTCCATCGTCTCCGGGGTGGTCACGCGCAGGCCGCCGCGAAACTCGCCCTCGATGCCGAGCCTGGTCAGCATCGAGGTGATCTGCGGGCCGCCGCCGTGCACGACCACCGGGTGCAGCCCGGCGAGCCGGAGGAACACCATGTCTTCGGCGAAGGCCTGCTTGAGACCCTCGTCGATCATGGCGTTACCACCGTACTTGACGACGACCGTCGCGCCGTTGAATCGCTGCAGCCACGGCAGCGCTTCGATCAGGACGCCGGCTTTTTCGGCCGCCGTCGCGAGTCTGTCGTCGGCGGGAATCAGTGCCTCGGAAGGAGTCATGACGAGTAAGCGCTGTTCTCTTCGACGTACCCGTGCGAAAGATCGGTGGTGTAGATGGTCACTTCGGCGTCGGCGAGCCCGAGGTCAATGACAATTTCGATGGAACGGCCGGTGAGATCGGCTTCGGAACGGTCGGACGCGGGGGTGCCGCTCGCGAACAGCGTCACGCCGTTGATGGCGATCGACAGCTTGTCCGGCTCGATCCGCGCCTTGGCCCGGCCCAGCGCCATCGCGATCCGGCCCCAGTTGGGGTCCGAGCCGAACAACGCGGTCTTGACGAGGTTGTCTTCGGCGACGGTCCGCCCGATCTCGATCGCGTCTTCCTCGCTGTGGGCTCCCTTGACGACGATGTCGATGTCCTTGGTGGCGCCTTCCGAGTCGTTGCGCAGCTCCAGGACGAGGTCGAGCGAGACCTTCGTGAGCAGCTCGGTGAACTCGGCTTCCGAAGGCGTCACGCCGCTGGCACCGGACGCGAGCACGAGCACGGTGTCGTTGGTGGACGTGCCGCCGTCGACGTCCAGCCGGTCGAAGGTGATGTGGGTGGCCGCGCGCAGCGCGCGATCGAGCAGTTCCTTGTCGACCACAGCGTCGGTGGTGATCACCGAAAGCATGGTCGCCAGGTTCGGCGCGAGCATGCCGGCGCCCTTGGCGAAGCCGCCCGCGCTCCAGCCGTCGGGGTGCTCGGCGTAGGCCTGTTTCGGGCGGCTGTCGGTAGTCATGACCGCGGTTGCCGCGGCAAGGCCGGCTTCCTTCGTGGCGTCGAGGGATTTGACCGCGGCGTCCACTCCGGACAGGACGGCGTCCATCGGGAGGCGTTCGCCGATCAGGCCGGTGGAGCAGACGGCCACCTCGACGGCGCCGACGTCCAGCACCTCGCCGACCTTCTCCGCCGTGGCGTGCGTGTCCTGGAATCCCAGTGGGCCGGTTGCCGCGTTGGCTCCACCCGAATTGAGGACGACAGCGCGCAACTTCTTGTGGCGCAGCACTTCCTGCGACCACAGCACCGGCGCAGCCTTGATGACGTTGCGGGTGAACACTCCCGCGGCCGCGAACTCCGGCCCGTCGTTGACGACGAGCGTCAGGTCCAGCGCGCCGGACTTCTTGATCCCGGCGGCGATCCCAGCAGCCCGGAAACCCTTCGGACCTGTGACGGTCACGGTGCAACTCCCACAGTTGAAAGCCCGGTGGTCTCGTCGAACCCGAGCGCGATGTTCATGGACTGGACAGCGCCACCGGCGGTGCCCTTGGTCAGATTGTCGATCGCCGCGATCACGATCAGGCGGCCCGCGTCGGCGTCCACGGTGACCTGGAGCTGAACGTTGTTGGAACCCAGTGTCGCCGCGGTGCTCGGCCAGGCGCCTTCGGGCAGCAGCTGGACGAACGGCTCGGCGTCGTACGCCTTTTCGTACGCGGCGCGGACGGCAGCGGCGTCGACGCCGGGCGTGAGCGGCGCGCTCGCCGTGGTCAGGATCCCGCGTGGCATGGGAGCGAGCACCGGCGTGAAGGAAACCGTCACCCGCTCCCCTGCCACCGCGCCGAGATTCTGCGCAAATTCAGGGGTGTGCCGGTGCGCGCCACCGACACCGTAGGCACTCGCCGAGCCCATCACCTCGGACCCGAGCAGGTTCGTCTTCAAGCTCTTGCCGGCGCCAGAGGTGCCGGTGACGGCGACGACGTTGACGTCGGTCGTGATCAGGCCTTCGGCGAGCGCCGGTGCCAGTGCCAGCGAGCCGCCGGTCGGGAAGCAGCCCGGGACGGCGATCCGCTTGGTACCGGCCAGTTTCGCCCGCGCGCCGGGGAGTTCGGGAAGGCCGTACGGCCAGTTGCCGGCGTGCTGGCCGCCATACCAGCGCTGCCAGTCGGCCGGGTCGGCGAGGCGATGGTCCGCACCCAGGTCGACGACCAGAACGTCAGGGCCGAGTTGCGCCGCGATCTCCGCTGAGTGACCGTGTGGCAGTGCCAGGAACACGACGTCGTGCCCGGCCAGCGTTTCGGCTGTGGTCTCCAGCAGGAGGCGCCCGGCGAGCGGGACGAGATGCGGCTGGTGCTGTCCCAGTGGCGTTCCTGCGCTGCTCGCGGCGGTCAGCGCGCCGATTTCGACCTCAGGATGGGTGAGAAGTAGGCGCAGGAGTTCCCCGCCCGCGTACCCGCTCGCTCCGGCAATCGCGATCTTCACCATACGTATGATTATGCATGCCGACGCAAGTTCAATCAAAGGGGCGTGACGCGCGTCGCCCCATCGGCGCGAGATGCGCCCCGGGCCAGCGGCCGCGTGGACGCGCTGAGCAGTCCGCCGCCTGATTCGGCGGCGGACTGCCGGCACGGGACGACTAGACCTCGTCACCTCCCGGAACCTCGGCACGGCGACTCGGCGGTACCGGCAGGTACGCGCCCGGGTTCTCCGGGTCGCAGCCGACCCGGGGCAGCCGGGCGCGGATACCGCCGGGGGTGCGTTCGAACTGCGCCGCGATGTCCTCGACGCTTTCCCCCGCCTGCCATTGCCTTTCGAGTTCCGCGTCCAACTCGTCGGACCACGGCCGACCTTGCTGCGCCGGGCGATTGCCCGGTCTTCGGCGGCCGGGATTGCTGATTCCCGCGAAGGAAAGCAGCGTGTCCGCGAGAACCGTGCCCAAGGTGGGCGCGGCACCCGCGTCCACCTCGATACGGCCTTCGGCCACGGATTCGCCCTCCGGCCCGGCGGCGCCGATGATCACGGCGACGCGGGTGGAGAGCGTGGACTGGTCGTCGCCAGGCAGCGCGGCGACCTCCACCGAGTACTTGTTGAGGCCAACCCGGACCTCGGTCCGGTGTTCTTCGATGATGTTCATGCCCTCGAAGCTAGCGCGGACCCCTGACAGTTTTCGTCACCGAGGGCGACCGACCGGCTGCGCTCCGAAATTGTCGGTGCCGCGATCTAACGTGCCTGCCATCGCGAACGGGGAGGGGAATCAAATGCGGGAGCAGGAGTTCTGGAGGATCGTCAAGCGCGCCGGGCAGGAGAACCACGAGGACGGATTTCGAAGACGATTCCGGCTCACCGAAAGTCAGGTGACCGCGCTGCGGCTCGAGCGGCTGCTGGAGGAACTGCCGCTGTGCGAAGTCCTGCGGTTCCACCACCTGATGAGGAAGGTGTACGAACGGGCCTATCGCTGGGAGCTGTGGGCGGCCTTCGGCATCGCATTGTCGGGAGTGGACGAGGAGCTGTTCAGAGACTGCGTTTCGTGGCTGATCCTGCGCGGCAGGCGGCGGTTCGCCAAGGCACTGGTGAACCCGGACGCACTAGGTTCCGCGGTGATCGACATCGACGAGGTGGTGGGCGCGGGCGCGATCGCGGATGTCGCGTTCTCGGTACTTGAGGACACCGACGCACTCGACGACTTCTTTGACCTGATCGTGTACTCCGAGCCGCCGGCAGGGCAGCGGGTCCCCGAGGATCTTCCGACACTCCGGCGGCGCTATCCGAAGCTCGCGGCCAAACACATTCCGGCTGAGCTCGCCGTCTCGAGCCGGCTCGTGACGGTAGTGCCGGCACAGTGGAACGTGAACGAGCGGAACTCGAACGAGCGGCG
>JAVXWP010000046.1:0-19443 GCA_032230695.1 Actinomycetota bacterium | reverse complement strand
GGCCTTCACGGACCACTGAGATGACGTGGTGAGGTCGCGGGGTCCTGGGCCCTTCTCGGGTGTGATCACCAGGTCGGCGTTACGCCGATAAGCTACATTATGTTAAGTAACGTGTTCGAGGTCCTCTCCTGAGCGAATCGGCTGAAGAGAACACTCCGCGCTGTTACGCTCCGCGAACAAGATCGGGCGACCGCGGGGGTTGAGTAGTTTGGGTTTCCATGCGTCACCGGGCCTCATCCGGCAATTCGGCGTAATCCTCGAACAGCAGGAAAAGCATTCCGAGGTGGCCGAGACCTACGGCAAGGACAACCTCGGCATCTCCGACAGCGCCGACGGGCTGATAGCCGAACTCCTCACCTCACACGAAACTGTGCGGTCGCAGGTCACGACCGCGATCCAGCAGCTTACGGCCGTGTGCAAGGAAGACGCGCTCGCGTTGAAGCAAGCCGCCAAGTACTACGAGACGACAGACGAGGCCGAGGCGCAGCGCTTCGACAACACCTATCCCGGGCAGGACGCGCCGACCGTGCCCACGTTCGTCGGCCCCTTCATGCTCCGGGAAACGATGGTCCCCGAAGGCCGCCTCACACCGCCGAAGGAGCCGGACGAGTTCCAGGACCCGATGGCGGTAGTGAACGCGCTCAGCAACTTCTTCAGCCCCGGTTATTGGACCCAGGAAATCCTCGACGTCCTCCTCCGCGTGCGGCCGGCCGACCAGGTCAGTACCTGGATCGCGGGTGACTGGACGGCGTTCGCCAAATGCGGCAGCGCGTTCAATTCGCTGGGGTTCTTCTGCAGTGACATCGGCGTCAACATCAGGGACAACCACCAGCTCCTGCTCCGGGCATGGAGTGGCAAGGCCGCCAACGCTTCTTTCGAATACTTCCAGCGGCTGAGCGGTTCCCTCGAGGAACACAAGCAGGCGTTCGAGAAGCTGCGGGACAACTACCACAAGGTGGCCATGGCGGTGTGGGAGTTCTCCGAGGTCGCGGGCGACCTGGTCCAGATGATCTACGACGAGGTGTTCTGGATCGTCGCCGAGATCGTAGCCGGTGGGGTCATGGCCGAGACCGTTATCGCACCGGCCGTCCTGTGGTCGGTCGCGGCCTGGCAGTGCATCCAGATCGCGCGTGCCTGGGGCAAGATCGGCGACCTCTTCGACACGGTCAAGCTGATCACCATGACTGCCCATGCCGAGATCCTGGCGGTGACGAGTGACCAGGGTGGGTTCAAGGCCCATCCTCTCCCGGGCTCCTACCGTCATCCAGCGGTGAAATGAGGATCATGACCGAGGAACCCTTCGCCGAGCTCTCCCCCGGGCTGACCCGGCATCGGCGTCAGCTGCTGCAGAAACTCGCCGGAAACACCAAGAATCCCGAGCTGGCGGAAATGGCGAAGGGCTTGCTCGCCGGCAGGCTCACTCCTCGCGGGATCATGACGTCCGGGGTCTACGACGAAGCGCTGGGCAGCGGCGTGCAGGCGTTCAGCTCCTGGTACTCCACCGCGTCGGAGCAGGAGAAGGAGGAAGCGGCCCGTGCCGGTCAGGCGGAGCTGGAGCAACTCGCCCAGGACGAACGCGCGGGTCTCCCCGACAGCGGTCCCGCGGCCGCTCCGGTACCGCAGCCTCCCGCCTCGCCCCCGCCTCGCCGCCGGAGAGGCGGCGAGGACGACGACCACAACTACGACAGCCTGGATTGGCTGGGGTAGGCCTACTCCCCTGTTTTGCGGGCCAGGAGGTAGGCCTGCGGGACCTTCTCGTTCTCGCCGGGTTCGCGCAGCAGTTGGGCGTCGACGACGAGTCCGGCCTTGCTCAGCAGTTCGGTGACGCGTTCGGGAGAGAGGCGGTAGGCGTCGAGTGAGATGTCGTGGCCGTATCCCTGCGCGAGGTGCCGGACTTCGTTGTCGCCGACCTGGAAAGCCAGCAGCAGATGACCGTCCGGCGCCAGCACCCGCTCGAACTCCGCGAAGATCTCGGGCAACAGCTCCGGTGGTGTGTGGATGATCGAGTACCAAGCGACGACGCCGCTGAGAGCGCCGTCCTCGATCTCCAACGCGGTCAGCAGGCCCTCGTCGAAGCGGAGGCCGGGGTACGTCCGGCGGGCGACCGCGATCATCTCCGGTGACAGGTCGACGCCGAACGCGGTCAGCCCGAGCGCCTGGAGGTGTGCCGTGATGCGGCCGGGTCCGCAGCCCAGATCGGCGACCTTGCCGTTTCCGCCGGTCTGGACGCGTTCGGCGAAGGCGCCGAGCATCGCGCGGTCCAGAGTGCTCTTCGCGAGTGAGTCGCTCAGGAGCTTGGCGTAGTCGGCAGCGACGGTGTCGTAGGCCGCCCGGGTGGCACTCAGATACGAGGGTTCGGTCATGTCGAGGACCGTATCGGGTTGCTCCCCTCCGCAAAGTTTACCGGCTGGGAGTGAGCGGAGGTTTCGAGAGCTTGACGTAGGTTCCGCCGTGGTCGTGGACGGTTCCGCCGAGTGTCTCGATCGTCTCGTGGAGCGCTTCCTTCAGTGTGGCGAGGCTTTCGGGGGCGAGCCGCTGGTGGTCGCTGAACGTGGCGGCCATGCCGATCCACTCGTCGGCGCTCAGCGTGCGTTCCCAGTGGTGGATCTTTGTCTCCTCCGCCGCGAATCCATCGTCCTTTAAGGACGGTTCGGTGAGGTTCTTGGGGCCACGGGTGTGCGGGTCCGCGTCGGGGGCGTGCTTGCGGTAGACGGCGTCGAGTGCCTCTGCGACGGGTTCGTCGAGGACGTGGTAGTTCCAGAACCTGGCGAACGTGCCACCTGGGCGGAGCAGTTCGGCTGCTTTGCGGAGGCCTTCGGTGGGTTCGATCCAGTGCCAGGCGTCGCCGCAGGTGATGAGGTCGAAGCGGCGTTCGGCGGCGTCCCAGGTTTCGAAGGCGGAGATTTCGACCGGGATGCCGTGGCCGCGAGCGACTTCCGCCATGCGTTCGTCGAGTTCGACGCCGAGGACATCGAGACCGCGTTTGACCAGCGCGGCCGCCACTTTGCCGGTGCCGCAGCCGACGTCGAGTACGTGCGCGGGGATCAGGGCGGCGAGGTCGTCGATGAGGGCGTCGGCGCAGGCGGGCCGATAGCGGTCGTACTGCTCGGCGACCGGGCCGAAGGATTCGGCCCGGTCGCGGTCGAGATGCAGTTCGTTCGGGGGCACCCGCCGATGATCGTCACCGCAGGCCGTGTTTGTCCATCCAGTTCGCGAGGGATGCGGCAATCGCTGCGGGTTGGTCTTCGGGCGTGTGGTGTCCGGCGAGTCCGTGTTTCTCGACTTCGAGGCCGGCGATATGCGTGATGCACCAGTCGATCATGTCCGGGGTCATCATCGTGCCGGGGCCCGGTTCGAAGGTGAGGAACAGCTTGGGGACGTCGACGCTGGTGGCGAGCCAGGCGTCGTAGGCGGTGATCCGGGCGATGACGCCTGCTGGATCACCGTCGAGGGGCATCGCGCGGGGCCACTGCAGCAGTGGTAGCCGGCTTTCCCTGGTGGGGTACGGCTTGCGGTAGGCGTCGAGGTCTTCCTGGGTGAGCGGGGTGGCGACGGTGGCGGGTAGTCCTTGTTCGAGGAAGGCGTTGTCGTCGAGGATCATCGACTCGCCTACTCCCCTGGTTTTGATGGCCTCGAACAGCGGGCGGCCGCCTTCGGGGAATTCCTGCCATGACATCGGTTTCACGATGGTTTCGGTGAACGCGATGCCGCGGACGCGACCGGGGTGGCGGGCGGCCCAGTCGAAGGCGAGGGCACCGCCCCAGTCGTGGCCGACGAGGACGACGCTGTCGAGGCCGAGTGCGTCGAACCAGGCATCGAGGTAGCGGGAGTGGTCGTCGAAGGTGTACTCGATGTCGGGTTTGCCGGACTCCCCCATGCCGATCAGGTCGGGTGCGAGTCGTCGCGCCGGGTCTCCGACCGCGGGGAGGATCTTGCGCCAGAGGTATGACGAGGTCGGGTTTCCGTGGAGGAAGACGATCGGTGCGCCGGTGCCGAGTTCTTGGTAGTGGATCGTGGAACCGAGGACTTGTGCGGTGGGCATGGTGGTTCTTTCTGCTCAGCTGAAGACGGCGGTGTTTTGGGTTGCCCATTGGGCGAAGGTGCGCGGTGAGCGGCCGAGGGTGGCGTCGGCGACCGGTTCCGGCATGAACGCCGGCATCTTGGCGCGGGCCAGTTCCCGTGGGGCGCCGGTCCGGTGAGTTCGTACGATCGTCCAGTCGAACCCGGACTATCGCGAGAGCGTTGTGACTTGTTCGCCCGCCTGGGTCAGTGTCTGTACGAGGGGCCGTCCAACGTTTCCGGCCGCTCCGGTTACGACGATCATGTGCTGCTCTCTCCGTGCTGGTGGGTGTCTCCAAAGGTTAGGAATGCGACGAACTTCTGGTAAGTACGCACCTTGAAGTAAGGTCATGACATGCAGGAATGGACGCAGCCCACGGCACGGGCGACACCCGGTGGCTATGAGGTGTTTCACACCGACTGCCCGGCCCGCACGGTGCTCGACCACGTCACCAGCCGGTGGGGCGTGTGGGTCCTGATCGCGCTGCAGTCGAACTCGCTGCGGTTCTTCGAGTTGCGCGAAAGCATCGACGGCATCAGCGAGAAGATGCTCTCCCAGACGCTGCGAAACCTGGTGCGGGATGGTCTGGTGTCGCGCATGGTGGAGTCGTCCACACCGCCAAAGGTGACCTACGAGCTGACTCCGCTGGGCAAGGGCACCAGCGAGCCGCTGCTTGAGCTGTTCGGCTGGATCCGGACTAATGCGGTGGACATCCTGGCCGTGCAGGCGGAGTTCGACGAGGCCAGCTGAGCGTGGCCAGTTCCAGATTGGTTAGCGCCGCCGGGTGCCGATGACGACGGTGGCGTCGAGTTCTTCGGACGCGGTGATCCGCGGGCTCAACCCGTGGCGCGCGAAGGTTTCGGCGGTTCTTGGCGCCTGCCGTTCGCTCGTCTCGATGAGCAGGTGACCGCCCGGCGCGAGCCATTGTGCGGCTTCGGCAGCGACGCGGCGCTGGACGTCGAGCCCGTCTGTGCCGCCGTCGAGGGCGACCCAGGGTTCGTGCAGGCGGGCTTCCGGGGGCATCAGGTCGATCGCTTCGGTGGGGACGTAGGGCGCGTTGACGGCGAGGATGTCGACGCGGCCGCGCAGGGTCTCAGGGAGGGGTTCGTACAGGTCGCCTTCGTACACCTGGCCGAGCGGTGCGGGAATGTTGTGCCGGGCACAGCGGACGGCGGCAGGGTCGATGTCGGTGGCGTAGAGCTCGATGCGTTCCAGCGTGGCGGCCAGTGCGGCGCCGACCGCGCCCGACCCGCAGCAGAGGTCGATGATGACGGCTCCCGGCCGGGCGAGTGCGGCGGCCTGGCCGACGAGGTACTCGGTGCGGCGGCGGGGTACGAAGACGCCTGGGTCGACGGCTATCCGCAGGCCGCGGAACTCGGCCCAGCCGAGGACGTGTTCGAGTGGCAGACCCGCGGTGCGGCGGTCGACCATGGCGTCGAGTTCGGCAGGGGTGGTGGCGGTGGTGATGAGAAGCTGCGCTTCGTCTTCGGCGTAGACACAGCCGGCGGCGCGCAGTCTGGCGACGATCGTGGTGGAGGTGAGCACGGACGGGGAGACAGTCATAAGAGCGAACCTTTCGGAATACCGAAGGGTGCTCTCACGGCTCACCTACGCCGGGTGGACCGCACGGCCATGAAGTGAGAGCACCCCGCCTGCATAAGCGGTAATGGGTCTCACCTCCTTGGTACGTCCACTGCTGGAGAGCCCAGCTTAGCGCGGGCTCGTGTCGACCGGTCACGGGGATTCGGGAGGATGGGGTATGAGCAAACTTCCTGCCGCGATCCGGTTGCCGGACGGGGCGTGGGTCCGTGGCCGGGGCCTGCGGCGCCCCGCGCCAGCGGGAATCCCCGACCACGGCCTCTATCTGGGTAGTCGACGGATGCGCCGTGCCCATGACGCCGGGCTGACCTGGCCGCACGAGTGGATCGAGTGGCCGGACTTCCTCCTCCCCCGCGACCGTGCCGACGCCGTCGCCCGCATCCGTTCGGTGCATGAGCGCGCGCTGGCCGGTCGCGGGGTCGAAGTCGCCTGTGGTGGCGGTGTCGGCCGCACCGGCACTGTCGTCGCCTGTCTCGCCGTGCTGGCCGGGGTGGATCCGGCCGACGCTGTTGCATGGACGCGGGAGAACTACCACCCGCGGGCGGTCGAGACGCCGTGGCAGCGCCGGTGGGTCATGCGCTTTTCGTAGCCAGGATTTCGAGGTAGTACGGGTGGTAGAAGATGCCGACCCGGAACTCGGCGTAGCCCGGCGGGCCCTGGCAACATCGGTGTCTGCTTGGTTGTGGTGAACTCAGTCTCGGCGTCAAAGTGCTCACCGAATGAGCTCGTTGTTTGCGAGAGTTGGTTCATGCGCGCGGACCGTCTAGTCGCCACTCTCCTGTTGATGCAGACCCGTGGCCGGGTGACCGCGGCCGAACTGGCCGAGGAGCTGGAGGTGTCGGTGGCCACCGCCCGCCGGGACCTCGAAGCGCTGTCCGCGGCCGGTGTCCCGGTGTACCCGCAGCCGGGGCGCGGCGGCGGGTGGTCCCTGGTCGGCGGGGCCCGCACCGACCTCAGTGGGCTCACCGCGCCCGAGACCCAGGCGCTGTTCCTGCTTACCGGTCCAGCTGCGTCGGTCTCTCCGGAGGTCAAGTCGGCGCTGCGCAAGCTGGTGCGCGCGCTACCCGGCACCTTCCGCGCGGACGCCGAGGCCGCGGCCGACGCGGTGGTGGTCGATCCGGCGCGCTGGGGCGAGCGTGACCGGGAGCGGCCTGAGCTGGTCACGGTCCTGCAGACCGCGGTCGTCCGCCGGCGCAAGGTGGAGCTGGAATACGAGGGCCGCGGGCGCGAGCGGACACGACGGCTCGTCGATCCGTGGGGCCTGGTCGACAAGGACGACGTCTGGTACCTCATCGCCGGGACGGCGAAGGGGCAGCGGACCTTCCGTGTCGACCGGATCGTCGAGGCCGAGGTGACCGACCGCCCGGCAGAACGGCCCGCAGACTTCGAGCTGTCGGCCGCGTGGGAGCAGGTTGTCGACGTGGTCGAGCAGCGCCGCTCCCTGCTGTCGGCGACGGTGCTCATCGAGGCCAGGTTCGTCTCGATCCTGCGCGACCAGTTCGGACGACATTGCGACGTCGACGGACCGGTCGAGGACGGGCGCATCCGGGTGCGGCTGGCGGCGCCGACCGCGCTGATGATCGCCCAGCATCTGGCCGGGTGGGGCGCGCTCGTCGAGGTCGAGGCGCCTGGGTCACTGCGGGCGGAACTCGGACGGCTCGGCTCGGAGCTGGTAGAGCGCTACGATGAGCCCTGATGGTGGCCTCAAGTGCAATATAGGAACGCCACGAGTCTGCACGATGATCCGCTACAGATAGCTGGCCGTAGCGTCGAGGATGCCAGCTAAGGCCGCGATCTCGGCGTATCGGAACTGGGGTCCGATTTTAGCGGCTTGGGTGCCTAACCTCGGTCTGTAACAGGCGTGAGGATGCCGCGAATCCGTGACGGGTGTACGCCGAGATCGCTCTGGTGCTGGAGTGAACGGTCACGCGCTCGAGGCCAAGTGCATGCGCGAGCTCCAGGACCACATCGATGAGTCGGCCCCCGAGTCCGGTGTCTCGCTCGTCTGGGACGACATACACGCACTGCACGTCACCTGATGCGCGTTCAAGGGCACGTGGGGTCGGTACGCGTTGAGTGATTGCCAACCACGCCATGCCAATAACCAGGTGACCGCGGAGCACGACCATGCAGCGATGAGACGAGGCGTTCTCGTGTGCCCACGTCACGAAGCGCCAAATAAAATCGTCTCGCGTAGTGACAGGTTCCCCTTCGTTCTCAAGCACCCATTTCCACCGAAGTTCGGCAACGGTGCCTACCTCATGGGGCTTGACAGGGCGGATGGTGATGTCGTTCACGCTTCCATTCTGGCGTAATCCGGCTTACGAGTTGAAGGGCGCCGAGTGCGTGCTCGCGTTGGACGATCCCCAATTGAAGTCCACAAGATCTCCGTTGCTGGCGACAACGCCGAATCACTGTGTGATCGGAGGATCACCCTAAGGGCATTAGAGTCCCCAAGGTGATCTTCCGAGGCAAAGGGAGATGCCGACATGAAGGGGGATGCTGATGGGTGAGCGAGCTTCGGTGCTCGTCGTGGAGTCCTACGATATCGAGCTGGAACTCGACCCTGTGGCCGATTCCTTCCGCTCCCGCACTGTGGTTCGGTTCGCATGTGAGCAGTCGGCCACATTCGCGGATCTCACGGCGAAAATGGTCGAGTCGGCTGTCTTGAACGGCCATCCGCTCGTCGTCTCCGACGTGTGGGACGGCTTCAAGCTGGAACTCACCAACCTCAGCTCCCTCAATGTCTTGGAGGTCGAGGCGCACTTCCCGTACTCGGTGGAAGAACGCGGGCTCCGACGCGTGACGGATCCGGATGGCACGACCTACGTGTATGGCATGAACTTCCCGCACGCGTCGTCCCGTGTCTTCTGTTGTTTTGACGATCCGGACCTGCGTGCGCATGTCAACCTGACCCTGTCGATGCCGGACGGGTGGACTCACCTGCTCAACGGCACAGCCGGGCCGATCGCCCCGTACCTGGTCGTGGGCGCGGCCGGCCCGTGGTCGCAGCTGCACCGGACTGTCATCGCGTCCGGGGACGCCGCGGTACCACTGGCTGTGTACGCACAACGGTCCCGGGCCGCCGCTCTGGACCGGGGACGGGACATCGCGGACCTCATGGCCCGGTCCATCGCCTACTACGAGCACCACCTCGACCTGCCATACCCGTATGAGAAGTGCGAAGCCGTATTCATACGAGATTTCCCCTCGCTGGCTTTCGCTGTCCCCGGTCTCATCCTGTTCAACGACAAGGTGTTCGACCTCATCGCCACTCGCGGCCCCCAGTACGCCGCCACGGTGGTCAGCCACGAAATCGCGCACGCCTGGATGGGCAACCTGGTCGACGTCGGCGCCGAACCTTGGCTCGTCGAAGCGTGCACGACCTATCTGGCCAGAACGGCGGTCTCACACCTGGTGCCGGGCAGTCGCCCGTGGGATACCGCCGATCCGCCCCCGCCGGACGCCTTCTACGCCCCGGACGCCGAGCTGGTCAAGGCATTGGAGGAGATGATCGGCCGCGAGAACGTCCTGCGTGGCCTGTGCGTTTTCTTGCGTCGCTTCGCCCACCGAAACGCGGGACGGGCCGATCTGGCGGCGTGCTGGTCTGAGACGGGCGGCCGCGACCTCAGCGGGTGGGGTGCCGACCGTGTAGAACCTTGAAGTCCCCAGTTTCCGACCTCACGTAATACCTTCGGGAGCCGATCCGGCCAGCGACAGCAGGCCGAAGACGATGTCGCTGTAGGAGGACGTATCCGTGACGATGGTCTGCGGTTTGACACCGCCATCGCGGTCATAGAGCACATCGAGCCCATGCAGTGAATCCCCTTGGGGTTCCCGCCACGACCTTCGCGCCACGACCTTCGCGCCGAGCCCAGCGGCTTGGTCGTTGATCATGTTCAGCCAGGTCACGCCCTTCTTCCGGTTGAAGTACCGCGGGTTGAAACCGGCGTGCAGGGTGTTGACCGGGACGACGAACCGCATCCCGTCCACCGACGCGGCCCGACACTCGTGTCGACGGCCGCCGCAATGTGTCCAATGTGGAGTAACGGTGCCCCTCGCCCACCTCCAACCGCTTGGACAGCAACGTATTCTGCTCCTCAGTTAGGAGTGACAACAGCCTCGCCCATAACCGCGGTGTCGCCGCCTCGCGGCGGCTGGCGCCCAGCCGCACCAGCGTCGACACCCGCGGCAGCAACGCCCTGCTCTCACGTAACCAGCCCACCGCGGCGTCGAACAACGCCTTCAGGCCATCTCCTGTTGCCCAGGTCGGCCCTCGATCCACGCGAGCTCGTTCTCCACCTCGGAGAACTCTCGCCAGTCCTCGACCGCGCGGGTCTCCCACACATGCTCCAGCCGGGTTTTGTCCCGCTCGCCGTAAGCCTTCACGCACGACGGGTCGACGATCCTCAACTGTTCGGCCAGGTACTCCAGCAACTCGACCGGTACCTGCAACGGATCGTCGAGGAATGTGCCGACGTACCGGACTGTCATCAGCTGAAGGCAGAACCCGAGCTTGTTGTGGTCACGCCGTTTAGCCTATGCGAGGTCCCGATCCCGGTCATCGAGGAAGAAATACCGCTCCAGCTCATGGCGGGTAAACCCGCCCGCGAAACGGCCATAAAGGGAAGGATAGGGGAAAATCGGACACTTTATGGTTAGGAGGCTTTCCGTTCCCAGACGACATCGATCCCGATCTTGCCTGAGGTGAGTGGCTCACCCCGGGTACTGTGCCTGCCGACCTCGACGAAGCCGAGCCGCCGCGGGACAGCCTCACTGGCTATGTTCGCCGCGTCGTGCCAGATCTCCACCCGCCGAATGCCCGGCAGCAGGAAAGCCTCGTCGACGAGCAGCGACGCCGCCACCGTCGCCAAGCCACGCCCGGTGTGCGCGGGATGCAGCCAGTACCCGAGCTGAAGGCTGTCCGCGGTCAAGGGGCGCATCAGCGCGCACGCGCCGGCGACCACGTCGTCCTCGGTGATCGCGTAGGCGTAGGCCATGCCGGAGCGCCAGCGTTCCCGTGATTTGGCCAGGAAAACGGCGGCGGCGTCCCGGTTGTACGGGAGCTCCGCCCACCGCAGCCACGGCCGCAGATGCGGCAGCGACCCGGTAACCACCCGGTGTACGAGGTCGACCTCATCGTCATGCCAGCGGCGCAGCCGGACGGCGTCGCGCGTGAGGGTTTCGGCGGGATGCTCCATGTCGGGCGATCCTAGAAGATACCGATCAGCTCCTCGAGCACGTCCGGCGCAGACACGCGACGAGGCGACGGCGTCGCGGGATCGCGGCCGCGCAGAGTTACCGCTTAAGCGGCAGCTATGGTCAGGTATGCCGGTCATCGCGGATCTGGGACCCACCACGCGTGTGATGCACGCTGTCGAACAACTGTGGGCCGAAATTCGCCGCCGCCACCCCGACGTTCCCGAGGCCGTGCTCGTGATCGCATCCGGCACGATGGGATCCAACACCGAGATCCACGGGCACTTCGCCCGCTCCCGTTGGCACGTCGGCGAAGACCAGGACCCTCGCGCCGAGTTCTTCCTCGGCGCCGAAGGCCTGCGGCGCCCCGCTGCGGAAATCCTCGGTACCACCCTGCACGAAGCCGCGCACGGCCTCGCCGTCACCCGCGACATCGTCGACGTCAGCGACGGGCGCTACCACAACAAGAGATTCGCCGGACTGGCCGGCGAAATGGGCATCACAGTGTCCAAAGAAGACCGCAATGGCTGGTCGGCCACCACCATCCCCGACGCCACGGTTTCGGCCTACCGCGCCCAGCTCGACATCCTCGAAGCGGCGCTGACCGTCTGGCGGCACACCGAAACCGAAGTCGCCCAGCGCGCCTTCACCCTTCCCGAGTCGCCGGTAGCCGATCCCTCCGACGTCGACGTGGCCTCGCCATCGATCAACCTCGGCCCGGTCGACGGCCGCGGCGCCCACAAAGGCGGGAACAACTACATCGCCGCGGTCTGCCGCTGCGACAAACCCCGCCGAATCCGGGCCGCCCGCTCCGTCTTCGACCTGGGCGCGATCTCCTGCGGAGAGTGCGGGGAACCTTTCGTGGAAGCTGGCTAACGGCGCTTACGCCGTGGGCCCTCTGCCGGAAGGCAGCCGGGAGCGGTTCGGTGGCGTAACAGGGGTACCGGACCGACTCCGTACCTACTAGTATGTACAGTCATGAGCACCCCGGACCGTCTGATCGAGAGCACCCGCGAACTGCTCTGGGAGCGCGGCTACGTCGGCACCAGCCCGAAGATGATCCAACAGCGTGCGGGTGCCGGACAGGGCAGCATGTACCACCACTTCGCCGGGAAACCGGACCTCGCACTGGCCGCGATGCGCCGCACGGCCGACGAAATGCGCGTCAAAGCCGAAGCGCTGTTCGCCGAGCCGGGAACGGCCGTCGAGCGGATCACCGCGTACCTGCGCCGCGAGCGGGACGTCCTGCGTGGCTGTCCCGTCGGCGGGCTCACCCAGGATCCGGAGGTCGTCGACAGCCCGGAGTTGCGCGCACCGGTGGACGAGACGTTCGAGTGGCTGCGAGGGCGGCTGGCCGAGGTCATCGCCGAGGGCCAGGAACACGGCGAACTCCCGCACCTCGATCCCGCCGACACCGCCGCCACGATCGTCGCTGTCCTGCAGGGCGGCTACGTGCTCGCGCGGGCTGCGGGCTCGGTCGAACCGTTCGACCAGGCCATCACCGGCATTCTTGCGCTACTGCACACCCACTGAGGAGAACCCGGTGCACGCGATGCAGTACGAGATCACCCTGCCCGCCGACTACGACATGGGCATCATCCGCCACCGCGTCGCCACGAAAGGCGCGCTGCTCGACACGTTCCCCGGCCTCGGGCTCAAGGCGTACGGCATCCGCGAGCGCGGCGTCGACGGCTCACCGGTCAACCAGTACGCGCCGTTCTATCTCTGGCAGACCCTCGCCGGGATGAATACCTTCCTATGGGGCAACGGTTTCCGTGGGATCGTCGACTCGTTCGGCCGACCCTCGGTCCAGCACTGGACAGGCTTGGCGTTTGAGCACGGACCGGCCGCCGCCACACTCCCCCGCACCTCCAGCCGCCGCACCGAGACCATCCCGCCGGGCACCGATCCCGCGTCCAGGATCGACGAAGCGCTTGACGAACTCCGCCAACTCGCCGCGACCGACGGGGTCCACGCCACAGCGCTCGCCATCGATCCCCGCTCCTGGGAGCTGATCCACTTCACGCTCTGGAAGGACGCCGCGCCCGAGTCCGCCGGGACGCGCTACCAGATCCTGCACCTCTCGACCCCCGAACTCGCCGACCTCCCGCCAGGCAGGCACTGGTAACCGTCGTGAGTGTTTCGCGGGTTTAGAACCCCGCGAAACACTCACGAGCCACCCACCCAGCCGCCCTTACGTCCCCAGCCCGGTCACGTCAGGCGAGCTGCCTGCCGAACACCGCAGCCGGGTCGGCGTCCGGCTGTCCCGCGGGCCACCACTCCCCGGCCTGCTCGCGGTACGGATACCACCGGCCGTCCTTGCCGAGGCGCAACTGCAGCTGGTAACCGCTTGCCGTGCAACGGTTCTTCGACACTTCGAGCGGGGGCAGGTCCTCGCCCACCCAGGCGTCCGCCCACGCTAACCGGGCACGGGCCATCGCCTTCTTCGGCGGGGTCCAGGCCGTCTCGAGAACCACCAGGCCCGCTGCGCCGCCGTAGAGCCACGCCCGTGCCGCGCGATCGAACTCGGCGCCCTGATCCGCTCGCAGCCGCGCCACGACCTGGGTGTCCACTTGGGTCGCGGCCATCCGTGCGGTGTCCTCCCGCAGGCCGTGCGGAAGGGTGACACCGGCGAGGTGGTCGCGAGCCCGGTCGGCGGCGTTCGCCACAAGCGCGGCGATGACGTCCGGCGCGATCCCGGCCATCGTCGTCGGCGCCTTGCGGACGTGCAGCTCGTCGAGCAGCTCACGCTCCCCGCGCCCGCGCAGCAGCAACAGGACGAACGGGTCGGCGTCCAGCAGCCACGACGCCTGATAGCAGAGCGCCGCCGCGTGCTGGCACGGAAGCTCCCAGTCCGGACAGTCGCAGTCCGGTTCCAGGTCGCCGATTCCGGGGAGCAGCTGGATTCCGGCGTCTTCGGCGGCGTCGACCAGATCGTGCGGCATGTCCTTGTCGAGAAGGGCGGCGATGTGCCCGGCCCGGGACGTGACCCGGTCAAGGAACCGTGCCCATTCGACGTCGGTCAGCTGCGGGACCGACACCACTGTGCGGAACGTGCCCTCCGGGCCGCCGTCCACCATCGCCGCGAGTCGTCCCGGGCTGACCGTGATGGTGCCGACGCGCCCCGCATACGCGTACCGGCGGCCGTTCTTCAGCGGCTGCTGGGCCAGCGCGGTGTCCTCCAGCGCCTTGATCCACGCCTTCCCCCACCAAGACCGGGCGAAGGTGCCGCGGCCGCGCTTGGCGGCGGCGAAAGCGGGAAAGCCGCGGACTCGGTGCGTCATCGGTGACTCCTCAGTGCGACGAGCTCGGCGAGGTCTTCGTTGGACAGCTCTGTCAGCGCGGCTTCACCCGAGCCGAGGACGGCGTCGGCGAGGTGGCGTTTGCCCTCCAGCAGGGTGGCGATCTGCTCTTCGAGCGTGCCTTCGGCGATGAGCCGGTGCACCTGGACGGGCCGGGTCTGCCCGATCCGATACGCGCGGTCGGTCGCCTGGTCCTCCACAGCGGGGTTCCACCAGCGGTCGTAGTGCACGACGTGATCGGCGCGCGTCAGGTTCAACCCGGTGCCCGCCGCTTTCAACGACAGCAGGAACACCGGGACCTCACCGTCCTGGAAGCGCTGGACCATGGTTTCGCGCTGCGGGATCGGTGTGCCGCCGTGCAGCAGCTGGGTCGGGATGCCGCGGCCGGCGAGGTGGCGTTCCAGCAGCTTCGCCATGACGACGTACTGGGTGAACACCAGCACCGCGCCGTCCTCGGCGGTGATCGTGTCCAGCAGCTCGTCGAGCAGTTCGAGCTTGCCGGACCGGTCGGCGGTGGCGCGCTGGTCCTTGAGGTACTGCGCCGGGTGGTTGCAGATCTGGCGCAGCGAGGTGAACAGCTTCATGATCAGTCCGCGCCGGGCCATGCCGTCACTGTCGGCGATCTCCGCCATCGTCTCGCGCACGACCGCCTCGTACAGCCCGGCCTGCTCCTGAGTCAGCGAAACCGGTCGGTCCGTTTCGGTCTTCGGTGGCAGCTCCGGCGCGATACCCGGGTCGGTTTTCTTACGGCGCAACAAAAACGGCCGCACCAGCCGGGACAGTCGCTCGCCGGCCTCACTGTTGTGGTTCGCCTCGATCGGCTCGGCCCAGCGTGTCCGGAACTCGCCGAGCGTGCCGAGGAGCCCGGGAGTCGTCCAGTCGAGGATCGCCCAGAGCTCGGACAGGTTGTTTTCCACCGGTGTGCCGGTCAGCGCGATCCGGGTGGCGCCGGGGATCTTCCGTAACGCCTTCGCCGTGCTGGACCGCGGGTTCTTCACGTGCTGCGCCTCGTCGGCGACGATCAGGCCCCACTCGACGTCACCGAGTCGCGCGGTATCGACGCGCATGGTGCCGTACGTCGTCAGCACGAACCCGTCGCGGACATCGTCGAGCGAGCGTTCGGTGCCGTGGAAGCGGCGCACCGCCGTGCCGGGGGCGAACCGGCGGATCTCGCGTTCCCAGTTGCCCAGCAGCGACGCCGGGCAGACGACGAGCGTCGGATTCGCGGCCCCGGACTCCTGGCGATGCAGGTGCAGTGCGATCAGCGTGATCGTCTTGCCGAGTCCCATGTCGTCTGCGAGGCAACCGTTCAGCCCCAGCGACGTCATCCGCACCAGCCACTGCAGTCCGCGGAGCTGGTAGTCGCGCAGCGTGGCGTCGAGCGTGGCAGGTGCCGCGGGCACGACACCAGTGTCCGGTTCGGCGAGCTGACGGCGGACGGTGTCGAGCCAGCCGCTGGGGACGACCGTGACGCGCTCGCCGTCGACGTCGGTCGTGCCCGTCAGCGCCGCGGTGAGCGCGTCGAGGGCCGTGAGCGGTTTGAGCGAGCGTTCCCGTGCCTTGCGCGCCAGCGCCGGGTCGACGAGCATCCAGCGGTCGCGGAGCCGCACGACCGGGCGGGTGGCTTCGGCCAGCTTGTCCATCTCGGCCGCGGTCAGGGGATCGTCGCCCAGCGCCAGCTGCCAGTTGAAGCCGAGCAGGGCGCCGTCGCCGAAGAACGACGGCACCGCCTCGCCCGAGCCGACCACACCGTGGGCCTTGAGTTCGCGGGTGAGCTCCTTCGGCCAGTGCACCTCGACACCGATCGCGGCCAGCCTCGGGACGGCTTCGTCCAGCAACTCTTCGACATCGGGGTCAGCGAGCGTCAGCTCGTCGGGCACTGCGGCGTTGAGCAGCCTTTCCAGCGGCGCCCACACCCGGGCCGCCCGGCGCACCGCGAGCAACGCGTCGACCCTGGCCTGCGGACCGAGGTGATGGACCGTGCCCGCCCACAGCTCGCTCGCGTCGACCACCTGCGCCGGATCGGCCAGGCTGTGACACTGCAGCACCACCCGAAACTCTCCGCCGAAATAGTCGCTGCCGGAGACCTCGACGCGCAACGAGATCCGGACACCGGAGTCCACCCCGGCCGCGAGTTCCTCCGCCCAGCCGCGCAGCTCCGGCACACGCTGCGGCGCCGGCGCGGCGAACACCGCCGTGCCGGCGGCCAGCGTCGCGGCCGGGGTCCGGGGCAGCTCGTCGGCGACGGCGTCGAGGAACGAGCGGACCGCACCGGACGGGTCGAGCGCGTGTATGCGCGTGAGGTCGTCCTGGTCAAGGGGACCGATCCGCCACGCGTCGAAGTCCCCCGGCGACACCCCGGGCAGGATCCGCCCGCGCGCCACCAGGTCGAGCGCCACGAGCACCGCCCGCCCCCAGAATGCCGCCGTCGGATGGGCGTGCCCATCCTTGGTCGCCAGTACCAGCACCGGCACGGCGTCGGCGATCGACAGCCGCGTTTCCTCGGTACCGCCGAACACCACCCGGCCCGTCCGCGGCGGATCCCCTTGCTCGAACCGCACGGCACTTCGCACCAGCGCGGCCGCGTCTTCCCCAGTCATACCCACAGTCTCCCCTTACTCCCGCCCCGCGCGCCCATACCGATGGTCCAGCGGGGTTCAGTTGCCCAGACGGCGGTAGCGGCGGACCGCCAGCGGAGCGAAGATCGCCAGCAGCACCAGCGGCCAGACCACGGCCATGAGCGTGGCGTGCCCGGTGATCCAGGAATCGCCGCCCGCGCCCGGATTTCCGAACAGCGCCCGGGTGGCCGCCACCGTCGAGGACAGCGGGTTCCAGTCGGCGGTCGCACCCAGCCACGCCGGCATGGTGCTCGACGCGACGAAGGCGTTGGACAGGAAACCGAGCGGGAACTCGAGGGTCTGCACCAGCGGAACGACCGTCGGGGTCTTGATGACCAGGCCCAAGTAGATGCCGATCCAGAGCAAGGCGAAGCGCAGCAACAGGAGCAATACGATTGCTGCCACCGTCTCGGCTGCCGAGCCGTGCGGGCGCCAGCCCACCACGAGCCCGCAGCCGAGGATGGCGGCCAGCCCGATCACGGAGTTGAGCATGTCGGCCGCGCTCCGGCCCACCAGCACCGCGGACGGCGCCATCGGCAGTGACCGGAACCGGTCCGTCACGCCCTTCGCGGCGTCGTCGAGGACCGCGACCATCGTCGTCGACATCCCGAAGAGCATCGTCATGCCGAACATGCCCGGCATCAGGAAGTCGAGGTAGTCCCCGCCGCCGGGGACCACCATCCCGCCGCCGAGCAGGTACCCGAACATCAACGTCATCAGGATCGGGAACGCCACCATCATCACGACCTGAAACGGCTGGCGCGACAGGTGTGTGAGGTAGCGCCGCGTGACTGTCCAGCCGTCGGTGGCCGCCCAGAGGATCGAGGTCATGCCGCCTCCTGGTGTTCGCGGTCGCCGGTGAGACGCAGGAAGACCTCGTCGAGGGTGGGCCTGCGCAGCCCGATGTCCTCGGCCTTGATACCGGCGTCGTCCAGTGCGCGGACCACGTCGGTCAGCGCGCGGACGCGTTCGCGGACCGGGGCACTGAGCCGCCGGGCGTCCTTGTCGGTCGACACCGGTTCCCCGACAGCGTGCTCGACGACCGCCGCCGCGCGCCCGAGGTCGGCCGCGCTGTGCAGGACGAGCTCGATCCGGTCGCCGCCGGTCGCGGTCTTCAGTTCCTCCGGGGTGCCGTTGGCGATGACTCGCCCGTGGTCGATCACCGAGATCCGATCGGCCAGCTGATCGGCCTCCTCCAGGTACTGGGTGGTGAGCAGCACCGTGGTGCCGCCCTCGACCAGTGCGCGGACCGAAGCCCAGATTTCGTTGCGGCCACGGGGATCGAGCCCTGTGGTGGGCTCGTCCAGGAACAGCACCGCCGGCGCGAGGATCAGCCCTGCCGCCAGGTCCAGACGCCGTCGCATACCGCCCGAGTACTGGCTGACGGGCTTGCTGCCGGTATCGGTGAGGCCGAACTGCGTGAGCAGCTCGTCGGCGCGACGGGCCGCTGCTTTGGCAGTGAGGTGGTACAGACGGGCGAACATCACCAGGTTCTGCCGTCCACTGAGGATCTCATCGACCGCCGCGTTCTGGCCGACGAGCCCGATGTTGCGGCGCACGTCGGCGCCTTGGCGAGCGACGTCGAAGCCCGCGACCCGCGCGCGCCCGCCGTCGAGCCGCAGGAGCGTGCTCAGGATGCGCACCGTCGTGGTCTTCCCCGCTCCATTCGGCCCGAGCAGCCCGCAAACTGTTCCTTTCGGCACGGCGAGGTCGATGCCGTTCAACGCGACGGCGTCGCTGTACTGCTTGCGCAGCCCCTCGGCGACAACCGCCAAATCAGGAGAATTCACCCAAACCCCTCACTTCGTACTGTGTACGGAATAAATCTAGCACAACTCCGTACTTCGTATAGAGTTCAGGTGTGGAGAATGATCTGGTGAGCACGGAGTACACCGGCGGCGGAGACCCCCAGCGCAGCATCGAGCTGCTGTGGGGAGTCCAGGAACGCCCACGTCGCGGCCCGAAACCCAAGCTCACCGTCGCGATGATCGTCACCGAAGCCGTCCGGCTCGCCGACGCCGAAGGTCTCCCCGCGCTCGCCATGCGGCGCATCGCCGACAACCTCGGTGTCGCGACCATGTCGCTCTACACCTACGTCCCCAGCAAGGCCGAGCTCATCGACCTGATGGTGGACGCCGTCCACGGCGAATTCGAACCACCCGACGGCCTCGAAAGCGGCTGGCGCGCACAGCTCGAGTTCATCGCGAAGGCCAACTGGGCGCTCTACCACCGCCACCCGTGGATGCTGCAGGTGATCACCAGCCGCCCGCCACTGGGCCCGCGCACCTTTGTCAAATACGAATACGAACTGGGTGCCGTCGACGGAATCGGCCTGACCGACCTGGAAATGGACGCCGTCATCAGCGTGATCGGCGCCTACGTCCAGGGAGCCGCCCGCACCTCGATCGACACATCCCAACTGGCGCAGCGCAGCGGCCTGACCGACCTGCAGTGGTGGGAAGCCAGTGCCCCGGTCCTGGACAGGATCGTCGACAACAGCAAGTTCCCACTCGGCCAGCGCGTGGGCCTCGCCGCGGGCGAGGAGTACAGCGCCGCCTTCGACCCTGCCCGAAACTTCGCCTTCGGCCTGCCGCTCGTGCTCGACGGGATCGAAGCCCTCGTCGCCTCCCGCGCTGGCTGACCACCAGGCCGGCTTCCACATCGT
>JAVXWP010000042.1:0-43184 GCA_032230695.1 Actinomycetota bacterium | reverse complement strand
GGCCTTCAGGGACCGCGCGTTGCTAATTGCGAGGGCGAAGTGGAGCGCCGGGGGAACGCAGCCCGGGTAACCTCAGGCGGTGCGCAACGTGGTGATCATCGGTGGCGGGATACTCGGGCTGGCTGTGGCGTTGGAGCTGACCAGGCGGGGTACGGACGTCACCGTGCTGGAGAAGGAAGACCGCTGGGCGGCCCATCAGACCGGGCACAATTCCAACGTCGTCCACGCCGGGCTGTACTACAAGCCGGGGTCGTTCAAGGCCCGCATGTCGACCACCGGCAATCGGTCCATTGTGGACTTCGCGCGGCAGTACGGGGTGCCGGTCGAGGTGTGCGGCAAGCTCGTCGTCGCGACAGCCGCGTCGGAGTTGCCGGCGCTGAGTGCCCTTGCGGAGCGCGCGGAAGCCAACGGGGTTTCGGCGAAGATGATCTCCGTGAGCGAGGCCGCCGCGTACGAGCCCGAGGTCGCCTGTGTCGGAGCTTTGCGGGTGGAGTCCACCGCGATCATCGACTTTCCCTCCGTCTGCACCGCGATGGTCCGCCTGCTCGACGAGGCCGACGCGGATCTGCGGCTGAACACCCCGGCGCTCGGCATCCGGGCCGGTTCGAGGGGCGGCGTCGAGGTCGCGACCGGCGACGAGGTCATCCAAGCCGACGCGCTCGTCAACTGTGCGGGGCTGCAATCGGACCGGGTCGCGCGGCTGGCTGGGCTGACCCCGAGCGCGCAGATCGTGCCGTTCCGGGGTGAGTACTACGAACTTCGGCCAGAGCGGCGGCATCTGGTGCGCGGGCTGATCTACCCGGTGCCCGACGCGTCGCTGCCGTTCCTCGGTGTCCACCTCACGCGCATGCTCGACGGGAGCGTCCACGCCGGGCCGAACGCGGTGCTCGCGCTGAGCCGCGAAGGCTACGGCTGGGGTGACGTCTCGGTGAAGGACCTCGCGGAGGTCGCGCGTTTCCCCGGCGCTTGGAAGCTCGCGCGGAAGTACGCGTACCCGACCGGACTGGAGGAGGTGCGCCGCTCGTTCTCGCAGCGCCGGTTCGCCGCCAGCCTCGCGCGGCTGGTTCCGGCCGTGCAGCCGGAAGACATCGTGCGCCACGGCTCGGGCGTCCGCGCCCAGGCATTGCTCCCCAGCGGCGCGCTCGTCGACGACTTCCTGATCGAGTCGGCCCCGAACCAGGTCCACGTCCTCAACGCCCCGTCACCCGCCGCCACCTGCGCACTGGAGATCGCGAAGCACGTCGCCGACCAGGTCGGCTGACCCGTCCTGCGGTCAGGTGGGGAGGGACGCGGAGAGCATGGGGATGGCGGTCTTCAACAGGTCGCAGTTCTTGGCGTTGTCGTCGAGGAAACCACTGGTGATCATCACCGAGGACGTCTCCGTGACCTTCAGCGTCGCCGAGCACACGGCACCGTCCGGGTACAGCTCCCACTTCTTGCCAGCGGACACGAACGGCTCGCCGTCCTCCTCCAGCAGCGGCCATTCCTTGACCGGGCGCGCGGCGGCGACGTAGAGGTCGAGCGCCTTCAGGCCGCCGTCGCCGTCGGTGTCGTCCCACTGGCAACCCGGCGGGCGCTTGATGTCCGTGGTGGTGCCGAGGGTTTTGGTGGTGGGGTTCAGTTTCAACGACGTCGCCTGCTCGGGCGTCAGCAACGAGCACGGCCGCACCGAGACCAACGGTCCCGACGGCGCCGGCGGCCTCGACGGGGTCGGCAGGGTGGGCGACGGGTTGCCGCCTTCGAGGTGGGACGCGATGAGCGGCGCGGCGAGCTTCGCGAGGTCGCAGGCCTTGTCCTCCTCCTCGGAATTGGACGAAGACAGCTGCACAAACGACTTTTCGCCGAGTCGCACCGTCAGGTCGCACTCCGACTTGCCGAGGATACTGCCGTACCGGGTCCAGGTGAGACCGCCGAGCTCGAACGTCTCGCCGGGCAGCGCGCCGACGAGGTAATCGTCCAACGACAGCTCCTCGGTCCACCACGCGTACAGCGGGTTGGTGCGCGCATCGGGGTCGCCCGGCGACCAGCCGCAGTTCTGTGGCACGAGCTGCGACGGATTGGCCGCGATGAACTCGCCCTTGGGGTCGAGATTGAGCGACTCGGCCTGGGCCGGGGTGAGCAGCGCACACGGGTCGGCGGGCTTTTTCACCGGCGGCTGACCGGGCACCGGGCCGGCCGAGCCCGTGACGGCCGTGGCGCACGCGGCCGCCAAGGTGGCGGCCGCGAGCAACACACCGGTGAGCTTGAAATTCATGTGCGGAAAAACCTCCCCCATCGGCCCGCACCTTACCTGCCCGCGCTACTTTGCCTCGGGGGTCAACACCTCGCGATTGCCGAGATAGGGCCGAAGCGCTTCGGGAACACGCACCGAGCCGTCTTCGAGCTGGTGGTTTTCCAGGATCGCGACGATCCAGCGGGTGGTGGCGAGCGTGCCGTTGAGCGTCGCGGCCGTCTGCGGCTTGCCGTTCTCGTCGCGGTAGCGGATGTTCAGCCTCCGCGCCTGGAACGTGGTGCAGTTCGACGTCGACGTGAGCTCGCGGTAGCGCTCCTGCGACGGGAACCAGGCCTCGCAGTCGAACTTGCGCGACGCGCTGGAGCCGAGGTCGCCGCCGGCGGTGTCGATGACCCGGTACGGGACCTCGATCTTGCCGAGCATCTGCTCTTCCCAGCCCAGCAGCCGGGCGTGCTCGGCCTCGGCGTCGGCGGGGTCGCAGTAGGTGAACATCTCGATCTTGTCGAACTGGTGCACGCGGATGATCCCGCGGGTGTCCTTGCCGTACGTCCCGGCTTCGCGGCGGAAGCACGACGACCAGCCCGCGTAACGCGTCGGGCCCGAGGAGACGTCGAGGATCTCGTCGGCGTGGTAGCCGGCGAGCGGCACCTCCGACGTGCCGACGAGGTACAGGTCTTCGTCGCGCAGCCGGTAGACCTCGCTGGAATGCGCGCCCAGGAAACCGGTGCCCGCCATAATCTCCGGCCGCACGAGTGCGGGCGTGATCATCAGCTGGAAGCCGTTCTCGATCGCCTGCGAGGTCGCCATGTTGAGCAGGGCGAGCTGCAGCTGCGCGCCGATCCCGGTCAGGAAGTAGAACCGCGAGCCCGAAACCTTGGCGCCACGTTCCATGTCGATCGCGCCGAGCGCCTCACCGAGGTCGAGGTGATCCTTCGGCTTGAAGTCGAATTCGCGTGGGGTGCCGACGTGCTTGAGCACCACGTAGTCGTCTTCGCCGCCGGCGGGCGCGTCGGGGTGGACGACGTTCGGGACCGAGCGGTGCAGCTCGTCGAACTCCTCGGACGCCTGCCCCTGCTCGGCCTCGGCGGCCTTGACCTCGGCCGCCAGCTCCTTGCCCTTGGTGAGCAGCGCGGCACGCTCGTCTCCCTGGGACTTCGGGATGAGCTTGCTCAGTTGCTTCTGCTCGGCACGCAGCTTGTCGGCCCTGGCGATGGCGGATCGGCGGCTGGTGTCGAGGGAGAGCAGCTTGTCGACCACTCCCTCGTCCTCGCCACGTGCGCGCTGCGAAGCGCGCACAGCATCCGGGTTGTCGCGCAGAATCCTGGGGTCAATCACGCGCCAAAGCGTAACCTCAGCGGTTGGCGAGCACGAAACCCGCTACGACGGCGGCGAGTTCCTCTCCGGCGTCCTCCTGCAGGAAGTGCCCGGCGTTCGCGATCGTCGGATGTTCCCGCCCGGCCGCACCGTTCATCGAGCGCCGCAGGATCGGGCCCAACGCGGCGGTGATCGGATCCGAATCGGCGAACGCGCACAGGAACGGGATGTCCAGCCCGGTCAGCTTCGACCACGCGGCGCGATTGGCGTCGCTCGCCGGGTCGTCGGGCCGGGTGGGTACCAGGCCCGGCATCGCGCGCGGGCCCGCCTTGTACATCTCGTTGGGGAACGGCGCGTCGTAGGCGGCGCGGTCTTCATCGGAGAGCCCGCGCTTGCAACCGGCTTTCACCGACCGGCCGACGTCGAGGATCTGCGCTTTTTCGACGGCGTCGTGGAACGCCCACCAGATCTTCGGCATGTCGTGGTCGCCGGTCGGCAGCCCCGTGTTCGAGGCGACGACGCCGGCGAACCGCTCCGGGTTCTCGGCGACCAGGCGCAGCCCGATCAGGCCTCCCCAGTCCTGCCCGAACAGCGTCACGCCGTGGAGATCCAGCACGTCGAACGCCAGCGCGCGCATCCACTCGACGTGGCGCGCGTAGCTGTGGTCGATCATGTTGCCCGGCTTGTCCGAGCGGCCGAAGCCGACCAGGTCGGGCGCGATCGCGCGCAGCCCGGCGGCGGCGAGGACGGGCATCATCTTGCGGTAGAGGAATGACCAGCTCGGCTCGCCGTGCAACAGCAGCACCGGCGGCCCGTCCGCGGGCCCGGACTCCACGTAGGCGACTCTGATCGTGCCGCCCAGCGGGTCCGGGATATCCGCGTACCGGGGTTGGTAGTCGAAGTCGGGCAGATGGTCGAACCGGTCGTCTGGTGTCCGGAGTAGGCGCACCTGACCCACGGTAGTGGTTACGAGACGCCCACGGCGACCACGAGGCCAAGCGCGATGTGTGCGGCTGCGACGACGATGCTGGCCGGAGCGAACTTCTCGCTCTCGATCGTCGAGCCGACGTCGATGCGGGTCGCCCACTCCAGCAGCCGCACCGCGATCACCTGCACGATGATCCCGATCAGGCCGTACACCAGGGACGTGATCAGGCCCTCGGTCAGGTCACTGGCCGAGTTGGCGATGGCCACGACGACGATGAACGACATCGCCAGCAGGCCGGACGACGTCACGATCACGGCGTTGGGCAGGCCACGGGTCACCAGCTGGGCGAGCTTGCCGGGGGTGGTCCAGTCGATGGCCCAGAACCCGGCGAACATCAGGACCAGGCCGACTACGCCGTACAGCAGAACGGCGCCGATCCCCCGGACCAGGTCGGTCCCGAACGTGTCGGAAAGCGCAAGGGTGGTGGTCACAGGGGTCTCCCAGTTTCTTCAGAGCAAGCGTCGCGTGTGGATTGTGCCCGGTGCGAACCTTGTATCACGACTCGGGGATGCGATGTGGGACAAAAGCGGCACCGTCGTCCGTGACCAGCCCGGCGGTTTCGCGGATGCCCAGGCCCGCGGACTCGTCGCCCACGATCCACGCGCCCAGTGCCGGGCGGAAGCCCTGGAACTCGGGCAGCGGGTCGAACGCCTGGTAGACGTACCCTTCGGCGCCGTAGACGCCACCCGTCTGCGTCTCGTACCCGGTGGCCACGATCTGCACGTTCGCGCCTTCACGGCCGAGCTTCGGCTTGCGCACGTACTCGGTGAGCAGGCCGGGGTCGTCGATGAACGCGGGCAGCAGGTTCGGGTGCCCGGGGTAGAGCTCCCACAGGATCGCCAGCAGCGCCTTGTTGGAGAGCAGCATCTTCCAGGTCGGCTCGATCCACAGCGTCTTGGGCTGGGATTCGAGCGCGAACTTGCCGAACTCCTCCTCCACCACCCACTCCCACGGATAGAGCTTGACCACGGTGTTCATCCGCGCCTCTTCGAGGTCGACGAAGTGCTTGAGCACCGGATCCCAGCCGATTTCCTCGAGCGCGAGCCCGACGGTGTCCAACCCTGCCTCGGCCGCGGTCTCCTGCAGGTACGCCGTCGTGACGTGGTCCTCACCGGAGGGATCCGCGGTGGACCAGGTGAAGTGCACTTCCTTCGAAGGCAGCTTTTCGCCGATCGCGGCCCAGCGCGCGACCAGCTTTTCGTGGATCGAGTTCCACTGGTCGTCCTCGGGGAACACCTCGGTCTTCCAGTGCCACTGCAGGACAGCGGCCTCCAGCAGCGACGTCGGCGTGTCGGCGTTGTACTCGAGCATCTTCGCCGGGCTCTTGCCGTCGTAGCGCAGGTCGAACCGGCCGTAGACGTGCGGATCCTGCCGCTTCCACGATTCGGCGATATGCGGCCACACCCATTCCGGGATGCCGAAATCGCGGTACCGCTCGGTCAGGATGACGTTGTCGACGGCTTCCAAACACATGGAATGCAGCAGTTCGACGTCCGCTTCGACGGACAGGACCTCGTCCATCTCGAAGACGTAGTGCACCGACTCGTCCCAGTACGGCCTCGACTTGCCGGACGCGTCCCGCGCCGGGGTGCCGAACACCATGCCCTGCTCTTCGACGATGCGCTGCCAGTCCCGCCTAGGGGTACTGGAATCCCTGTGCACCTACGAGCCCCCACTCTTTCCACTCGTGCCGGTGCCGCTCGTGCCGGTGCCGCTCTTGCCGCTGATGCCGAACCCGCCGCGCTGGACGGACTTGCCGGTCTTGGTGTTGACGTTCGCGTTCGAGGGTGCGGTGTACGAACCACCGGTGACCGGGCTGCCGATCGTGCCCTGTCCGCCGTAGTTGTAGCGGTAGGAACCGCCGCCCATGCTGATCGGCAGGAACAGGAAACCACCGCTCGAGTAGCCACCGTGACTGGTCACATACGCTTCGTCACAGTTGTTGTCGTCGGCGACGATGTTCTTGTCGCTCGCGCAGATCGCCGTGACCTCTTCGGGCTTCGCCACCGTGTAGTACGTGGCGACCAGTCCCACCAGACCGACGGTCACACCGGCACCGATCAAGACCTTGCGCTTCGTCGCGGCCTTACGCCCCGCGACCTCGGCGTTCTGCCGCTCGAGCTCTTCGCGTTCTTCCTCTTCGATCAAAGCTTGGCGACGCGCGCGCTGCTCCCCCAGCGAAGGCTGGCGTGCTGTCGTGTTCTCATCTTGGAACCGCATGGATCCGCGCTGAGGTGGTGGGGGGTTCTCACCCTCCGGGGGGTTCTCTTCCGTCATCGAGCACTCCGTAATCGCAGGCACCGCGAACTCGAACAATCGGCCCAAGACCAGACTATCCAACCCGGCGCGTACCGGGTGACGGCGGCGCAGGCATCATGGAGTAGATGTCTCAAACTCCTGGACGGTTTCGTTCACCTTTGCACGCATTGCGTACCAAGGTGGTAATGGCGGGCGTGTTCCTCGGCGCGCTGCTGGCGCTGGCTCTCAACGTGACGTTCTCCTGGGGAGACGCCACCCAAGGTGGTGCCGGTGGCGGTGCCGGCAAGTTGTCCTCGGCGGCCGTGGAGGCGTTCCATTCACCTCCCCACACGTGCCTGACCTGGGTACAACCGGACGGGAGCGACGTGCACAAGGTGGAGTGTGCGCTGCCGCACCTGTTCGAGGTGACCAGCGAGGCGGACCTTACGACGGAGTATCCCGAGGGCGCCCCGGTCCCCTCGCTGGAGATCTGGCAGCAGATTTCGCAGGCAAGATGCGGCGAGGCGGTGAAGGCGTACCTCGGACGGGCGCTCGATCCTTACGGTCGGCTAACGGTCAGCCTGCTGCGGCCGACTGCGGCCCAGTGGGGCAACGGCGACAGGCAGCTGCGCTGCGGGCTTCAATGGGCTGGACCTGGGGGAGGACTGCAGCCCACGGTGGGCCCGGCGGCTGAACAACAGCAGTCCCTGGTGTGGGAACCCGGCACCTGTCTTGGGCTGAACGGCAAGTCAGTCGGCGACCCGGTGGACTGCGGCCGGCCACATTCTTACGAAATCATCACGAAACTGGATCTGAAGTCCAAATTCACCGGGGGCTACCCCTCGCAGGACCAGCAGAAGGCCTGGCTCGACACCGAATGCGCCAAGGCTGCGGGCGAGTACACCAACGGCGCCGACCTCAGTGCGAAGAACCTGATCCTCACCTGGGACCTGCGGGAGCAGGAAAGCTGGGACGCCGGCTCGACGCTGGTGAACTGCAAGGTCGCGGCGAAGCTGCCGGACGGTTCTGGGCTCGCCGCGGTAACCGGCAGTCTCAAGGTCGCTCCAGGCAGTGTCGGTGATTCGCCTGCAGCGGGCCCGGATACGGCAACGTCGCCGACGAGCACGACCGGCGGCTGAGGGCCGATGCCCGTCGAGATGTCGCTGAGCCGCTTCGAGGAACTCGTTTCGGACGCGCTGGACCAGGTGCCGCCGACGTTCGCAGAGGCGATGGACAACGTCGTCGTGCTCGTCGAGGAGCACAACGAGGAAGAACCGACCATTCTCGGGCTTTACCACGGGATCGCGCTGACCGAGCGCAACTCCGACTACGGCGGCGTGCTGCCGGACCGCATTTCGATCTACCGGCGGCCGATCCTGTGGATGTGCGACACCGAGGAGCAGGTCGTCGAGGAAGTGCTCATCACGGTGATTCACGAACTCGGACACCATTTCGGCATCGACGACCACCGTTTGCACGAACTCGGCTGGGGCTGAGTTCGCCCTGCGCGAACCGCGATTGCCTGTGACCAGCCAGTGTGCCCACGATGGCGCAAGTCCCTGAAGGCCACCATGAGGGCATTAGTTAGTCCAGCAAAACGGCCGGGCCGAAATTCCTCGATATGGCAGCGATTTGATCATGAGCGGTCGGTAAGGAGACGGACACTTTAAGACATATCTCCGGTAGTCTGTGACGCACGGGCGTCACACGACTGCGGTTCGTGCTTGGGGAGGCACAATGAACGAAACCGGAAAACGGTGAGCGGCAGACCGGAAAACAGGCTGAACTGGTTGCTGGCATCCAGCGCCGTCTCGAATCTCGGCGACGGCATCGGCAAGGTGGCATTTCCCTTGCTGGCGGCGACTTTGACCCGGGATCCGCTGCTGATCGCCGGGCTCTCCGCGACACAGTTCCTGCCGTGGCTGATGTTCGCCATTGTCGCCGGCACGCTTATCGACCGGGTCGACCGGCGCAAGGCGATGATCATCGCGAACCTCTCCCGCGCTGTCGTGGTCGGTGGTATGGGCCTGCTGGTGTACTTCGACAGCGTGACGATCTGGCTGGTGTATGCCGCCGCATTGCTCATCGGCACCGCGGAAACGGTCGCCGACAGCGCCGCGAACGTGCTCCTCCCGGCGGTCACCAACAGGGGCAGGCTCGAAGAAGCGAACAGCAAACTTCAGGCGTGCGAAATCGTCGGGCAGACCTTTCTCGGCGCCCCGATAGGCAGCGCCACCTTCGCCCTGCTCGCGGCGTTCCCGTTCCTGCTGAATTCGGTCGGATTCGTGGTGGCCGCGGTACTTCTCCTCGGGTTGGCCGGTGGCTACCGGGCGCGAACCCCGGCCGAACCCACCCGGCTTCGGACCGATCTCGCGGACGGCATCGGCTGGCTGAAACAAAGTCCGGTGTTGCTCAGGCTGGTCGTGATCGCCGGGCTGGTCAGCCTGAGCACCGAGCTCGCGCAGGCCCAACTGGTGCTCTACGCGTTGGAGGACATGCGGTTGAGCGAGGCCGCCTTCGGGCTGTTCGCATTCGTCGGCGGGATCGGCGGCCTGCTTGGCGCCGCGCTCGCGCCGCGACTGATTCGTCGGTCGAGCCGCCGCATCGTGCTCGTCGGCGGGATCCTGGGCTGTGCCGCCGGTTTCGGCGGCATGGGGATCAGTGGGCAACCGGCGGTTTCGGCGGTGTTGTTCGGAGTTTTCGCGGCCGCGGTCGTTTCGGTGAATGTCGTGCTGGGCACGATCCGGCACACGCTTGTCCCCGGCGAACTACTCGGGCGAGTACTCGGTGTCTGGCGAACAGTGGTGTGGGGCGCGGTCCCCGTCGGAGCGGTGCTCGGCGGCCTGCTGACGGCCACACTCGGCACTGCGAGCCGCACCTTCCTTGTTTCCGGTGCGCTTTTGGTCGTTGTCGCGGTGTTCGCGGGCCTTTCACTGCGGCGGCACGCGCTGGAGACAACGCATTACGAAAGCGTCTCGCGCTAGAAACTTACGGCCAAGAATCGATGAAATCCCCGGAGATCGGTGCTGAAATAGCAGGCAATCACCGCTCGGGCCGGGAGGTCGCCATGCACTCTCCAGCTTCACTCGACTCGCCCATCTCACCCGAGGAACTCCGGCCCCTGCGACGTCCGATGGTCGTCGGTGGCGTCGCAGGTTTTGTCGTCGGCGCGACACTGATCGGCGTTCTCTGGGGAGTTTCCGACGCGCACGCCGGCGCGAATGACGACGCCGTCGCGGCTTGCGCCGCACTGGACCGCTCAGGCGACCTTCCGGTGACCGTCGAAGGCGACGGAAAGGTGGTTGGCGTGACAATCCTCGGCGACGGCCTGGTGTCGCGGGTCTCGGCGGCACGCGACCTCGCGGCCGCGGCCGCCGCGGCGAACCCGAACTATCAGGAGCTCGCGGACCACATCGACAGCGTCGCCCGCATGGTCATCAGCCTGCATTTCAACGACATGTCCGGCCATTGGCATTTCGAGCAGGCCCAACAAATCTGCGCGCGTATCTGACTGAGCGTTATTCGCCGGAGCCGGGGTGGGCGGTCTTGACGGTGAGCTGGTTACCCGGGATGTTCTCGCCCGCGCAGCCGGTGCCGGGTGCCTCGAGGAATTTCGACGCGGTCTCCTGCGGCAGGTAAACCCGCAGTCCGTTGACCGCCGTCGGCTTGCACTGGGCGGCGTCATAGTTCGCGACGTTGACGAAGCCGATGTCGGCGGCGGCGGTGTCACCCTTGTTCAAGACGATCGCGTCACCCTTGGTCCCGTCGCGGAACGCGTCCTTGCCGACCTGGTGGCCGTCCGCGCCCGCCACGTACGAAATACCGGGAAAGCCCTGGATCGTGCACTGGTGATCGCTGATGTTGGCCATCACGAGCGGCCGGTAGACCGTCCCCGCGGCCGCATCACCGGTGCCGAGCGACAGACTGATGTCCGCGGCTTTACACAGGCCATCAGCCGGTTTGGGCGACGTCGGCGTGCTGGACGAATTGCCTGCCGCCGGACTGGGGGTATCGGACGACGACGAGGATGTCGATGGAGAGGTATCCGTTGTGGGGCTCGGCGCCGGCTGTGCGGAGTTTCCCGAATCGCTCCCGCACCCGGCGAGGACGACCGTCAGCACCGCACCGGCCGCGACCACCCCGACGTGCGGCCGAGCCCCCCGATTGAAGCTGTTTCGCACCATGGTCATGCACCTCCGTTGCAACTTGCTCTACTGATCAGTAGACGCGTGGTCCACGGCCACGGTTGTGCCGGTGCCACCACCAAGTGAATTGTCAACACACCAGGAGGCTGTTGTGACGGGATTTTGTAACGAGGCGTGGGCCCATACTGTGAAGCTACAACAAGCGGTGCTCGACCACCCGTTCAACGACGAACTGGCGAACGGATCACTCTCCCGGGAGCAGTTCCAGTTCTATCTGGCACAGGATTCACGTTATTTGATCGCCTTCGGCCGGGCGCTGGCCATCGCCGCCGCGCGGGCGCCTGACCCGAACGAGCTGACATTCTTTTCGCGCGCCGCCACCGAGGCCGTCGTCGTCGAGCGCGCCTTGCACGAGGGCTACTTCGAACGGTTCGGGCTGACCGAAGCCGACCTCACGGCCATCGAGACCTCCCCGACCTGCCTCGCGTACACGTCATTCCTGCTCGCCACCGCACAGACCGCGAGTTATCCGGAGCTGATCGCGGCGCTGCTGCCGTGTTTCTGGGTGTACCAGCACGTCGGTAGCGACATCCTCGAGCGCCAAGAGGTCCACGACAACCCGTACCGGGAGTGGATCGAGACCTACGCCGACGACGAGTTCGCGGCGTCGGTACAGACCTGCAAGGAGGCCGTGGACCGCGCCGCGGCCGGCACCGACGAGGTGACCAGGCAGCGGATGCTGGCCGCGTTCGCCAGGGCGAGCGAGTACGAGTGGCTGTTCTGGGAGAGCGCGTACCGCTTGGAAAGCTGGCCGACCGCACAGTTCAGGTAGTGACAACCAAACGAGTGATCACTGGATAACGGAGTCGGCCCAGCGGACGCAGTGCCAGCCGCCACCCGGCAGGGAGTCGAGTTCGACGATGCCGGTGTTCGGGATCAGGCCCGAATTCGCGACCTCGGGCGGGACGTTGTCGGCGAGCCATTCGGCGCTGAGCCGCATGGCGCTGCCGTGGCCGACCAGCACAACGATGCCGTCCGGGTCGGCCTGCTCGTGCTTGGCGCGCAGCTGCCCGACGGCGTCGAGCATCCGGGTGCGGACCTGGTCACCGGTCTCGCCGCCAGGGATGCCGACGCCGAGTTCGCCGAGCGTCCACGCGCGCGCGACGTCCATGTAGAGGACGATGGCTTCGCGGTCGGTGCGGCCTTCGAGGTCCCCGGCGTCGACCTCCTTGACGCCGTCGATGACCTGGATATCGAGGCCGCGCCGGGAGGCGAGCGGCGCCGCCGTCTGCTGTGCCCGCGTCGCCTGCGAGGCGTAGATGGCCACGATCGGTTCGTCACCGATGGCGTCCGCCAGCGCCTGGGCCTGCGTCTCGCCGAGCTCGGTCAACGGCGGGCCCGGCAACGCGGTGTCGAGCGCGCCCCGGACGTTTCCTTCGGTCTGGCCGTGCCTGATGAGATAGAGCTTCAAGCGAGCTCCCCTTTGCGAACGGCCGCGACCCAGTCGGCGGCGTGGACGAAATCGTCGTTGTCCGCGTTCGGCTCGATCGTCGCGGCGACCCCGTCGGCACGGGGGTGGGAACCGAGGAAGCGCACGTTGCGGCAGCGGCGGCGCAGCGCGGCGAGGGCATCTCCGATGCGCGGCTCCGCGATATGCCCTTCGAAGTCGATGAAGAAGTGGTACTCGCCGAAGTTGTTCCGGGTCGGCCGCGCATCGAGTTTCGTCAGGTTGATGCCGCGAAACGCCAGCTCGGTGAGCAGTTCGGCGAGCGTCCCGGTGCGGTTGGGGGTCGACGCGACGATCGAGGTCCGGTCCGATCCGGTCGGCTCCGGCAGCTGACCCGGCTTCCGGACCAGCAGGAATCGCGTACGGGCATCACGGACATCGGCGACGCCGGTCGCGAGGACCTTCAGCGGGTAGTGCTCGGCTGCGACCGGAGCTGTCACGGCGGCGTCGAAGTCACCCGCGTGCACCCCCACAGCCGCGGCGGACGTCGACGAAGACGCCACCTGCCGCGCGTTGGGCAGGTGCTCCTCGAGCCAGAGCCGCACCTGCGCGAGCGCATGGGGGTGGCTGGCGACCGTGCGGATCTCACCAGCGTCGTGCCTGGTCAGCACACTGAAATGTACCGGCAGCAACGCTTCGGCGAAGGCGACCAGCGGTTCGCCCTGGTTGAGGCCGTCGAGAGTGGCCGTCACCGGGCCTTCCACAGAGTTCTCCACCGGCACACAAGCGGCGTCGGTCGTGCCGGCCCGGACCGCGGCGAGCGCCTGCGGAATGGTCTCGACAGGTACCAACTCGTCCGCGACGGTGGCGAGGCCACGCGCGGCTTGCTCGGTGAACGTTCCTTGGGGGCCGAAGTAGGCGATCCTTGACACCCGGTCAGGCTACGCATGCCGCCGTCCATGCAACTCGCGGTGCCGGAATGTCACGGAGCCTTGATGCTCTGTTCAGGCATTCCGGCAAGAAACTGGTTACTTAACGTACGGTTTTTTGCCATGCTGGGCGGGTGACCGCTGAATCGGGCACACACCCCGGCGTCGAACACCCGGTCCCTTCCCGCACACCGGAGCTGGTGCTGTGCGCCGTCGACGAACCACTCGCCCGCGCCTGGCTGTCCGTCCGCGACAAGGTAGACGGGTCGATCAGTGTGCACCGCGGGTCGGTGCTCGACGTCGTGGCGCAGGGCGTCGTCAGCCCGGCGAACTCGTTCGGCTGGATGCGCGGCGGGATCGACGCCGTGTACGCCAGGGCGTATCCCGGGGTCGAACAGAACGTGCGGAGCGCGGTGCTCGCGCTCCACGGCGGCGAGTTGCCGATCGGCGAAGCCCTGGTCGTGCCGACGGGCGAAACAGCACCGGCGTGGCTGTTCAGCGCCCCCACCATGCGGCAACCGGGTGAAAAGCTGCCCCCGGACACGGTGAATCCGTACCTCGCGGCACGCGCCGTGTTCCTGAAGTGGCGGGACGGGCGGCTGGACCACGATATCGACGTCCGCGCCGCGGTGGACACCATCGCCATGCCCGGCCTGGGGACCGGCGTCGGCGGAGTCGCCCCGGAGACCTGCGCCCGCCAGGTCGCCGCCGCGTGGGAAGAAGTCTTCGGCCGCTGACGCTCAGTGATATAGCCGCCAGCGTGCAGAACATCACAGCGCGTTCACGGCCGGTAAGCCCTACCGTTAAGGGAGCGTTACGCAGTCGTTCGGTAACCAGCCCACCGGCGGGCGAGGAGAGCAAATGCCACGGGTCCGTGAGCTCAGCCCCTACGTGGAACTGCACCGGGAACAGTGGCGCGAACTGCGGAGTTCCACGCCGCTGCCCCTGACGGCCGATGAGCTGCTGAAGTTGCGCGGTCTCGGCGAGCAGGTCGACCTCGCCGAAGTGGCGGAGGTGTACCTCCCGCTTTCGCGGCTGATCAACCTCCAGGTCGCGGCGAGGCAACAGCTGTACGAAGCCACCACGACCTTCCTCGGCGAGGACTGTCGCGACACGAAAGTGCCGTACATCATCGGGATCGCCGGAAGTGTCGCCGTCGGCAAGTCGACCACCGCCCGCATCTTGCGGACGCTGCTCGCCCGCTGGCCGGACCACCCGCGGGTCGACCTCGTCACCACCGACGGTTTCCTGTACCCGCGCGACGAGCTGATGCGCCGCGGCATCATGCACCGCAAGGGTTTCCCGGAGAGCTACGACCGCCGGGCGCTGCTGCGCTTCGTCACCGACGTGAAATCCGGCGCCGATCGCGTCAGCGCGCCGGTGTACTCGCACCTGGCGTACGACATCCTCCCTGATAGAGAGCAGGTCGTCGAGAAGCCGGACATCCTGATCATCGAAGGCCTGAACGTGCTGCAGCCGGGTCCGCGGCTCACCGTCTCCGACCTGTTCGACTTTTCGATCTACGTCGACGCGAACAACGACGACATCGAGCACTGGTACGTCGAGCGGTTCCTGAAGCTGCGGCATACCGCATTCGTCGACCCGAAATCCCACTTCCATCACTTCGCCGGCCTTTCGGACGACGACGCGCGGGCCGAGGCCCGGCATCTGTGGCGCACGATCAACGAGCCGAATCTGGTGGAGAACATCAAGCCGACGCGGCCACGGGCGACCCTGGTGCTGCGCAAGGACTGCGATCACGCGATCAATCGGGTCCGGTTGCGCAAGCTCTGAGTGGTTTGCGGTGTGGTTTCACATCACACTCAGGACGATCTTGCCGCTGACCTGCTGGGTTTCGCTGAGGTCGTGTGCATTGGCGACCTGGTCCAGCGGCAGGACCTGATCGACGAACACGCGCAGCTTCCCGGCCTCGACGAGCTCGGTGAGCTGTTCGAGGTCCTCGCCGGACGAGCTGACGTAGAACCTGACGATCCGGAATCCGTTGGCGTCGGCCAGCTCCTGCTCGCTGCCCGTCGCGTCGATGAGCAGCCCCCCGGGCTTGAGCGTTTCGAGCGACCTCGCCGCGTAGCCGTTGCCCACGAGGTCGAACACGACGTCGACATCGCGCACGACGGCGGCGAAATCCACCGCGGTGTAGTCGATCAGCTCGTCGGCGCCGAGGCCGTGCAGGAAGGTGTGCTTTCCGCGCGAGCCGTGCCGATGACGTGTGCTCCGCGTGCTTTGGCGATCTGCACCGCGAGATGGCCGACACCACCGGCCGCGGCGTGGATCAGCACACGTTGCCCCGGCCGGACTTCGGCCCTATCAAAAAGGTGCCTTCTTCACAATGGTTAGTGGCTCCGGCCAGGGTAAGAGCACTGATTCCGTCCCATCGGAGGAGCTTTATGACGACTCGCATGCGTGCGGTCACCCAGCGCGTTTTCGGCGGTTCCGAGGTACTCGAACTGGTCGACATCGCCCGCCCCACGCCAATACATGGTGCTCCCCGTGCAAGCGATTGCGGTGGTCCCGCCGAGCCTTGACCACGTCCAGGCAGCCGCGCTGCCGGTCGCCGCGTTGACGTCTAGGTACCTCATGGATACCGTTGATTGCCAGGCACAACCGAACCAGGTCGAGCTCTATCTGCGGGGCTGCCCGGTGCGCACAGTGCTCGAAGTCTTCGCCAACAAGTGGACCGTGCTCGTCATGGTCAACCTGGACCGGCGACAGGGGGCGGTGCGGTTCAACGAGCTTCGCCGCACCCTTGACGGCGTCACGCAGAAGATGCTGACCCAGACCCTGCGCATGCTGGAACGCGAAGGACTGGTCAGCCGCACGGTGTATCCGACCGTGCCGCCGCGCGTGGAGTACGCCCTGACGAAACTCGGCCTCGACGCCGGTCGACTGCTGGGAAGCATCGGCAAGTGGTCGGAAGAGAACATCGACGAAATCCTCGCTTCGCGCGAAGCCTTCGACACCCGTGCCGCACGCGGACCGCTACCGATCACACTGTGACGTTTTCACCCGATTGCGTCGGATTCTCACCGTAGGAGACCGACCGGTTTCACACCGTTGCTATACGCAACTTTCGGAGACCAAAGCATCGGCCGATCAGCCGACCGCCCCCGTCGAGCAGTAACCGGTTGGCCGATACCGGCAACCGGTTCTCACAGCGACTCTTGAGTAATAGCGGGAAACCCACCTGTGACCTGCGGGGAGGTCCAAATGTTCGCTACCGTCCTTACCTGGATCGGCACGCTACTTGGCCTCGGCGTACTAGTGGCAACAGCCATCGGCGCCGTCGCTCTCGACTTCGACGACGCAGTCCGGTCGCGCAGCAAAAAAGCGCCGGACGTCCAGGAAAGCGCGCCGCTGGTTTAGGTGAACGGATTATGCAGCCGGGCGCCCGTGCCCTCCATGTCGAGGAGATTGCGAGTGACCAGCGTCAGGTCGTGCACCCGGGCCGTCGCGGCGATCAGACCGTCGATCGTCGGCGTTTTACGACCCGTGTTCTGCCGCCCCCATTCGGCGGCGACCTGGACATCGACATCCAGGATGCGATCCGCGAACTGCTTGGAAAAACCGGCGACCCACTCGCTGAGAGTGGCCACGCGCGCACCTTCACCACGACTACGAAGCTTCTCGATCCCCCGCTCGATCTCGCCGATCGTCAACGCGCTGACGTAGAGGCGAGTGGCGGGAACTTCCTTCCACCAGGCGGCGAAACCCGGGTTCTGCTTGCGCCTGCGCGCCTCGGACACGATGTTGGTGTCCAGGAGAAATCTCAAGTCGCTACCCCTAGTTCGACCTCCCGGGGCAGGTCTGCGCCCCGCTCGGCCACTACGTCGTCGAGTACCGCTGCCAATTGCTCGTCGTAGTCGTGAAAATCGGTCAAGGCGAGCTTGAAATCAAGCCGCACGTCGACACCGGTCAGGCGCCGGTAATGCGCGATGTCGAGCACCACGGCCACCTCCTCCCCATGCCGAGTGACGAACTGCGGTCCCTCTGCCTCGGCCTTGCGCAACAGCTCACTGAGCCGTTGCTTCGCGTCTTGTACCTGCCACGGGGTTCCGCGCTCCATCTAGACAGACTAGACAGAACTCGGCTTCTGCAGTAAGCAAAGCGAGCTAGTTCACGACTGCGAGCGCTTCACGGTACTCGTCGATGTCGTAGGTGACCTCGTCATTTTCGGCCGGCCGAAGCTGCTTGGCGAAGACCTCGGCGAGCAGGTTCAGGATCTCGTCACGCTCTTGCCCGGCTTCGAGCAGGCGCTGCGCGGCTTCCCAGAGCTCGGCGGGTTCGTTGTCCCACAGCTGGTCGACGATGTTGACCCGAAGCTCCAGGTCCTCCCGCGGCTGGCCGTCGAAGGTCTCCGCGGCGATCGCCTCGTGGTACTCCGGGTACTCGCCGATCACGAGAAGGCGGCGCTGCTGCGGGTCGGTCGGGTCGAGTTCGAGCTCCTCGTCCCCGAGCTCGCTGTACACCGACGGGATGGCGAACATGCGCCGGTCGAGCGCGTCGGCGAGCTCGTCCGGGCCCTCGAACTCCTCGGAGCCGTCGAGGTAGACGTCCACCGAGGTGTCGTCCTGCTCGAACTCCGTCAGGTACTCGCCGACAGCCTCGATCAGGGCGGCCACGGCGGCTTCGGTCAGCCCCGCCCGCTTGGCAGACCAGGCCGTCCAGGCGAGCAGGACCGGCGACAGGCCGTCTTCGTGCTCCTCGTCGACCTCGATCTCGCCGTCCAGCACGGCTTCGAGGAAACGGGCGAGCTTCTCCGGCCCGACGCGAGCGGGGTCTGCGGGCTCGTGTTCCGCGCCGAAAGCGACGATCAAGTGCGCGCAGGCACGATTGGCTTCGGTGTCTTCGATGTCCGAGGCGCCGATGAACTCGGCGACGAGCCCGTCGCGGTCGGCGTCCGAGAATTCTGCCTGATCGGGTGAAGCGTCCGGCTCCGGAAGCGCACGGGTGCGGGCCAGCGCCAGCGCCCGGAAGCGCGCGAAATCCTCGCTGACCTCGGGTTCGTCGAGGCTGCCCGTGGCGGCCAGGCCGTCGGCGAGCAGCTGGTGCGCCCGGGCCGGGGTGACCTGCTCCATCTTGACGAGGTCGCTGTCCTCCACGACCTGCTCACGCATCGCGGCGAGCACCTCGTGCGGCGCGTCGACCACGACGACGTCCCGGACCCGCCCGCCGAGCTCGTTGAAATCGAGCAGCGCGAGTAGCCCGTGCTTCGCGTCGCCGTAGCCGAACTCGATCAGCAGCGACGACTCGTCGCCGTAGACGTCGCCCGTCCGCCAGCACTCGCCGACGCTGACCTTGCCGAGCGTTTCGGCCCAGTCCGGGACGGGAATGCCGCGTCCCAGCACGGTTTCCAGCGCCGCACCGGCCGCTTCGCGCTCTTCAGACGTCTCGCCGAGCACGCGCATCGCGGCCAGCAGCGCCGCCGCCCCCGGGGTGATCTTGCGGCTCGCGAACGCGATCAGCTCCAGGCCCATGGAGAGCTCATCGGCTTCTTCTTCCTCGACGGGCAGGTCCCACCACTGGCCGATCACCTCGGAGGCCAGCAGGTCGACATCGAGGGGCTCCGGCTCGGCGCCCAGCGACGAGAAGTCCCGCAGCATGTCCTTGAACAGGCCGTTCATGCTTTGCGGGGTGGGCTCAGGGTTCTTCTTGCGCGCGCGACTGACCGGGCTCATTCCCCACATGTTTCCATCGGCCGCCGAGGCCTCTCACGTGGGCTCTTTGATTCGGTCGAGCATGCCCGCGAACGCGTCCTCGGTGATCACCGGGATGCCGTAGTCACGGGCTTTGCGTCCCTTGCCCGACAACGTATCCGGGTCCGCGGCGACCAGCAGCTTGACCGTTTTCGTCACCGCCGGGTGCACCAGCAGCCCGGCGTTGACGGCGCGCTCTTCCCACTCCGGGCGCTCGCGGCGCATCTCGCCGGTGAAGACCACCTTGTCCCCGGTGGCGAGCGCGAACCTCCGCACGACCGGCGCGGCAGGAGCGCTCCGAAGCGCTTTGTCGACGTCGGATTTCGCCAGCCCGAGCAACACGGCGACCTGGCGCAGGTCTTCCGTGTCGGCGTCGGCACCGGCCAGCTGTCCGAGATACGCACGGTGGAGAGCGACGGCGGTGGTGCGTCCGATGCCGAGCTTCGCCGCGAGCGCGACGAGCGCGTCCGCCTCGGCGACGGAAATATGCCGGTCCAGCAAGGCCTGGTCGAGCAGCGCCAGGTATCCGGCGTGCTCCGCCGAGACGGGCGGTCCATTATGGCCCATCCGCTTGAGGCTCAGTCTTTCGACAAAGTGTCCTTGCTGCGAAGCGTGTTCCCTGGCGATCCATTTCCCGCTGGGGTGCAAGAAATCCGGCCACGGATGCTCGCCGGCCAACGCGAGCTCCTGCGTCCAGCGCGGCCCACCCGGGTCCATTCGCAAGTACGCGGCGAGCAACTGGGCTGTCGCGAACGCGTCGGCGCTCGCGCGGTGCGCGTCGGAAATACTGACCCCGACGGCCGCGCAGCAATCCGCGAGACTGCGGCCCGCGCCGGGCAAATACTTCGGCGCGAGCAACATCGTGCACAGCCCGATATGCGGTCCGAGCGGTACCCGGTAGCCGTGCCGCGCGTACTCGGCGGCCAGGAAACCGCCGTCGAAGCGGAGGTTGTGCGCGACCACGACCCGCCCGGCCAGCAGCGAAGCGAGCTCCTCTGCGACGCGGTCGAACGTCGGCGCATAAGCCGTCTGAGCGGCCGTGACCCGGTGGATCCGCTGCGGGCCGAGGTCGCGCTGCGGGTTGACCAGCGTCTCCCACTGCCCGGTGATCTCGCCGGCCGGGGAAACATGCACAACGGCCAGCTCGACGATCCGGTGCTGCCTACCGGGATCGAGACCCGTCGTTTCGAGGTCCACGACGGCATAGCCCAGCACGCAAGCTCCTCCGCGGTGTCTACCCTTTCAGCGCGCGTGCCAGCTTGCCGTACGCGACGACGTTGTCCGTGTATTGACGCGCCGCTTGGTCGAAAGCGCCGCCACAGGTGATCAACCGGATTTCGGGTTCGGTGGTGTCGCCGTAAACCTTGTCCGTGGGGAACGAAGACTTCGGGTAGTGGTCGACGCGGTAGATGGTGAACACCGCAGTCGTGCCGTCGGTGCGGTGGACGATGGCTTCCGCGCCGGCTTCGAGATCACGCAGGCGCACGAAAACACCTGGTACGCGGTGGTAATCGACGTGCCCGGCGATGATCGACGGACCGACTTCGCCCGGCGTCGGCGCCTGGGTGAACCAGCCCGCGGTGACGGCGTCGGGCGGGACTTCGAGCGAATTGTCCGGGTTGAGGCCGAGGTCCATCAGCTTGCCGGTACGCACGCCGATCGACGGCACCTCAAGGGAAACCGGTTTCGACGCGGGGAGGACACCCATGTCGGCGGGTGGTGGCGGGGTCGAGACCGGGGCGGTGGCCGTGGCCGGTTCGACCGTGCTGACCGGAGGTGTGGCCAGCGGTTCCGGTGCGGGGGAAGGGAGTGCGACGAGGATCGCGATCGTCGCGACCACGGCTGTGGCGGCACCGATGGCCGCCACAGCCGTCTTCGAAATACGGGACATGGATTTAGCGACTCGCTCGGCGGCGCGCGACGAGCACGGTTCCGGCGGCGGCACCGACGAGCACGAAGCCACCGAGCGCGATGAACACGCCGGAGTCGTCCGAAGAAGTGCCGCCACCACCGGTCGCGACGCCGCCGACGGGCTTGACCTTCACCTGCGAGCCACTGGGCTTGTCGCCGAACTTGGTCTCACAGGCGTAGCCGTCGTGATCGGCGTCGAGGCGATTCGGGTCGCTGCGATCCGCGTCCAGCACGGCTTGAGCCGCGGCCTGAGTCGCGAAATCCTTGCAGTCCTTGTCATCGCCGTGGGGAGCCACGACCGGCGGAGTGGTCGGTGTCGGCGTCGGCTCCGGGGTCGGCTCCGGGGTCGGCGTCGGCTCCTGGGTGACGGGGCGCTTGGGAAGCGACTCACACGCGACGCCGTCGTTGTCGGCATCGAGGCCGTTCGGATCGCCGGGCACCGCGTCGTACACCGCTTGCGCGTCTTCCTGGTAGGTGAAGTCCGAGCAGTTCTTGTCGTTTTGAGCGAGCGCCATCGGGCTGGCCGCGAACAAAGCCCCGCAAACGATGGCCGACGTCAAAAGGGCACGACGAACTAAGGACATGAGACGCCTTTCGATAGGAGTCGTCGCGAATTTCAGCGACGTGCACCCCTTATCGAGACAGCAGCATAGACGTTACAAACCAGACATAACGGAGTCGGGTGTCAGCCAGCCTTCGCGGCTTTGGGAATCGCGATTCGGGCCGCCCGGACTTCGGCAAGCAACCGCGTCTTCCGTTTGTGAGTTTCCACCAGGTCGGCCAGATAGGAGCTGAATTCCTCGGCGGTATCGGTGCGCTTGTGCAGGGTCCGGAGTTTGCGGAGTTGTTTTGCCGCCTCCCGGTAACAAAGCGGATCCTTGTGGGCGATCAATTCGTCGACGTGGATCTTGTATACCGGGATCACCTCGACGGGATGGTCGGCCTCACGTAGTTCGGCGAGTTCGAGGCGCAATTCCAGCGATCCGCCGTAGCGCGTCGAAACCCGCCAAGCCTCGTCCGGCCGCTCCTCGGAAAGCAGCACGCGCACGAGTTCGTCCGCAATGGACACATCGCCGTCGGCGCGCTCCCGCAGCAAAGCCAGTGCCGCCTTGCGTTGCGCGGGCCATTGACCGCTTTCGGTGGCGGCCTCCTTCAAGCCCCAATAGGACTCGAGCGTCGGCTTGCGCTCGAATTCGGTCTGGCGCAAGGTAAGCGCCTCGTCCGGTTGACCGGCCTCCTGAAGAGTCTCGGCAAGCTCGTCGACCACCGGCGCCCGGGCCGGGCCCTTGTCGTGTGTGAGAGCCCTGGCCGCGTGCGCGATCGCCTCACTGTGCCGCCCGGCCCCACGCAGGACGCGGACGATCTTCAAGCTGATGTCGAGCCGCGGCGGCTTGGCCGAAAGGATCGCGACGAGTGCGTCGACGTCACCGGAAATCTCCGCCAGTTCCTCCTGAAGGCGCAACGCGGTGCGATGCCGAACATCTTCTTCACCCTTGGCCAGCACCTTGTCCACAGTGGATTTTATCCGCTGAATCCCCTTGGTGCCCAACGCTTCGGAGAACTCCGCGAGGTCGATCTCCAGCCCGTCGAACTCGACGGCCAGAATCCACTTCGCCAGTTCCTCGCAGTTCGGCGGATGCGCCACACAAGCGCGGGCGTACAACTCGATGGCGCGGTCGAGTTCGTCGGCGACCACCCCGGACGCGTCGTCCACCTGCTCCAGCATGGCGATGATGTCGTCGACCGTGCGCCGGGCGAGCGGCGCGAGATCCGCCCTGCTGCCCGCGTCCAGCAGCCGCTGCAACGTGTCGAGCACCGAACCGACCTTGGTGGCGTACTCGAAGTTGCCACCGGTGACCGCGGCGTCCAGCAGCCGATGCGCCTCGGCCAGGTCTCCGGGCGCCGCCATGGCGCGCGCTTCGAGCGATTGGCGTAACTCAGGGTCACGCTCGGCCTGCTGGTGCACCAGCTCGGCCAGCGTCTCCCGATCCAAGGAGCGCAGGTAGGGGCGCAGGTCCGTCGTCAAACTCACCTTGGCTATCTTGCCGCACGCCGTAAGCCCGCCGTGTGGGCCAACTGCGTAGTCTTTTTGGCCTAATCCGCTACGCAAAGTGACCAGAAATCACTATGTGCACTACGTATTGTATGTCCGATTCCGGCCAAGCTGTGGTCTAGACCTAGACGCAACGTGGCGTAACACACACACTCGGTGGCAGCGCGCGCCACTCCCCTTCCCCCGTCTAAGCATGGAGAACAGATGGAACGCACAGTTCTTCTCCGTATAGGCGCCGCCGCCGTCCTTGCCCTGAGCTCGTTTTCGTGGGTGGGAACTGCCTCCGCGCAGGAGCTATCGCCCGGCCTCGTAAGCGCCATGCAGCGTGACCTCGGCCTCTCGGCCCACCAAGTGGAAGCGCGCGTCACCCAGGAAGCGGCGGCGACAAAGGCTGCGCCCGCCGCCCAAGCCGCCGCAGGAGCCGCGTTCGGCGGTGCCTGGTTCGACGCGGCCAGCGGCAAGCTCGTCGTCGGCCTCACCGACCAGAGCAAAGCCGACGCCGTCCGCGCGACCGGCGCCGAAACCGCGGTCTCCAGCCAGAGCGCCGCCGCCCTCGACGGCGCGAAGACCACGATCGACGCGTACTCCAAGGAGAAGGCGGCCCCAGCCGATATCAGCGGCTGGCGCGCCGACCCGAAGTCCGGCAGTGTCGTGATCACCGTGCGGCCGGGTGCGAAGAGCGCCGATGTCGACGCCTTCGTCAACCGCGCCAAGCAAGCCGGCCCGGTCACCGTGGAAACAGGCGAAACCCCGCAGACGTTCGCCGCAGGCACCGTCGGCGGCGATCCGTACATCATCAATGGAAACGTCCGCTGTTCCATCGGCTTCTCGGTGCACGGCGGGTTCGTCAGCGCCGGCCACTGCGGCGGCACGGGAAGTTCCGTCGTCGGCTGGGACGGCTCCGCGATGGGCAGCTTCGCGGGCTCTTCCTTCCCTGGCAACGACTATTCGTTCATCCGGACCGGCAACGGCTGGTGGAACGCACCCGTCGTCCTCGGCTGGGGCACCGTGAGTGACGCCATCGTGCGTGGCTCATGGGTGGCGCCCGTCGGCACGTCCGTGTGCCGCTCGGGCTCGACGACGCACTGGCACTGCGGTGTCGTCCAAGGCCAGAACGAGACCGTCAACTACAGCCAGGGCGCGGTGTACCAAATGACCGGCACCAGCGTCTGTGCCGAACCGGGCGACTCGGGCGGCTCGTTCATCACCGGCGACCAAGCGCAAGGCGTCACGTCCGGCGGGTACGGCAACTGCAGCAGCGGTGGCCGGACCTGGTTCCAGCCGGTCAACGAGATCCTGCAGGTCTACGGATTGGGCCTGGTCACGGGCTAAGTGAACGCGCCCGGCACCTCTCGCGGTGCCGGGCGCTACAACTTTCCAAGCTCGGCAAGGATCGTCTGCCGATCCTGCCCAGCGTCGAGCATCCGCTTCGCCGTGTCCCAAAGTTCCGGCGGGTCGTTGTCCCATAGCTGCTTGACCACCACCGGATCGGCCGGGTCGTCGTCCCCCGGCTTCGCGAACCGGCGGCGCGCGAGCGTGTCGACGATCTCCTCCTGGCTCGCGCCCGGCGTCAGTCCCTCGAGATACGGCTGCATGGCGGGCATCAACCGCAACCGCGCCTTCACCAGGAACTGCCCGTCCGAGTCGCCAAGACTCTCCTCCACCAGCCGACGAGCCCGCCCGGACGAAACCTCGCGAAGTCCGTACCGCCCGCCTTCCGCAGCCCGAGCCTGCAGCCCGGCGAGCAACAACTCCGGCTCCTGTGCCACATCCACCGTGCCACCGGAAGCCACCAACGCGTGCCGCACCCCCGCCCGCTCGAACATGACGACGGCGATGGTTGCCTCGCTCTGGCGGTCGGAAAACTCCCAGCACTCACCCAAACTCACCCTCAACCCGACCCACTCCGGCTCGGCGACCCCACCCGCGGCCAGCCGATCCGCCACCGGCCGCGCTTCCTCGATCCCCACCGCCTGCAGTGCCCGAAGGAAGGCGAGCGACACCGAATCCGGCCTGCTCTCGGCGTACTCGATCATTTGTCCAGCGGCCAAAACCTCCAGCGTCCCGGTCACGCTGACCTCCGCCAGCAACGGATCCGACACGCCTCCAAAGGCCTCGAACCCGCGCAACACCTCCTCGTAGACGTTGCGCTGTGGACGTCCAGACCTGCTCTTCTTCTTGCGACCTCGGCTCACTGGACTCACCGGGACATCGTCCCAAACCGCCACGACATACTGACGGCGTGACCCTCGAAGAGCTGATCCAGCGCCTGCGCGACTTCGCCGCCGCCCGCGACTGGGAGTCGTTCCACACCCCGAAGAACCTGGTCATGGCGCTGTCCGGCGAAGTCGGCGAGCTGATCTCCCTGTTCCAGTGGCTGACCCCGGAACAATGCGCCGCCTGGCGCGAAGACGGCACGCTGGAGGCGAACGTCCTCGACGAGATCGCGGACGTGACGCTGTACCTGGTGCGGCTGGCGGACGTGCTGGGGCTCGATCTGTTGGCGGCGGCCAACGCGAAGATCGACCGCAACGAACACCGGTTTCCGGCACTGACGAACCAGGGCAGGATCAACCGCGAGCCGTGACGCAGAGATCATTCGAAGTGATGCGACCTGTTGAATGACGCCCATCAATCCATGCTGGACACAGGTTGACGAGGCACAGCATGCTGGATAACGAGCTGGAAACCATTCTTACCGAGCTGCAAAGTTCCTGCTCGCTTCCTGAGATTCCGATTCTGACCGCTCGTGCCGCTGAAGACCGCAGGGTAGATAGCTGGTTTCCTTACATCGGAACTGCCACGATTCAACTTTAGAACCTAAACTTGAATCGACGAGTTCCTCGCTGCAGGCTGGTCGGAGGCGTACCAGCCGCCGAGCAGGGTGCCGACGCCCAGAGTGGCCATGAACACGGCTGGGCCGATTCCGGAGCCGCCGAAGAGTGCCATCACCGTGATGAACATGAGGAACAGCCCGAACCCCATGAGTCCGCGCGTCACCCAGAAGCGGGTATCGCGGACAGCTGGTTCGAGTGGAGCGGGCTGCGTGGTCGGTGTGACGGGACGGAAGACCAGGGTCGGCTCGTCGAAGGGGATGACGTCCGGCGGCTCGGCGAAACCCAGGGCGACTTGCGCGGACTGGATGTCGAGGCTGGGGACGCCGAGTTCGCGGGCGCGGGCCAGCATGGGTTCCTGCGCGGGGACGGTCTGGTCGACGACGAGATGGGTGACCGAAGCGGTGAGTTTCTTGGCGAGCTGGATTCCGGCGCTGAGTACCGCTGCCCGCAGCTCGTCGGCATCGGCGGTGTGGCCGAGCACGAGGACACGGGTCAACGCTGGACGCGCAGGTGCGTTGGTGGCTCGCAGGTCGTGGGCCAGTTCCGGGACGCCGAGTGCGTCGGCGACACGGCGGACATCGCTTTCCTCGTCGACGGTGACGATGCCGTCGTTCTCGGCGACTGCGCGCAGCGCCATGACGAAACCGTTGTGGACGCGCCGGACGTCGTCTTTCGACATGCCTGCTTTCGCGGCAAGGACGGCGAGGGCGTGCGACTCCTGTTCGGAGATGTGCCTGTCGGCGAGGGCGTCGCTGAGCATTTCGAGGTAGGCGTCTTCCAGCGCGCCGACGCTGACCGTCGGCATGCAGTCGACCAGGCCCGCCATCCAGTTAGTGGAGCCTGAGGGCGCGGTATAGGGACGAGGTACCAGCCGACCGGTCTCGCGCAGGTGCGGAAGGTTCGGGAAACGCGGCTGGCTGGTGAGGCCGAAGCCGTGGGTCGTGACCAGTGTCGCCGCGATGCGAGCGCAGACTCGGGCGTGGGCCAGGGCGAGGTGTGCGGGGAAGTCCTCGATGCCGAGCGCGCCGGCGGTCGTCGCTAGCCGGTAGTTCGGCAACGGCAGTGCCAGTCTTACCGAGGACAGTGTGCAGATACCGGGGAGCGCCGGAATCCGCACTCCCAGACGCGCCAATTCCTCGGCGAGAAAACGGCTCTCGAACGGCAAATTGTGGGCCACGACCACACTGTTTCGACACAATTCGACGAAACGCCCGAGTACTTCGTCAAGTGGTGGCGCATCGGCGAGTTGCTGCGGCGTGAGGTGGTGCACGCGAATATGCCCAGGATCAACGTCGTCACTCGGCTTGATCAACGTGGACAGCTCGCGCCTCACTGTTCCGTCCGCGCGTACTCGCACCGCTGCCAGTTCGACGATATGACCCGGGTACAACCCTGAGGTCTTGAAGTCGATGGCGGTGAATTCGAGCGCGGCGGCGGACACCTGGCCATCTCGGGACAGAGTCAGGGTGTCGAACATGTCAGACATGGTCGATGCATCGGCCGACCATGAAAAACGTGACATTTCTGGCGATTTCGTGTCCAGTCCGTGATTAACAAAATGAATTCTTTAGACCAAAAGGGTGACGATGAAAAATTCCTTCTCTTACCTGGTAACACTGTTAAGCGCCTTAACGAGAGGGCAGCACGAGAGCGCCGACGAGGCGCACCGAGCTTCGAGGAAGCGCCCCCATGAACGCTATGCCTGCCAATCAGCCTGCCCAAAAACGGCGGTTGCCGAAGTGGCTGAAGATCACCTTGAGCGTGTTCGGAGTGTTGTTCGTATTGGGCGCAATTTTCGGCAAGCCACCGGAAGAAACCGCGCAACCGGCTGCTGCGGCATCGCCCCCGACAACGACTTCGGCTACCACAACTTCGAGCACGACGACAGCTCCGCCGGTCGAGACATACACCGTCGTCGGTGTCGTCGATGGCAGCACCGTCAAGGTGATCAGCGCCGGCGTGGAGAAAACGGTCCGTGTGCTGGGTATCCGCACCGCGCCGCAAAGCGGGCCCAGCTGCTTCGCCAGCGAGACGATGACGTGGGCCAACCAGATTCTGGCCGGCCAGAAAGTCACACTGCAGATCGCTCAAGCCGCGCTCGACCAGGCCGGTAACACGCTTGCGTATCTGAAACTGCCGAACGGCGACGACTATTCGACCATCGCCCTGAAGGCCGGATATGCCAAATATGTCATCGACGGCGTGGCCGTTTCAGCGGCCTCGGCGCTGCAATCGGCGGAATCTCTCGCACGTACCGCGAGCACCGGACTCTGGGGCGCGCCTTGCAAGGGGAACATCGACGCCCCGGCACAGGTCGCCGTCCCAGCGCCGCCTCAGCCCAAGCCGGTCACCGCGGCGCCCAGCACCACGCAGGCACCCAAGCCCAAGCCCACTACCGCCGCCCCCGTCGAGCCGGACCCTCCGGCTGCCGTGTACTACAAGAACTGCACAGCAGCCCGCGAAGCAGGGGTAACGCCGTTGTACCGGGGCCAGCCCGGCTACGGATCGCACCTCGACCGGGACAACGACGGCGTCGCCTGCGAGTAAGCGCTGAGTTCGCGGCGTATTCTGCCTCGCATGTCTCCGGTGTCTCGCACCCGCAAGTCCAAGAAGAGCAAGCAGAAAGGCCCGGCACGGTCAGTCGCGCGACCTAACCGGACTCATACGCGGCCGGACTGGTTCGACGCCGCGGTCGGAAACGTCATCGAAGGTGCCCCCGTGCTCATGGAAGCGCGTGGGCCTCGCGAGCTTGAGCAGGCGACCGCCGAGTTGCTGGGCGCTGAGCTTGCCTTTCGCATCGAGCACGAAAACCAGGGACTGAATTTCCACGGGTTGAGCGAGGACATCGTCGACGAGGCAACCACTCGGATCAAGAAATCCGCCGCCGCCCAGGACGACGGCTGGGAGGTACCACTGCGACTGCTCCACGGGCTGAATTCGTTGGGGACGCCCGCCCTCGAAACGGCGACGCGAGCCGGACTCCGGGGTGCGGCGAAGTGGCTGCGACGCGTCCCTGCGGCGCGGCAAACTCCGGAGTGGCTGACGCAGCGGGTTGAAGCCACTAGTGAAGTCTGGGAGATGCGTGACGCTTACGGCCTCCGCATCGCGGTGATCGCGGGGTTCGCTTATCCCGAAGCAACCGATCCGTCGGTGTTCTTGTTCGACATCGAGGCGGGCGGAATCCTCGCTTTCGCCAGTGCCGGTGTTTACGACGACGTTGAGCAAGCTGCCGACGCTTGGCGGAAATTCGTGGGCGACACGGGTGCGGACGCGCGACCGGTGCGCGTCGATAGCGCCGAGCAGCTGACGGCTCTCGCCCCGTTCATCGTTGAAGAGCGCACTGTGATGGGAGATGAATCGCGGAACTTGATGGACAACTGGTTCCGTGCTCGCCGCCGGGTCCGGGATCTCGACGCCGTGCTAACGCTTCCAAGGCCGGAATCGCCGTACGGCGTCGACGTGTGTTCATCGAATGGCACGAGGACACCTACGGCACTGTGCCGAGCTTGGACGCCGTTGACGGGATTGCCGAGGAGTGGATGGAGGGCCGGCTTCCTGAAACCTGGTTCGCCGTCTCGCCGCCGCGGGTCGAGACCACCCTCGCCTATATGAGCGATTGGCCCGACGACCATCCGACGACCATCGAGGCGAAGTTGTTGTTGCCCAAGTGGATTCGCTGGCTCGGTGCGAATTCGAAGCTTCCCGAGGAATTGGTCGACCGGGCTCTCGCGGTGGCGGCCAAGGGGTACCTCCCCGAGTGGAGGACAGCTCCTCCAGCAGAAACTCAGTGACGCTGTCGGCCGATGAGCTGAACCTCGCTGCCGCGAGCTGGCGCAAAGCCGCCAGGAGCGACAATCGGTGAGTTCGCCGCGTTCCTGAGCACCTTCACCCCTGCACGCGCCGATGGAAGTCGTTGATCTGCTCCCAGACGACATCATGGGGCGCGCCGTGCTCGTTGAGGTCTCCGATTTTTTCGACCTCCTGCACAATCCGCTCCAGGCATTCGCGCTGGGCTGAGTGACCCTGCCAATATGTGTGTGGCAGCCGGAGCACTGTCGCAAGGAGGTCACCGGGATAGAAGTCGCCCTCTGCGAGTGGCACCCGCTCCAATTCCCCGAGCGCAAGCGGGATCAGCACCGCGACGCCTATCTGCTGTCCGAGCAAGAGACGCAGGTCCTCGACGCTCAGTGTGCCGATGGGCTTCCGGCGGATCTGGTGAGCGGTTTGTACGAGCCGGGTCGCATCAGCAGCGGGTTCACCCCAGTAACTATCTTCTATCTGTTCCAGGGAAAGCGTGTCCTGAAGTTGCGGATCGATTGCCATCATCCCTCTTCTCGACATTCCAAGGTTGTTCTGCGGCCGAACACCCGCCATGGCCTCGAGGCGAAGTTGTTATTGCCCAAGTGGATTCGCTGGCTCGGGGCGAATTCGAAGCTTCCCGAGGAATTGGTCGAGCGAGCTGTCGCGGTGGCGATCAAGGGGTACGTCCCCGAGTGGTAGACAGTTCGTCCAGCAGAAACTCTGTGACGCGCTCTTCGGCGACGGCGGTGCCGTGGGTGCGGAGGGCGTCGCCGAGGCCGGGGTCCCAGGGGGCGTCGGTGACGCGGCCGACCGGCGGGCCGGTGGGGTTCGCGGACAGGGCGGCCAGATAGTCCACAGTGGACATTCGCCACGGCAGGGCGCCGGTGCGGGCGATGACGTGGGCGGCGATCCGGAGGCCTTCGCCGTCGAAATCGCCGTGGTAGTGCAGCGTCGCACCGGCGTCGGAGAGACCCCGCAGCAGGTGCATGGCGGCACTGTTGGGCCAGCCGGAGACGCACACCAGCGGCGGGCAGTCTGGGCGGCTGAGGGCGACGGCGAGGACGCTGGGGTTTTCGACGATCCAGACGTCGGGTGGGGCATCGGTGAACGTCGTCGCGCGGAGCTGGGCCAGTGTGAGCGCGGCGGCGTGGGAGGTGCAGGCACGCAAAATCACCGCGGCGATGCCGTCGCCGCCAGGAGACATACCCGCGGCCAGGACGACGGCGGAGAGTGCGTCGTCGGCGATGCCGGAGCGGTCCCACAGTGCGCGGCGTTCGGCGGCCGAGATGGGTGGGGGGACGTCATAGAGGGTCGCCAAGGCGCGGAGGACCAGCCCGGACTCCGGGGTGCCGTCGTCCAGGGCGTGGGCGTCGCCGAGGAGCGCGTCGGCGAAGGTGGGCAGCGGGACGCCGTCGGCGGGGAGGTGCGCCAGTACTCGCAGGACGTTTTCCAGCCGGGTGCGGGTGGCGATACCGGTGCGACGAACTTGCGAGGCCCAGTCGGCCAGGGCGGGTTGCGAGGTGACCACGTCGTGGGTTTCCAGCCAGTGCCAGAGGGCCGCTCGTTCGGCGGCTTGGGCGGCGCGGCGGGCGGCGCGGTCGTCGAGCGGGCCGAGAAGTTCGGTGACAAAAGTGCGTATGTCGGTGGGGGCCAGGGCCTCAGCGAGCCGGGACAACGAAACCGTGGTGTGTTCGGCGGGGAGTTTCGCCAGGCCCAACAGGTCGGCAAGGGACTCGCGATCCGCCTGCGACAACGGCCCGACACGGACCGTGCTGACCGGCTTGCCGGACGAGAGACGGTCGTGGACCGCTCGCCAGAGAGGCAGCAGGGTCACGCGTCGTCCGCCACAAGGTCCGCACCGTCCCAGATGAACCTGACCGTGGTGACGGCGTCGTCGCCGTCGCCGCCGGTGATCAGCTTGTGGATCGCGATACCGGGAAGCTCCTGGTAGTCGCACCATTCGTGGTCGGACGTCAGCAGCAGGTCCAGGTCGAGCGACGCCAGCAAGCCGAAGATCTGACCGCGGTTCGCCGTGTCGACGCCGACGAAAACCTCGTCGAGCAGGATGATCCGCGGCGCTTCGGGAACCGCTTGGTAGTGCGCGGCGACGGCGGCGAACAGCGGCAGGTGCAAGGCGATCGCCTTTTCGCCGCCGGACAGGGCGCCGTGCAGTTTCTTGGTGAGCAGCTGCCAGCCGGCGCCGTTCGCCCGGTCGATCTTGACGACGAACTGGTGCCAGCTGGTGTAGTCGAAGACCTGCGCGAGTTGCTGTTCCCAGCTGGTCGCGGTGTCGTCGGCTTTCGCTTCCTCGATCCGGTCACGGAAGAAGTGGTGCAGCGACTCGCGGTCGGTGTCGCTGAGCCGCACCGGGTCCTTGAGCAGCAACTCCCTTGCCGCCTTGGTGCCGGTCGGCAGATCGTCGCGGACCTGCCAGACCAGGCGGACGGCGACGTTCGACGCCGTCCTGACCTGCTCCAAGCGGTCGTTCATCGTGTCGACCAGCCCACCGGCCTGCCGGATCCGCGCGGCCAGGTGCCGGCGGGTGTTGCCGGTCAGGGTCTGGTCGAACAGTTCGCGCTCGGCGCCGGTGATGTCGCCACGGCTGCGTTCGGCCTCGGCTCGCAGGAGTTCGAGCAGCTCCGCGGCGCCGACGCGCATGCCGTTGACGGTCGCGCTGAACACGCCGACGTCGCCGTCCGTCTCCAGATCGAGGTCCGCGCGGTCGCTCAGGATGTCCCGGCAGGTGTAGACCTCTTCGGTCAGCCGGTGCAACGCGTCGCCGAGGTTTTTGGGGCCGTGCGGGAGGTTCGGCCATTTCGCGGCCACCGCGCGGGCGCCTTCGAGGCTGGCCCGGGTCCCTTCGCCGGGCTCCAGGTCGATACCGGAATCCGCGGGAAAACTGCTGGACGACAGGTGCCGGAAGCGGGACGCGGCCTCGTTTCGGCCGTTCACCGCGGCTTTCCGGGTCTTCTCGTCGATGGAACGCTGTGTGTCGAGCGAGCCCAATTTCGTCGACAGCGTCTGCAGGTCCCGATTGAGATCCTTCCAGCGTGTCTTGACGTCCTCGTGTTCTTCCCGCAGTTTCCGCAGTTCGGTGAGCACTTCTTCGTATTCGAGGCCGATCGTGCTTTCGACGGCTTCGAGTTTCTCCGCCTGCCCACCGGCGTCCCGTTCCGCGCCCTGAACGTCTTCGGCCGACTCCTCCGCGGCTTCCGCGGACCGTCGGGCCTGCTCGGCGCGTTCGGCGGATTTGTCCTGTGCGGCCACCAAAGTCGCGTGGACGTCGAGCCAGTTGTCCGCCACGTCACGGAAGACGTCGACGGCCACCGCGAGCGCTTCGAGGGCGTCACGCTCCGCGGGCAGGCTGCTCTCCGATGCCAGCAACGTCAAGGCTTGCAGCGCGGCTTTCACCGCCTCCTCACAGATCGCCAACTGGTCGACCACGCGCGCCACCGCCCGGTCCGCGGTGATGACCCGTGACTCGGCGAGGTTCAGTTCGTTCGACGCCGCTTCCAGCTGTTCGTGACGCGGCCGCCCGGCCCGCTCCTCGTCGACGCGGAAGCGCCTGGCGTCCAGCAATTCCAGCCGGGCATCGAGCTCGGCGATCGTGGTGTCCAGCTCGCCGACGCGCCCGGTCAGCTCGGCCAAGCGCCGTAGCCGGGCTTTGTCCCTGGCCACCGCGCCGATGTACGCGGCCTCTTCCTTGTCCCAGCTACCGCTCGCGTTCGCCAGCCGCCACCGGCCGTCGGCGCCGATCGCGACGCCGTGCCGTCCGGGAACCGTTTCGCCGTAAGCAATACTTTCGAGCAGCCGCCGGACGAGGTCGGGCGCCACCACGCCGTCGGGATCCGGTTCGAGCACCGCCGCCAGCGATTCCGAGTCCGTGACGAGCGGGAATTCGGCTTCCAGGAACGTGTCGTGGCCGGTCACCTCGATGGCGCCGTGCGCCGGGACCCACGCGTCGAGCAGCCCGCTCGCCTGCAGCGCGGCTTCGATCCCGGCTTTCCGGCGTTCCGACACGCCTTCGACGAACGTGACCAGTTTCCAGAAGGGTGCGCCCTCCATTGTGGACCGGATGGAGGTGCGGGTGGCCGGTGCCGACGGCGGCAGATCGACCTTCTGCTCCAGCCTGCGGCACTCCTCGACCAGCGTCATCCGGCCCGCGTTCGCGACCTTGCGCTGGGCGGACGCCATGGTCTTGTCGACGGTGATCTCCTGCAGCACCTGCCCGGCCGCGGCGTCGATGAACGCCAGCACCGACGCCTCCGACTCGGCACGCTCCGTCAGCAGATCCGCGTCCATGAACCCGAGTTCGACGCAGCCGCCTGCCCACTCCCGCAGGCGCCGCACCTGCTCCTCGACGGCGCTCGTGTACGCCCTGACTAGTTCGCCGCGCTTTTCCATTGCCTGGGCCAAATCCACCCTGGCCTGTTCCAACGCCTCTTCGGCGGCGCGCCTGCGTTCGACGGCGGCCTCGTGCACGTTCACCGCTTCGCGCACGCCGCCGATCTGCTCGTGCCTGCTGCGTACAGCCGCACGCACCAGCTTCCGCCCGGTGGCGGGGCTGGTCGACATCTCGGCCCATACCCCGGCCATTCGTGCTCGCTCGGAAGCCCGCCCGGCGTCGTCACCGGCTTCCTCGGCGGCGTCGGCAGCCTGCGCGGCTGAGGTTTCGGCGACCGCGGCTTCGTAGGCGTCGGCCTCGGCGATCCGTCGTTTGGCGTCTGCCGCTTCGCGTTTGACCTCGGCCACCGCCCGCGCCGCGCGGGCCAGCTCACGCAGTTTGTCGAGCTCGCGGCCTTGCTTGTACTCCTCGCTGTCCTTGAGTCCTTCGATTCGAGCGTCCAGCTGATCGCGCCGGATTTCCAGGGCTTCCGCGCGCTCTTCGGCTTCCTCGCGTTCTTCCACCGCGACGGAGTAAGCCTCTTCGGACTCACGCGCGGCCCTCGTCAGCTTGGTCATGTCGGAGGTCGCGGAGATCAGTGTGGCCGCCGAAGCGCGCAACACTCGCTGGGCGTAACCACGCTGCTGGGTGGCCAGTTTCCGGGCGGCTTCCACCTCGGCGTCGAGGACCTTGAGCTGCTCACGCTGCCTGTCCAGCCGCTCGAACCCTTCGGCCAGCTCGGCGATTTCGGCCTCTCCCAACGGAGGCAGCGCGCGAGAGAGCAAAGTGGACAGCAGCGCCGGGTCGAGACGCTGCGAGAGCTTCGGCTGGCGCAGTTGCAGCAACGCCGTGATCAGCGCGTCATAACGCTGCTCGGTCAAGCCAGGGAACAGCGTGCTCCGGACGGCGGCGCGGTAATCGGCCGAGGTGTCATGCAGCTTGCCGTGCTCTCCCAAGGCTTCCTGGAGCGCGGCCTTCGTCAGCGGCTGCGCGGAATCGGTGACGATCGCCAGGCCGCCGGGCAAGCCGATGCGCTGGGACGAGGTGAAGTAGTCGACGTACACCGTTTTCGTGTGCGTGGTGGCCTGCAGCCGCGCGCCGCAGGTGAACCAGGTGCCCTCGCCGAGGGAGAATTCGAGCCAGACATATCCGACCCGCGTGGAGCCGCCGGCGCCTTCGCCCATCAGGTTCCAGTGCATCGTCCGCTCGCCCGTGCCGAACGTCGACAGCCTGTTGGCACGCAGGTTGGCGTCGAAGAGGAACGGCAGCAGCAGTTCGAGCGCCTTGGATTTTCCGGTCCCGTTGGGGCCGTGCAGCAGCAACCGTCCTTTGTGGAACTCGAAGACCTCGTCGTAGTACCGCCACACGTTGAGGATGCCGGCGCGCGTCGGCGTCCACCGGGTCACGCCGAGCGGAGCTTCGACGGCAGCGCCGAGCGGCAGTTCGGTGATCGTCACTTCGTCTCCACTGTGTCTTCGGAGGACCGGGCACCGGTCAGCACGTACCGGGACGCGGCGGGCAACGCGAGGACGATCTCACCGGAAAACCGGACGAGCCCGAAGTCCGACAGCACCGAAACGGCGTCCGCCACCAGTTGTTCCTTACCGTCGTCCCCGCGGTAGCCCTTGGCCCAGCGGGGGAATTCACGCAGCAGCCGCTCGGCCTCGGCGTTCAGCTGCTCGGGCGCGACGCCGCTCGCCGACGCGGTGATCACGTCGAGCAGCAGCAGCGCGGCGACCTTGGCGTTGCTGGAATCGTCGGGGAACTTGCTGTCCGTGGCGTATCCGTCGGGATCGACGAACAGCACCCCTTCGGCCCGTTCCTCCAGCAGGAATCCGCCTTGTTCGGCGGCGCGCTTGAGCAGCTGCCGCCCGGTCAGCGACGAGATGTAAGCCAGCTCGGCGGCCGTCAAATCCTCGCGGTACACGACCGGATCGTCCACCAGGCGCCGGAAAACCGAGTGCCGCAACCAAAGATTGCGCTGCACGTCGGACGCGCCGTCCGCGGAGTGAGCCGCGTCGGGAGCCTCTCCGTATCGCCGTTCGCGGCGGAGCGCGGCGAGCAGCTCGTCGAACCGCAGCGGGATTTCCTCGCCGGGGACACTGAACTGCGACGGGCCGTTGGGCGCCGCGAGCAGCCGCATCAGCAGCGTCGAATCGACGCGGTACAGGGCTTTGGCCGTCTCGCTGCCCACAAAGGCTTCGGTGGAACCGTCGACGACCTCGATCGCGCCGTACGACTCCAGCATCCGCAGCACATCCACGTACGCCATCCGCTCGCCACGCACCGAGGTGTCGAACCCGTCGATCAGCGGATCGGCCGCGGTGGCCTGCGTGACCTTGTCCGCCAGCAGCCCGATGGTGGTGACCGGCGCCGTGAGCAGTTCCGCCGCGACCAGGCACAGCAAGGTGTACCGCCGTCGATCGAACGGCGCTTTACCCGAGCGCGAACGCCGCGCGGGACGCGAAGGATCGGCCTGTGCGCGGACTTTCACCAGCCGCGCGTACCCGAGCCGCGGCTCGACCAGCATCGACCAGCCGCAGTAGTAGTCGAACCATTTCGCGATCGGCTCACGCCGGCGCCGCACCAGGTCGAAGACGTCCGGCGCCGCCGTCTCGCTGATCAACGGCGTGGCGAGCAGGAGCCGCACACCCCGCGCGACCTCCTCCTGCTCGGCGATGACGAGCTGGTTGGCGAGGTTGCTCACCCTGTTCCCTCCCGCCTGTTCCGGACCCCGGCGACCCGCACCTCGACCAGGAAATCAGGGCCGGCGAACCGGCCACGCGGCGTTTGCAGCACAGCGGCACGCGAATCCGGTGGGGCCCCGAGCAGGATCTCGACCTTGCCGTCGCTGGTGACGCCGCGCCGCACGCCCGTCGAGTCGGGACTCGTCGACAACGCGCGCCCGAGCAGGTCCAGCAGCCGCTGGAAAACACCGTGCTCCAGCTCGCCGAACGCCGACAAGCGGACCTGGCCGTCCGTCGCGAGCAGGCTCCACGCGGCTTGCAGCTCCGCCCGCTCGGCCTTCGCCAGCTCCGCACGGGCGGCCTTGATCGCGGCGACATCGCGGACGCGGCCGGTGCGGGTGAACCGTTCGATCCGGCCCGAACTGCGCAGCAGCGCCGAGACCTCGACGGCGGGCGCGTCCTCCCAGCGGGCCGTGGCACTGATGAGTTCGGGATCGGGATGGCCGAGGTGCGCGTGCCGCGAGGAGCTGAGCCCGAACGCCGTCGACCACAGCCGGTGCAGATCGGTCTCCGCCGGCGCCGCGGCGAACCACCGCGCGAGCTCCCGGAAATCGGCGACAGCGCTGCTCGCCCGGCGGCGCGACTCGGTGATGCGGTCCAGAACCTGCAACAACGTCACGATCGCCCGCCGCGCCACCGTGTGCAGCTGTTCGACGCGGGCCGGGCTGCCGTCCACGGGCCGGAACCACGCGAGCAGCCCGTCCCAGCGCGCCCGGCGATGCTCCAGCCAGGCGGGCCCGGGATCTTTGCCCGCCGACGGCGGCAGCTCGGCGCCCAGCAGGGCTCTTTGTTGCAGCCGGCCGACTCCGTGCTGGTCGATCCGCGCGATCCCGGCGGAAATCGCGTGCGCGCGCTGATCGAGATTGGTCAGGAACTCCTGCAGGTAGGTGACCGTCGCGGATTTGACCTCGTGGAAGGTCGTCAAGTCTGCGCCCTCAGCGCGCAGGAGCCGCTGGAGCTCCCCGTTGAACTGTTTGGTGTTCGCCCGCAGCGCGTCGAGATGGCCTTCCAGTTCCATCAGCGCACTGAAGACGCGGCGATTGGTCGATGCCGGTTCGGCCAGCAACACACCGAGCCCGTCGAGCCGATCGGAAATAGCGTCCAGCACGGCCGTCTGCAGCGCGCCCGTGGACGCGAGGACACCAAGCGCGTGCTGAACTCCGGCGAACGCCGCCTCACCACGCTTGGTGAGCGAATACTGGAGATTCCGGCGTTCGTATTCACTGGCCGTGCGGTAGTTCTCGGCGTGGTTCTGGATGACGTCGAGCAACTGCCAGTCCTTGAGCTTGCCGAGCGCCATCGCGAGATCGGTGTCCTCAAGCGCGTCGAACCAGCCGATGGACCGCAGCCGCGCGCGGACGTCGTCGATACCGAGCGCCGTTTCGAGCCGTTCGTTCGCTTCACCGAACGCGTGCAGGATCGCCGTGTACAACCCGGAGAGCTCGCCGATGGTGAAGCGGAACATGTCAGACGGCACCCTGCCGGATTCCACACGCCCTCCCCTGCTCGATGCGCCTATCCGACACCGTACGGATACCCCCTGACAAGCCAAGTAACCTTCAGTGACAGCCCCTCCGCCGCCCGTGAGGACGTCGAATGCAGTATCTCGAACACTCCGAACCCGACGAAGACCTGATCAAGTGGCTTTCCGGGCTCGACGAACCACGGCTGGCGCAGATACTCGCCAACCGGCCCGATGCGCTGGCGGCACCTTGGCCGCGACGGCTCACCGATCTGGCTCGACGGCTGTCCACCCAAGGCTCCCTCGCACCTGCGACCCGAGAACTCACCGCGCCGGGCCTGCAAATCCTATGTGCCGTCCAGTTGTGCGGGGCGCTCGGTGAGGTAAACGGTGTTCCGCTCACCAAGGTTGCGGGCCGGCTCGGCTCGTCTGTGGTCGACGTCGGGCTCGCGCTGGCGCCGCTGACCGCGCGGGCACTGGCCTGGCTCGACGAAAACAACCTGATCCAGGTGCCGGAAACAATGAAGGGCCACTCGTACGTCCAGCACGGTCTCGGACAACCGTTGGGCCCACCGCTTTCGCGGCTCAGCGTCCGCCAGCTCGACGAGATCGCCAAGCGGCTCGGACTGCCGTCGAATTCGCGCAGGCAGGTGCTGCTCGACGACCTGATGGAGTTCTTCACAGACGGCCCCCGGGTGCGAACCCTCGTGGCCGACGGACCGCAAGGCGTCGCCGAGCTCCTCGACGAGTTCGTCTCCGACGGCCCTGAACGCGATATCGACCTCACCTACGCAAGGCCGTACGGCCACGCCGGGCTGGCCGAGACACCCGCCACCTGGGCCGCCAAGCGATGCCTGCTCATCGCCGGTTCCGAAGGCAACGCGCATCTGCCGCTCGAAGTCGGGCTGGCGCTGCGCGGACCGGATTTCCGGCTGCCGTTCACTCCGCATCCGCCCGCGATCCGGGTGGCGCCGGTGTCACCGGAGCGTGTCGCGGCGGAGACGGCGGCGGCCGCGCTGCGCCTGCTCGACCGGACCACCACCGTGGTCGAAGCCGCCCCCTTTCCGCTGCTCAAGAACGGCGGTGTCGGCAGCAGGCTGATCAAAAAACTGGCGAAGGACACCGGCGCGACCACTGAGGAGATCAAGCTCGCCTTCGATCTCGCGCTGGACGCCGAACTACTGCTCGCCCAGGATCCACCGCCGCCTGCGCCGAGGTCCCGCAAGCCTGTGGCGCCGTCCATGATCGTCGCGACCGACGGGTTCGCGCGCTGGCGTGGGGAAAGTTCGGCCGCGCAGCTGCGGCAACTGCTCGCCGCTTGGTGGCAGCCGCCGAGGTCCGCCGGGGACTACGACCCCAGCAGTGTGAATGACGAGGCCCGGCACCTCACGCTGCGGCTGCTCGCCGAACTCGACCACGGCACCGGCGTGATCGACCATGAAACACTCGGCGACCTCGCTGTCTGGCACGCGCCGACGCTCGACGAAGACACGTTGCGCGCGCTGGTGACGTCGTTGCTGGCCGAAGCCACCTTGGTCGGCGCGGTCGCGTCCAACGCCGTCGGCGCCGTAGGGCATGCGCTGGCCAGCGGCGGTATCGACGCGCCTGAGCTGGTGAAAGCCACCGAAGAACTGGTCGCCGGGGCGTGCGCGACGGCGTTGTTCGGCACCGACCTGACAGCGATCGTGACCGGCCCGCCGAGCACTGAGCTGGCCGCGCTGCTGGACAGGGTGGCCGACAGGGAGACGCAGGGTTCGGCGTCCACTTGGCGCTTCAGCCCGGCCAGCGTGCGGCGCGCCCTGGACAACGGCGAGACGCCGGCGGGGCTGGTTGACGAGCTCGGCTCGGTCGCTCGCGGTGAACTCCCGCAGCCACTGACGTACCTCATCAAGGACATCGCGCGGCGCCACGGCGAGGTCGATGTGATCGAAGTCCGCTCGGTGATCGTCGGGGACAACCCGGCTCTGCTGGCCGAGATCGTCGCGCACCGCAAGCTGGTCAAACTCGGCGTCGCGCTGGTGGCGCCTTCCGTGGTCACGTCATCAGCTGACGCCGTGACCACGCTGGCCGCCCTGCGCGACGCCGGCTACGCGCCGGTCCAGCGGTCGTCCGATGGGGCTGTCGTGGTGCGGAGCGAGAAGCCCGTGGCCGCGGTGACGGAACCGGTTCGGATCACCCGACCCAACGTGGTCGCGGACCCGCTCGAGCACGCGGCACGACTGCTGCGTGAGCCGGAGTCGCCGCCGCGGCCACTCAAACGCGGGGCGCTGATGAACCTCCTGCCGGGCAATCGCAGTGGGGTGTGGATGCGGCTGATCTGGCAGCTGGAAGCCGGGTTCCCGGTGTGGGTCACGTACGAGGAATACGACGGCGTAAAGCGTAAATTGCTGGTCAGCAGCCCGGAACTGCACGGGGAGACGCTCGACGTGTGGTGCGACAAGCCCGGTGGCTACCGGCGGCTGGAGCTGAGCCGGATCAGCCCCGGCGACAAGTGACCAGCCAATCCACGCGCGCTGAGCTTGCCTGACGCTCGCCACGTAATCTCGAACCATGCCGATCCACGTCCTGCTCGTCGACGACCACGAGGTGGTGCGTCGCGGGCTGCGGGAACTTCTCAGTGACGAGCCGGACATCGAGGTCGTCGCCGAGGCGGCCAGTGTGGAGGAGGCATTGGCGGTCGCTATGCACGTCGAGCCGGACGTGGCCGTGGTCGACGTGCGGCTCGGGAGCGGTGACGGCGTCGCGTTGTGCCGCGAACTGCGGTCCAGGCCCAATGCGCCCCAGTGCCTGATGCTGACCGCGTTCGACGACGAGGAGGCGATGGTCGGCGCGATCATGGCTGGGGCGGCGGGATATCTGCTGAAGCAGGTCCGCGGGCAGGACGTCGTCACGGCTGTTCGCGAGGTCGCGGCCGGACGCTCCCTGCTCGACCCGGTGACAACGGCGCGTGTGCTGGAAAAGATGCGGAACCCGCCGCACGACGAGCTCGAAGAACTCACCGAGCGTGAACGCGATGTACTCGACTTGATCGGCCGTGGCCACTCCAACCGCGAGATCGCCGAGCAGCTGTTCCTCGCCGAGAAGACCGTCAAGAACTACGTCACGTCCGTGCTCGCGAAGCTGGGTATGCAGCGACGCACCCAGGCCGCCGCTTGGGTGGCCCGCCGCGCCAAGTAGCGCTCAGTCGAGCGGTAGGTCGAAGGCGACCATCGTGCCGAGGCTGGGCGAGGAGTTGAAGTGGAACTTGCCGCCCGCGGTGTCCGCGCGCTCCGCGAGGTGACGCAGGCCGCGGGTCGCGACCCCTTGCGGGACACCGGATCCGTTGTCCCGAACGCGCAGCTTGACGCCCTCGGCGTCGCGTCGCAGCGTCACGCGGGTTTCGCTCGCGCCAGAGTGTCTGACCACATTGGACAGTGCTTCACGCAGCGCGGCGCGGATGTGGTCGGCGCGCTCGGCCGGGATGTCGGCCAGTTCGCCGGAAAGTTCCAGTGTGGGCGGGAAACCGAGCAGCTCGCCGGCGATGCGCACTTCGCCGCGGGCGGATTCGGCGAGGTCGGTCGCCGGCGCGGGGTCGTGTTCGGGCTCCGGGGAGCGCAATGCGCGAACGGTCCCGCGGATCTCCTCGATGGTCTGGTCGAGCTGGTCGATGGCTTCGCTGAGCCGGGCGCCGTCGGCCTGCGCGAAGCGTTTCCGCATGCGCTTGCGGACACGGTCGAGCTGCATCCCGGCGCCGTAAAGCCGTTGGACGATCACGTCGTGCAGTTCACGCGCGATGCGCTCCCGCTCCTGGTAGAGCGTGACGCGGTGGCGGGCGTTGGCGCCCTCGGCGAGCGCCAGCACGACGCCCGCCTGAGCGGCGAACGCTGTGAGCACTTCGACCGTGGCGGGGGAAAACGGCTCCGCGCCATGGGACCGGTACACCGTCAGCGCGCCGAGAACACGGCCACCGGTGCCGAACGGCACGGCCGCGAACGGGCCGAAACGCCGCAGTTCACCGGGTACGAAAGGTGCCGTTCGCGGATCGGTGGTGAAATCGACGCTCACCACCGTCTCGCCGCCGCGCGCGACGCGTCCGGCCATCGAATCGGCGGGCAGCACCAGACCCAGCAACGTGGCATCGGCGCCGTGTGCGGCTTCGACCACGACCGTGCCGTCATCGGTGCGCACCATGACCAGGCCGAGGTCGGCCTCGGCGAGCTCGGCCGCGCGGCAAACCACCGTGTCGAGGACCGCGCCGGGGTCTTCGCCCGACAGCGCGGTGGTGGTGATTTCGGTGGCAGCGGACAGTGCCCGCGCCGCGAGGGTGGGGTCCATGGGCACCATCAGCGTAGTGCCCTCGCCATCACACGCCCCTCTCGTACTTCGTAAACGAGGTCCGCGTCGGCGGCTTCCTCCGCTTGGTGCGTGACGTGGACGACTGTCCGGCCGTGGAGGGCTTTGCGCAGGTTGGCGCGCAGTTTCCGCGCGGTCGGCTCGTCGAGGTGTGCGGTCGGTTCGTCGAGGAGGACGAGATCGGCGGTGGGCGCCGCGAGCAGTGCCCTGGCGAGCGCGACGCGCTGAGCTTGGCCGCCGGACAGGCCTGCGCCCGCACTGCCGAGGACGGTGTCCAGCTCGACGTCGTGGAGGACGGCGAGGTCAAGCGCTCGACGAAGCTCGTCGTCGGTGGCCTTGGGCGCGGCGAGGCGAAGGTTCTCGGCGACCGTGGTCGAGACGAGTTGCGGCTCCTGCGGCGCCCAGGCGACGTTGTCCGGCGTGTCGACGTGGCCGTTGCCCGGCGGCAGGAACCCGAGCAGTGCGGCGAGCAACGTCGACTTCCCGGCGCCGCTCTCGCCGATGACGGCGACGTACGCGCCTTGTGGGAGGTGGAGGTCGACGTCGGTGAGCACCGGGCGCTCGGCGTCCGGCCAGGCGATGTCGGCGCCGGTGATCTCGACGCCCCCGATTACCCGAAAGCGGCGTTGGGGGCATTGAGCGCCCCCAACGC
>JAVXWP010000032.1:0-19089 GCA_032230695.1 Actinomycetota bacterium | reverse complement strand
AAACACTCCCGAGCCACCCACCCAAGCCGCGCCTCCGCCCCAGGATGTGCTGAGCGGGGTGCGGGTGGGTGAACAGGTCACACGGCGGCGACAAAGCCCGTGTCGCTGGCTGTCCGCCTGCCGACTCGGATACCTTCTTGCGGGGAAAGGTCTAGGGGAGGATTCACGGGATGACGACCACAGCGACACGGCCGGGGGCGCCGGGGGGACCCCAGTCGCCCGTCCGCGCGGAGCCGGCCGCCCGGCGAGAGTCGCGGTCCGGTGTCGCGGGCCTGCTCGACCTGCCGGGCAACGCCGTACGCAGCATCATCCGTTCCGCGGCGACAACGCCAGGACGGCTTTCCGTGATCGCCGTCGGGCTCGCCCTGCTGGCGCTGCTCACCGGCATAGTCGGCACGCTTTCCGTGCAGGACAAGAAAGACACGATCAACGGACTGATCGACCACCGCGAGCCACTGGCCGCCGCGGCGCAGCAGGTCTACCGCTCGCTTTCCGACGCCGACGCGACAGCGGCGAGCGCGTTCCTCTCGACGGGGACAGAGCCGCCCGCGTTGCGTCAGCGTTACGAATTCGACATCGCGCAGGCCGGTGCCGCGCTCGCGAAGGCCGCTTCCGACTCGGCCGGAGTGGCCGAAGCGGCGAAGCAGGTCGACACGCTCGCCCAGCAGGTGCCTGTTTACACCGGTCTGGTCGAGACAGCGCGCGCCAACAACCGGCAGGGCTTCCCAGCCGGTGCCTCCTACCTGCGGGAGGGTTCCGAGCTCATGCGGGTCAAGATTCTCCCGGCCGCGCAGGAACTGTACGGGATCGACACCCTGCGGTTGTCCGACGAGCAGGATGGCGCCACCAATTTCCCTTGGGGCGCAACGGCTTTGGTGCTCGCGTTGCTCGCGGCACTGGTCGTCACGCAGGTACACCTCAAGCGGAAGACGAACAGGGTGCTCAACGTCGGCCTGCTCGTGGCGACCGGCGCCGTGATCGTCGCGATGCTGTGGAGTCTCGTCGCGCTGGTCGTGCAGGGCACCTTGGTCGCGGACGGCAAGAACCACGGTACCCACCAAGTGGATGTGCTGGTGCGCGCGCGGATCGCGGCACTGCAGGCCCGAGCCGACGAGACGCTGACGCTCGTCGCACGCGGCGACGGTGCCAACTACGAAAAGGACTTCGGCGGTTTGGCCGCTCAGCTCGTCGGCCCGGACGGGACAGGCGGTCTGCTGGCCGAGGTCGAGGGGCTGGCGTCGGAGCCGGCCATGACCGGCCAGCTCGACGCTGCGAAGCAAAATGCCGCCGCCTGGCTCAAGGCGCATATCCAGGTGCGCCGGTTCGACGACTCCGGCCAGTACCAGGAAGCCGTCAACCTCGCCATCGACGGCTCGAAGCCGGACAGTGCCGCGGCTTCTTTCCTTCGCCTGGACGAAAACCTGGTCGCCGCCATCAACGTCGGACGCCAGGAATTCGTGGACAACACCCGCAACGCCGACAGCGCGCTGACAGCGCTGGCCCCCGGGCTCGCGGTACTCGCCATCATCGCCGCCGCGGGCGCGACTATCGGTATCCGGGAACGTTTGAGGGAGTACCGGTGATGGGACAGAAGACACGCATTTCGCTGGTGGTCGCGGCGGTTCTGCTCGCGGCCGCGTGCGGGTCCGCAGGGAAACCGGTCGACCCGGCGCCGGTGGGCAAGGTCGAACGGCCGCAACCCGCGCATGTCGGCGGGGCGGATCAGGCGGGCGGCTCGGCGACGGAGGTCAACTGCAACGCGTTGGCGAGCCTGCCGCCCAGCAAGTCGATCACCCCCGGTTCGACAATGGCGAAGATCAAGGAAAGCGGGAAGCTGATCGTCGGGGTCGACCAGACCACGTTCCTCTTCGGTTTCCGCAACCCGACCACCGGCAGTCTCGAAGGTTTCGACATCGACATCGCCAAGCAGATCGCGGCGGCGATCTTCGGCAGCTCCGACGGGCACATCCAGTTCAAGGCGATCGCGTCTTCGCAGCGGATCGATGTGCTGCAGCAGAAGCAGGTGGACATCGTGGTGCGGACGTACAGCATCACGTGCGACAGGCTGAAATCCATCAACTTCTCGTCGGTGTACTACCAGGCCGGCCAGCGGATCTTGGTGGACAAGGCGTCGAAGGTGACGAAGCTTTCGGACCTCGCTGGCAAGCGGGTGTGCGCCACCAAGTCGTCCACGTCACTGACGAAAATCGCGGCGGACCCGTCGAAGCCGGTGCCGGTCTCGGTGGACAACTGGGCCGATTGCCTGGTGATGTTGCAGCAGGGCCAGGTCGAAGCGGTGTCCACCGACGACGTCATCCTCGCCGGGATGCTGGCGCAGGACCCGACACTGCAGATCGTCGGCAACAGGTTCACCGACGAGAACTACGGCATCGGGATCCCCAAGGAAAACGACGACATGGTGCGGTACGTCAACGCGGTGCTCGAGGACGTCCGTGCCGGGCCGTGGAAGGAGAGCTACGACAAGTGGCTCCTGCCGCGCCTGGGCGACGCCAGCCCACCCACCCCCCAATACCGCTGACCACCCAGGTACCAATAAACGACAAGCTCAGGCGAAGCCGACCATCCGGTGTAGCCAGTAGGCGATGTGGCGGCCGTCGGTCGGGGTAAACGTGCGGCGCTGGGTGCCGTCGGGCAGTGGTGTGGTTTCGAGCAGGAATCGGCCGCGCACGCTGTCGAACCAGAGCAGTGTCCCGACCTGGCAGCCGCCATTGCCCATCGACACCTCGATCGCGCCGTAGCGGCGCATCGGCTGGTCGAAGAACCCTTGGCCTTGGCCGAAACCGGCGCTGCCGGGACGCGCCGTCGTGGTGACGCCGTGCCCGTCGAACGGGACACATGCCGGGAGGAAGTCGACTATCTCCGGCACCACCTGCCCGGGTTTTCGCTCGTCGAACACGACCCGGTCGCCCTGCTGTCTCGACATGAATCCGACGTCGCCCTGCCAGCCGCCGCGGTACAGGGCGCGCGAGCCGTCGTCGAGCACGCCGGCCACGTGCGTGATCAGCACGTCCGGCCTTGCCCAAGCCCGCAACGTCTCTTCGACCTCGGCGACGAGCTTCCCGCTGGCGGCGAGGTCGGCGGCCGCGAGGGCCTGCCAGACGGCTTCGCGCTGTCGGCTGCGCGCCTCGAAGGTCGGACTCGCGTACGGAATCCGGAACGGGTGCACCCAACGGCCCAGCCGGAGATGCTCGTCCAGGATGTCCAGCTCCGGTAGAGACAGACTGAACGTTTCGGGCACCGGGGGCTCTCCTCGTCGCGTACTGATTCGACTCCGCCCGAACCATATGCCTGAAACGGGCGTGCGTAGTCGCTAGGATCACTAGGACTTTGTCGCGGGGAGCTCAGGAGGCAGTTGTGTCGGAGGAGTCGCGCCGTCCTCGGCACGCCGCACCGGACGAGAGCGGTGGCACCGGCAAGGCGGGGTGGACACCTCCGCCGTTCCGCTGGGACGAGCCCGAGCCTTCCGTTTCCGGGCAGATAGAGCTGGACTCCGCCCAGGGCGACGAGCCGGGCACCGGCTGGACGCAGTCGCCGGATGTCCTGTCCGGACGGCCCCAGCCCACCGCCGAGCGCGCGGTGCGCCAGGCACCCGGCCAGCCGGACGCTCAGGCGACCGTCCAGGGCATGCGTCCGGTCACCCCAACGCCGGGGCGGCCTCCCCAGCAGCAACAACAGCACGTGGCTGTCACACCGACGGCGCAGCCCGTGCGGCCGTACTGGGAAGCGAACAACGACCCCCAGCCGACCAGCGTCCTCGGCTCACCGGCGCCGGAAACGCAGAGCATCATGCCTCCGGTGCCGCGGCAGAACTCCGGGCCGGGCATGCCGCTTCCCGATCCCGGCACGGAAAGCGTGCTGCCCGAGCGCAGCACCGGTTCCCGGACGGGCTCCGGCACTGGTTCCGGGACAGGTGCGGGCACCGGGACCGGCAACTTCCCCGGAACTTCGCGGCGCACGTCGTCCCGCACTTCGCGACGCGGCAGGCTCGGCGCCGGGCTCGTCGACGTCCCCCAGGTGGCCTACCGCGACCCGGCGTCCGCGGTGCTCGACAACCCGATGGTCTCCGAGGAAAAGCGCTTCTGCAGCAGCTGTGGCTCCAAGGTCGGCCGCGGGGTCGATGGCGCCCCGGGCGAGCCCGAGGGTGTCTGCGCGCAATGCGATACGCCGTTCTCGTACAAGCCGAAGCTGTTCCCGCACGAGATCGTCGGCGGGCAGTACGAAGTGCTCGGCGCCCTCGCGTACGGCGGGCTCGGCTGGATCTATCTCGCGCAGGACCACAATGTCAGTGATCGCTGGGTCGTCCTCAAAGGACTGATCGACACCGGTGACGCGACGGCGATGGCCGCGGCCGCGAACGAGCAGCGCTTCCTCGCCGAGGTTGAGCACCCGAACATCGTCAAGATCCACAACTTCGTCCAGCACACCGACCCGCAGACGGGCAGCGCCGTCGGGTACATCGTGATGGAGTACGTCGGCGGCCAGTCGCTGCGGCAGCTCGCGCTCGCGCATCACCGCGAGACGAAGCGCGTCGAACCGCTGCCGATCGGGCAGGTGATCGCGTACGGCCTCGAAATCCTGCCTGCCATGGGATATCTGCATTCCCAGCAGCTGCTGTACTGCGATCTCAAGCCCGACAACGTGATCCAGACGCACGAGCAGCTCAAGCTGATCGACCTCGGTGCGGTCCGCCGGATGGACGACTACGAGAGCCCCCTGTTCTTCACCACCGGATACAGCGCGCCCGAACTGGCGAAGCAGGGCGCTTCGGTGTCGTCGGACCTCTACACGGTCGGCCGCACGCTGGCCGTGCTGAGCTTCGAATTCGCGGGCTACACGACCAAGTACAAGGCGAGCCTGCCCGCGCCGAACGAGGTCCCGCTTTTCGCGCTTTTCGGTTCGTACCACCGTTTCCTGAAGCGCTCGACGCACACCGACCCGGATCGCCGGTTCATTTCCGCCGAGGACATGGCCGACCAGCTGACCGGCGTGCTGCGCGAAATCATGGCGCTCGGAACCGGCCAGCCCCGGCCAGGCGTGTCGACCGTTTTCGGGCCGGAAAGCCGGACGTTCGGCGTCGAGTTGGTGGTGCCGGAGCCCGGGCAGAGCGTCCCGCTTCCCGACTGGCACGAAGTGGTGTCCGGGCTGCCGGTTCCGCAGGTCGACACCGCTGACCCAGCGGCAGGGGTGCTCGCCACGACGACGTCGGACGACCCGCGCGTGGCCATCGACGCGCTGGCGGGTGCGCCGCGGGAGTCGATCGAGGTCCGCCTGCGGATCGTCCGCGCCCGCATCGAACTCGGCGAACTCGCCGAGGCACAACGGCAGCTGCAGGCCGCCCAGTACCTCGCGATCAAGGCCGGTTTCCCGCACGACTGGCGTATCGACTGGTACCGCGGCCTGATCGAGCTCGCCGGCGGCCGTGCCCGCGTCGCGCACGTGGCTTTCGAATCGGTCTACGACGAGCTCCCCGGCGAGATCGCGCCGAAACTCGCGCTCGCCGTCAGCGCCGAAGGCGTCGGCGACTACTTCGGCGCGGCGCGGTTCTACGAACTGGTCTGGCGCACTGACCACTCGTATGTCAGCGCCGCGTTCGGCCTGGCGCGGGTCTACCTGGCCCAGGGCGGCAAAGCGGGCGCGATAGAGGTGCTCGAATCGGTCTCGCCGCACTCGACGCACCACGTCGCCGCGCAGGTCGCCGCGATCAAGATCAAGACGCGGATCAGCAGCACCAGGGACTCCGCGCCGGTTTCCGAGCGCGACCTCGTCGAGGCGGGCAACAAGCTCGAGCGCCTCACACTCGACGCGGAGCGGCGCACTCTGCTGTCGGCGGAGGTCCTGGAGGCCTGCCACGAGTGGGTGCGGACGTCGAAGGGCGCGCAGACGGGGTCCAAGGTGCTCGGCTGTGCCCTGTCGGAACGCGAGGTCCGCTTCGGCCTCGAGCGGTGCTACCGCTCCCTGGCCCGGCTTGCCGGGACCGCTGAGCAGCGCATCGAGCTCGTCGACAAGGCCAATTCCATCCGCCCCCGCACCCTCACCTGACCTGAAATGAGCCGAGCTACGGGTTGATGTCCCAGTCCTTGTGGCCCTTTTTGGCCTTCTCGTGGGCGTCCGAAAGCTTGGTGATCGCCTCGGGGTCGCCGTGGGTGGTGAAGTGCCGGAAGTCGACGATCACGAACAGTGCCCGCGCCCGTACCGCGATCGGGCCGCCCTCGGCGTCGAGCCTGCCGTCGGCGCTGACGTAGATCTTCCGCCCGGCCATCCCGTCCAGCGTCGCCGAGATGTACAACGTCGAGCCGACCGGGACCGGGCGGCGGAAGTCGGTCTCCAGCCGTCCGGTCACCGCGGGCTTGCGCATCAGATTGCCGACCGTCGCGCCGAGTGCTTCGTCGAACGCGCAGGCCAGCAGCCCGCCGTGGGCCAGGCCCGGCGCACCCTGGTGGGCGGCGGTGACGAGGAACTGCGAGTGGACCACGTGGCCTTCGCCGATCATCGACTTCAGGTGCAGTCCGGCGTCGACGTCATCGCCGCAGCCGAAGCATTCTGCGAAGTGGACACCAAGGTCGCTCCCAGGCCCCGGGGCGTCGGGATGCGGCACTGCGGGCTCGACGTCGACGGGCGGCCACTGCTGCGTACTTCTGGTCATAGCGTGACGTTAACCCGTGAGTAGATTGGCGGCGTCAGCTGGTCACGGGAGCGGGCTCGAGCTTTCGGCGCTTGGCGATCCTCGAGTTGACGATCCCACGCAGCGACACCTTCGCCGTCTCCGGCAGCAGCAGGATCGGGATCGCGGCGATGGCCGCGGCACCCATCAGGTAGTAGGCAGGCCACATCGTGTTCCCGGTTCGGTCCACCAAGCTGCTGACGATGTACGACGCGGTACCGCCGAACGCGGCCGTCGAAAGGCTGTAGCCGATCGAGAAACCGCCGTAGCGTTCCTGCGTCGGGAACATCGCCGGCAACGTCGACGCCACTACCGCGAGGAACAGCACGAGCGGCAGCGCGATCATCACCACGCCGAGGCCGAGCTGCAGCGCGTTGCGGTCGTCCTTCGCGCCTTCCATGATCGAGAACGCCGGGATCGGCAGGACGAGGAAGGCCACGCACGAGGTGATCAGGATCGGTTTTCGCCCGATCCGGTCGGACAGCATGCCGATCGGCACGATCAGGATCAGCATGAAGACGATCGTGAGCAGGATGATCACCAGTGGCGCGTTCCCCTTGTAGCCGATGGTGTCCTTGAGATAGGTCTCCAGATACGAGATGACGATGTAGTCGGCCACGTTCAGCAGGACCACGATGCCGATCAGGTGCAGGATCGACGTCCAGTGCTTCGTGATGAGAGTCTTCAGCGGCGAGGGCTCGACGAGCTTCTTCTTCTCGAGCTCTTGGAAGAGCGGGGTGTCCTCGAGCCTGGTCCGCAGGTACAGCCCGATCAGGCCGAGCGGGCCCGCGATGAGGAACGGCAGGCGCCAGCCCCAGGAGAGCATGGCTTCGTCGCCAAGAATGATCGTGAACAGCGTGACGAACCCGGCGCCCATGGCGAAGCCAATGAGCGTGCCGAATTCCAGCCAGCTGCCCCAAAAACCACGTTTCCTGTCCGGCGCGTACTCGGCGATGAAGGTGGCGGCACCGCCGTATTCACCACCGGCGGAGAAGCCTTGGACCATGCGCAGCAGGATCAGGATCACCACGGACGCCGGTCCGAGCGTCGCGTAGGACGGCAGCAGGCCGATGATGAACGTCGAGCCCGACATCAGAATGATCGTCAGCGCCAGGATTTTCTGGCGGCCGAGCTTGTCCCCGAGTGGGCCGAACACGAAGCTGCCGAACGGTCGCACCACGAATGTGATCGCGAGAACGGCGAAGGTCGCCAGCGCGCCTTCCGACGTGCTTGAAGCATTGAAGAACACCTGACCGAGGATCGCGGGCATGAACCCGAAGACCCCGAAGTCGTACCACTCGATGCAGTTGCCCATCGCCGCGCCGGCGACGGCTTTCTTGATTTGGTCTGGTGGTGCCTCTTTGGGCGCTTCGGCTTCCGAAATTGCTGAGGTTGGAGCTTCCTCGGCCATAGATGTGCGCCCTTCCGACCTGCCTATGAGACAAAACTTTGCCTCTGTGCGTTCCCTCGGCCGTAGGAGCTCAAACATCGGCTCACAGCGGTAGCAGGTCGTCGCAGGGCCGTCATTCACCCGGAGAGGTGGAAGATATGCAGGTGAAGCGGCATGTCGGAGAGTTTCCGATTACTTTGTGCTACTTGGACAAATCGTGCATCCCACTACCGTGCGTGACGTAGTGACAGGCGTGCGTGCCGAGGTGGCGTCCGTCGTGGTGGGCTGCTGTGTCCGAGAAGGGGTGCCCGGCGCTGACGTCACCGCGCGGGGTGGCGGCAATTGGGTGGTCGACGTGGTCCGCGGCGGCACCGCCGCACTCGGAGGAATCTCCGCCGGGGAGCTGGGCGGCGCCGTCTCCAACGAAATCCCCGGGCCGGCGGGTTCGACGGGCGCGGGCTCCGGCGGCCGCTGACCGGAGGCCAGCGCGATGGCCACGATCGCGGCGGCCGTGGTCACGGAAGTGCCGAGTACCGCCAGCCGCTTGCGGCGACGCCGGATCCTGCCGCCGCGCTCGATGATGCCGCGGGCGTCGAAGCCCATCCGGGGCCCTTGGCCCACGTCGGCGAAGACCATCCTGACGTCGTCGTCGGAGTCCATCTGCTCACCTCCCATCGGTGCCTGCCGTGGTGAACGAAAGTTCGGTGTAATGCGGTCCCAGCCGTTTGCGCAGGGTGTCGAGACCTCGCGCGCTCTGGCTTTTGACCGTGCCGGTGGAGCAGCCCAGCGCCGCCGCCGTCTCCTCGACGCTCAGATCGTTGAAGTACCGCAGGACCAGCACCGCCCGTTGTTTCGGGGCGACGCCGGCCAGCGCGTGGCGGACCAGTATTTCGTGTTCGGTGCCGGGCTGCTCCGCGGCGAGTTCCGGTGGCGTGTCCGTCAGCCGTTCCCGCTTGCGCCAAGTGCGCCGGTGCTCCGAGAGAAACGTGCGCAGCACGATCTTGCGGGCGTAGGCGTCCAAGGCGTCGTGGCGGGCCAGCCGTGGCCAGACCAGGTACAGCTTCAGCAGCGCTGCCTGTGCGATGTCTTCGGCATGGTGCCAGTCACCGCACAGGAGGAACGCCGTGGACCTGAGGCTGTGCGCGCGCTCGCCGAAGTACCGGGCGAACTCGCCGTCCCACGGCGAGCCCTGCCCGGCCGACGGCAGGCGGCTCAGGATCACTCGATCAGTTTGCTTCTGTAATGGCCGGCAGGTGCAGGTCGCCGGTCGGGCCGGCGGGGATGGCCCGCGGCACGCGGGCGGTGCCGGGTGCCGGGGCCTCGGTCGTCGTGGTCCTGGCGGCCGTTGGGGTGGCCATCGTGGGCTCGGGGGCCTGGGACGTGGCGGGCACGGGCGCCGTGGTGGAGGTGGCGACCGGCGGCTGGACCTGGGCGGGCGCGGCGGTGGCGATCGCTGTGCCCATCAAGGCACCGCCTGCCAGCAGGAAAGCGCCCAGTGACAGTGCGATTCGAATACGCAATTCGGCTCCTCGGTTGCGGGCGCCGTCATCTTGCGGCGGCGCCTGTGCCGTTAGACATGCGCCGGGGTGCCCGCCGGGTTGCATCGACTTTTCACAAAAGCCGAACGGCCAGGAAGGCGGGCTTCCTGGCCGTTCGGAATGAGCGGGCAGCTCAGCTGTTCAGCGCCGAAAGCTTCGTCCAGTCGGCCCACGAGTAGGTCCAGTCGCTGTAGTCGCCATCCTTGGAACTCAACTGCTGGGTGCTGCCTTCGATCTCTACCGGGTCGCCGGTCAGCACGCCGTCGAAGTATTCCTTCGCGTTCGCCGGCGACAGGTTCAGGCAGCCGTGCGAGATGTTCTTCTTGCCCTGGGCCCAGACCGAAGCCGCGAGGCCGTGGATGAACTCGCCGTTGTTGGAGATCCGCACTGCCCACGGGACGTTGACGTCGGTGTAGTTGTAGCGGGGATTGCTCATCGAGTAGGTCGCGCTCTTGGACATCACCACGTGCGTGCCGCTGTGTGTGACGCGGCCCGGGTCGGAGTCGAGCCCGTAGCTCACCGGGTAGTCCGCGATCTGCTGGCCCTCGCGGATCACCTGCATCCGGTGGGTCTGGGTGTTGCCCCTGACGATCTGTGAGCGGCCGATGGTGAAGCTCGACGTGATGTCTTCCTTGCCGTAGACGCCGTCGCCCATTTTGACGCCGTACAGCTTCGCTTCGGCCTTCACCGTGGTGCCGGGCTGGAAATACTCCTTGGGCCGCCAGTGCACCGCCGTGTCGCCTTCCAGCCAGGCCCAGGACCCCTCGGTCTTCGGCGTGGTCTCGACCTTCAGCGCCCGCTCGACGGACGCCTTGTCGGTGACCTTGCTGGGGAACGTGACGACGATGGGCATCGCGATGCCGTACGTCTGGTTGTCGCCGACGTTGAGGTGGCCGGAAACCTGCTTCTTCGGCTTCACCGTGGTGAACGCCCCGGAGATCGGCACGCTCTTGCCGTCGGTGCCGACGGCGTCACCCGCCCAGGTGTACGTCTTGCCGTAGCCGAGCGGCTCGCTGGTCGTCCAGCTGTGCTTGTCCGAGGCGGGCGCCCCCGCGACCGTCTTGCCCTCGGAGTTGGTCAGCGTCACCGAGCCGATGGTGCCGTCCGCGACCTGGATCTGGACCGGTTCCCCCGGCGCGACGTCCTGCGCGCCACCGGCCGGTGTGATGGTGAGCTTCGCCGGCATCGCCTTGATCTGGCTATTGCCCGCAGGTTGCTGCTGTCCCCCGGTACCTCCGGTGGCCGCCGGCGCCGGCTCGCTGCTGCACGCGCTCATGCTCATCGCGAGGGCCGCGACGACGCCGACCACCACGGTCGGTGCCCACCGACGCTTGGACATGCTCTTCACTATCACCCGAATGCCCCATTCTCCCCTTGTACCCCCCATGTGACGCCTGAGTGAGTCAAGGCGTTGATCCAAAGCGCCGTGATGAGCGTCACGTTCGCTTCGTGAAGGGATGTGCGTGGAGAGTAGCCGTCGGGTCCGACAGAAACTCTGCGTGACGACGGCCGTCTACGACGTTCCGGTGACCTTGCTGCCGCCATTGGTCCATCTGTTGTTCATGGGGTTCAGATTTGCCCAGATCCCGGTACTCTCCTTGTAGGCCGTCGTTTTGCGTGTTCGTGGCTTCACACTCGCGGAACTTCTGACGCGAGCTGTGGAGCGGGAGACGCGCTCTTTGCTCGACTCGTTGGAACCGCCCGGGACGGTCTGGGTGTCACTTCGGTGGTACTCGAAGCGGCTCTGTAACGAGGAGTAAAGCGGTGGCGCAAGGCACTGTGAAGTGGTTCAACGCGGAGAAGGGCTTCGGCTTCATCGCGCAAGACGGCGGAGAAGGCGACGTTTTCGTTCACTACTCGGAGATCGACGGTCGCGGCTTCCGCACCCTCGAGGAAAATCAGCGAGTGGAGTTCGAGGTCGGTCAGGGCCAGAAGGGCCCGCAGGCTCAGAAGGTTCGTCCGCTGTAGGGGTCGGTCCTCAACGCAACTATACGTAAGACGAGTGAGCCCTCAGCGGACGACGCGCTGGGGGCTCACTTGGCTTCAGGCCGGTCAGTACGGGTCAGTTCAGGTCGAGGTGCAGTTCTTCGGTGTGCGCCTCTTCGTGGCGGCGCTGCTGCGCGGACGTGGCCTGACCTTCCCAGGAGAGGCGCTCCAGGATCCATTCCTGTGCCAGCGCGTGCGGTGAAGTGCCGCGCTCGGCCGCGATGTCCTTGAGCTGCTCGCTGGCGATCACGTTGACTCGAAGCTGGAAGACCTGCGCCTCGCCGAAGCGCTTGCCGGTACCCGTGCTCTCGTTGTCGGCATCGGGGGCGAGCGCGGCGAGATAGCTCGTCAGCTCGTGGTCCTCGACCGCGGGGTCCGCCTCCTTGGTGGCGGCGGCGTTGCGGTGACGGCCGGGGTTGACCGGCTTGAGGTTGTTACGGGTATTGAGTCGACCAAGTGAAGGAAGGGGCACCCGGACACGATAACGGTTAGGTCTCGACAAAGATACCTCTGTGGTCCTCGACACGCCGGATTTCTTCCCGATCGGCGCAATGTCATCACCGAATGGACCAATCTGATCTTCACCCCGGGTAAGACTCCCAGCACAGACTTGTCGTGAATTGTTCGAATTAACAAGAATTGATGTGCGGACGCGGAGAGGCCCCCGCGCCAGGGGGAGGAACGCGGGGGCCGGAGGGGATCTCCACAGGCGCTGACCGGGGGTGTGTCAGCACCCTGATTGTTGCACGACGGAAGCCGCTCGGCGAGTGGTGAATGAGAAAAAACCTGCCGCCCTGTCACTCACACGTTGCCGCCCGTTCATGTTGGTTCGTCACAGCGAGTCGATCAGTGGGTAATTGCAGGTTCACTCTGCGGGGGGCTGTGTGCGGAGCCATTCGCTGGCTAGCCTCGCGGCCAAGCAATCCGTTTAACCGCAATGGAGGAGCTAATGAGCGGGTCTCTCGAAGTTCGACAGTTCCTCGTTCGGTACGAGGGCGCCGATACCGCGACGCCCGGCTTGACCGGCACGCTGCCGGCCCAGCGCACCAGCCAGTCGGAGTCTCAGCGGCTGTCCGACGACCAGGTGCGTCGCGCCCGGCTCGCGGTTGCCAATGGTGCCGAAGGGGTCGAGGACTGCGTCCAGTTGCTCGACATGCTCGGCCTGACACTCGACGACGACGGGCAGGCGCCTGTGCAGCGATGATGCGGCGTTGAAGCCGCTTGGTCGCGGAACCTCGACCAAGCGGCATTTTTGGCTCGGAAATATAACGCCGTTGTGGTTGAGTGAAGACACGCGGCGGCCCGCATTTCGCGGCGCTGCGCGCTGTCGGCCTCACGGTGCCGGAGGCGGTCGTCGCGGACCCTGAGGGCGGCCGTGATCGCCTGCTGCGCACCGCGTGGGCCCCGGACGCTGCCGACGCGCTCATCGCGGCCGCAGGGCCAAGCCGGACCTCGACGAGCGCCGGCGGCAAGCGCAGGCGCTGACCGACGCGCGGATGGACGAACTGGTCGCCGCTCAACTCGACGACGCCGAACGCGCCGAGCCGACCAAGCTCCTCGACGACCTCGACGCGACCCGGTTAGGGTGAATCTCGCCCATTTTTGCAGGTCTGGGCCTTGGGAATGACTTAGTGTGACCCGGTTGCAGTGCCCGAAACCGGGGTGTCCTATGCTTAGTCTCGCTCCCGGGGACGACCTGAGAGCGCGGTCGGGTCGGTTGACCGACGGGGCGGTTGACCAAGAGTGGCCGGGCTCCCATCGTCCAGCGGCCTAGGACTCCGCCCTTTCAAGGCGGCAACGCGGGTTCGAATCCCGTTGGGAGTACGCAGTACAGTAATACCAGTGACAAAAGAGGGTTCCAAAGACGCGAAGTTAGCAAGGCCCAGTGGCGCAGTTGGTTAGCGCGTCGCCCTGTCACGGCGAAGGTCGCGGGTTCGAGTCCCGTCTGGGTCGCAACAGCGTTCGGCAGTGAAGAAGTAGGCCGGCGTCTAGGCCAGGTAGCTCAGTTGGTACGAGCGCTCGCCTGAAAAGTGAGAGGTCGCCGGTTCGACCCCGGCCCTGGCCACAAAAACACCCCCGCCTCGGGGGTTTTTTGCTTTCCGGGCCCCTCTCGCCCCCACCCATCACAAGGGCGTGTGGTCAAGCCCGGTGCAGGGCCAGGGGTGGCTCGGCTCGATCAGTGGGAACAGGTGCTCCGCCGCGACCGGCCGCCCGAAGTAGAACCCCTGGGCCTGATCGCAGTTCAGTTTCTGAAGGATCTCCAACTGATGGGCCGTTTCGACGCCTTCCGCGACCACCGTCAGGTCCACCGCGTGCGCCATCACGATGATGCTGTTCACGATCGCTTCGGCATCTTTCGACTCGCCCAGCCCGGTGATGAACGACCTGTCGATCTTGAGCGTGTCCAGGGTGAGCCGCCGGAGCTGGGCGAGCGACGAGTAGCCGGTGCCGAAGTCGTCGATGGCCAGTCCCACACCGAGCCCGCGCAGCTCGGTCAGCACTTCCAACGCTGCCGCCTGGTCGCGCATGAGTGCGCTTTCGGTGACCTCCAGGCACAGCGCGCTGGCCGGCAGCCCGGTCATGTCCAGCGCGTCCTGGACCGCGGGAACCAGGCGCGGGTCGTCCAGTTGCCGTACCGAAAGGTTCACCTTCAGGTGGAGGTCCAGTCCGTGTTTGGCTCGCCGGTTCGTCAGCTCGCGAGTGGTCGTCCGGAGCACGTGGGTGCCGATGAGGTTGATCAGGTCGCTCTCTTCGGCTAGCGGAATGAACTCCACCGGCGAAATGGAGCCGTGCTCGGGGTGGTCCCAGCGAAGCAGGGCCTCGACCGCAACCATGTGGCCCGTCTTGAGATCGACGATCGGCTGGTACGCCGTCCACAGCTGGCCGTTCTGCAGCGCGTCACGGAGGTCAGTTTCAAGACCCAGGCGTCGTTGCATCCGCATCCGGAGCTCGACGTCGAAGAATTCGTAGCGGCCGCGGCCGAGGGTTTTCGCCTGGTACATGGCTACGTCGGCGTCCCGCAGAAGGTCTTCGGCCACGCGGTTGTCGTCGGGGCCCGCCATGACGATGCCGATGCTGGCGTCGATGTGCAGATGCCTGCCGTTGATGACGATCGGCTCGGTGATGTACTCGCGCAGGTGCTCAGCGAGCGCGCGGACTTCACTCGGTTCGGTGATGTCGACGCTGACGACAACGAACTCGTCGCCGCCCAGCCTGCCGACGACGTCGCCATGGCGGACGCCGCGGCGCAGGCGTTCACCGGCGATCCGCAGTACCTTGTCGCCGACGCCGTGGCCGAGCGAGTCGTTGATGACCTTGAACTTGTCGAGGTCGATGAAGAGCACGGTGGTCGTGCTCGCGCGCTCCGGCCTCCGCAGCGCGGCGCCCAGCCTGTTCAGCACGAGAGTCCGGTTCGCGAGGTCGGTCAGCGGGTCATGGGTCGCCTCGTGGGCCAGCCGCTCGCCGATGGCGCGACGTTCGGTGATGTCGGTGAACGACGTGACGATCGAAACGGCACCGGCGTCTTCCGGGTTCAGCGGGCGGGCGGTCAGTGACAGCCACACGTTCTGGCCGTCGGGGCGGCGGACGCGCAACACCCGCCGGGTACTCGGGTTGTCGTGGCCGCGGGCTACCGGCGAGGGGTAGGAATGCGGCGGAATGCGCACTCCGTCTTCGTCGTACAGCTCGAGGACTGTCGACAGCAGGCCGAGCAGTTCGTCCTCCGGCATGCCGAGGATGCGTTGCGCGGCGGGGTTGGCCGACTCGATCAGCCCGCTCGGCCCGACCACGACGACACCTTCGTCCAGCGAAGCGACCACCGTGCTGAAGTGCTGCTCGGCGCGGCGCCGGGCGGTCTCGTCGGCGCACAGCAGGACGTACCCGCCGGCCATCTCCGCGGCGGACACCCGGATCGCGAGCGCGGACCCGTCGGAGCGCCGATGTGTGGTCTGGATCACTCCACCGGTGCCGAGGATCGACTTCGGATCCAGTGGCGCGCCGACGACTTCGGCCACCGGACGCCCCAGGACGTCGGCCGACGGAACGCCGTAGACGGTCTCCGCCGCCGGATTCCAGCTGGTGATCACGCCGTCCGCACTCGTGGCGATGATCGCGTCACTCACGTGGGTGACGAGCGCCGCCTGATAATGCAGTGCCGCTTCCGCCGTCTTCTGCGCGGTGACGTCGCGCATGATCACCTGGAACGCCGGACGGCCTTCCCAGGTCGTCCGTACCGACACACTTTCGACGACCAGTGTCGACCCGTCGAACCGGGTGAGCAGCAGTTCCGCGGGCTGGGACACCGCACCCGGCTTGGTCAGCGAGATGATCCGCTGTTCCATGCCCGTCACGGACAGCGGATCGACGAAGTCGGCGATCGGGATACCGAGCACGTCAGCCGTCGATTCGGCCTTGATGAACCGGACCGCGGCCGGGTTCACGTACTTCAGGATGCCGTTTTCGTGCACGCAGATCGCGTCCGGGCTCAGTTCGACGAGCAGCCGGTAGCGGTCGGCCATGTCGGCCAGGTCTTCCCGGTCCGCGTGCCGGCCGGTGATGTCGGTGGCGATGCCCAGCAGGCCGCGGCGGTGCGCGGTGACGTATGTCCGGGCGCTCAGCTTGAGCCATCGCCTTTCACCCGGCGGATTCTCGAACATCTGTTCGATCTCGAAGTCTTGCCAGGCGGGCGCATCCCGGGCGGACTCGATCAGTGGGGCGGTCAGGTTCGCGAGTAGGCGCTCTATGGCGCCGGGCGAGGTGGCCGGAATGCCGAGCAGATCACCGAGTCCAGGCATCCAACTGAGGGTGCCGTGGTTGAAGTCCATCGCCCAAATGACCGCGGAATCCACGGACAGCGCCAGGTCGGCGATGAGCTCGTAACCGAGCGTCGAGGGGATCGTTGCCGCGTTGATATCGGCTGGGCCTTTTACCCTGAGGGCGTCAGCCTCCATATTGTGTCCGATCCCCCGAGTTCTCCGTGGAAGCTCGATTACACCATCGACTGCGCTCGGTGTATATCCGTGCGACCCCTCTTGCCATCGTAAGTCCGTGCTAGGCCGTTGCGACAGCCGAGATACACCGAACAGAGGATACGACATTGGTCTCGAATGAATTGGGTATCTGTGGTATCGGTGCCGTCAGTGGCTACGGGTGGGGTGTCGGGCGGCTCTGGGAGGGCCTCGCCACGGGCAAGGCCGCCGCCACCCAGGCGGACGGCTACGGCCGTGGTCTGGACCAAAGCGCCTGGCTGGCGCTCGTGCCCGAAGGTGGCGATCCTAAGGACGGGCCTAGCCGATTCTCGAGAGCGATGCGCGCGGCGGCCAGGGAGGCGATCGGCGACGCGGAGAGACGCGGCTGGCATCCGGGTAGACGGGTGGGCCTCATTCATGCGGTCGTACTGGGCGAGGTGGATCTCTGGCGAGACTTCTATCTCCACCGTGGCGGCCGAGTGTCGGGGCCCGAGTTCATCTCGCTGATGCCGTCGACGCCGGTCTCCACGCTGATGAAGGAGTTCGGTTTTCACGGACCGGCGATGGGCGTGCAGGCCATGTGCGCGTCCGGCAACACCGCGCTGCTGATGGCGAAGAGCTGGCTCGACGCGGGGATGGCGGACGACGTGGTCGTCGTAGCGTCCGACGTCTCCGCGACGCCGCAAAACGTCGATCACTTCGTCCGATTGCGGATCGCCGTCACAGACCGGGAACCGCTGGACGCCTGCCGCCCGTTCCAGGAAGGCGGTTCGGGCTTCGGACTGGGAGAGGCGTCTGTCGCGTTTGTACTGTCGGCAAGGTCCACGACACCGTATGTTCATCTGCTCGGCGGCGCGATGGGGCATGACGCCCACCATGTCATTTCGATAGATCCGTCGCTGATCCAGTTGTCGGAGTGTTTTGCCGACGCGCTCGAGAACTCGGGAGTGCGGGCTCGTGACGTCCGGTACTTGAACGCGCATGGTTCCGGCACCAGGCAGTGCGACGAGGCCGAGATCGCCATGGTGGAAAAGTTCTTCCGAGCGGAAACAGGGCTCTACTCTATGAAGCCGTTCACCGGCCACTGTCAGAGCGCGGCGGCGGCCATCGAAGTCGCCGTCGCGGCGTTGAGCTATGAACGCGGTTTCATCCCGGCGCCACCGATAATTTCCCGGGGCCATCGTCAGTTGCTCAATGGGCCGACGCCGATCTCCGGTGGAATTACGGTCAAGTCGTCATTGGGAATGGGCGGCCATAATTCGGTGATCGTGGTCGCGCCGCCGGAATGACACGGATAGGTGAAATGATCTTCATTTTTGGTGAGGGAAACGCTGTTCGTACAGTGGTATGCGGAATTCTCTCGAGCGTCCGGTCGGCTGGCCGGATCGCTTCTGTGCTGCCATGACTGGCCGTTCAAGCCGTCGTCACGCGGTGCGATCATGGCTAACGTGAACATCGTTCATATTGTTAAAGATGACTCGCTGTGAATACCCCGTAAGGGGACCACCCGTTAGAGTGATCTCACACGCAGGTAAATTCACCGCCAACCCCTCTCGGTGGTGTCTTGATCTGCGATAAGAAGGCGCTCTCCGGATTTTTGCTGCGAAAGGTCTCCGCGTGAACAACGAGGTGTGGGTGACGCAACCCATCCCACGCGAGGTGTGGAACGAACCGCCGCCGCCGAAGTCGAAGACCCGCTGGCGGATGGTCGCCGTGATGGCGGCGGTGGTCCTCGGGTGCGGTGCCGCGGCGGTGCTGGTCCACATGGGTTCGACGATGAACCGGCAGGCGGAGCAGATCGAGCAGATCGGCATCATCCAGATGCCCGACCGCACGTCCGGGGTCGCCGGCCCCGGCACGACCCCCGACCCCGACCCCGTACCCGGGGGCACCGGAGCCGGGACGCAGACGACCAAAAAGGCACCGTCGTCCTCGGACGAGCCCACGTCGGAGACCTCTTCCGTCGAGCAGGCGTCCGAAACCACCGAAACCTCCACAACCACCGCCTCGCCGTCCGGTGCCCCCTCGACCACCCGGCCGCCCAGCTCGAGCTCGCCGACACCGACGCCTGCCAAGCCACCGCCTCCGACCACGAGGTCGCCTTGCTTCCTGTTGATCTTCTGCTGAAGAATCGCCTGGGGAGCCGGCAAGGCGCGCCTGGCGACACGATCGCGTCGCGGGTTCCGCAACATCCACACGACGTCGGACGCGTCCTGGCAACCGGCCAGGCATACACCCGACCGGCACATCACAAGAAGGGCACCAAACCCCGCCGCACCACTTGGCGACAAGCTCAAGGTAGCGCGACGATGTCGACTGGCCGCGTGGTTTCGCCGACGTAGAGCCAGGTTCCGCTTCTGAGGATCACCACCGGTAAGCGCCACTCTAACCGTGCTGGCTGCGTTCGCGGGCTTCGAGGATTTCGGTGACGTGGGTTTCCGCCCATTCGCGGACGGCGCGCAGCGGGATCAGCAGGGACCGGCCGAGGTCGGTGAGCCCGTATTCGACGCGAGGTGGCTGTTCTGC
>JAVXWP010000027.1:0-78416 GCA_032230695.1 Actinomycetota bacterium | reverse complement strand
CGCCGTGCTTCTCACCCGCGTACGCCACGACGTCCAAAGTGGACATCACGAGACCCGCGCCGTTGCCGATGATGCCGACCTGGCCGTCGAGCTTGACGTAGTTGAGGTCCTTCGCCTTGGCCTTGGCTTCCAGCGGGTCCTCGGAATCCTTGTCGACCAGCGCGGCGTGGCCGGGCTGGCGGAACGAGGCGTTCTCGTCGAGGGTGACCTTGCCGTCGAGCGCGATGATCTTGTCCTGCGGGTCGCGGACCAGCGGGTTCACCTCGACCAGGGTGGCGTCCTCGGCGACGAAGGTCTCCCAGAGCTTCACCACGACGTCGGCCGCTTCGTCGATGACCTCGGCCGGGAACTTGCCCTGGGTGAGGATGTCGACCGCGAGGGCCTTGTCGACCCCGGCGATCGGGTCGATCGCGACCTTCGCCAGCGCCTCGGGACGCTCGACCGCTAGGACCTCGATCTCCACGCCGCCCTCGGCCGAAGCCATGGCGAGGAAGGTGCGGTTCGACCGGTCCAGCAGGAACGAGAAGTAGTACTCCTCCGCGATGTCGGAGGCCTCGGCCACCAGCACGCGGTGCACGATGTGCCCCTTGATGTCGAGCCCGAGGATGGCTTCCGCCTTCTCCTTGGCCTCATCGGGGGTCTTGGCCAGCTTGACGCCACCGGCCTTGCCGCGGCCACCGACCTTCACCTGCGCTTTGACGACGACCTGGTTCCCGATCGCCTCGGCCGCGGCCTTGGCTTCTTCCGGGTTGTTCGCCACGGAGCCGGGCAGAACCGGTACTCCGTGGGCGGCGAAGAGATCCCTCGCCTGGTACTCGTAGAGGTCCACTGCTCCAGTCTCCTGACGACAGCCACTGTGCTGGTTTAAAAGCTTTGATTTGGTCGGACCGAACTAATTCGCGGTCGTGACGAGGTTAGCGACCTGCGCAGGCGCCAGACACTCCGCACCTGGTGAAGTCGGTCACCGTACGCGGTCAGACGGTGTGCGAACGGTGTGAGCCGCCCCACCGGCGAGCCAATCGGTGACCTGGGTCTCCTCTGAAAACACCCGATCGAGCGGACCTGCCTCCCCGGAGCCCCAGCCGAACACGCGGACGGACGGCAGCGCTGCCACCAGTTCGGCGAGCATTTCCCGGTCCGTGGCGGCGTCGACGGTCAGGCCCAGCGCGTCCGGATCCTCCTGCTCGACGGTGTTCGTCACCTGTGCACCCGTCCGCAACCGGCCCGCGTAAACGACCTCGACACCGGCGTCGCGCAACGCCCGCGCCAAGGGGACGGCTTTGCCTTCAGCGCCGTCGAACTCGACGAGAACAACACGCGGCAGTGCGCGGCTCACGCGGACTTCCTGGCGCCGGTAACGGCGATGACCGCGGCCAGCACGAACGCCACCATGCTCCCGACAGCGAGCCAGAATCCGATCCCGGCACGAGAAGCCTCGACTTGACCGCCGAGCACGGGCAACTCAGTGGCGCGCACGGCAAGCACCACTACGGCACCGGACAGGAGCGCTGCCGCTTGGCCGGGGCGGCTCCTGAGCGCAAGGGCCACGGCACCGAGCACAGTGAGAAGCCCGGCGAGCAGGCCCCAGGACGGCGTCCCGAAGTCGGACCACAGGCCGGGTGCGACGTACTCCGGCGCGCTGAACGTCGGCGTGCCGAACGCGACGACGGCCAGCACCGCACCGGCGATCAGCGGGGTCAGCACGGCACCGCTCGGCCGGGGTCCGTCCGGGCCCGCGTCCTCGGACTCTTCGCGCTCGACCACGCCGAGGATCACCGAGCAGCCGGCCGTCACGGTCGCGAGGATCATCGCGGCGATGGTCCAGAAGACCCCCGCGGCAGCCGAGTAACCGCCAGTGGGGCCGGTCGCGGCCAGAGCGGTGCCCAGCACGGCGGCGCCCGCGAGCACCACACCGGCCCAGGCGACGGACAGCGCGGGCCGCACCGGCGCCGACGTCGCGGGCACCATGGTCAGCACAGCGAGCACGCCGACGATCGCCCCGGCCAGCAGCAGAAGCCAGCGGGCGGGACTTTCCGGGACCGCCACCGCGGACGGGGAAGTCACCAGCGCCGACAGGCAGGCCGCCAGCGACGATGCCGCTGTCAGCACGCCGAGGACGCCCGCGGTGAGCCGCAGCCGGGACAACCCGGGCACCGTCGCCTCACCGGCCAAGTCGTGCCGGTCACTCACCGGCTCGTCAGCCGTCGCCCGCCCGGGCCGCAGGAACGCCAGCACGGCCAGCGCGACGGCCGCGAGCACTACCATGACCGGCCCGAAGGTGACCCCGAGCCGCGGCACGCTCATCCCGGCGATCAGGTTCGGCAACGCCACGGCGACCGTGCCGAAGACGAGACCGAGCAACGTTCCCTTGGCGATGCCGTCCACTGTGGACCCGATCGCGACCAGCACGGCCAGCGGCAGGGCACAGGCCAGCAGCAGGGAACCCGCCCAGATCAGGAAAGGCCCGTCGAACGGGCTGAGGACCTGCAGGTACACGCTGGTGGACCGCATCGGCACCATCAGGAGCCCGACGGCGGAGAGCACCGCGAAGCCAGGCGCGATCAGCTGCCAGCGGCGACGCCCGGGCTGCACCTGCCCCGACGACTCCGCCTGCGCCCGGACGACCTGCGCGGCGAGCACTCCCGCGCACGCCGTCAGCAGATGCCCGGCAAGCAGGAACCACAGGCCCGTGCCCCCACCGGGGTTCTCGAGCGCGGTGGGCAGATACAGCTCGGGTCTGGCCACCATCGAAGAATCCACGGCGAACTGCAGATCCAGCAGCAGGCGCCCGGGTGTGAGCACCGCGAGCCCGATCAGCAGCCCCGCGGCCGCGGAGTGCCTGCCCGTCAGTGCCAGCCCGGCAGCCATGGCCATCGGCGCCAGCGCCAGCACGATCAGCAAGGGCGCGCTGGAGAATCCCGGCACCGCACCCGTCACCACCGGCAGCAACGCACCGAGGGACAGGGAGACGGCCGCGAGCGCGCCCACCCCGAGCGCCGCGGTCAGGGCAGGAGACGGACGCCGCTCCTCAGCGGCAGGGGCCTTTTCGGCCGAGGGCCGGGCACGCGGAGTCCCTGAGCGCGAATTCATTGCCAGGGACGCTAGCAAGCGAGGCAGAAGCGCCCACCGTTGCCGCCGAACGTGACCGCGCAAGCCGTTATTCCACTCGCATCCCCCTTCCGGAACGCCCAAAAGGCCCATTTACGATTTCGAGGGCCGGCCCGGTCTCGAAATCGCTGTGCGCGAAGTCACATCTAATGGAGTAGTTGCCTGTCAACTTTGAGTAATGCCCACAGCTAGAAGTCCGATCCGCGCTCCTCGTTCGGCCGACACGCGGCCGAGATGTTGCCCCCAAGGGCACCCCTTCGTTACTGTCGCCGACACCCCATTACAGTCAGGTCACGAATAGAACAGCGAGCAACCACCCCCGAGGCTGCTCACCGGGATCCCCCGCCCGGATGTTCTCGACCAGGCTCCCCGAACACGGAAGGCCCCGCCTTGGCTTCACACCGCTCACCCGGCGGCCAAGCCCCTTCCCCGGTACTGAAAGACGCACTAGATGGTGCGGTCATTCGGGTCCGGGGTTCCCACCGGCTCGCCCCACCGTCTTCAGCCCTGCGCGGTCGTGTAGTGGTCGCCGCCGTGGCAGCAGGCGCTTTCGCCGCTGCCGCAGCCGGCCAGACCCTCAATTCCGCCGGCTCCGGTTCGGACGTCCAGATCACCCCCCTGGCCAACGCGCAGGGCGCCAGCGCCGCTTTCGGCCTGGGTGGAGCCACCTCCGGCGGTGCGCCGGAGCTTCTCCCGGCCAGCCAGGTCACCGACGCCTCAGCCGAAGTCCAGAAGCTGACCGACAGCGAGAACGTCACCCAGGCCCGCGAAGCTCGCGAAACCGCCGCTGCGAAGAAGGCACAGGAAGAGGCCAACCGCCCCAAGACCTGCTTGCCCGCCAACGGCACCTTCACCTCGGGCTTCGGTGCCCGGTGGGGCACGAGCCACCTGGGTATCGACATCGCCAACTCGATCGGCACGCCGATCTACGCCGCTTCGGACGGCACCGTCATCGAAGCGGGCCCGGCCAGCGGTTTCGGCCTCTGGGTGCGTATCCAGCTCGCCGACGGCACCATCCAGGTCTACGGCCACATGAACAGTTTCTCGGTGCGCGCGGGCCAGACCGTAAAGTGCGGCCAGCAGATCGCTCAGATCGGCAACCGTGGCCAGTCCACCGGCCCGCACCTGCACTTCGAGGTCTGGCAGAACGGCACCAAGAAGATCGACCCCCGGCCCTGGCTCGCCGCCCGAGGCGTGAATATCTAAAAGCACGATCCGAGACGCTGACTCACGTTCCTCCGTCGGGCATCCGACGGAGGAAGTACGCAACAGCGACCTGCCATACGGAACAGAGCTGTGACGACCCCAGCCGCCCTCTGAGCAGCCCTCTGCGAGCGCGAGAGCAAAGCGCACAGCGCCCGCTCTCATCAAGCTTGTGCATACGCAGCAGCGCCACCCAGGCCCCCACGAGCCTCGTGACGTCCGCCGGCCGCGAACCCCGATCCGCGGCCGGCAACCCCGTACCCGCACCCCGTCTTGTAGTACCCCGTAAAAACTCCAATACCCCGTCAGCCAGAAGTCGAAACAAGATCTCATCCACACCCGCGTCCCCTCCCCAGGTTTCGCCGTCACAGCGTACCGCACCGTTCGAACCCTTGTTCGACTACAGGTATAGCGCAAGGGTCCGACACTTCCCGAGCCCCCGCAGGTCACCCCCCAAAAAACCACCCCACCCAACCCGCGCCGTCCTCACACGCCTTCCGCGCCTCGGCAACCACGCCACCTCGAGTCAAGACTTGCGTGGCCAACCACAAACCCGGTCTGCCCTTAGGGCAAAACACGCGGCCGCCAAGTCCCGAGCTACCGCAGCAAAAACCGCTGGTAGTCGCGCCCTGGCGACGCGAAACCGTCAGCGCGCAAAGCCGCCGAAAACACAGTGATGCCGGGCGAACCTCAGGACTCGCCCACGGAGCACCCCGCGACGCAGTGAAGGCCCCCTTCGCAGCATCAGACGCTGCGAAGAAGGCCTTCACCCCACCCAAAAAACCTAAAGCTTCACCATCGGAACGCTTCCGATAAGCATGAGCCGGACCTTTCCGGACCCACCGAAATCTATGGTCGCGGTAGCCCGGGGTCCCTCGCCATCAGTGGACACCACAGTCCCCAGCCCGTACTTGTCGTGACTGACCCGGTCCCCGATATCCAGCTTCAGCGCCACGGTGTCCTTCCATCCCTTGAATGTAGGACTGCCCATCCGCCCTGCGGCCAACGTCGCCGGCGCCTCGTCCGATCCGGGTCGCCGTCCCCAGGTAGTGGCGGCCCGAGGCGACCCGAACGAATCCCCGAATCCCCTCGAAGGCTCCTCACGACGCCAATCGATCAAATCGGGGGGAATCTCGTCAAAGAACCGCGAAGCCGGATTGTTCATCGGCTGTCCCCAAGCGGACCGCACGATCGCCCGGGACAAATACAGCCGCTCTCGCGCACGAGTGATGGCCACATAAGCCAGCCGACGTTCTTCGGCCAACTCCGCGGGCTCGCCCAAGGCACGCTGATGCGGGAAGATCCCGTCCTCCCACCCGGTGCAGAACACCACCGGGTACTCCAGACCCTTCGCGGTGTGCACGGTCATCAAGGTCACCACGCCCGAATCCTGCTCACCGTCCCCGCCGTCCGCCTCCGGAATCGAGTCCGCGTCGGCGACCAGTGAAACCCGCTCCAAGAACGCGGGCAGCGACCCGGGCTGGGGCACACCGGCATCGGGCGCCTCCTCAGGAGCGCCCTCCGCCACCGCGGCGGTGAACTCCGCGAACTCCCGGGCCACCGTCACCAATTCGGTCAGGTTCTCCACGCGACCGGCATCCTGCGGATCGTCGGACTCCTCGAGCTCCGCCCGGTACCCGGTCCGCTCCAGCACCGCCTCCAGCAGGTCGGCGACCTCGACGGGCTCGGTCTCCGACTCGATGAGTGCGCGAAGCCCGTCCATCATCTCGACGAACCCGGTGATCGCCTTGGCGGAGCGCGGGTTCATGAACGGCACGGTCCCGCTCACCGTGTGCCGCAGCGCTGCCGCGAACGAAATGCGCTCCTGCTCGGCGTGCGCGGCGACCACGGCTTCCGCTCGCTCACCGATGCCCCGCTTGGGCACGTTCAGGATGCGGCGAAGGCTGACCGTGTCCTCGGGGTTCGCCAGCACCCGCAGGTACGCGAGCATGTCGCGGACTTCGCGCCGCTCGTAGAACCGGACGCCGCCGACGACCTTGTAGGGCAGTCCGAGCCGGATGAAGATCTCCTCGAACACCCGTGACTGGTTGTTCGTTCGGTAGAAGACGGCGACGTCGGAGTAATTGACCTCGCTCCGGTCCGCCAGCGCGTCGATCTCACCGGCGACGAACGCGGCTTCGTCGTGCTCGTTGTCCGCCACGTAGCCGACGATCTTCTCGCCGTCACCGGTGTCGGTCCACAGCCGCTTGTCGCGCCTGTTCGGGTTGCGGGAGATCACCGCGTTCGCGGCGGTCAGGATGTTCTGCGTCGACCGGTAGTTCTGTTCGAGCAGAACCGTCCTCGCGTTCGAGAAGTCGTTCTCGAAGTCCTCGATGTTGCGGATGGTCGCACCGCGGAACGCGTAGATCGACTGATCCGCGTCACCCACGACACACAGCTCGGCGGGCTCGACCCCGGACTCGGAGACGGAAATCCCCACGAGCTCACGGATCAGCGTGTACTGCGCGTGGTTGGTGTCCTGGTACTCGTCGACCATCACGTGCCGGAACCGCCGCCGGTAGTACTCCGCGATGTCGGGGAACACCTGCAGCAACTCGACGGTCCGCATGATGAGGTCGTCGAAGTCCATCGCGCTGGCCTGCTGCAGCCGCCGCTGGTACTCCGCGTAGACCTCGGCGACGCGGCGTTCAAGGTCGTTGCTCGCACGCGAAGCAGCCGACTCGGCGTCCAGCAGTTCGTTCTTCAGGTTCGAGATGTGCACCGCAAGGGTCCGCGCCGGGTACCGCTTCACGTCGAGGTCCAGATCCCGCGAAACCAGCGTGATCAAGCGCTTCGAGTCGTCCGAGTCGTAGATGGAGAAACTCGAAGACATCTTCAGCGTCTTGGCTTCACGGCGCAGGATCCGCACACACATGGAATGGAACGTCGACACCCACATCGCGTTCGACCGGCGCCCGACCATCTCGCTGACCCTGTCGCGCATCTCGGCGGCGGCCTTGTTGGTGAACGTGATGGCCAAAATCTGACCGGGATGCACTCCGCGCTCGGCCAGCAGGTACGCGATCCGCCGGGTCAGCACGCGGGTCTTCCCGGAACCGGCGCCGGCGACCACCAGCAGCGGCGCACCGATGTGCGTCACGGCGTCGCGCTGGGCGAGGTTCAGGTCATCGAGTAAGTCCGCATGACGACTTGAAGCGCCGTGATGGGAGTTCTCGGGCTGCAGATCGAAGAGGGTGTTCATCAGGGGTCCACGCTACCCGGGGAGCTGGTGGGGCGGACTCCCGCTACCGCAGTGGGCGTAGACCGTGGTGTCGCTTCCCGTCCGACGCGCGGACGAGGCCACCGGGGGAGCATCGGCAGGTATGGAAACCAACATCCCCAGCAGGCTCCGCGCCGCCGACGCCGATCGTGAGCGCGTCGCCACGCTCGTCCAGGCCGCCGGCGCCGAAGGCAGGCTCACCCTAGAAGAGATCGAAGATCGACTCGGCGCGGTCTACGCCGTGAAGTACACCGACGAGTTGAAAGCGCTCACCGCCGACCTTCCGCCGGGTACGGCGCCGGACCTCCGGTTCCGGCGGTTCGGCCATCCCGCGCTGCGCGTCCATGCCGTGCTCGCCGCCCTGCTGGCGGTGCTGTTCGTGGTGCGGTGGGCGGTTTCGGACGTGCCGTACTTCTGGCCGATCGCACCGCTGTTCTGGCTGGCCATGAGCTTGTTCGTGCATGCGAGGATCCGTGGCGCCCGGCGTCGGCACGGCGCGGCTGTGGCATAATGGGTGTGTGCACAACGCGTACCGATTTTTTTACGGGAACCGGACTCCGGCTCCCGTGATCGCGTAGTGCCACACGCGTTGTCACTCGAAGCCCCGGAGTCCACGGACCCGGGGCTTTTGTCTGCTCGGGGCCGGTCGTGATCTCCGGCCGAAGAAAGGTCCTGCCGATGAACGCGCAAACCCAAGACACTCCGGACTCCCCCGAGACCGTCGCTCCGGCCGAGGACATCAGCGCGCTGCGCGAGGAAATCGACTGGCTCGACAAGGAGATCCTGCGGCTCGTCAAGCGGCGGGTCGAGGTGTCCAAGACCATCGGCGCGGTCCGGATGGCCGCCGGCGGCACGCGGATCGTCTACAACCGCGAGATGGACGTCCTCGCCCGCTACCGCGACCTCGGCCCGGACGGCCGACAGCTCGCGATGGCGCTGCTGAATCTCGGCCGCGGCCGGCTCGGCCGTTAAGACCCACATCTCTTTTGCGAATCTCAGGGTGAACCCCGAGCCAAACCGGACATCGGACGGGCACACTGGTGACATGGAATGGATAGTCAATCTGGTCGCCGTCCTCGTCGCGATCGCCAGTGTGCTGGTCGCGCTGGGGCATGCCGGCTACCTGGCCATGCTGAACAGCGCGGCCGGTAAGCGCGCAGGCGGTACGCCCGTCGCGCAGTACGTACGGACCCGGTGGGCGATAGCCGGTGGTACGACGGCTGTTTCCCTGCTGGCTTGGCTGTTCACCCTCGGTGGTTCCGGGATGGACATCGTGGCGATCATCCTCGCCGCCGGAAGCGGCGCGGTGGCCACGAAAGCGCTCCAGTCGACTCAGGCGAAGTACCGCAGCGGCGGCTGAATCGGATCACAGCCGGCCAGCACAATCTTCCCGACTGCGGTGTCACCCGGGCAGGGTCGACGGTGATCGACGGATCGAGCGACAGAAACCGAGCAAAACGGGCTTAACGAAGACTTTGAGCATTGCGGAGTGTGACCAACGCCCGTTTGGGCGCGCCCGTCTGAGTGAAACAACTGCAACTTGCAGACCTAACGAGACGAATGCGGCCCGCTGCTCTTAGTCTGTTCGCTGTGAGGACCCTCGCGTCAGCGTCGGGCAATGCCCGAGTGACGCGCACCGCCGGCGGCTGTGCGCGTCCTCATCGGCGTGCGCGTGCAGATGCTCGGGACTTCGCTCGCTCAGCGGTTGGGCCATTTGGCTTAAGCCTGTTCGAACCCTCGTCAGACAGCGTCTGTGAAGTGGTCGACCAGCTATGAACGGCGAGACGGAATCCCTCCGCGAAGCTCGGAACCAAGAAGGCCGGCATCGACGTGGCGGCGCTGGCAGCTGGACACCCGTGGTGCCCGCACAGACCTCCTCCGACCGCGTCCGCCGCCGTCATCTGCTGGCCGAGCCCGTGGACCCGCCGATCTCCGGCTCGCTGCCACTACTGCCCCCGATCGCTCCCGACACCCGGCCGTGGCCCGTCACGGATCCGGCGCCGATTTTTCTTCCCTCGAGTGGCGACCTTTCCGCCGGCGGCCGGCTCCCCGTCCGGCGCACGAAGGTCACGCTCACTCCCCCGCCGGCCCCGATCCGCCTGAGCGAGGAGGAGTACGAGGACGAGGACGTCCGCGTGTACCTCGCGCCGCCGCTGGACGGTCTCGGCACCTTCGACCTCGGCAGCGTGCCCGCCTCGGTGACCCCGCCGAAGACCTGGCGCAAGGCCGCCTGGTTCGCTTCGCTGTCCTCAGGCGGCGTCGTCGTCGCTCTGCTGTTCGCCGGCTCCTTCATGGTGGGGAGCCCGAACCTGGACCAGGCGAGCCAAGCCTGGACCGGTTACAGCGGCGGCCAGCCGCTGATGAACGGCGAGCAGGAGACCGACTCGTCCTCGCCGCAGAACGGCGGCGCGGCGGTCAAGCCGACGGGCGAGTCGCGCCCTGGGCAGCCTCTGAGCGACATCAACCAACCGGTGAACGGTGTGACGCACGGCACTTCGGGAGACTCCGCCCCCGGTGGTCCCGGCGTCCCGTCCGAACCCTCGACGACCCGTTCCGGCGCGACTGGAACGAACGCGCCGGCGGCGACCCCGACACCTCAGAAACCGCCGGTCACGCCCGCACCCATGCAGTCCCAGCCGCCGAGGTTCCTGCCGCAGAAGAACGCACAGGAAATGGGCGAGATGTCCCAGGCCTTTCTCAACACGGTCCCCGAGAACCCCGCGGCCGCGGCCGAACTCACCACCGGGCAGTTGCGCGAACAAGGCCCTCAGGCCCTCGCGCAGGGCTACTCCGACGTCGCGTACTTCGAAGTCAAGAACGTGTACATAGACCAGGACGAGGGCTACACGATCAACACCGTCGAGGTCACTCACGACGACGGCACGAAGAGCGTCGAACGGCGCACCCTGACCTTCGGTGACGACAACAAGATCGCGAACGACGGTCGGTAATCACGGGTGCACGTGCAGGCGGCGTGACCCTCTGCGCGTGCGGTGCGCCAAGCGGTTATCGCTGGTCCGGGTGGGTGACGTAAGGTGCCGTTCGTCGTGTCGTGACTGCATCCCGGCGACGGGGGCTAGCAGCCCCGGGCGACGCAGGAGTTTCCTGACATCAGAGGCCGAGTGGCCGACGACAATGCCAGCGAAATCCACGGCAGCGACCGACGGTCGACCCGCCGCAACCCGGAACCAGAGCGAGGAACCCCCGTGCACGATCGGCAGCGAACCCGGCGTGAGCCGGCGGACGCCGTCCGCGTCGAGGACGTCATACCGGCCGAGATCCTCAACGACACGAGAGTCGACCGCGTTTACCTCGAGCAGGTTTTCCGTGAGCCGCAGAAGTACCTGCCGCCACGGGCGAAGCAGGAGCCGGCACGCGAGCCGGAGCAGCCACCGCGGGAGCCGGAGAGCAGTCTCGCCCGGCGCGCGAAGCTGGTCGGGCTGGTGGCCGCCGCCGCGCTCGTCGTCGGATCGATCATCACGGCGTCGACGCTGACGGACCGGCACCGCGCGCAGCCGCCGCTCGAGACGGCGGGCGCCAAGGAATTCACCGGTGCCGCCGCGCTCGGCGGGTTCGCCGTGGCGGGTGCGCCTTCCACAGAGCGGGGCGACGCCAAGACCTCGCAGCGCAGTCCGCGCCAGACGTCGTCTCCGGCGCCGGTCGCCGAGACCGAGCAGCACAACAGCCAGGTGGGCGGGTCCACCCCGACGCCGACATCGACGCCGACCACCCAGCAGGGCTCGGCGACGACGACCACCGCCGAGAAGCTCGTCGCGGTGAAGAAGTTCTACGAGATGGTCGATCGCAACCCTCAGGGCGCGCTCGCGATGCTGGAGCCGCTGCTGGCCGGTGAGCAGCCCGGCGATCTGGTGCGCGCATGGAGCTCGATGGACGCGGTCGAGGTACAGGACGCCGAAGTGCAGTCCGACGGCTCGATCCTCGCGATCGTCACGATGCTGCAGCCCGACGGCGGGTATCTGCGGGTCACGCAGTTGCTGCGGCTCGCCGATGACGCGTCCGGATTGATCTCCGCCGCGCGCCTGCTGTCCACCCAGCGCATGTGATCACTCGCTGTGATTGGTTGATGTCACTCTAAAAGCGTGCCGGATGTGTGCGCGCAGAGTAAGGGCCTACCCTCGTCACGGACCGGTATCGAAAAGCCGGCACCAAGACCACTACATGTGCATACGCTCCAGGCATGCGGCGTGCCCATATCCGCGAAGCGGGTCAGCTCGCATATTCCTTGCGGGTTAGCCCACGCGCATGAGTCGACGGAGCCCCAAAGGAGGTCGCGTGAGCGACGAGGGTCGCCTGGTTGCCGGTCGATACCGCATCATTCAGCGGATCGGTACCGGCGCCATGGGTGCCGTCTGGAAGGCGCAGGACGAGGTCCTGGCCAGGACAGTGGCGATCAAGCAGTTGCTGCTCCAGCCGAGCCTCGAATCGAACGACGCCGAGGACGCCCGCCAGCGCACCATGCGTGAAGGCCGGATCGCCGCCCGGCTGCACCACCCGAACGCCATCACCGTTTTCGACGTCGTCACCGACGAGAACAACCAGCCGTGCCTGATCATGGAGTACTTGAACTCCACGAGCCTGGCCGAAGTGCTCCAGGCGCGCGGCACGCTGCCGCCGCCGGAAGTGGCCAGGATCGGCGCGCAGGTCGCCGCCGCGCTGAAGCAAGCGCATGCTGTCGGTATCGTGCACCGCGACATCAAGCCGGGCAACATCCTCCTCGGCGGCAACGGCGTTGTGAAGATCACCGACTTCGGCATCTCGCGGGCGAAGGACGACGTCACCGTCACCAAGACGGGGATGATCGCGGGCACGCCCGCGTATCTGGCCCCCGAGGTCGCCATCGGTGGCAACCCCGGCCCGGAATCGGACATATTCTCGCTCGGCTCGACGCTGTACGCGGCCTGTGAGGGCCAGCCGCCGTTCGGCCTCAGCGAGAACACGTTGAGCCTGCTGCACGCGGTGGCCGCCGGGCAGATCAATCCGCCGCGCCAGTCCGGCCCGCTGGCGAGCGTGCTGGCGGTGCTGCTGCACCCTGACATCCACCACCGGCCGACGGCCGAAGAGTCCGAAGAGTTGCTGTCCGCCGTCGCCAGGGGTGAAGTGCCGCTGGGCGGCATGGGCATCGCCGACCAGACGCAGATGGCCCAGGTGGCCGGGGTTCTCGGCGCGGGTGCGCTCGGGGCCGTGGCCACGCAGCCGTTCGACGAAGACCTGGCCGCGGGACACTCGGGCTCGTTGCTCGACGACAGGCCCACTCCGGCGGGGCCGTTCTACGACGACGATTCGGACGACGACTACCCGGCGGGTAGCGGCTACCCAGAAGACGACTATGACCGCTACGACGCACAACGCGCCCAGGGCAACCTCAGCGCGACGCGGGCCGTGCCGGTCGCGGCCGTTCATGACGACTACAACGATTACGACGACGACTACGAGGAAGAACCGCGGGCCCGCTACGCGTCACCAGCCGACGAGGACGACGACAAACCCGGCGCGTGGAAGAAACCGGCCATCATCGGTGGGATCGTCGTGCTGGCTCTGATCGCGATGGGCTTCTGGCTGTTCAGCGACCCCAAGACCGGCGACAGCCCCACCGTCCCGCCGAAGCCGATCGCGTCGAGCTCGGCGGCTCCCACGACGTCCGAGACATTCCCGGAGACGACCGAGGAAAGCCCCACGACTACGGTGCCTACGACGACGGCCACCAAGAAGACGACCACATCGGAGAAGACGACGGAAGCGCAGCAGCCGGCTTCCACGACTAGTCGGACGACGACGACGTCGTCGAAGACGTCTACAAGCACGCCGACTGATACGTCGACTCCTCCCACAACGACCGCCATCCCAACCACCTGACCGGCCGAGGATTTTTGTGAGCGCAGAAGGCGAAGTGGTCGGCGACCGCTATCGACTGGACCAGCCGATCGGTCGCGGCCGTGCCGGGATCGTGTGGCAGGCCATGGACAACCGGCTGCACCGGACCGTGGCGTTGAAACGCATGTACCTGCCGGTGGGCCTGCCCCAGCAGCAGGCCGAGCAGGCGAAGGCGATGGCCATCAAGGAGGGCCGCAACGCCACGCATGTCACTCACGGCTGCGCGATCACCGTGCACGACGTGTTCGAGGACGGCGCGGACGTCTGGCTGGTGATGGAGTACATCCCGTCGCGCAGCATGGCGCAGTTCCTGTCCGAGCACGGCAGGCTCACCCCGGAGCAGGCCGCCGCGCTGGGCATCCAGCTGGGTTCGACGCTCGCCACCATGCACGCGGCGGGGATAGTGCACCGGACGCTCGAGCCGGCGAACATCCTGCTCGCGGACGACGGCGGGGTCAAGATCACCGACATCGGCATCACCGGTGGCGGCCCGAGCCCGGCGTACCGGGCGCCCGAAATCGCCCGTGGCCTACCCGCGACACCGGCGTCGGACGTGTTCTCGCTCGGCGCGACGCTCTACACCGCCGTCGAAGGGGTGCCGCCGTTCGGGCAGGACGGGCTCGGTGAGCCGCCGAACCCGCACAACGCCGGGCCGCTCACCGGTGCGCTGATCAAGCTGTTGCGCCTGGACCCGGTGACCAGGCCGACGATGAACGACACGGTCCGCTCGCTCGGTGCGATCACCGAAGGCCGCCAGACGCAGTTCGTGCCGCCGACCGCGCCCGCGATGCCGCCACCGCCGCCGAACCCACCACCGGCGGCGTGGCAGTCCCCGCATCAGCCGCAGGCAACCCGGTTCGCCCCGGCGCCGCAGCACGCACCCATGCCCGCCCCCGCGGTGATGAAAGCGGCTTCGACCACTCCGGCCTGGCTCATCCCGGCGATCGCGGTACTCGCCGCGATCGTCCTCGGTGTCCTGATCGCGGAGATCTTCTTTATTTAGGGTCGGCTAGCGGTTTCCGGCCGACGCGTCGCGCATGACCTGCAGCAGCCGCAGCAGCGCGGGCTGGTCACGCGCGTGGGCGGCGACGGCGGCGTGGATGGACCGGACAGGTTCGGGATGGCGCAGCTTGCGGACGACCACGCCGGGATGTGGCGTGCCGAGCCCTAGTTCGGGCACCAGCGACACTCCGAGCCCGGCGGCGACAAACCCTTGCGCTGTCTGGTAATCCTCGGATTCGACGTCGAAATTCGGGGTGAATCCGGCGGCGCCGCAGGCGTTCAGCATGATGTCGCGGCACGGGCCGGGTGGCCGTTCGGTGCTGATCCAGCTTTCGTCGGCCAGCTCGGCGAGGTCCAGGATCCGTTTGCGGGCCAGTCTGTGCGCGCGCGGCAGCACCACCCGGTACGGGTCGTTGAGCAGGTGGACCAGCTGGACGCCGTTGGCAGGCAGGTCACGCTGCGGGAAGACCACGATCGCGACGTCGGCGTCGCCCGATTCGACGTCACGCAGCGGGGGTGCCGGTTCGATCAGCTTGAGGTCGAGCCGGATGCCGGGGAACTCACGCCGGACGGCGGCCACCGCGGGCGGGACGAGCGCGGCACCGGCCGTCGCGAAGTAGCGGATGGCCAGCCTGCCCGTGCGGCCCTCTTTGAGCTCGGTGAGCGCGGATTCCGCTTTGGACAGCTGTGTGCTCATGACTTCGGCGTGCTCGGCGAGTAACATTCCCGCGGGTGTCGCCCGGACACCTCGGCCGTTCCGCTCCAACAGCTCGGTTCCGGCTTCTTTTTCCAAAGTGGACAGTTGCTGACTGATGGCCGACGGGGTGTAGCCGAGGTTGCGCGCCGCTGCGGTGATCGAGCCACTGGTGATCACCGCGCGGAGCACCTGCATACGGCGGACGTCCAACATGGACTCACCTTACAGCTTAGCTTAAGAATAGCTGCAGTTTATTTCGCTTGTCCTTACGCCTCAGTCTCCGACAAGCTGATGGTGAGCTTAGGAGGCCATGGGTGGGTGAGATCAAAACCCTGCTGCGAATCGGCGCGCTGGCGCTGATGTGGGGGTCCAGCTTCTTCTGGATCAAAATCGCGCTGGGCGCGTTCTCACCGGTGCAGCTGGTGCTCGGCCGGGTAGTGCTGGGCGCGCTCGTGCTGGTGGCGCTCTGCTATTTCCAGCGCGACAAACTGCCGAGGGAGCGCAAGATCTGGCTGTTCCTGGCCGTGGCCGCGTTCTTCCACAACGCCCTGCCGTTCCTGCTGTTCGCCATCGGCGAGCTGTCCGTCGACTCCGGGATCACCGGTGTGCTGAACGCGACCACGCCGCTGTGGGTGGTCCTGATCGCGCCGCTGTACGGCGGCGAGCGGAAGCTCGGCAGGCTCCGCGCGCTGGGACTGGTCGTCGGCCTGTCCGGAATCCTGCTGATCTTCGCGCCGTGGCAGGCGTCCGGGCTGCTCAGCTGGGGCGCCGCGGCCTGCCTGATCGCGGCGGCCAGCTACGGGTTCGCGTTCGTCTACGAGGGCAAATACCTCTCCGGAGCCGGGGTTTCGCCGGTCGCGCTGTCCGGCGGACAGATGATCCTGGCCAGCGGGTTCATGCTGCTCGCCGTCCCGGTCGGCGGGCTGAGCCCGATCCACCTCGGCACCGGGGCCGTGCTCTCCTTGCTGGTGCTCGGCATGGGGTCGACCGGCATCGCCTTCGCACTGAACTACCAGCTGCTGGCCAGCGAAGGCGCGGTCGCCGCGTCGATCGTCGGCTATCTACTGCCGGTGGTCTCGGTCCTGCTCGGCTCGGTCTTCCTCAGCGAGAAGCTCGATCTCCGGGTGATCGCCGGAATGGTCGTCGTACTCGCCGGTGTCGCGCTGACCCGGATCCGCAAGCGCGCCGCTCCCGTCCTCACCCCCGCACTGGCCCCGGCGCCGTAAAGGGGGATCAAGGGACCTTTACTGCCGTTTCGCGGCACTAAAGGTCCCTTGATCCCCCTTTAGGACAGAGTTTTCCCGGAAATACCGGTAACCGGCGAATTCATGTCTGATTTACTTCTCCGGTGCGAATCAAAGACACCGGCGGCTTTTCCTGGGTGATCACCCGGCGACTTTCCCCGTGGCGGCGCAAGGTGCAGCCCGTCAACTACGCGTTCGGGCGCTATCACCGCTTCCGGGTGGTCCCGCTCGGTGGAGTCGAGGAATCGCCCAGGGCCAGGGCGAAGCGGGTCAGGGTGCGACGCCGCGACGACCGGCGCCGGCGGCTGCTCGCCATGGAGGACCGCGGTGGCCTGTGGCTGCTGCTGTACCCCGGGCTGCTGGTGGTCAACACCGTGATCACCGGGTTCACCAGGATGTTCTGGGAGATCCGCACCAAGGGCAAGTTCCTCATCGGCATCCTGCTGCTGCCGTTCGCCTTTGTGGAGTTGCTGGCGCAGCTGATCGCGGGTGGGGCGTTGCTGCTCGCCCGCGTCACGGGCATGGCAAGGTCACGGGTCGATGTGCTGGCCGAGGACAAGGAAATCGCCGACCTGCACTCGCTGACCGTCCTGACCTTGCCCGGGTTCTCGGCCGCCGGTGGGCTGGTTTCGGCGTTGGCTCAGCAGCGCGCGAAGGCAACGCGGCCGTTCGACCCGCGCCACGATCCCGAGCTCGGGAACATGTTCGCCCATTTCCAGGTGCGCGTCGAAGAGCACGTCGGCATGAACGTGCAGCAGGGCGCGGGCCGGGAAGCGCTCAGCGCGGCGAACCGGCTCACCTCTTACCCGTACCGCTAGACGAGCCTGCGGTCCGACGCCCAGCGCGAGAGTTCGTACCTGTTCGACAGCTGCGTCTTCCGCAGGACGCTCGACACGTGGGTCTCGACCGTCTTCACCGAAATGAACAGCTCCGACGCGATCTCCTTGTACGCGTAGCCGCGCGCGAGAAGGCGCAGGACGTCACGCTCGCGCGGGGTCAGCAGGTCGAGCTCGGGGTCGTTGATCGGCGCGGAACCTGGCCGATCGGCGAACGCGTCCAGCACGAAACCGGCCAGCCGCGGCGAGAACACCGCGTCGCCCTCGGCTACCCGCACCACCGCGCGCACCAGTTCCTTGGACGAAATCGTCTTGGTGACGTACCCACGCGCGCCCGCCCGGATCACCGCGATCACGTCCTCCGCGGCGTCGGAAACCGACAGCGCGAGGAACACGACATCCGGGAAGTCCGTACGCGTTCGGCGCAGCACCTCGGCGCCGCCGCCGTCGGGCATGTGGACGTCGAGCAGTACCACCTGCGGTTTCGTCCGGGTGATGCCGGAGACGGCGTCGGCGACCGAGCCCGCCTCTCCGACCACCTTCACCTCGTCGGTGATCGAGTCGAGTTCGGTGCGCACCCCGGCGCGGAAAAGAGCGTGGTCGTCGACCAGGAAGACCTTCACCGGCTCTTTGGTCTGCTGGTTGTCCGTCACGCTGCTCCCTTGGTCACTTTGATCGGCATCTCCAGCTGGACCTCGGTGCCGTCCCCGGGCGCCGTCCGCAGCCGGCAGCTACCGCCGTTGCGCTCCATCCTGCCCCTAATGGAGTCCGCGAGACCATGCCGATCGGCCGGAACGACGTCCGGATCGAAACCTTTGCCCCGATCGCGCACGAACACCGTCACCGCGGACGGCTCGACCTCGGCGTAAACACTGACCTCGTCGACGTCCGCGTGCTTGGCCGCGTTGACGATCGCCTCGCGGGCCGCCATCACGAGCGCTGTCAGCGGCTCGTCGAGCTCGGCGTCGCCGACCACGACCTGCGGGACCGAAATGGCGAAGGTGTCCTCGATCTCGCCGCACGCCGCCGCGAGTGCCTCGGACAGGCGTCCGCCGGGGACGTCTTTGTTGCTCTTGCCGTAGCCGGCCGGGCCATAGAGCCAGCCGCGCAGCTCACGTTCCTGCCCCCTGGCGAGCCGCGCGACCTCCCTCGGCGAGTCGGCCTGCTTCTGGATCAGCGCAAGCGTTTGCAGCACGGAGTCGTGCAGGTGCGCGGCGATCTCGGCGCGTTCGTCGGTACGGATTCGTGCGCTGCGCTCATCGCCGAGGTCGCGCACCAGCCGCAGCCAGAACGGGACGGTGAGTACCGCGACGCCGACCAGGGTGGCCAGCACCGCGATCAGCGCGAACTGCACCTGATCGAGGCTTCCGCTGCGGAACAGCACCACCGCGATCCCGCTCATCACAAGCGCGACCCCGGCGAGGATGCGCACGGCGGCCGACCAGCCGCCCCCGCCCATCACCGCGCCGGCGACACTGCCCTTGGCGCCGTCACGCCATCGGCGGCGCTGCGACTCGTCGGCCTCTCGCCAGACGACCGCCGCGCCGATGAGCGCCACTGCGAGCGGCACCGCGACCCAGCCGCTGATGGCACCCGAAAGTGTATTTGTGCCGACCGCGAGCCCGACGCCCAGTGCGATCAGCGCGAAGGCCTGCTGGCGTTCCTTGACCGTATGTTTGGGCGCCTTCGCGATCTCCGCTTCGGACTGCTGCTGGACGAACACCCAGAGCAGGCCGTACGCGAGCAGCCCGGCACCGCCGAACGCGCCCAGGATCGCGAAGGCCATCCGGACCCAGACGACCTTGACGCCGAGGTGGTCCGCGAGACCCCCCGCCACACCGGCGATGACCCGCCCGGACCGGCGCCGGTACATCTTGGGCGGCCCGTCGGAGATCGCGAGCGCACTGGGGACCGGCGGCACGCCGACGACGCCGGTGGCAGACTCCGTCGCCACCGGTTCGGTTTCCTGCTGGGCCTGTTCCTGCACGAGTTCCATGGTCACACGCTCGGGGGCGCGTTTCATCAGGGAAACCCCTGAACCGGGCGACCCGCAAACCTCAGGGACGTTCCCGGATGTGCCAGTGGCACCGGTCTTGGATATTCAATGGCATGAGTGGCGAGACGCAAACCCAAGCAACGAAGCTTCGTAACGGCTTCGAAGAAACCATAAGAGACTTCTGGGCCAGCAGGCCCCGCCGGCCGCACGGCAACCGCAAGATCGCCGGGGTGGGGGCCGCGATCGGCAACCGGTACGGCATCGACCCCGTCGTGATCCGGGTGGCGCTGGTCGCCGCGACGCTCTTCGGCGGGGCAGGGCTGGTGCTGTACCTGCTCGGCTGGCTGTTCTTCCCCGACGAGCGTGACGAGGTGTCGGCGTTCGAAAGCATGATCGGCCGGGGCCGCAGCTCCGTGTCGAAGGGTTTCACGGTGGTGCTGTGCATCGCGGTGTTCCCGGTGACGAGCTGGGCGTTCAGTGGCGGCTGGGGCTCGACAGGCTGGTTCGACGGCGGTGGCCTCCTCGGCCTCGCGCTGCTCGCAGCGGCGCTGTACCTGCTTCACCACAGCCGTGGGCAGTACAACCGCCCGATCGCCCCCGCTCACCAGGGCCCGGCGTACGGCCCCGCCGGCTTCGACGCGGCGTTCTCCATGACCGGCACCGAAGCCGGCACCGCGGCCACCGACCCGGCCGCCCCGCCCGCATGGGACCCGCTGGGCGCGGCACCGGCCGCGTGGGATCTTCCCGACCCGCACCCCGTGTCCGCTCCAGTCCCGTCGCCTCCGCCGCGGCGGCCGCTGGCGCCGCGGAACAAGACCGTAGGCATCACGACGTTCGGGGTCGCGCTGTTGGTCGCCGGCGTGGGTGTCGCCCTCAACCTCAGTGGTGACCCGTACTTCTCGCTGCAGCACGTCATCGGCCTGACGCTCGCCGTGGTCGGCCTCGGCCTGGTGGCCGGCGCTTTCCTCCGCGGTGGCCGCGGGCTGATCGGCCTGGCCGTCCCGCTGGCGATCGCCGGTATGACGCTCACCGCCGTCCCGGCGCTCGACCTCAATGGCGGCTTCGGCGACATCACCGCGACCCCGGTGAACACGTCCGAGGTGAAGCCGCTGTACCAGCACTCGGCGGGCGACATCGACCTCAATCTCGGCAAGCTGCCCGCCACCGCGGACGTCACGACCACGCTCGTCACCGGAGCGGGCAACGTGACGGTGATCGTGCCGCCGACCGCGGATGTGACGTTCAGCTGCGAGACCAAGGTCGGCAACGCCGAATGCCTCGGCCGCAACCAGTCCGGCATCGCCAACAACCCGATCACCGGCACCGACCTCGGCACGGACAGCGTCGGCGGCGCGAAAATCAACGTGACCCTGCAGAACTCGGCTGGAAATGTGGAGGTGCGCCGTGGCTGACAACGACAACCCGTACGCCTACGACGAGGCTCCGGCCACGACGCAGCCGGCCAAGCGCGGGATCGACGTCATGACCCTGATCGCCGGCATCGTGACCCTCGCGGCTTCCGGGTACATCCTCGGCGACGGTGCCTCGTGGATGCCGGACTTCAACTTGCGGTGGGTGATGGCCGGCGCGGCGGTCCTGATCGGCGTCCTGATGCTGGCCGCCTCCCTCCGGAACAACCGCCGCCCCTAGCGGCCGCCCTCTCCACTCATCGATCCAGGCCCCGGGGACCCTCTCCCCGGGGCCTTCTTCGTCCCCAGCTCCAGATCCCCACGCGCGACGTTTAGCCCGCGGAACGCAGCTCAGGGCCCTGCATCCGGCCGACCCCCGCAACTACGTTTAGCCCGCAAAACGTAAATCGGGTCCTCTCCCAGCCCGGGAGCCGCCGGGGTCAGGGCATTCGCGATTAGCCCGCTAAACGCACGTGGGAGGGGTCAGCGGAGGGCGCCGAAGGTGATGACGGCCAGGCCAAGGACGAAGGCAGCGATGACGCCGATGGCCAGGTACTTGTGCTTCCGCGTCCGAGCCGCCCGCAGCTCCTCCTCGGTCCGAGCCGCGATGATGAAGTGCCCCGGCTGCCCGGGCTTGCCGATCACCAGCGGGCCGATCCGGTCGTGCACCTCACCGAGGACATACAGCCGGCTCCCCGGCCGGATCAGCCACTCCTTGTAATCGAAGCCGATCGTCGAGTTCTCCCCGGTGTTCAAGAAGTCGGGCAGCTTGACGCCGAACAGCGAGAAGTCCTGGCTCCCGCCGCCGGTCGACGGCTCGAACCGGTTGACACTCTGCTCGACGCCCTCCGGCTTGGTGCCATTCGGGTCGACGCCGATCGTCGCGCCCTGCGAGTCGACGAGCGCGTAGCCCTCCGACGACGAGAACTCCGCCACCTTCTCGGTGTGCTTCGTGTACCGCTTCTTGCCGTCGCGGTACTCGATGCGCTCGTACTGCCTGTCGATCCGGTAGCCGTACCAGACACACTCGGTCTTGCTGATCTCCGAGGTCAGCACACCTTCGGGCCGCGGTTGCGCCGCGCCGACGACCTCGGCCACCTTGCGGAATCCGCCCTGCGCGCCGAGCTCGTCCGACACCCCGCGGAGCTGCTCGAGTTCCGGGATCGACAACGTCTCCGTGCCGATCATCGCGTGCAGTTCCTTCTTCGTGGACTGCATGACGAAGAAGCCCACGACGGCTGCGGCGATCAGCAGCACGCCGATGACAATGAGGGCCATCAGATCATTCCCACTCGATGGTGCCCGGCGGCTTGCTGGTCACGTCCAGCACAACCCGGTTGACCTCGGCGACCTCGTTGGTGATGCGCGTCGAGATCCGCTCCAGCACCTCGTACGGCAGACGGGTCCAGTCGGCGGTCATGGCGTCCTCGCTGGACACCGGGCGCAGCACGATCGGGTGCCCGTAGGTCCGGCCGTCACCTTGGACGCCGACGCTGCGGACATCGGCGAGGAGCACCACCGGGCACTGCCAGATCGACCTGTCGAGACCGGCAGCAGTCAGTTCCTCGCGGGCGATCGCGTCGGCGTTGCGCAGGATCTCGAGGCGCTCGGCGTCGACGGCACCGATGATCCGGATACCGAGGCCCGGGCCGGGGAACGGCTGGCGCTGCACGATCGTCTCCGGCAGCCCGAGTTCGAGGCCGACCTTGCGGACCTCGTCCTTGAACAGCAGGCGAAGCGGCTCGACGAGCTTGAACTGCAGGTCGTCCGGCAGCCCGCCGACGTTGTGGTGGCTCTTGATGTTCGACGTGCCGGCGCCGCCGCCGGACTCGACGACATCCGGGTAGAGCGTGCCCTGCACGAGGAACTCGTAGTCGCCCTGCGCCTTGAGGTCGCGTTCGGCCTGCTCGAACACGCGGATGAACTCGCGCCCGATGATCTTGCGCTTTTCCTCGGGGTCGGTGACTCCTGCCAGCGCGTCGAGGAAACGCTCGCGGGCGTCGACGGTGACCAGGTTGACCCCGGTCGCGGCGACGAAGTCCTGCTCGACCTGTGTCCGCTCACCGGCGCGCAGCAGCCCGTGGTCGACGAACACGCAGGTCAGCCGATCACCGATGGCGCGCTGCACGAGCGCGGCGGCAACGGCGGAGTCGACCCCGCCGGAGAGCCCGCAGATCGCGCGGCCTTCGCCGACCTGCTCGGCGATGCGCTTGACCTGCTCGTCCACGATCGACGCCGTCGTCCACTGCGGCTTGATGCCCGCGATCTCGCGGAGGAATCGGCGCATGACCTCTTGGCCGTGGGGCGAGTGCCCGACCTCGGGGTGGTACTGGACCCCGGCGAAGCGGCGCTCGACGTCCTCGAACCCGGCCACAGCCGCGCCCTCGGAGGACGCGGTGACCGTCGAACCTTCCGGGGCCTTGGTGACGCTGTCGTTGTGGCTCATCCAGGCGGTCTGTTTCGCGGGGAGGCCGTGGTGGAGGACACCGCCGTCACCGGCGATGCGGACCTCGGTGCGACCGAACTCGCGCGTGCCGGTCGGCTCGACGGTGCCGCCCAGCGCCCTGGCCAGCAACTGGTGGCCGTAGCAGATGCCGAAGATCGGGACGCCGGCGTCGACGAGGGCGGGGTCCATTCCGGGCGCGCCCTCGGCATACACGCTCGACGGGCCACCGGACAGGATGATCGCCGCCGGGTTCTTCGCCATCATCTCCTCGACGGTGGCGGTGTGCGGGACGACCTCGGAGTACACCTGAGCCTCGCGAACGCGGCGCGCGATGAGCTGGGCGTACTGCGCCCCGAAGTCCACGACGAGGACCGGCCCGGTCGACCTGGGCACCGCCGAAGCACTCTTTCCCGCTGAGGCGGCATTAGACACAGGTAAACCTCCAAGGCGAAGCGAGCGGCTTACGCCTATCGTCCCAGGTGAGCCGCGCCACGCCCCCTTCGCCCCCGCGACCTGCAGTTAGCGGGCTAAACGCGGTCGTTAGCATAGCTATGCAGTCGAATACTTAGCATGCCTACCGAGTGCGTTTAGCCCGCTAAACGCACTCGGCGAGGGGTCAGGACACGGACTAACAGGGAGGATCGCGATGCGAGCGACAGTGATTTACGGAGCCGGGGACGTGCGAGTCGAGGAGGTGCCCGAGCCGAAGATCGTGGAGCCGACCGACGCCGTCGTGCGCGTGGTGCGGTCCTGCATCTGCGGCAGTGACCTGTGGCCGTACGCGGGCATGAAGCCGTCGGAGCACGGCCGCCGGATCGGCCACGAGTTCCTCGGGGTCATCGAGGACGCCGGTTCCGACGTCACAGGTGTCAAGAGGGGCGACCTCGTCGTCGCGCCGTTCGTCTACTCCGACAACACCTGCCAGTTCTGCGTCGAGGGCCTGCACACGTCCTGCCTGCACGGCGGCAACTGGGGCGACCCTGGCGTCGACGGCGGCCAAGGTGAGGCCGTCCGCGTCCCGCAGGCGGACGGCACCCTCGTAAAGCTCCCGAGCACCGAGGACGACGACATGCTCGCCGCGCTCCTCACCCTTTCCGACGTCTTCTCGACCGGCCATCACTGCGCGGTCAAGGCCCGGGTGAACGCGCGCACGACGGTCACCGTCATCGGCGACGGCGCCGTCGGCCTGTCCGCGGTCCTCGCGGCCAAGCGACTGGGCGCCGAACGGATCCTGCTCATGGGCCGCCACACCGCCCGCACCGACCTCGGCCGGGAGTTCGGCGCCACCGACGTCATCGGCGACCGCGGCGAAGAGGGCATCGCCAAGGTCCGCGAACTCACCTCCGGCGAAGGCACGCACACCGTGCTCGAATGCGTCGGCACGCTCCCCGCGTTCGAGATGGGCATCGGCGTGGTCCGTGCGGGCGGCACGATCAGCCGCGTCGGCGTCCCGCAGTACCAGGACGGCCCGATCGGGCGCCCGCTGTTCGGCAACAACATCACCGTCACCGGCGGTGTCGCGCCCGCGCGCCACTACATCCCTGAGTTGCTGCCGGATGTCCTTGAAGGCAAGGTCCAGCCGGGCCGCGTCTTCGACCGCACGATCGGGTTCGGCGAAGTCCCAGACGGCTACCGGTCGATGGCCGACCGCAGCGCCCTCAAGGTGCTCGTCAAGCCATGACCGGACACGGTCGGGTGGGTCTGCGCGACTGACACACAGGTCCCGAATACCTTGGGGGCCATGGACATGATCACCCCGGAGCCGCGACCCTGCTGGATCGCGGGCCGCGCCGAGCAAGGCGCGAGCACGATCGTCGTGCGGCACCCGTTCGACGGCAGCGAGGTCGCGACGGTCGCCGTGCCCGGCGCGGACCAGGTCGAGCGCGCGGTCGCGGCCGCGGCCGAAGTCGCCTCGGAGTTCCGGCGCTCGCCCGCGCATCTGCGCGCGGCGGCGCTGGACCACGTCTCGAGGACGCTCCAGGCCCGCGCCGAGGAAATCGCCGAGGTGATCACGGCGGAGAACGGCAAACCGCTGAAATGGGCCGAAGCCGAAGTCCGCCGCGCGATGTCGGTGTTCCGGATCGCCGCGGAGGAAGCCCGCCGGTTCAGCGGAGACCTCCAGCGCCTCGACACCGACCCCGCGGGCGAAGGCAGGCTCGCGGTGACCCGCCGGATCCCGCGCGGCCCGGTGCTCGGCATCTCGCCGTTCAACTTCCCGCTCAACCTCGTCGCGCACAAGGTCGCACCGGCCCTCGCGGTGGGCGCGCCGATCATCATCAAACCGGCCCCGCGGACGCCGTTGTCCGCACTGATCCTGGGCGAGATCCTCGCCGAAACCGAGCTCCCGGCAGGCGCGTTCTCCGTGCTGCCCATAGGAAACGCGGAGACATCGGCGCTGGTCGCCGACCCGCGCCTGCCGGTGGTCTCGTTCACCGGCTCCGGCCCGGTCGGCTGGTCGCTTGCCGACGCCGCCCCACGCAAACACGTCGTGCTCGAACTCGGCGGCAACGCGGCGGCCGTGGTGCTGCGCGACTGGCCTGACATCGAGGGCGCGGCGCTGCGCATCGCGACCTTCGGCAACTACCAGGCCGGACAGTCCTGCATCGCCGTCCAACGAGTCATCGTCGAGCGCGAAGTCGCCGACGAGTTCGTGCCCGCGCTGCTGGAAGCCGTGCAGGCACAGCGAACCGGCGACCCATACGACACCGAGGTCGACGTCGGCCCAGTGGTCGACGAAGCCGCCGCCGAGCGGATCGTGGCGTGGGTCGACGAAGCCGTCGCCGCGGGCGCGAAGCTGCTGACGGGCGGCACCCGCGAGGGCGCGACTGTCGAGCCGACACTGCTCGTCGACGTCCCGGAATCGGCGAAAGCGTGGTCCGATGAGATCTTCGGCCCGGTGCTTGCAGTGTCCATTGTGGATGGTGTGGACGAGGCTTTCGCCGCAGTCAACGCGTCCGCATATGGCTTGCAGGCAGGGGTTTTCACACGAGACGTCCACCTCGCGTTCTACGCGTCGACAGAGCTCGAAGTCGGCGGAGTGATCATCGGTGACGTGCCTTCGTACCGCGCGGACCAAATGCCTTACGGCGGAGTGAAAGGCTCCGGCGTCGGGCGTGAAGGCGTGCTCGCGGCGATGAACGACCTGACCGAAGAGCGCGTCACGGTCTTCACCGGTATCGACCTTTAAGAAGGTGTGATCGCCTGCGCGAAGCCGAAAACCTTGTCCGGGTCATAGGTCTTGGCGACTTCGCGCAGGCGCTTCACGTTTTCGCCGTAATAGGCGTTCATCCAGTCCGGCATCGCCGGGTCGATGTAGTTCACATAGCCGCCGTCGACGCCAAGCCCCGCCAATCCCGAAACGATCTCGGCGACCGATTTCGCCGCTGTGTCAGCAGTTCCCGACGTCGCCTGGCTGTAGACCTGGACCGAAGCGAGCGCCTTCCGGTGCCAGAACGCGGTGTCGGCGGGCGCCGGATTGCCAACCGCGCCACCGAGCCCGTCGATCAGCAGATCCACACCGGACCGTCCGCTCATGACCTTGGCGAGCCCGGAGGTATCCGCCACCGGCGCGCTCATGATCCGCGAGGACGCGACGAAGGTCTGCCGGCTCGAACTGCCCGAAAAGTACTGCATGGCACCGAGATAGCTCTCCGCCTTGGCCGTCCGCGACGTCGGTTTGACACCCGACGAGGCAACGAGGTCGTCGAGCAGCGGCGCGAGTGCCGCGCTGCCGCCGACAAAACAGCCACCGACCCTGCACTGCGTCGGTGAACCGCCGGAGATCACAAGATTCGACCACAGTTCCGGCTGAGCGGCGGGAATCCACCGCTGCCAGCCACCGAGCACATCGCCTGAGGAACCGGCGGGGAAATGCAGGGAGAACACCGTCAGCGCCGGCGCCGGCTCGGTGGAGAACGTGAACGAGGTGACGACCCCGAAGTTGCCACCTCCGCCGCCCCGCAGTGCCCAGAACAGCTCGGGTTCGGAGTCCGCGGACGCCGTCCGCAGCCTGCCGTCGGCCGTGACGATCTGCGCCGACACCAGATGGTCGCAGGTCAGACCGTACTTGCGGGCAAGTACACCGATGCCGCCGCCCAGTGTCAGCCCGGCGATCCCGACCGTCGGGCACGACCCGGCGGGCAGGCACCGGCCCGCCTTGGCGAGCGCGGCGTAGATCTCCTTCATCCGAGCCCCGGCCCCGATCACCACCGTGCCATCGGACCGGACGTCGACCGACGACATCGGCCCGACGTCGATCACCAGGCCACCGTCCGGCGCCGAATAGCCGGCGTAGCTGTGGCCGCCGCTCCTGGCCGCGATCGGCGCCCTGGACGCGGCCGCGGTCACGCACGCCTGGACGTCCGCCGGGGTCGCGCAGTGCGCTACCGCAGCGGGCTTCCGCGCGTCGAAAAGTGGGTTGAAAGCATGCTTCGCCTGCTCGAAGCCGGCGTCACCGGGAAGGACCAGACCACCGGAAACCTTGCCACGCAAGGCGTTCCAGTCCGGCGGCCCGGACGGCGGGGCGACACTCGCCGAGGCGGCCGTCGACGACGGCGGCGGCGGTGTAGTGACACCCGGAGCCTTGGCGGGCGCGGTACACGCCGCGGCGGCCGCTCCCAGCGCGGACACCCCCGCGACCCGCAGGAAAGTCCTTCTGCCCAGTGTCATGAACAAGAGACGCACAGCGCCCGCTGGGGTTCCCTGGCCTCACCCGGTCCGGCGAACTGAAGACGACCGACAGGGGGACTTTGTGCACTACCGCAGGGCAGCAGGCGCCTCCGCTGGAACCGCGGGGTTCTTGGGCGTGATCGGGTCGAGCCGGACATACGGCGAACCCTGCGCTGGCCGCTTGTCCGGCTCGCCCTTGTTGGGCCAGAAGGAGAACGCCCGCTCGGCCTGCGCGGTGATGGTCAGCGACGGGTTGACGCCGAGGTTCGCGGTGATCGCCGTACCATCCACAATGGACAATCCGGGGTAGTTGAACACCCGGTGGTACGGGTCGATGACGCCGTTCGCCGCGTCGGTGCCGATCGCCGCGCCGCCGATGAAGTGCGCGGTGAGCGGGATGTCGAAGATCTCGCCCCAGGTGCCGCCCGCCATGCCGCCGATATGCTCGGCGGTGCGCTCGTTCGCCTCGTACCCGGCCGGGATGAAGCTCGGGTTGGGTTCGCCGTGGCCCTGCTTTGAGGTGTATTTACGACGCCCGAAGAGCCCAGGTTTGGTGTATGTGGTGATCGAGTTGTCGAGGCTCTGCATCACCAGCAGGATGACGGTCCGCTCGCTCCACCTGTAGCCGTTGAGCAGCTTCGCCGTCTGGATCGGGTGCTTGACCATGAAGTTCACGGCCTGGCGCCAGCGCGGGACGGCGGACGCGCCGTCGGTGGCGATCGTCTGCAGCAAGCTCATCGCGTTGCTGCCCTTGCCATAGCGCACCGGCTCGATGTGGGTGGTCTCGTCCGGATGAATCGACGAGGTGATCGCGACGCCGTTGCTGAAGTTCCGGTCGGGGTCGACGCCGGTGCGGCCGGCACCGATGATCGCCTCGGAGTTGGTGCGCGTCAGCTCGCCGAGCGTTGACGAAAGTTTGGGCAGCGTCTTCGTGTCACGCATTTCGTGCAGCAGGTTCTGGGTGCCCCAGGTCCCGGCGGCGAGCACGACCCGGCCGGCGGTGAGGGTGTGCCGGAACTTCTTCGACGTGGTGCCGGTCTTGCGGATGCCGACCTCGAAACCGTCTCCGCGTGGCCGGACCGAGGTCACCGTCGTCAGCGGGATGACCTTCGCACCACCCTGTTCGGCGAGGTAGAGGTAGTTCTTGACCAGCGTGTTCTTGGCGCCGACGCGGCAGCCCGTCATGCAGGCGCCGCACTCGGTGCAGCCGGTGCGCCCGGGCCCGGCGCCACCGAAGTACGGGTCCTCCGCGTTCTCGCCCGGCTTGCCGAAGTACACGCCGACCGGGGTCGGGTGGAACGACTTCTCGACACCCATGTCCCGCGCGACCTTGCGCATGACGACGTCGGACGGCGTGATCGTCGGGTTCGTGACCACTCCCAGCATGCGGCTCGCCTGGTCGTAGTGCGGCGCGAGCTCGGATTCCCAGTCGGTGATGTGCGACCACTGCTTGTCGGCGTAGAACGGCTTGAGCGGCCGGTACAGCGTGTTCGCGTAGACCAGCGAACCGCCGCCGACGCCCGCTCCGGCGAGCACCATGACGTCGGAGAGCATGTGGATGCGCTGAATACCGAAACAACCGAGTTGCGGCGCCCAGAGATACCGGCGCAGGTCCCAGGACGTCTTCGCGAATTCGTCGTCGGCGAAGCGGCGGCCGGCTTCGATGACCGCCACCCGGTAGCCCTTCTCGGTCAACCGGAGCGCGGCGACACTGCCGCCGAAACCCGAGCCGACGACGATGACGTCATAGTCTTCTTCAGTGGTGGTGTTACGGGCAGTCACACCATCACGGTAACCCGCCGACCCCACTTCTGACCAGGAGTAAGTTACCGGCCAGTTCACCCTTTAAATCCCTTTTGTCCGGTTCCGAGACCCCTAAAAAGTGCGTTTCGCGGGCTAAACGCACTTTTTGGGGGATGCGGGGTTAGCGGTGGACGGTGAGGCCGACCCGCTGGAACTCCTTCAGGTCCGAGTAGCCCGTCTTCGCCATCGCCCGGCGAAGCGCGCCGAAGAGGTTCACGACGCCCTCGGCGTCCGACGACGGACCGAACAGGAGGGTCTTCAGGTCGACGGCGTAGTCGGGGCCCGGCGCGACGCGTGAGCGCGGCAGCGACGGGTGCGCGGCCGCGGCGGTCCAGTACAGGCCTTGGCCGGGCGCCTCGGAGGACGCGGCGAGCGGAGCACCGAGCATGACGGCGTCGGCACCGCAGGCGATGGCCTTCGCGATGTCGCCGGACACGCTCATCCCGCCGTCCGCAAGCACGTGGACGTAGCGCCCGCCGGTCTCGTCGAGGTAGTCGCGGCGCGCGGCGGCGGCGTCGATGATCGCCGTCGCCATCGGCACGCCGATGCCGAGGACCTTGCCCGTGGTCGTCACACCCGGCGTGTAGCCGTGCCCGACGATCACGCCGGCCGCGCCGGTACGCATGAGGTGCATCGCGGTGCGGTAGTCGCCGACGCCACCGGCGATCACCGGCACGTCGAGCCTGCCGATGAAGTCCTTCAGGTCCAGCGGGTTGCCTTCGCGCTCCACGTGCTCCGCGGAGACGATGGTGCCCTGGACGACGAGGATCTCGACGCCGGCCTTGATCAGATCAGGGGTCAGCTCGGCAGCGTGCTGCGGGCTGACCCGCGCCGCCACCGTGACACCGGATTCCCGGACGGTCTTGATCGCTTCGGTGATCAGGTCCAGCCTGATCGGTGCGGAGTGCAGTTCCTGCAGCACGCTGATGAGCGCCGTCGGGTCCTCGGTGTCCTCCGCGGCCCGCACGATCCGGAACATCGCGTCCTCGACGTTCGCGTGCCGCGCCCACAGCCCCTCGGCGTTGAGCACGCCGAGCCCGCCCAACTCACCGACCGCCACCGCGGTACCCGGCGACACGATCGCGTCGGTCGGGTGGGTCACCAGCGGCAGCTCGAACCGGTAGGCGTCGATCTTCCACTCGGTCGAAACGACCGCCGACGACCGAGTACGCCGCGAAGGCACGATCTCCACGTCATCGAGGTCATATGACCGCCGCGCGGTGCGGCCCATCCCGATCTCGACCAGATCCCGCACGGTAGTCCCCTCTCACACGAAGCCTTGACAGCACATTGTCGCTAGTCCGCGTGAGTGACGTGCGCAGGGGGCACCACAAGCGTGACGCCGCCTGCATGCCGGTCAGAAGGACACTTTCTCCACCGAGTCGGTCCGGAGCACGGACTCCTGGTGGAACGACCGCTTGTAGTCGGCGCGAATGCCCTCGATTTCGCCGTTGGCTTGTTGATCGGTCACCGGATACAGCACGATCACCACGAACGAGTGCTCGCGCACGATCTCACCGCTGGCGCCCTTGTACTGCCCCATACCGGTCAGCTCGGTGAAGCCGTCGGGGAACGCCGAGGTGATCACCTTGTCCGAGAACCTATCGAACTCCTCAGGCGTGACTTCGGTGCCGTCCGGCTTGGCGGTGCCGAAGTACAGCTCCGTTCGCTTGAACAGCGTTCCCGGCGATGCCGAGGAGTCGTCCGCGTTCGACGGCGCGGCGCTCTCTCCCGCCGCCGAGGCCGCGACACCGCTGCCCAAACCCAGCACCCCAGCGGTCAGCACAGCCACAACGGTCCGGCGCGACACAGTTTTCACGACAACCCCCGGCGGTTCGACACGGATCAGGTGATCCACTTGATCCAGTGTTGAGAACCGGGCAGTCCTGGCGAAAGGACCTAAAGGGTGGACTAACGGGTCGTGTAGTTCGGCGCCTCGACGGTCATGGTGATGTCGTGCGGGTGGCTTTCCTTCAACCCGGCCGCGGTGATGCGGACGAGTTGCGCGTCCTGCAGCTCCGCGATGGTGCTGGCGCCCGCGAAGCCCATTCCGGCCGAGAGACCGCCGACGAGCTGGTGCACAACGTTGGCCAGCGGTCCCCGGAACGGGATCCGGCCTTCGATGCCCTGTGGAACCAGCTTGTCATCGGACAGCACATCGTCCTGCGCGTACCGATCCTTGGAATACGACTTCGCATCCCCACGGGTCTGCATCGCCGCCAACGACCCCATCCCACGGTAGGACTTGAACTGCTTCCCACCAACAAGAATCAACTCACCGGGCGACTCCGCGGTACCGGCCAGCAGACTGCCCAGCATCACCGAGGAAGCCCCAGCGGCAATGGCTTTCGCGATATCCCCGGAGTACTGGATCCCACCGTCACCGATCACCGGAATCCCGGCCGGGCGGCAAGCCAGATCGGCTTCGTAAATCGCCGAGATCTGCGGCACACCCACACCCGCGACAACCCGGGTCGTACAAATCGACCCGGGCCCGACTCCGACCTTGACCCCATCCGCACCAGCGTCCACCAGCGCCTGCGCACCAGCCCGAGTAGCCACGTTCCCACCGACAACATCGACGGTGTCGCCCAATTCCTTCTTCAGCAGGGCGACCATGTCGATGACCGCGCGGGAGTGCCCGTGCGCGGTGTCGACCATCAGCACGTCCACCCCGGCCTCGGCGAGCGCCATCGCGCGCTGGTGCCCTTCAGCACCGACACCAACCGCAGCGCCCACGATGAGCCGGCCGTCGGCGTCCTTCGTCGCCTTCGGATACTGCTCGGTCTTCACGAAGTCCTTGACGGTGATGAGCCCGCGCAGTTTGCCAGCGCCGTCCACGATCGGCAGCTTCTCGATCTTGTGGCGGCGAAGCAGCCCCAACGCGGCTTCGGCGGTGACCCCGACCTGCGCGGTGATCAACGGCAGCTTGGTCATGACCGCGCTGACCGGCCTCGTGTGGTCGACCTCGAAGCGCATGTCCCGGTTGGTGATGATGCCCACAAGCATGCCCGCGGCGTCGGTGACCGGGACGCCGGAGATGCGGAACTTCGCGCACAGGGCGTCGACCTCGGCGAGTGTCGCGTCGGGTGAGCAGGTCACCGGGTCGGTCACCATGCCGGCCTCGGACCGCTTGACGACCTCCACGGCCGCCGCCTGGACGTCGATCGCCAGATTGCGCTGCAGGACGCCGATGCCGCCCTGGCGGGCCATGGCGATGGCCATCCGGGCTTCGGTCACCGTGTCCATCGCGGCCGAGACCAGCGGGATGCCCAGTGTGACGTTCCGGGAAAGCCTGGTGCCGGTGTTGACCGAGCTGGGGATGACGTCAGACTCGGCAGGCAGCAGCAGTACGTCGTCGAAGGTGAGCCCGAGCATCGCGAACTTGCTGGGGACTGCGGCTGTGACGGGATCGCTGGTCATAAGAGGCGGAGGGCCTTCCTTGGGGATGGTGAATCCGTCGCGGCAGCGACTCGCGGACCTTTAACCGATGGTATCTGGCGACGCTGTCGGGGCCGCCCGGTACCGTGCAGGCCGTGCCGCACGAAGTCTTGCCCCCAGACCCGTTCGCGGATGATCCGAACGACCCAGCCCGGGAGTTCACCGAGCTGGACGATCATCTCGACGAGCCCATCAGCTCCGACGAGCGCACCGAACTGCTCGCCGACCTCTCCGATCTCGCTGTCTACCAGGCGCTTTTGGCGCCGAGAGGCGTTCGCGGGATCGTGGTCGACTGTGGTGAATGTGACGAGCCGCATTATCACGACTGGCATCTGCTGCGCGCCAGTCTCGAACAGCTGCTCTCCGACGGCCGCATGCGCCCGCACGAGCCCGCCTTCGACCCCAACCCCGGCGATTACGTGAGCTGGGACTACTGCCGCGGTTTCGCTGACGGCGTAACCGCCAACGAAAGCGCCTACTGAGGTAGTGAATGAGTCCGGCCCCCTGAGGAGTTTTGCTCAGGGGGCCGGACTCTGTCTGGGCGAATTACGGTGTGGTCGCAGTGGACGGGTTGTCAGACACATCAAACCGCGGGCCGACGCTACTGGAGCTGCCAGGATCGCTCCCGCTCGCCGACGGTGTGGTCGACGAAGTCGGCGTCGGCTCGCTCGTCTGCGTCGGAGGCGAGGAGGTGCTTGTCGGCGGGGACGACGGCTCGGTCGTCGTGCCACTCCCGGTGTCCGCGGGGAGCTGCGAGCTCGTCGGAGACGGCGAAGGCGGCGGCGACAGCTGGCTGGTCTGACTCGAATTCGCCGGGGACTGGGTTGCGGGCGGCAACGGCACCGGATTGGGGCTTTCCAGCTGCGCGCTCAGCTGGCGATGCTGTTCCATCAGCTGAGCGAGGTGATCCTCGACGGAAACCTGCCGGAGCGCGGCCTGAGCATCGTCCAGCGCCTTACGGGCGTCGTCTATCCGGCCGCTGGCCAGCGCGATGTTCGCCTTTTCGAGATCGACCCTCGCCGCTGCGGCCGCTTCGATCGACCGGGCGTGATCGCCGTAGAGGACCTTCGTGAGACCCCACAGGGTGTCGCCGGGCTGGGCGTCACGCGCCGCGAGCCCGGTTCCGGTGAAGGCGATGGCCAGCACCGCCGCCGCGGCGGCGACGGGCACCAGCATGCGGCGCCTGCGCTCGCGATGCCCGTGACGCTTCGCCAAGGCCGCGGTCTTGACCGTGGAGACCGCAGTGTCGGTGTCGACGAGCTCCGCGAGCGGCTCGCTGTCGATGTCACGACGCCAGGCGAGAAGCAGGGCGTTGAGCTCCTGATCCCCGAGCCCGTCGGCGATCTTGGGATCGGAGCCACCCAACGCGTCCAAAAGAGCGTCATCGGCTTGAACAGCAGACAGGTCTGCGGCGAAATCCGACTCCGAGGCCGTCATCCCGTTGTTGAACGGCGGCATCGTGGATTCGGTGAAACCCCTTTCGAGGTCATGTCCTTCGCGATCGGTCACTCAGATCACCTCCTCGGCGGCCAGTACTTTGCGAAGCCGCGCGAGTGCACGGTGCTGGGCAACCCGGACGGCGCCCGGGGTCGATCCCACGGCGTCGGCCGTCTCCTCTGCGGACAGGCCCACCACCACGCGCAGGACCACGATCTCTCGTTGCTTTTCGGGCAGGATCTTGAGCAGCAGTGACATCCGCTCGTTCAGCTCACCCTGCAAGGCACGCTGTTCGGGGCCGACGCCACCCTCCACCTCGTCCGGCACCTCGGCGACCGGCTCGGCACGGTTACGGGCCGCCGCGCGATGCGCGTCGGCCACCTTGTGCTGAGCGATGCCATAGACGAAGGCCAGGAAAGGCCGGCCTTGATCCCGGTACGAAGGCAATGCCGTTAGCACCGCGAGACACACCTCCTGCGCAACATCGTCTGCCGAAGCGAACGAACGCTCCTGCCTGCCAACCCGAGCGCGGCAATACCGCACCACAAGAGGACGGATAGAAGCCAATAGCCGCTCGACTGCCTGGGGATCACCCTCGACAGCAGCTGCGACCGGTTCGTCCAGTCCATCCCCCACATTGGCCATCGCAGACAACAGTCCCAGTGTTACGTGTAGGCGTGCAAATACTCCGGCAGGCGGCGCTCGTCATCCGTCACGCCGGCGATGGCTACCGTACCTGCCGGCGCCGGCGTCGGTGCCTTTGACGTCACCGGCGCGTCCCAGCGGATGCGGGACGCTTTCCAGCTCCGGCTCGTCTTCGCAGTATCCAACGAGCGTTGCCGGAGAGGGGTACGGATCCCGTGCACGAAGAGGCGGGTTGAGGGGTCGCAGATACATGATCACCAAAACCGTGGACCGCATGGTGACACAGATCACAACGGGCCGGGAAGATACTCCCCGGCCCGTTGCTCGTTCGTCAAGTCTTCAAACAACGGCGTTCACAGCGACGCCGCCATTGGAAACCTGGCAGTGCCTCCTAGGACACCAGGCCCGCTCCTAGGAGACCAGGCCGCGACGGAAGCCGTGTGCCACAGCCTGGGCGCGGTCACGCACGCCCAGTTTGCGGAACAGCCGCCGGGCATGGGTCTTCACGGTGTCCTCCGACAGGTAGAGCTCACGGCCGATCTGACCGTTGCTCTTGCCCTGACTCATGCCGCGCAGCACCTGGAGCTCGCGCTCGGTGAGCTGCACGCCCGGGTCGGAGGGCTGGCGGGGTGCCGGCACCGAGGTGCTGGCCAGGGTGTGCGCCAGCGCGGCCACCAGTTCCGGACGGGACGCGTCCCACCGGAGATAGCCGCGGGCACCGCCGGCGATCGCGGCAGCAATGCTGCCCGCGTCGTCCGGAGCACCGAAAACGATGACGTTCGCCTGGGGATTCGCCGAGACGAGGCGCCTGGTGGCCTCGACCCCGGTGGGTACCGCGCGCTGAGTCCCGACGAGCACCACGTCTACGGGCTGTCGGGAGTACCTGGCCAGGAGCTCGTCACCGTGCGCTACGCAGTCGATGCGACTAACCCCTGGAACAGCAGACATCACGCGAGTAAGCCCTTCGCGGACACTGCGTCGGTCGTCGCAGATCAAGACCGTCGTCACGGGGTTTCCTTCCTGCAGCCGGGTGACATTCCATAACCCCTATCGGACGCTTTAGGCCCGACCTTGACACGATCCGGTGGCTTTTTTTGAAAGTTCTTAGCCCGGATGCCGGAATGGGCTGTCCAACAGGGGCAATGAGCTCAAGTTGGGACCCACGGCGATTCCCGTGCGATACGCCTACCGCCAGGATCTGCGTGTAGTAACACTCCGTGCAACACCTGTGCGCTTCTGAATCGATACTGCTCCCCTGGCTCTGCCCCAAGATTCCCCGCAATCGAGCACGCAGGCCAAATAAGTGAATACAATTCGCATTTTTCGGCCTCTTCCAGGGCGTTTTCGACAAGCCTTTTCGCGCGATCGTGCGTGCCGGGGTCGCCAGTGGCGGCCAGCGTCGCCCCCAGGACGAGATCGGACTTGATCCGATGACGAGCCGCACCCCGCGACCGGGAGAGCTCAGCGGCCCGCTCGGCGGGCGCGACGGCATCCGCCGGCGCTCCCGAGGCGAGCTCGATCTCGGCGGCGACCCAGCCGGAGCGCACCTCACCGCGCCAGCCCGCCGAAATCCGGGCGGCGGCGGCAGCCAACCGGCGCGCGGCGGGCAACCTGGCGAGCGCGAGATTGTCCGCGGCCAGGCCGAGCAATGCGTCGGACATCGCGCCACGGGCATCGAGTCCGTCCGGATCGTCCTTCAGATGGCTTTCCAGCGCGCGGGAGGCCTGGAGTAGCGCCGGGCCGTCGAACCGGCGCGCCGCCGTGTGACCGCCCAACTGCCGCCGATGCGACGCGAAGACGCTGCCCGCGAGCGAGCCGATCACCGGGTCTGGGGCCTGGACCAGCTCGGTCAGGATCGTCGCAGCGGCGCCATAACGCCCGCGTCCACCCAGGACGATCGCACTGAGCAGCCTGATCCTGGGCACCTCGGACCAGCCGGGCACCCGCGCCAGGGGCAGTTCCCCGAAAGCCGCTCGACGCAGCTCGTCTTCCAGCACCCGGCCCTCCCCCTCGACTGTGTGTGTCAGTTGTAGCGGCTGGTACCGACAAGAACGTATTCGAGGCGCTCTGCCGCGCTCGCGACGCCGTCGAGCAGCTCGACGTTGTCCGGCAGTGTCGCCGGATCCCAGCCCGGCCCACAGGCGAACAAGCGGCTCCGGTGGCGTCCGCGCGACACCCTGGCGAACAGCCTCGGGTCGGCGACGCCGCGTCGGCGCGCCCACAGGACGACGGCGGCGGGTGCACTTCGGCGCACTGCCACCGCCAGCACGTCCGCGGGCAGTGGCACACCGAAGAGCTGGGTGCCGAGGCTCCGCTCGGCGAGACAGGCGGCGAGTGCGTACATCGCCATGCTGTCGCGTTCGTCCGGCACGCAGCCGAGCAGGACGGGCCGATGGTTACGCGGCTCGGCGAGCACCGGCGTCGCGCGGACCAGCGCGGCGAACACGCATTCCGTCAGCAGATATTCGACTTCCGCCCCCGCACTGACGCCACGCCAACGGGCGCCGAGAGCGCTCAGGACGGGGTCGATCACGCCTTCCCAACCGGCGAGCACGCCGGCGTCGGCGATGGTTTCGGCGAGCATCCGCTGGACGGCCCCGACATCCATGGCGAGCGCGGCGGTGCTCAACCGCCGAGCCAGCCGCGACGGGCCGTCCTGGTCTTCCGGCAGGACGACAGCGCTTTCCCGGCTGTCCGCCCCCGACGACGTCAAAGGCTGGTCAGCAGCGGACTTGGGCATCTGATCGAGGGCGTAACGAGCGGCTTCGGCCGTCGACGCACCCCGCAACAAGGCCCGCTGCATGAGCTCCAACCTGCCGATGTCCGAGCTTCCGTAGCGGCGATGACGGCCATTGGTGTGCCTGCTCGGCCCTAGGCCGTAGCGGCGGTCCCAAGTTCTGAGGGTCGACGGTGCGACGCCGAGCCGGCGTGCCACCGAGGCCACCGGCAGGGTCGGTTCGTCCGCATTTGACCCGGCTCCCACCGAACCCAATATCCAGGCCCGGCACGATCGCGGCAACCGGAGCCCGACCGGCCTCTCACACCTACGGGGGAAGCCTAACGGCTGAATTACTCCCAATCCCTTGAACAAGTATTGAAGCGCTTCTAACGTTACGGCCGTTGCACCGAATGGAGTAGTCGACCGGACGACGGAGGCGGTCAGATGGCAGACACGCGCAGGCTCCCCGGACCCAATGCGGATATTTGGGACTGGCAGCTGGAGGGTTCGTGCCGGGGGATGGACAGCGGGTCCTTCTTTCACCCCGACGGCGAACGCGGACCGGCGAGAGCCCGCCGGGAGGCCAGGGCAAAGGCGGTATGCCTTGCCTGCCCGGTGCTGGAAATGTGCCGCCGCCACGCGCTGGCGGTGCACGAGCCCTACGGCATTTGGGGCGGTCTATCCGAGGCGGAACGGGAGAACATCATCAAATCCGACAAGCGGACACTGAGCTTGTCGAGCAGCTGAACCACACTCACGGCGTCGGGGTGTCACTCACTCGGGTGACACCCCTTTGTCGTAACCGCTCCAAGCGGCCATCGCGCCGTTGACGACCGCTGTCAGCTCGCTCGCGTTCGCGCCGTCCCTGGCCTGTGCGGCGGTCGAATCCCTCGGCCGCAAAGCTCTCGCCATCCAGGCGGACTCCGCCGACCCAGCCGCCGTCACCAACGCCGTCGAGACCACCGCGAGGACGTTTAGCGGGCTAAACGTCCTCGTGAACAATGCGGGGGTCTGAGTGGCCGGGGAGATCGACGAGGTCACCGTCGAGGAAATCGACCGGGTGCCGGCGATCCACGTGCGGGCGGCGTTCGTCGCCGCGACCGCCGCCGCACGGCACCTTCCCGACGGCGGCCGGATCATCACGGTCGGCAGCAACCTGGCCGAGCACGTGCCGGCCGCTTCATCACCGGCACTGTGATCACCGTCGACGGCGGCGTGAACGCCTGACCTGCGTTTAGCGGGCTAATCGTCGCGCCCGGGGCCCTGGAGCTGGGGACAGCAAAGCGGGGCGGCGCACCCGGAGGTGTGCCGCCCCGCTTCGAGGGGGACCTAGGGCGAGGGCCCGTGTCCGGCGCCGCCCGAAGGCTCGGCGTCGGCAGGCTTCTCGACAACAGCGCTCTCCGTGGTGAGCACGAGCCGGGCGATCGATGCGGCGTTGGAGACCGCGGAACGGGTCACCTTCACCGGGTCGACGATGCCGGCCGCGAGCAGGTCGGTGAGCTCACCGGTGGCAGCGTTGAAGCCCTGCCCCCAGCTCTGCTCCTTGACCTTGTTCACGATGACAGCGCCTTCGAAACCGGCGTTGGTGGCGATCCAGAACAGCGGCGCGGTGAGCGCGTCGCGAACGATCCGGACACCGGTCGCCTCGTCACCGGTGAACTCGGACTCGAGAGCGTCGAGCTCCTTCACCGCGTGAACCAGCGCCGAGCCACCACCGGGCACGATGCCCTCTTCGACAGCCGCCTTGGTCGCTGCCACGGCGTCTTCGATGCGGTGCTTACGCTCGTTGAGCTCGGTCTCGGTGGCCGCGCCGACCTTGATGATCGCGACACCGCCACCCAGCTTCGCGAGGCGCTCCTGCAGCTTTTCCCGGTCCCAGTCGGAATCGGTGGACTCGATCTCGCGGCGGATCTGCGCGGTCCGGGCGGAGATGTCGTCCTTGGTGCCGGCACCGTCGACGATCGTGGTGTTGTCCTTCGTCACCACGATGCGACGGGCGGAGCCCAGCGAAGCGATGGTCGCCTCGGAGAGCTTCATGCCGATCTCGCCCGAGATGACCTCGGCGCCCGTGACGACCGCGAGGTCGTCCAGGAACGCCTTGCGACGGTCACCGAAGAACGGCGCCTTGACGGCGACGGCGGTGATCGTCTTGCGCAGCGAGTTCACCACAAGGGTGGACAGCGCTTCGCCGTCGACGTCCTCGGCGATGATCAGCAGCGGCTTCTTGGCCTCGACGACCTTCTCCAGCAGCGGGAGAAGGTCGGCGAGCGCCGAGATCTTCTCGCGGTGCAGCAGGATGTAGGCATCCTCGAGGATGGCCTTCTGGTCTTCGGGGTTGGTCGCGAAGTGCGCCGACAGGAAACCCTTGTCGAACTGCACGCCCTCGGTGATCACGAGCTCGGTCGCCATCGTGGACGACTCTTCGATCGTGATGACACCGTCTTCGCCGACCCGCTCCACAGCCTCGCCGAGCAGCGCGCCGATGGCGGCGTCACGGGAGGTCACGGTGCCGACCTGGGCGATGCTCTCGCGGCCCTTGACCGGGGTGGCCTTGGCCTTGAGGACCTCGATGACCCTCTCCGCGGCGGCCTCGATGCCACGACCGAGCGACGTCGGGTTGGCACCGGCAGCAACGTTGCGCAGGCCGACCTTCACCAGCGACTGCGCCAGCACGGTGGCCGTGGTGGTGCCGTCGCCGGCGACGTCGTTGGTCTTGGTGGCCACGTTCTTGGCCAGCTGAGCGCCCAGGTTCTCGAACGGGTCGTCCAGGTCGATTTCACGAGCGACCGTCACGCCATCGAGCGTGATCGTCGGCCCGCCGAACTTCTTGTCCAGCACGACGTGGCGGCCGCGGGGGCCGAGGGTGACCTTGACCGCGTTCGCGAGCTTGTTCACCCCGCGCTCCAGCGCGCGACGAGCGTCCTCGTCGAAACTAATCTGCTTAGGCATAGCCTTTTCCGCTTACCTTTCGAAGTCTTGAAAGCACAAACGCCCCGGCTCCCGGCTAAGCGGGACCCGGGGCGTCATGCGCTTTGAGCAGAACGTCAGTTGATGACGGCCAGCACGTCGCGGGCGGAGAGGATCAAATAGTCCTCACCGTTGTACTTGACTTCGGTGCCGCCGTACTTGGAGTAGATGACGACGTCGCCGACAGCTACATCCAACGGGACACGGTTGCCCTTGTCGTCGATCCGGCCTGGCCCAACGGCCAGAACCTTGCCCTCTTGGGGCTTTTCCTTGGCGGTGTCGGGGATGACGAGACCGGAAGCGGTCGTCTCCTCGGCCTCGCTCGTCTGGACAACGATCTTGTCCTCAAGCGGCTTGATGTTGACGCTCACCGGGTTGACCTCCACGGGTCGTCGAAAGCGTTGGCAGGTTTATAAAACTTAGGCTCCTACCACCCCCGCCGTCGCGGGTGCCGGGGCTGTATTGGTGCCGTCGATTAGCACTCTAACCACCTGAGTGCTAGTCGCGCAACCAGGGTCCGTAAGACAGGCCGGAAAGGCCCCGTGACCACGGCCCGCGAGGACGTTTAGCCCGCTAAACGCAGTTCAGGGGGTTGGGTCCAGCAGCTTCGCCAAGGTCAGGTCGTCCACGAAGTGGCCGTCGATCAGGAACTCGTCGACGTACCGGCCTTCGGTGCGGTAGCCGTGCCGCTCGTAGAGCTGCAGGGCAGGCGCGTTGCTCGCCAGGACGCGGAGGCTCAGCTTCCGCGCGCCTCGCGCACGGGCCTCCACCTCGGCCGCCTCCAGGAGCGCCGAAGCCACCCCGGCCCGGCGGGCCCGAGGGGAAACCGCCATCCCGAAGATGCCGAGTACGTGAGCGTTCTCGGCGAGCCCGGTCTTCTCGTCCAGCCGCACATAGCCCATCACCTCGCCGCGATACTCGGCCACGAGGTGCTTGTCCGGAGTGGTGCGCTCACTGAAAAAGGCCGTCTCCGTGGTGGCCATCACAGAAGGGAACCCGGACGCCGGCGACCACGCCTCGAGGTCCACGGCCAGCAACGCCGCGTCGTCCCCGGCGACCGCCGGCCGCACCCGGACTTCTTCGCTCATGCGGCCATCCTGTCCTGCACCTCCCCTTCGCCGCGAGCGCATTTAGCCCGCTAAACGCAGGTCGGGCGGGTTGATACGGACGCCAAGGGGTGTGTTCCAAGTGAAGTGCGGGGGTGCCGGCCTCCTGGGACCGGCACCCCGCACGAGCACCGGGTCAGCGATAGACAACCTGCAGGGCTCCCGAAGAGAACACGTATGTCACCGTGCCACCGCTGAAGTCGTTGCGACGGCCGCCGCTCACCGCGTATTCGTCGGTGACCGGGTAGCGAAGCCGACCTTGCTCCCACCCGAGCGAGGCCCACTTCTGCCTGATGAGCCCGTAGACCGCGTGGGCTCCGGTTCCGCTCGAGAAGTAGATGGATGCGCCGTCACTACGTGAGAAGTGGTTGTACCGACCCACTCCATCCGGAGTCGGCATCTCGTCAGTGGTCGGGTATCCGGCCGGCCCCTGCTCCCAGCCCATCGCGACCCACTTGGCGCGAATCGCCCCCATGATCGACCACGCCTTCGTCGTCGGAGTCCAGTAAATGGACGCGCCGTCAGACCGCGAGAAATGGTTGTACCGACCCACTCCACCCGGAGTCGGCATCTCATCAGTGGTCGGGTACCCGACCGGCCCGCGCTCCCAGCCCATCGCTGCCCACTTGGCGCGAATCGCCCCCATGATCGACCACGCCTTCGTCGTCGGAGTCCAATAGATCGACGCACCATCAGGCCGCGAGAAATGGTTGTACCGACCCACCCCATCCGGAGTCGGCGTCTCATCGGTCGTCGGGTATCCGAGTGGCCCGGTCGGGCCGCCCATCGCCCGGTAGCGAGCCGCGATGTCTCCGATCACCGCCCGCGCGCCCGTCTGTGGCGACCAGAAGATCGAACCGAAGGTGTAGTCCTGCCCCTTGCCACCGCCGGGAACGTCGTAGACCGCGGTCACCGGATCCTTCAGGCCGGAGTTCTTGGAGCCACCCATCTGCTGGTAGTGCGCGCCGATCGGATCGATGTTCCCGTTCAGTTGCACCGTCTTCGCGCCGGTGCCGTCATCGGTGCTGATGAGATAGCCCGAAGTCGCGGGGTAGGCCGAGTCAGGTGTGAACGTGACCTTCTGCAGGAGTTCGTCACCAGGCGAGAGGACCTGTCCTTCGGCGACCGGGGTTTCGGTGTGGAACACCCCGGCAGGCGCCTTCGCCTTGGTGATCGTCATGGGCACGGTACCGGTGTTGGCGATGGTGAACGACTTGGTGACGGACTGCCCGATCCCGACGATGCCGAAGTCCACCAAGGGCGGTTCCAAGGTGAGTTGTGGTTGCCCGGTGAGCGCGACCGCCTTCAAGGGCACCGTCACCGAACCCTGATCGCTCGTCACGGTCAGTTGCCCGGATTCACTGATGCCGGTCGAGCTGCCCGAGGTCGGTTCGTACGTCGTCGTGATTACGATAGACGCCCCTGCCTCCAGCACGGTCCCCGCGACCGGGAGGTTGATCGCGCTGAACGAGCCGGTCGGCGGAGTAATCCCGGTAATCGTCTCGGGAGTGGTCCCCGTGTTGAGGATGTTGACCCCGAGTTCCCTGGCCGCGCCGGTGCGGACCTGTCCGAAGTCCAAACTGGACGGATCGGCGCCCAGGCCGGGCTGCGTACCCTGGCCGTGCAGGTCCAGTGCGGTGTCTCCGGCATCGGTCTTGAAGGTCAGACTCGCCGTCGCGCCACCCCAGGTACTCGGCGTGAACGTCACCGGCACCGTCAGGGTCTGATCTTTGGCCATGGTCACCGGAGCGGCCAATGTGGCGCCGAACGGAGACGGCGCCGAGACGGCGTTCACCGTCACCGCACGGTTCGCGGTCACCGTCACATTGCCGGAAGCCGTCATACCCACAGCGGAGGAACCGAAGTCGAACGGTTTGGTATCCAGTATCGCGGTGGTGGGCCGGCCGAAGCCGATCAGCTGACCGCTGCGGTTGCCGACGTAGACGCGTCCCGCGTCGGTGCCGGGCACGCTGAACTTCGAGGACGTGCCGATGGGCGCGGAGTACCGCAGTTTGAGCACACCGTTGGCCGGAATCGGGTCATAGGCGCGCAGCTGGGAAGTCTCCCCGCTGGGACCGGTGCTGTAGATGACCCAGACCAGCGCCGAGCCCGAGGTGCTGCCGGTCGAAGTGATCACCGGTGATCCGGAGGTGTAGCCGAAGTTGTCGGGCGTGGTGCCGACTGGCGTCAGAGACGGTTTCGTGCCGCCTTTGCTGTACTTCAGCGCACGCATGGGGCCGTTGGTGTCCACGGTGTAGACGTATCCGCCGTCACCGCCCCAGAAACCCGGACGGCCCCAGACCCCGTGGAACGGACCACTGATCCCGATCACGTTGTCGCCACCACCGGGGCCCTGCGCCGCGCCGCCGAGATGGTCGGCGTCGAGCAGGTACACGCGGCCGTCCTTGCCGACCTGAACGACCATCCTGGGATAGGCCGGAGTGCCGAATTCCGGCGGCAGCGCCATTGGCCCGCCGGACCCGAGATCGGCGTCGTCCTGGTTGAGCTTGGTGTTGTCGTGGGGGCTGAAGAAACTCTTCGCGGTGAGCGTCCCGTCAGGGTTCACGGCGAGCCGCACCACCGCTTCACCGAGGGTGTTCGGTGGCGAATCGCCGGGGCCGGGAGCGGGAGCGATACCGTTGCCGGTGGCCACGATGATCCGGCCGGGGCCATCGGAGGTCAGCCCGGATCCCGACTGCCAGATGCCGGCTTCGTCGGACGCGCCTGCTTCGGTCGACCAGATCGTCGTCTGCTGTCCAGTCGATCCATTCACCCCGACGATGTACCCGACATAGGGCGTGTAGTCGCAATGGCTGGCGAACCCGGCGTAGATCACGCCGTCGAGCAGCAGGAGACCCGGACGCTGCATGGCCGTCATCGGATTGAACGGCACCGCGGGGTTGTTCGACGGCGCCCCTTTGATAGTGGTGGGGAAGCCGGCGCGTTCCTTGCCGGTCTTGACGTCGAGCGCGTGCAAGTACCAGTGCGGATGCTGCGCGTCGGGCCCGTCGTTGACCTTCGTGGTGAAGTACGCGGCGCCGGTCGCCGGGTCGTAGACCGGGGTGGCGGTGGCGCCGATGGTAGGCGTGAGGTCGCCGCAGCCGACCGTGGCGGACGGCCACGCGGGACCGGCATAGAACTCCCATTTCTTGGCGCCGGTGACCGGATCGAGCCCATAGGCCCGGTTGGCCTCCGTCACCGCGATCACGACGCCCGCGGCGACGATCGGCTGCGCGTAGATCTGCCCTTCCAGCTGGGCGGTGAACAGCCTGCCGAAATCGGAGGCACTCACTTGCGACGGGACCAGTCCTGGCTCGTTCGGGTCCCAGCCGGTGCGCAAGGTCGTGTATCCGGACGTCGTGTCGTCCGCCGCCGCGGCGCCCGGAAAGACCAGTGCGGCGATCAAGGCTAGACACAACATGGTTCGAAAACGTCGGTGCGGTGTTCGCATGAATCCCCCCGTGGCGTCAGGAATGCACCAAGGGGCGACATCCCGTTGCCATTTCTTCGTCGCATCAGACGTAAGTGTTACTTCGAATGCGCCACGAAGGTGAATTTCATGCGTAAAACGGTCACGCCTGGTGCCAATCCACCACTACATACCCCGACCGTGTGGCACGACCGCACGCCTATTCGGCATCCCGCCGGAGAACGCGTGCCCGGCGGGAGTACCGCTGGACGATCACCGCGACAACCACGCCGACCAGCGCGAATGTCGTGACATCGAGCAGGTACGCGGCCAGCCACACATGCTTGGCGATCTCGAAATACCCATCGCCCAGTACGGCCATCACGGCGAGCAGGACCGAGGACACCCCTGCCGTTCCCGCGAGACGTGCGAACGACGACCAGGAACTGCCGCGCCGGACGGTGCCGGCAACTCCGGCAGCGATACCGAATGCGGCCAGCAAGGAAGGCAGCCACGGGGTGCTCATGCCGTCCAGCCAGGCATGCAGCGTTGGCCCGGTGGCGCCTTGCTCCCCGGCGAGACCGGAATCCACTGTCGTGGTGCCCGGAGTCCATGCGACCGACGGCAAGTAGGTGAGCGTTCGGCCTTCGGTAGCCTGCATGGCAATGCCGGCTGCATCCAGCAGAGCGGATGGATGCTCGGCGAGGACACGCCATGCCGAGTTTCGCATGGCATCCGGTGTCGAGGCGATCAAATCCGAACCGGGAACTCCCTCCGGTCCGGCCGGGTAATACGCCTGCCCGGCGTGTTCGGCCGCCGCCGGCGGTAGTCCGAGCATGGTCGTCGCGTTCGGAACCCCCGTCAGGACGGTCGTGTAGATCAGATTGTGCGCGTTGACCGCCGGATAGTGGCGTGTCTGCCAGTCGAGAGCCGTTGTCAGGGGCCCGACGGCCAAGAACACCGTCATGAGGGCCAAGACCGAGGGACCGAGCCGGTCATACCAGTGCCGCTCGCCGCTGCGCACCGACACCGGGGTCATCGCGCAGACGAGTGCAGCCACCGCGAGCAGCGGGACGTACGCGGATTTGGCCGTCGTAGCCAGCAAACCCCCGCCCGCCACCAATACGAGACCGATCATCCTCTCCGGACGATGAGTTCGATCGGCAACCCACACCACGCCGATACCGCAGACGAGAGTGAAGGCACCGAGCAGCCCTGCGGGTTCGGAGAACGTCGACAGGAAAAAGCGGGAGAAATCCCTGTTCGCCAACGGAAGCAACGGCGGGACGAGCACAAGTGCCTTGACCAGTCCTTTCCTGGTAGCGGCCCAGGTGGCGACTGTGAAGACCGCAGCGGCCAACGCGGCATAGAGCCAGCCGAGACGCGTCAACGACCATGGGTTGCTGGTCCCGTGAACGGCCGCCCGCAGAATCACCCCCGCCGACGACGGGATCGGCTCCGAACACGGAGCGACGCGGTCGAACGACATGACGACAGCGCCCTTCCAATTGGACCGGCCGTCCGGGGTCGCTGGCACCAGTCCGGCACCGCAGAACAGGCGGCCGCCATCACCGTTATCGGCCGCGCCGATCGGGTCACCCGCGAGCAACCCGGACGACGCGAGGATGGCGAGCAGTACAACGACACCAGCGGCGAGAGCTACGCCGATACGAAGGACAAACGGCCTTCGCGATCGCTCACCGGGTTTCCTCGCCGTCGAGAGTTCGCCGGTGGGATGCAACTCCGCTGGCCGCTGGTGCCCTGACGAATCTTCGGCCCCTCGCGGGGGCGCGATCGGATCCGTCGTGGACGGCGTGTCAGGCATCATTCTCCGGTCAATCGGCGCGGCAAAGGGCACGATCTTCAGCGAATTTCTCAGGAGCGATGAACCTTCGTCATCCAGCAGGACTGGTCCCCATCGACCGGTAGCAGCCTTCCGATCCGCGCGACTAATGGACGGCGCGGCCATCGTGTCCGAGCCTCTCGGCATCGGGCTCCCGAATACAGCTTGCGCCCAACGTACCGGATACAGGATTCCCGATGGAACGAGCGCGCCGATAAGCGAGTCGGCCGTCCAAGCTTCTTGATCGACATTGCCTTAGCGGTGCGCAAGTCCGACCCGCGAGGACGTTTAGCCCACTAAACGCAGGTCGGGAGGGTTGATACTTACGCCGGGGGTGAGTTTGTTGTTAAGTTCTCACCTTCTACCGAAGGATCTGGGGGTCCCGCCATGCATCGCCCTGCCCGCCTGGCCCAGCTAGCCACGGTGATACTCGCCGCAGGCCTGCTCTCCGCTGTGCCCGCCACCGCCGCCGACCAAACCACCGACCAGCAACGCCAGCAGGCGTTCACCGCCGCCGCCCAGGAGTTCGGCGTGCCGGAGAACGTGCTGTTGGGGGTGTCCTACCTCGAATCACGCTGGGACTCCAACGCCGGCACGCCCAGCACCTCCGCCGGATACGGCCCGATGCACCTGACCGACCTGCGCACCGCGGGATCGGGCAGCCACCACGACGAAGGGACCGAAGACGCCCGCGGCGACGACGCCCGTCCCGCCGTCCTCCCGCAGGCGCCGGTGACGTCGGCACCGCCTGCCGGGCTCCAGACCATCGACGTCGCCGCCGAACTGACCCACAACGACGTGGCGACCCTGCGCACCGACACCACTCAGAACATCCGGGGAGGCGCCGCGCTGCTGGCCGACTACCAGCGGCAACTCGGCATCCGCGGCGACACGCCGTCGAGCTGGTACGGCGCTGTCGCGCGCTACAGCGGCGCGTCCGACACCGCGGCCGCGTCAGCGTTCGCCGACGAGGTCTTCTCCACGATCACGAGCGGCATCGCCCGCACCACCGATGACGGCCAGCGCCTCCGACTGGCGGCCACCCCCGGCCTCACCCCGGCGCGCGACCAGGTCCGCTCGCTCGGCCTGAAAGAAACCACACAGTCCGGTGCGGAGTGTCCGCGCGGCATCTCCTGCGAGTCGGTTCCCGCGCCGTACCAAGAACTCCCGAACAATGACTACGGCAACCACGACCTGGCGAACCGCCCCCAGAGCCAGAAGATCGACTACATCGTCATCCACGACACCGAGGGCTACTTCGACACCGCGATGCGGCTGGTCACCGACCCGACCTACGTCAGCTGGCACTACACGATCCGCTCCGCCGACGGTCACATCGCCCAGCACGTACCGACCAAGGATGTCGGCTGGCACGCCGGGAACTGGTACGTGAACGCGAAATCCGTCGGCATCGAGCACGAAGGCTTCGCCGCCAAGGGAACCTGGTACACCGAGGCCATGTACCGCACGTCGGCGAAGCTGGTGCGCTACCTCGCCGACAAGTACGACATCCCGCTCGACCGCGCGCACATCATCGGCCACGACAACGTCCCCGGCACGATCCCGTCGACGATCAAGGGCATGCACTGGGACCCGGGGCCCTACTGGGACTGGTCGCATTACTTCGACCTGCTCGGCGCGCCGCTCGATCGCGAATCCGGCCTGCCGGGCTCCAGCCTGGTGACGATCAACCCCGACTTCGCGCAGAACAAGCCAGCCTTCACCGGCTGCGAAACGACTGGAACACCTTGCACACCAAGGGGATCGGCCTCGGTCGTGCTGCACACCGCGCCGAGCCAGGACGCACCGCTGCTCACCGACATCGGACTGCGCCCCAACGGCTCACCGTCCACAATGGCCGTTTCGGACGTCGGCAGCCGGGTGGAGGCCGGGCAGCGTTACGCCGTCGCCGATCGCAGTGGCGACTGGATTGCTGTCTGGTACCTGGGACAGAAGGGCTGGTTCTACAACCCACGCGGCGAGAAGACGGCCCAGCCCGCGATCGGCAAGGTGATCACGCCGAAGCCGGGCCTGGCCACGATTCCGGTCTACGGCAGGGCATATCCCGAACCCGAGGCATACCCGTCGAACGTTCCGGTGCAGGCCGTTGTGCCGCTGCCGTACACGTTGTCCGCCGGGCAGCGCTATTCCGCCGCCGACACGGTGAACGCGGAGTACTACTCGGCCACCACGTTCGACGCCGCCGACCACGTCGTCGTCCGCGGCAAGACCAAGTACGTCCAGATCCAGTTCGGCCACCGGATCGCGTTCGTCAAGGCCGACGACGTGCGGACCTTGGCCGCCTGGTGAGCTGGTGTCGTGTGGTGTCCATGACACCGCTCTAGCTGTCCAGCGCCACCTTGACCCCTGGTGCGTGTTCGGTGTTGCGGCGGGTCTTCGACCAGCCGTTCCGGCCACGCACCAGGCGGAACAACGCGCGCCAGGACGTGATGTAGAAGGTGTAGATGTACAGCGCGTACGCCATGCCCATCCCGATGCCACGCAAAATATTCCTGCTGTGTAAGCACTTCACCTGGTAAATCGGGCCCCACACGACGAACGGCAGCAACCCGAACGAGCCGTAGATGGCGAAGAGGATCCACGCGCCACCGGTGAACCACGCCCACACCTGCGCCGGATCACCCGCGGTGCTGACCAGCAGCAGAATGAACGGGATCGGGTACAGCAACGAGCCCAGCAGCTGCATCCACGGCTGCGCGAGGTAGTACATCATCTCCGCCGCGCCCAAGGTGCTGACGTGCGGGGAATCCCAGATGCGGCGCAGGTACCGCGCGCATTGCATGGTGCCCTGACCCCACCTGGTGCGCTGCACCAAGAACCGGCGCAGGCTGTACAGGCCTTCTTGTGCCACATAGGAATCCGGGGTGAAGCCGGTGCGCCAGCCCGCCGTCAGCAGGTGCACACCGAGCTCGAAGTCCTCCAGCAGCGATCCACGCCACGGTTGCGCGCCGGGCCCGGCGATCGAATCGAGCGCGGTGAGCCGGGTGAACTGCCCGTTGCCGCCCATCGAAATCGTCCCGGTGAACCCGCGCGACGTCTGGATCGCGGCGATCGCGGTGCGAAACTCCAGATCCTGCATCTGCGCGAGCTTCAGCCCGAACGCCCTGGACACCCAGGACTTCCGTGCCGGCGGAGTCGTGACGTTGCTCATCCGGACGTCCAACTGGACCGCGCCGATCCCGCTGTCGCCGAACAGGTGCTCGGCCGCGCACACCTCCAGGCAGTTCGCGGCCGGCCGCCCATCGGCGTCGACGACCACGACGATTGCCTCGCCACGCCGCGCGTCCTCACCCAGCCACGCGTTGAGCTCCCGGTACGCCGCGTTGAGCGCGTCACCCTTGCCGGTCCTGGCCTCCGGGCGGTGGCGCGGAACGAGGTGCAGGTACGGATCGAAACCGCCGTTGCGCCGCCACAGCGAACGGACCACCCGTGCCGTGCGATCCTCGGAATCGTCGTCGACGACCCACACGTGCGCCTGCTTGAACGTGCTGCGCAGGTAGCGGACCGTCTCCCTGATCACGGTCTGCTCGTCACGGCACGGCACGAAGAAATGCCACGAGAAGTCGTCGGGGTCACCTACCGGTGCGGGCTTGCGCCGCAGGTACGGCACCACGATCACGAAGACGTACACGATGAACGCGACGCTCATCGTCAGCGCGAACGCCTGGGTGATGGACAACAGGACCTTGAACGTGTCGGCGTTCATGCGACCTGCTTCGGCTTCCTTGTCGACAGCCAGACGAACAGCACCAGCGTGATCGCGCCGCCGAACACGCTGACCATCGAGCCCAGCAGGGTGTGGCCCCAGTAGTAGCCGTCGTCGACGCCGAGCCAGTTCACCAGTCCGACGATCGCGAGCACCCGTAACTGATTCACCAGGACAACCGCCAATGCGGATACCGCCAACGAAAGAAACAATCGGCGTGCATTAATCGGCCGAAACCACAACATGACCGCGGTCACCAAGAAAAGCGGTAGCAACATGAATACCGACGAGCATTCCGGCGTCATTCTCAACCCGAGTGGAGTAGCGCCCGATAGCCCAAAGTAGACAGTTTCCCGCTCACTAACGACTTCGACACCCGATCGGGTGATAACGCTGAGTATTAGGCCTGATATCTGCACTTCGAGCACCCGGTAGGCGCGCTCGATGAACACCAGCACCACCGCGGCGGCGAGCACGGCCAATACCGCCAGCCGTCCCGGAAAACGTCCTGCACCAGGCACAGGAGTACTCACAACAGCCACGACAAACCTCTCGCTTTCGGACTTCTCGCGACGACACCCGGGTCAACGTATCACCCGTTGCTGCCAGCTCGGCCCCTTGCATCGAGCCATACCTCAGTCGCTTTCGGCATATGTGCGACAGATCTGACTACTCCGAAAGAGTGAATCTTTTACTCACCTGGGAAAACGTCGAAAAAGTCAACTCGATCCGGTGGTAGTCGCACTTTTCTGTGTCATTTACCGCCGCACCATCGATAGTCGAAGCGCGACCGCCTGACCCCGCCGGGAATTCATCCTGAGCAAGCGGCCGCGCTGTTTCTGTTCAAGTGCGATGTCTGTTCAAGTGCGACGCCTGATTCAAGCGCTCTGTCTGATTCAAGGTTTGTGCTTGCTTCAAGACTGAGACAATTCGGAGGAAAAGTTGATGAAAACGCACCTCTTGCGCCGAGGTGGAATCCTCGCCGCTGTGGTCGCGAGCGTTGTCCTCGCCGGCTCGGTTCCCGCCTCGGCGGCCGCAGGCGACGGCTCCGCATACGGCGTCAAAGTGGATGTGAAGCTCCTCGGCGCCGACGCAGTCAAGGCAGGCCCATTGGCCGCCGCGAACACCGCTGGACCCACGAGCAACAGCCTCGCCCAGGTCAATCTCACCGGCATCCTGACCGCGGGGGTGATCAACGCCGAAGCGAAACGTGACGACAACTCGGGCGCCGTGACCGCGAAGGCGAGTACCGCCGATGTAGGCGTGCCGCTGCTGAAGGCCGCCCTCGGAAACGTCGGCGCCAAGGTCATCGAAGCCAAGTGTGAAGCGACACAGAAGGGGGTCGTGGGCAGCAGTACCTTCGCCGATGCCAACCTCGGCAGCCTCGGCAACGTGCCGGTGACGCCCGCGGCGAACACGACGCTCCAGGTCGGCCTCGGCAAGATCAACATCGCCACGGTCGTCCTGAACGAGCAGATCAAGAACCCCGACGGCAGCCTGACCGTCAACGCCCTGCACGTGAAACTGCTCGGCGCCGCGCTCACCCCGCTCGGCTCCGGTGACGTGATCGTGTCGTCGGCCACCTGCGGACCGGCCGCGCTCCCCATGCCGCTCGCTTCCGGTGCCGGTATGTGGATCTCGTTCGGGCTGCTCGGCGCCATCGCCGTCCCCGTCGGCACGCGTCTCGTCCGTAACCGCCGCACCGCGACGGCTGCCTGAACCGCGTGAGGTGAGGCGGAGATGTACAAAATGCCAGGCGCAGGTGCCGGCGTGGTCGGCGGTGGCGTCGGTTCCTTGGCCTTCACCGGTGCCGACGTCGGCTGGTGGATCGCGATAGGCGCGCTCATGCTGGTGCTCGGTACCGCCGCGGTCATCGCGTCGTATCGCAGGACCAAACGGTTGGCCAAAGTCAAGGGCTGACTCGTGAAAAGAGGTGTCCGGCTGCCGGGATGTCCCCGCATGCTGGCAGCCGGGCACCCGTTTCGACACAATGACGCTGTGAATGAGGAGCCACCAAGCGTGGACGTGATGGTGCTGGCCGGAACACGCCCGGAAGCGGTCAAACTCGCCGCACTGGCGCTGTCGCTCGAAGAACACCCGGTCCTGCGGCCGGTCATCGTGCACAGTGGACAGCACGAGGGCATGGTCGAGCAGGCGCTGATGCCGTTCGGGCTGACGGTCGACACGTGGCTGGAAATCCCGCCGCGGCTCACCGGCACCCAGGCCGAACTGGTGGCGGGGATGCTGCCCGCCATCGATGAAGTGCTGCGGCGCCACGCACCGGCCGCGCTGGTCGTACAGGGCGACACGACAACGGCGCTCGCCGGCGCGCTCGCGGCGTTCTGGCAGCGGATCCCGGTGGTGCATCTGGAGGCCGGGCTGCGGACGCACGATCTCACGTCGCCCTTTCCCGAAGAGGGAAACCGGCAGATGGTGTCGCGTATCGCCGCGCTGCACCTCGCCCCCACCGAGGAAGCCGCCGCCGCGCTGCTGGCGGAAGGCGTGCGGCCGGAACTGATCGAAGTCACCGGAAACACCGTGGTGGACGCGGTGCTCGCCGTCGCGGCTCGTGACCTGCCCGCGCGCAACACCGCGTTGGCTTTGCTGGAGATGGAGGTTGCCGAAGCCGGCGACAGGCTTGTGCTGGTCACCTCGCACCGCCGCGAATCCTGGGGCGCGCCCCTCGGGCGCACTCTCGACGCTGTCGAAACGATCGTCGCCGCCCACCCCGACGTGCAGGTCCTGTTCCCGGTGCATCCCAATCCGGCCGTGCGGGAGCAGGTCGAAGCCGCACTGTCCGGAGTGGACCGCGTCACCATCACCGAGCCGCTCGATTACGCGGACCTCGTGCGCGCGCTCCGGCTCGCGGAGCTCGTGCTCACCGATTCCGGTGGCATCCAGGAGGAAGCCCCGACCTTCGGCACGCCGGTGCTGGTGCTGAGGGAAAGCACCGAGCGCAGGGAAGGCGTCGACGCGGGCTGCGCGTGGCTGGTCGGCACCGACACCGCACTGATCGCCGACACCGCGGCACGTCTGCTCCGTGGCACGCTACGGCCGACCGAGGGCGCAAACCCCTACGGCACAGGCGATGCCGCGGTGAAGTCGGTCGCCGCCATCTCACGACTACTCGGGCTACACGCCTTGTCCGCCGGCGAATTGCGGGTCAGACCGACACCACGTTGACGGGGAGCGCCGGGTTGGCCGACAGGTCCAAAGAGGACGGTGGACGTCCGGCGGCGACGACGTGCGCGCCGAGTGCGGCGATCATGGCGCCGTTGTCGGTGCACAGCTTGGGCTTCGGCACGCGCAGTTCTATCCCGGCCTGCTCACAGCGTTCCCTGGCCAAATTGGACAGCCGGGAGTTCGCCGCGACCCCACCTGAAATGACAAGCGTGCCGATGCCGAACTCCTTTGCAGCCTTGATCGCCTTGGCGGTCAAGACGTCGGCGACGGCTTCCTGGAAAGACGCGGCGACATCCTCGATCGGGACTTCCTCACCGCGTCGCTCCGCACCTTCGACCCAGCGGGCGACGGAGGTTTTCAAACCGGAGAACGAGAAGTCGTACTTCGCGTCACGAGGACCGGTCATTCCGCGCGGGAACGCGATCGCCTTCGGATTGCCGTTCGCAGCGGCCTTGTCCATCGGCGGGCCACCCGGGTACGGCAGGCCGAGCAGCCGGGCGACCTTGTCGTATGCCTCACCCGCCGCATCATCCACAGTGGACCCGAGCTCGGTGATCTCCGAGGCGATGTCGTCGACCCGGAGCAACTGGGTGTGCCCACCGGAAACGAGCAGCGCCAGGCACGGTTTCGGCAACGGGCCGTGCTGCAAGGTGTCCACCGCGATGTGCCCGGCGAGATGGTTGACGCCGTACAGCGGAATGCCCAACGCGGCGGAATAGGCCTTAGCCGCGGAAACGCCGACCAGCAGGGCGCCGGCGAGACCTGGGCCTGCCGTCACGGCGACGGCGTCCACGTCGGACATCTTCAAACCGGCCGTTTCGAACGCGCGGCGTGTCATCGGCACTATGGCTTCCAGATGCGCACGGCTGGCGACCTCGGGCACGACACCGCCGAAGCGAGCGTGCTGCTCGACGCTGGACGCGACCTCGTCGGCCAGCAGTTCCACGGCACCGTCGTCGTGCAACCGGACGAGACCGACGCCGGTCTCGTCGCACGAACTCTCGATGCCCATGATGATCCGTGCCATCAGCCGGCCTCTTCCTGGGTCTTGGCCGGCCGCATCATCGTGTAGGCGTCCGCGCCGGAAGGGTGGTAGTAGCGCTTGCGCAGGCCGATCCTGGTGAATCCGTACCGCTCATAGAGCGCGATCGCCGGGTTGTTGTCCGTGCGCACTTCGAGGAAAACCGGGGCCAGCAGACCGTCTGCCCGCTTGAGCAACGCCGTCAGCAGCGAGGTGCCGATGCCGAGGCGCTGGAACTCGGGGTCCACACCGATCGTGTGCACACTGGTCTCGTATTCGCCGGGACGGCGGCCCGCGACGGCCAGCCCGGCGTAACCGACCGGGGTCTCGCTGTGCTCGGGACGCGCGACGAGGTAGAAGTTGCCGGCTTCGAGTTCGGACCGGAACGCCCACTCGTTCCACGGGTCGTCGCCCTCGAAGAGGAGCTTTTCGATCTCGACGCAGCGGGCGATGTCGCTGCGAAGCATGGGGTGGAGCTTCACTTCGCTGTCACCCGCTTGCGCGGTGCGGGCTCCACCGCGTCCGGCCGTCGGAGGTACAACGGGACCAGTGGCGCGGGATGCTTGCCCGCGAGAAGGCTCTGTCGTGCGGTCGCGACAAGGCCCGCTGGTGTCGGGTAGTACGGCTCGACGACGCGAAGCCCGAGGGTTTCCGCGTACACCCGGGCGCCGTCGCCCGCGGCAAGCTTGATGTCGGCGCCCGAGGGGAGCTCGGCCGGGCGCTGGACGTGCGGGCCGTTCAGCCGGACACCCCACATGTCGTAGGCGGCCCAGTAGACCTCTTTGCGGCGGGCGTCGGTGATCACGAGGAGCGGTTCGCCGCGGGGCGCTTCGTGCGCGATCGCGTCGAGGCCGCAGACGGGATGGGCGTCGATGCCCAGCGCGAACGCCAGCGCGGCCGCGGTGGCCATCCCGGACCGGAGGCCGGTGAAGGGCCCGGGTCCCACGCCGCAAACGATTGCGTCCAGCGCGCCCAGCGTCGTCCCGGCTGCTTCGACCGCTTCGAGCAGGTGCGGGGTGAGCAGCTCGCCGTGTGCGCGCGCGTCGACGGTCACGCGCTCGCTGAGCACGGTGACGTCGTCGCCGTCCAAGGTCGCGACGCCCGCTGTGACCGCGGGAGTCGACGTGTCGATCGCCAGTACTAACACGGTGGTCCAGCCTACGACCCTCGCCGACCGCGTTCGCGTCTAGCCCGCCCGTCGCCCAGGTCCGGACCCGCGCGCCTTTCGCGGGCTAATCGCGCGGGCCCAGGTCGACGGCCACTTTGCGTTTCGCGGGCTAATCGCGCTCGCGCAGGTGGAGGGGCGATTCGGGGGTCAGCCCGCGGAGCGCAGGGTGGCGAGGCGGGACGTCCAAGTGCCGTGGGGTTCGAGGGTGACCACGCGGACATCGTCGTCACGGCGTTCGAGGCGGACGACGAGGTAGTCCTCGGAAAGACGGTCCGCGGTGCCCTCGCCCCATTCGACGACGATCGCGGAGCGTTCGAGGTCGGCATCCAGGTCCAGGTCGTCAAGCTGCGCGAGATCACCGCCGAGGCGGTACGCGTCGACGTGCACGAGCCCGACGCCGCTCTCCCCCGCCGGGTGCACCCGCGCGAGCACGAAGGTGGGTGAGCTGACCCGGCCGGACACGCCGAGGCCATCGGCGATCCCCCTGGTCAACACCGTTTTCCCGGCACCGAGCGGGCCCGCGAGCAAGACGAGGTCGCCTGCGCACAGGGTTCGTCCGAGCGACCGGCCGAAGTCGACGGTCTCGTCCACAGTCGGGAATTCGAAGCTCATCGCTGCAGCCACCGCCAGGTCCGTCCGGGAGTACTCACGCCGTCAACGCCGGAGCAGCGTTGCAGCAGGTCGATCAGATGACTGTTCACGAGCTCGGGCTGTTCCAGCTGCACCATGTGCCCCCCTCCCCGGACGCGCACGAGCTCGGCGTCCGGCAGCTCCGCGGCGATCCGCTCGGCGTGCGAAAACGGCGTGAACCGATCCGAATCGCCGCCGATGACCAGCACATGCGCGTGCTTCAACCCGGCCAGCGCCGCATAGCGATTATGGCTGCCGAGCGTGTCGACGAAGTTCACCAGCCCGCGGACCGGCGTGACCTCCAGCATTTCGAGCATGAAGTCCACCAGCGCCGGACTGACCTCACGGCTGCCGAACGCGAGCCGCCGAACTGCCTGCCGGGTCAGTTGACCGCCGGCCGCGCGCACGAACTCCACGAGCCCCGGCTGCCACCCGGCGAGCCCGCCGACGCCGCGCGTGAGCGGGTTGTACTTCGACAGCAACGAGCGAGACAGCCCGCGGGCGCCGATCTCCCCCGCGGCCGTCGCGATCAGCGCGACTCCGCGGACTCGCTCGGCGAAGATCTCCGGGAAGGTCGCGGCGAATTCCATGATGACCATGCCGCCCATCGAGTGCCCCATGAGCACCAGCGGCCCCTCCGGCGCCACCGAACGCAGCACCTCGTCGAGGTCGCGCGCCAACTGTTCGATGGTGCTGGTTTCATGGTCGGCCTGGCCGGAGAGCCCATGCCCGCGATGGTCGTAGTACACCTGCCGAACGCGTGGCAGCGTCAGCGCGGCGAGATCACGACGCTGGAAATGCCAGCTGCGCCGTGACAGCGCGAAGCCGTGCACCCCGACCACCGTCAGCTCGGGCTTCCGGCCGTCGGCAGGATCGATCTCTTCGACGGACAACCGCGTGCCGTCGTCGGCCGAAACCGTCGACAGCCGGTCGGCTTTCAGACCGCCGAGTGTCTCTTCCACGAATGGGTCCTCATTCTGCCGGCGCTGCTGAGCGGCGATGGCCAGCGCCGCGGCGGTGCCTGTCGCGATCGCACTCACTCCGCCGACGACGGCCCAAAGACGACGGGAAGCAGTCACGCCGGCTCCCCCACGTACTGGCGGTGCACGCGTGGCCGGTACATCGACGTGACGATCTCGTAGTCGATGGTGCCCAAGGTCTCCGCCCATTCACGCGCTGTCGGCTCGCCGCTGGTTCCCGCTCCGAAAAGGATCACTTCAGAACCGATACCCGGTTCGTCGTCTCCGCAATCCACGACGAGCTGATCCATACACACGCGCCCGACCACCGGACGGCGTTTTCCACGAAGCCAGACGTCCATCCGTCCGGACAAACCGCGAGGGACGCCGTCGGCGTAACCAACCGGAACCAGCGCCAACGTCGTGTCGCGCGCCGCCGTCCACGAGTGTCCATAGGAGACGGACTCGCCGGCGGAAAGTCGTTTGGTGAGCACGACCGACGAGCGGAACGTCATGGCCGGTCGCAAATCCTCCTGCTGGGGAACAGGATTCAAGCCGTACATCGCGATGCCGGTGCGTACGAGGTCGAAGTGCAGATCCGGCCTGGTCAATGTGGCAGCCGAATTGGCTATGTGCCGAAAGGGATTCAGGCCGGCTTCGCGGGCCAAGTCGTATGCCGTCTGGAACCGTGCGGCTTGCACGTCGATCGACGGGTGCCCCGGCTCGTCGGCGCACGCCAGGTGCGACCAGATGCCCACGACGTCGAACGCTGGATCGTTCGCCGCCTTGACCAGCGTGGGCCATTCGTAGGCCGGGCAGCCGTTGCGGGACAACCCGGTATCGATCTTGAGATGCACCCGGGCCGGTGAACCGGCGCGATGGGCGGCACCGGAAACCCGCGCGAGCTCGCCCACGGAACTGACCGAAAGGTCGATCCCGTGGGTGAGCGCGGGCAAGAAGTCCACGTCAGGCGTGTCGAGCCAGCTGAAGAGCCGGGCGGTGATCCCCGCCCGGCGCAGCTCCAGCGCTTCACCCAGGGAACAGGCACCCAGCCAGGTCGCGCCGGCTTCCAGCGCAGCGCGGGCGACGGGCAACGCGCCGTGGCCGTAACCGTCCGCCTTGACCACGGCCATCGTCTCCGCGCCGGATACCGCGGCGCGCGCGGCCAGCAAAGCGACGTTGTGCCTGATCGAGGGCAGGTCGATGACGACCTCGGCGCGTACGGGAGCGGCGTTCATAACCCCGCCAGTTTCCCATATGCCCGCTCAGGAAAGGCGTGCCCCGGTGGTGGCGGAGAACACGTGCAGCTCGTCGGGACGGATCCGCAGGTGCAGGGTGTCGCCCATCGACGGGGTCTGACGGGGGTTGACCCGCGCGACGACGTTGGACTTGCCGTCCTCGACGACCTGCTCCACGAGCGTGCCGTAGCAGTAGGCGTCCGAACCGAGCTCCTCGACGAGGTCGACCTTGACCGCGATCGAGCCTTCGGTGTCGGTCGTCGGCTCGAGCGACTCCGGGCGGAAGCCGAGCGTCACCGTGTCACCGTCGGCGGCGGCCACGATTTCACGCGACAGCGGGACATGCACGCCACCGAGCTGCGCGCCACCTTCGGTCAGCTTGCCGGTCACCAGGTTCATGGCGGGCGAGCCGATGAAACCGGCGACAAAAGCGTTGGCAGGCTTCTCGTACAGCGAGCGCGGGGTGTCGCACTGCTGCAGGAGGCCGTCGGAGAGCACGGCGACGCGGTCGCCCATCGTCATGGCTTCGACCTGGTCGTGCGTGACGTACACCGTGGTCACGCCGAGCCGGCGCTGCAGTGCGGCGATCTGGGTGCGAGTGGAAACGCGGAGCTTCGCGTCCAAGTTGGACAGTGGCTCGTCCATCAGGAACACCTGCGGCTCACGGACGATCGCGCGGCCCATCGCGACACGCTGCCGCTGCCCACCGGAAAGCGCCTTCGGCTTACGGTCGAGGTAGTCCTCGATGTCGAGCAGCTTCGCCGCGTCGAGCACTTTCTGCTTGATCTCGGAAGCCGGACGGCCCGCGATCTTCAGGGCGAATCCCATGTTCTGGCCCACGGTCATGTGCGGGTACAACGCGTAGTTCTGGAACACCATTGCGATATCGCGCGCCCGCGGCGGCAGCTGCGTGACGTCACGCTCGCCGATCCACACAGCACCGTCGTCGATGTCTTCCAGACCGGCGAGCATGCGCAGGCTGGTCGACTTGCCGCAGCCGGAAGGGCCGACGAGCACAAGGAATTCGCCGTCGGCGATCTCCAGGTCGAGCGCGTCGACCGCGGGCCGATCGGCGCCCGGGTAGCGCCGGGATGCCTTGTCGTATGTGATCGTGGCCATCGGATCAGTCCTCTCAAGCTTTCGGTTTATCGCTTTCAGACAGCGGGAATGCCGTGTTCGAGTTCGCGGGCGAAGAGATGCCGCTGCTGGATCTGCTGTCCCTCGGCGAGTTCCACCGCGGTCGGCTCGGCCAGCTCGAGCCGAGATTTTCCTTGCCAGGTCGGGGGTTCCGAGCTGGAAGCCAATGCCCAGGCCGCCTGACGCGCGGCGCCGATCGCCACGTGCTCGGCGATCTCCGGGAGGTGAACAGGTACACCGAAAACAGCCGGCGCGACAGCGCGCACGGCGGTGGACTGCGCGCCACCGCCGATCAGCAGCACCCGGCGGACCTCGATGCCGTGGTCCCGCACGGCGTCGAGACCGGCGGCGAGTCCGCAGAGCATGCCTTCGACGGCGGACCGCGCCAGGTTCTCCGGAGTCATGTTGGCTCGCTTGAGCCCGAAGAGGGAACCTGCGGCGGACGGGAGGTTCGGCGTGCGTTCACCGTCCAAATACGGCAGCAGGGTCAGTCCGCCGGAGCCGGGCTCCGCGGCGAGCGCGAGGCGATCGAACTCGCCCTGGTCGACGTCGAGCATCGCCGCGGCCGACGTCAGCACGCGGGCCGCGTTGAGCGTGCAGGCCAGCGGCAGGAATCGGCCCGTGGCGTCGGCGAACCCGGCGACTGTCCCCGCTGGATCCGCGGCCGCCGTCTCGGCCACGCCGAACACGGTTCCACTGGTACCCAAGGAAACCACGACGTCGCCGACGCCGAGTTCCAATGCGAGCGCCGCGGCCATGTTGTCGCCGGTGCCAGCGGAAACAAGCATGCCGTCGGGGGTGCGCCCGGCGGTTTCCGCGGGGCCCAGGAGTTTCGGCAGCTCCGGAGTGCGGCCGCCGAACGCGTGCGAAAGAAAGTCAAGGCGGTAACGGTTTTCGGCCGGGGAAAAGTAGCCCGTGCCCGAGGCGTCACCACGATCGGTGACGGGTTGCGCGTCCGCACCGAGGAGCCGCCAGGTCAGCCAATCGTGGGGCAGCATGACGCGGGCGACCCTGTCGGCGAGTTCCGGCTCGTTCTCGGCCATCCAGCGCAGCTTCGTGACGGTGAAGCTGGCGACCGGGACCGAGCCGACCGACTTCGCCCACTGCTCCGGGCCGCCGAGCTCGTCGCTCAGCTCCGCAGCGGCCTTCGCCGAACGGGTGTCGTTCCAGAGCAGCGCGGGGCGAACGACGTCGCCGCGGTCGTCCAGGGTGACCATGCCGTGCTGCTGACCGGCGACGCCGATCGCTTCGACGCCGTCGAGCAGGCCGTCGGTGGCCTCGGAAAACGCGTCCCACCAGAAGGCGGGGTCGACCTCGGTGCCGTCCGGGTGCGCCGCGCGGCCGGTGCGCACGATCTCGCCTGTTTCGGCGTCACACACCACGAGCTTGGTCGACTGGGTCGACGAGTCGATCCCCGCGACGAGGCTCCCGTGCTCAGCTTTCGTACTCATCGGCGAGGGCCTTACCTTCCTGGATCGAGTGGTCGACGGTGACGAGCTCGACGGCGGTGCCGAAGTTCGCGGCGGCCTCGATTTCCGGCGTGGGCGCGGCGTCGTCGGTGATCATCAGGTCGTAGTCGCCGACGTTGCCGTGCGGGTAAGTGGCGGTCTTGCCGAACTTCGAGTTGTCGACAACCAGGACGTTGCGGTTCGACGCCCGCAGCGCGGCCATCTTCAGCTCGGCGTAGTCCTGGACCGGGTGGTAGAGGCGGCCGGCGGCCACAGCTGTGACGGAGATGAAGCCGATGTCGGCGCGGATGCGGTCCATCGCGGCGAGGACGTGCGGACCCATGCAGGAATCGAACTCGTTGCTGTAGCGGCCGCCGAGCAGGACAACCTCGACGCCCGCAGCCGGGCCGAGCAGCTGCGCGATGCGCAGCGAATTGGTGACCACGACGAGGTGACTGAACTCGGCGAGGCGCTGGACCAGGGGGAACAACGTGGTCGAGTCGTCGACGAAGACCGTCTGACCGGGCTCGACGTGGGCGGCGGCCGCGATGGCGAGCGCCTCTTTCTCCGGCTGGTGCAGGCCATCTCGGAAGCGCGTGGCCGTCTCGACGGTGAGGGCAGGGTACGCCTCGACCTTGCCCCGGAGCTTCACGAGAAGGCGCCGCTCGGCGAGGTCGTCGAGGTCGCGGTGGATGGTCATCAGGCTGACGCCGAAACGCTCGGGGAGGTCGTCGATGCGGACCGCGCGGTGCTCGATGACGAACTCGAGCACGTCCTGGCGGCGCTGCTCCACGGCTGCGTCCGACGGTCTGGTCCTAGCCATGAGCAGCCTTCATCCCCGAGCTGTTCACACTTTCGGGGAAACCCATGAGACGTTCTTACCAGAAAATCCCCCCATTGTTAACACGCAACTCGATATCCCCTCTCTCCGACTCCCCTCCAGCCCAGGTGCCTTTCGCGGGCTAATCGTCCTCGGGCCCACCCCCAACCACCGCGCTTGCGTTTCGCGGGCTAAACGCGAACGCGCAGGTCAGCGGCATGGACCACGGCGCTTGCGTTTCGCGGGCTAAACGTCGACGCGCAGGTCAGCGGGGTAGGGAGCGGATGGCGGAGGGGATGGCGTCCAGGAGACCGGAGGCTGAGGTCGGGGCGCCGTCTGCGGCGAGTTCGGCGGCGACGGAGTGGAGGTAGGTAGCGCAGCCCGCGGCGAGCCACGGGTCGAGCCGCGCGGCAAGCAGTGCACCGACCAAGCCGGAGAGGACGTCGCCGGAGCCGGCGGTGGCGGGCCAGGATCCGCGAGGCGTGTTGACCAAGGTGCGGCCGTCGGGGGCGGCGACGATCGTGCAATGACCCTTGAGGAGGACGACGGCGTCGTAACGGCGAGCGGCGGCGCGCGCGGCTTCGACACGGTCCGCGCCCGGCGCCTCGCCCATGAGCCGTTTGAACTCACCTGCATGCGGCGTCAGCACGAGCGGGGTGTCCGGATCGCGCGCGTCCAGCAGTTCGGGTGACTGGGCGATGAGCGTCGTGGCGTCGGCGTCCGCGCAGACCGGTACACCGGCTTCGAGGACGAATTGCAGCACCTCACGGCCTTCGTGACCTGTGCCGATGCCGGGCCCGACGACCCACGCCTGCACGCGACCGGCGTCGGTCACAGACCCGTTCGCGACGACTTCGGGCCAACGGCCGCGGACGAGATCGGCGGCCGGGCCCGCGTAGCGCACCATACCCGCCGTCGCGTGGACGGCCGAGCCTGTCGCGAGCACCGCGGCGCCGGGATAGGTAGCCGACCCGGCGGCGACGCCCACCACACCTTGACTGTATTTGTCGTCGTCGGGACCCGGGAACGGCCAAGCATTAGCGACGTCAGTCGCCTCCAGGCGTACGAAGTCAGGCTCGTCGAGCTCGGGGCCGAGGCCGATGTCGACCAGTTGGACCTCTCCGCAGTGCGCGGGAGCGAGCGCATGAACCGGTTTGCGCGCCCCGAAGGTCACCGTGCGGGTGGCACGGATTGCCGGGCCGTCGACCGCGCCGGTATCGGGGTCGACACCACTGGGCAGGTCGACGGCGAGCACCGGCGCGTCGATATAGGTCAGCAGGCCGCCGGCGTCCGGGCGCAACGGCCCTTTCGCGGAGATCCCGACGATTCCGTCGATCACCAGATCGGCGCGAGAAATCCACTGTGCACTGTCCTCAACAGACACGACGCGGCCACCAGCCCGACGCAGTGCGGTCAAACCTTCGGGATGTGCGCGCTCGGGCTTGAGCAGAACGGCAGTAACGGCGACTCCGCGTTTGCGCAGGAAAGCACCGGCCCACAAGGCGTCGCCACCGTTGTTCCCGGCTCCGACCAGCAGGGCGACACGGCTGCCGGAAACTGAGCCGGTCTCCTCGACGAGCATCGCCGCGGCGCTCACCGAAAGCCCGAAGGCGGCCTTGCGCATGAGCGCGCCGTCCGGCGTCACCGCCAGCAAGCCGTCCTCCGCCGCGCGAATTCGATCCGTGGTCCAGATCCCTTGCACGCGACGACCTCCGACTACTCGACGGTGACGGACTTCGCCAGGTTACGCGGCTTGTCGACGTCGTAGCCACGTGCGCGAGCGATTTCGGCGGCCAACACCTGCAGCGGCACGGTCGCCACCAGCGGCTGCAACAACGTCGGTACGGCGGGGATCTCGATCAACTCGTCGGCATACGGGCGTACGACTTCGTCGCCCTCTTCGGCGATCACGATCGTGCGGGCGCCGCGGGCCTGAACCTGCTGAATGCTGGACACGAGCTTCGAGTGCAGCACCGCGCGGGTCTTCGACGAAGGCATGATGACCACGACCGGCAAGCCTTCTTCGATCAGCGCGATCGGCCCGTGTTTGAGCTCTCCGGCCGCGAAGCCCTCGGCGTGCATGTACGCGAGTTCCTTGAGCTTCAGCGCGCCTTCGAGCGCGACCGGGAATCCGACGTGCCGTCCCAGGAAGAGCACCGCCTTGGAGTCGCCGATCCGCCGGGCGATGTCCTTCACCTGGTCCACAGTGGACAGTACTTTCTGGACAGCGGCCGGCATGGCCTCGAGCGCGGCGAACTCGCGGGCGACCTCGTCCGGATACTTCGTCCCGCGGGCTTGCGCCAGCGCCAAGCCGACCAGGTAGTTGGCCGCGATCTGCGCGAGGAACGCCTTGGTGGACGCGACGCCGATCTCCGGCCCGGCGTGTGTGTACAACACAGCGTCCGACTCACGTGGGATCTGTGCGCCATTGGTGTTGCAGACGGCCAGGACACGCGCCTTCTGATCGCGGGCATGACGGACGGCTTCAAGCGTGTCCGCCGTCTCCCCGGACTGTGAAACGGCGACCACGAGCGTGGCACGGTCCAGGACAGGGTCGCGGTAGCGGAACTCGCTGGCAAGCTCGACCTCGACCGGCAAGCGGGTCCAGTGCTCGATGGCGTACTTCGCCACCAGGCCGGAGTGGTATGCGGAACCGCACGCGACGACGAACACCTTGTCGACGTCACGCAGGTCCTGATCGGAGATGCGCTGCTCGTCGAGGATGATCCGGCTGCCGTCGAAGTGCCCGCGCAGCGTGTTCGCCAGTGCCTCGGGTTGCTCTTCGATCTCTTTGAGCATGAAGTACTCGTGGCCACCCTTTTCGGCGGCGGAGAGGTCCCAGTCGACGGTGAACGGCTTGGCCTGCGCCGGTTCGCCGTGGAAGTCGGTGACGTCGTAGCCGTCGCGGCTGATCACGACGATCTGGTCCTGGCCAAGCTCGACGGCCTCGCGGGTGTGCTCGATGAACGCCGACACGTCCGAGGCGACGAACGTCTCGCCGTCACCGACGCCGACGACCAGCGGCGACGACCGGCGTGCAGCGATGATCACGTCCGGGTGGTCGGCATGCGTCACGACCAGCGTGAACGCGCCTTCGAGCCGGCGGCATACCGCACGGACGCCGGCGGCGAAGTCGCCCTTGGTGTCACCGGTGTCGTACGCGCGGGCAATGAGGTGCGCCGCCGTTTCGGTGTCGGTGTCGCTGGTGAGTTCGATGCCGTCGGCTTCGAGCTCGGTCCGGAGCGCGGCGAAGTTCTCGATGATGCCGTTGTGGACGACGGCGACCTTCTTCGAACCGTCCTGGTGCGGGTGCGAGTTGCGGTCCACCGGCGCGCCGTGCGTCGCCCAGCGAGTGTGGCCCATGCCCGCGGAGCCTGCGAAGGTGTCCCTGCCGACGGCGTCGAGCCGGTCCTCCAGGTTCTGCAGCCGGCCCGCTTTGCGCTCGACGGTCAGGCCGCCCGAGCCGTCCAGCACGGCGATACCCGAAGAGTCGTAGCCGCGGTACTCCATCCGTCGCAGTCCGCCCAGCACGACGTCGAGAGCTGCCCGGTGGCCGACGTATCCCACGATTCCACACACGCTCGACAGCCTAACTAGGCACATCGGCCACTTCTGCCCTGCACTCGCCACACCCGCCCCCACCTGCGTTCCGCGGGCTAAACGCGCTCGCCGGGGCACTGGAGGCGAATTGCGTAGCATGCGTAACGAGTACGTTTAGCCCGCGAAACGTCCGCGCCCGGGGCGGTCGGCAGGCTGAGGGGTGGGTGGGGCAGTAAGGTCACGGCCATGGCCAGCAAGCCCAAGGAATTGCTCGCGGAGCTCTCGCATGCAGGGCCGCACGAGGTGCTGCGCGGCAATCTCTCCCTCGTCGGGCTTCCCGGTGTGGTGTTCACACCGAAGTCCGGCCTGAGCCTGCCCGCGGTCGCCTTCGGCCACGGCTGGCTCCAGCCGCCCGGACGCTACCGCCAACTCCTCCACCACCTGGCGAGCTGGGGCATCGTCGCGGCCGCACCAGCGACACAGCTCGGGCCACTGCCGTCGCACCGCCTCTTCGCGGTCGATCTGCTCAACACCCTCGACATCGTCACGGGCGTTCGGCTCGGCCCCAACGGCATCAGCGTCGACCCCGAACGTCTCGGCCTCGCCGGGCATTCGACGGGTGGCGGGAGCGCCGTGCTGGCCGCCGCGGCCGAGGACGCGCCGAAGATCAAGGCGGTCGCCACGATCGCGCTCGCCCAGACCCTTCCACCGGCTTCCGAGGCCGCGCGCAAAATCACCGTTCCAGGCCTGCACCTGGCCATCGAGGGCGACCTCGTCGCCCCGTCGGTCGGTCACGCCGAGGCCGTCGCGAAGAACTGGGGCGGGCCCGTCCAGCTCCGCACGCTGCCGAAGTCGTCCCACCTGGGCGTCACCGAGGGCAAGCACTGGAGCCAGCTGCTGCTGCACGGCAAGCCCAGCCGCGGCACTCAACGCCTGGTGCAGGCGCTGTTCGTCGCGTACTTCCTGACCCATCTGACGGGCACGGACAAGTACCGCGCACTCCTGGACGCCGATTTCAAGAAGGCCGCGATCGACCCACTCGGCGCGGAACTGACAGCGACTCACTAAACGGAAGGGCCCAGCTCCGCGAAAGCCGGGCCCTTCCGTTTTAGTCGACCATCCAAGAGTTGTTCGAGAAGTCGTCGTCGTCGAAACCGGAGTCGCTGCGCGCGTGACGGCCCCGGCGACGCGCGGGCTGTTCCGCTTCCGCCGTCGCGGGCGCCGGAACGGGTGGCGCCGAGGACGGCGGCTCCTGCCAGGTCGGGGCAGCAGGCACCTCAGGTCGCGACGGAGTCGGCGCTGCGTCCTGGAACTGCTCATACCCCGTCGGCTTGGTGACCGGCTCGTCGTCCGGGCCGAGCGCCATCACGGTGCTCTTCTCGGACAAGGTCTTCTCCGTGGCCCAGCCGCCGGCTTCCTTCTCTCGGCGGCCGAGCTCGCGGCGGTGCTCGACGTAGCGTTCGGCCGCCTGCACCTGCTTCGTCATGTACTCGGCGGCCTTGGTCTTGATCTCCGTGCCCTGGCGCTCCTGCAGCGCTTGGCGGTCGCGCTGTTCACGAACGAGGCCGCCGAGTTCGGCCCGCATCCGCTCTACCTTGTCCGTGATGCTCATGATCCCACCCCAGTCACCGGTCGTACCGGATCGAACGGTCACCCTCGTCGTCCAGCGAACCACTGATCCGGCCGCCGGCGCCACTGGTCTCGAAGAGCGCGCCCTCAACTTTGTACTGGCTGGAGCCGCGTTGCTGGTCGCCGCCTCCGCCACCACCACCCGCCCCGCCCATGCCGCCCATCATGCCGCCCATCGATCCCATGCCGCCGGCACTCGAGCCGGTTCCGGCGCCGACGGGCTGGGCGCCGTTCGGATCCATGCCACCTGGCGCGGCCCCGAGACCGGTGTCGGAGGAAGTGACGGAGCTGTCGCTGCCTGAATAAGCCCCGGCCTGAAGATCGGCCGTGTCACCGAGACCGGCCATCGCACTCGACGAGTCACCGGTCGGGCCACCGGCGAACATGTCCCCGCCTGACGACGCGGCACTGGTCGTCTCGGGGTCCGCAATCGCCCCACCGCCGACCGAACCGCCACCGGACGAGTCGCCGGCGGCGGCCCCTTCCAACGACGCGCCATCGGTCCCCGCGGTCAAATCACCTTCGAAGTTCAATCCGCCGGGCGTGGAGAACCCGGCCTCCGCCGGCATGGTCTGCACCCCGCCGAGATTCTCGCCACCAGCGCCGCCGGTGCTGCTGGGTTGCGTGACCGCGGGCTGGACGTCGCCCGTCTTCAGTTCCGTCTTGGTCGGGTCCGTCTTGTCCTCGTCCAGGGTGTACTTGGTCGGCTCGCCCTTGCCGTCGTCGACGGTGACGACGGTCGGGCCGCTCGGTCCCTGCGGCTGTTCGGCCGTGATCTTGAGGTTGCCGTCCTGGATGTGGATCTTGCCGTCGGCACCCGGCCGGTAGACACCGTCCTGACCGGGCTCGCCTTCCTTGACGGTGCCCTCCGGCCCGAACTGAGCGGGCGCGCCGTCAGCGGGTGCCCCGCCGGCCTTGTCCGCCGCGGGTTCATCGAAGTCGAGCTTGTAGTCCTTCTGGTTGCCCGCGCCGTCATCGACGGAGACTCCCATTTTGCCGTCTTTGTCCGGCTCGGTCATGGTGATCTTGTTGTCACCCTTTTCGACCGTGACCTTTTCCTGCTCGTCTCCGGCGTCCTTGACTGCCTCGCCGGTCGTCGGGTCGATCGGGTACGGCTCACCGGTCGACGGATCGACCTCCAGCGGCTTGCCCGTCACCGGGTTCGTGCCGCCACCGTCCGCACCCGGCTCCGGGGCTGGAGGGATCGACGCGGATGGCGTCGTGCCTCCCCCGCCGGTTCCGCCGCCGGTGCCTCCCCCAGTGCCACCGCCGGTTCCGCCGCCGGTGCCACCACCGGTACCGCCGCCAGGCGGGGGTGGTGGAGGTGGCGGCGAAGGCTCCTGCGCACCTTCGAACTCGTTCTCGATCTCGCCCATGACCGTGTCGAGCGAGTCCCAAGCCTTGTCGACGAGTTCCTTGGTGTTGTCGCAGTTCTTCAAGAACCCCTGATAGAGGTTGTCCCAGAGATCCGGGTTGAAGTGGTTCTGGATCCACTGCTTCGAGAGCCGGATGCCTTCTTTCTTGATGTCGTCGTCATCGCAGCAGCCGTCGTCGTTCAACGCGTCGCGCAGGTTGGTGCCGAAGTTGGTGTCCATCCACCCGGCGACGCGCTCCATCTCGTCCTTGCCGGCGTGGCTGTCGTTGGCGATGTTGATGACCGTCTCGGCCATCGCCTTGTCCGCCTTGCCGACTTGGCCCGCTTGCCTGTCGTAGGCCCTGATGACGGCGTCGGCCTTGTCCTTGCACAACTCGTAGACCGAGGTGACAGCGACTTCGATGGCCTGGCTCGCGCCGGTCAGGTTCTCGTGGACGATCTTCGCCTTGGCGGAGATCTTTTCGTTGTAGTGCTTCGACGCGGAATCCGCCGCGTCGCCCTGCCAAGTGCCGAACAGCGTGCTGACCTGGGTATTGGAATCGGTCATCGTGCTGTCGACGCTGGTGGCGCCCGCGGTGAAGCGGTCGGAATCCTCCATGAACTTCTGGAAGCTGATGCCGCGCTGTTCGTCGTACCGCTTCTTGATGTCGCTGTCGAAGTTCAGCGCCTTGGTGTTGCCCGTGCAGTCACCGGGCAGCTTGCCCAGTAGCGGGAGGAAGTCCTCGAATATCTTCAGCGAAGCCTCGCCGGCGTCGAAAAGCTCGTCCGAGGTCTTCGTGCCGACGCCGTTCGAGGCGGGCGGCTTCTGCTCGCCCAGCGCCTTCTTGCCGGCGTCGACCTCTTTCTGGTGCTCACGCTCGTTGTAACCGGCCTGGTTGCCGGCCTCGTCGGCTTCCTTGTACGCCTGGTCGGTCGTCTTTCCGTACGCCGGGTAGGCGTTGTAGGCCTCGAAGTACTCCTGCGATTCCTTCGGCAGCTTGCTCGAGTCGGGAATGCCGCCGTACGGCGAGTAGACGCTGTTCTCCGCCATGTACGCGCTCAGCAGCGCCTGCTTTTTCTCCGGCGGGACGCTGGGGTCGTCACAGACCGCCTTGATCTCTTCCCACTTCTTCGCCATGACGGCTACCTCCCAGCGTTCGTCACGGCAGTGGACTGCGTGGTTTCGTTGGCCGAGTAGGCCTGGCCACCCGCCTGGATGTTGGTCGCGAAACCGGTCAGCGCGGTCCCGTAGCCCTTCACCGACGCGGCGAGCATGTCGACGCCGGCCTTGTAGTCGGTCGAATGCGGGCCGTGGATGGTGCCGAACTCCTTGGCGGTGATCTCCGTCTTACCGACCTTCTCGGTCTCGTCGGTCAGATCTTCCGCAAGCTGGGTGATGTTCTTCGACGCGGTCGCCATGGCTTCCGTGTCGGCCTTCTGCCCGGTACCCACCGTTGGAGTCCCCCTGTCCGGTCGTTCATGTCCTGCCTACGACGCAGCCGGGTGGCGTCCGGTGCCGTCGCATATGCACACAAAATGTACTCATCCGTGGTGGCCGTCGCACGCGATTCACCAGTTCTGGCCGTTAAGAACCAGAGTCGCGCGCGAACGTGTCGGCTACGACGGCCGCGGCGCTCAGCACATCGGTGAGCCGGTGCCGTTCTTCCAGGTCAATCACGATGTCGAAGTGGATCTCGAGGGTCGCCAGCAGCTGGACGCGTTTCCTGGAGTCGATGCCGAGGTCCTCCAACGGCGTCGACTCGTCGAAAACCCCCGCGTCGATGAGGAACGACTCGCACACAAGCTGCTTGACGTCGCCGACGTACTTCGACGCCCCGGTCACCTCGTCCATTTCGACCCCGCGTCCTCTCCGGCCAGGAATGCTGTCCTGGCGGCGCTTCTGGCGACCTTGCCACTGGACGTCCGCGGCACCGTACCCGGCTCGGCCAAGTGGAAGCCGCCCAGCGCGACGTCGTGCTCGGCGGCGACGGCACGGCGGACGGCTTTGACCACATCGTCCGAGCTTTCGGCGTCCTTCCTTCGTTCGGCGACCACGACGACACCCACGTCGCCGTTCTCGCCGCCGACCTCGAACGCGGCCACCCTGCCTTGCCGGATCGCGGGATGCGCGGCCGCGACGGTGGCCTCGATGTCCTGCGGGTAGTGGTTCTTGCCGTCGATGATGATCAGGTCCTTGATCCGCCCGGTCAGGTAGAGCAGGCCGTCGTGGACGACGCCGAGATCGCCGGTGCGAAGCCAGCCCCCGGTGGGGACGTCGTCCGGCGCGTCCACGAGCTGGGCGTCGAACGTTTGCGCGGTGCGCTCCGGCTGCCGCCAATAGCCCGCGGCGAGATGCGGCCCGTGCACCCAGAGCTCGCCGACCTCACCGTCCGGCAGAATCGTGGCGGAGGGCCGGTCGACGATACGGACCAGCTGTCCGAACGGCCGCCCGATCGACACCAGCTCCCGGCCTTCGGGGACCTCGACGGCATGCCCTCGCGCGAGCTCGTCACGGTCGAACGCGGTGATCGTCGGTCCCTTCACACCGGAGCTCGACACGTAAACGGTGGCTTCGGCCAAGCCGTACGACGGATCGTGGGCCGCCGCGGGGAACCCGTACGGGCCGAAAGCCTCGTTGAAGGCGGCGATCGTGGCCGGACGCACCGGCTCGCTGCCGTTGAGCGCGACCCGCACGCCCGACAGATCCAGCTTCGCGCGTGCGGCTTCGGGGAGCTGCGCCGCGAGGCCGAAGGCGAAGTCGGGGGCGGCGGTGAAGACGTTGGGATAGTCGGAAAGCTGCTCCAGCCAGCGGATCGGCCGTCGGATGAACTCCAATGGCGGGAAGAACACCGAACGCGCGCCGGTGTAGACCGGGACGGCGAGGAGCTGGATGAGCCCCATGTCGTGGAAGAACGGGATCCACCCGGCGCAGGTCACCGTCTCGTCGACGCGGTACGCCGTCGCGACCTGCCAGCAACTCGCAGAAAGCGCCCGATGGGTGATCACCGCCCCAGCCGGGTCGCGGGTCGACCCCGAGGTGTACTGCAGGTACGCGACCCCGTCGCGCGCGTTCCGCGGGCTAAACGCGAACGCCGAGGTCAGGGGCAGGTTATCGACGGCGATGATCTCGGCGGGGCGGGGGACGCCGGTATCGGAGGCGAAGGTGTGGAGCTTCTCGACAAGTCGCTGGGAGGTGAGCCAGACGTGGGCGTCGCAGTCGATGAGGGCGCCGGTCAGGCGGGTCTGGTGCGTTCCGGGCGACGGCGCGAACAAGGGGACGGCAACGGCTCCGGCATGCAGGGCGCCGAGGAAGCCGACGACGTAGTCGAGGTCCTGGTCAGCGAGGATCGCCACCCGATCACCCGGCTCGATCAGCGGCCGCAGCCGCGCCGAAACCGCGCAGACCCGCGCGAACAGCTCCCGGCCGCTCAGCGTGTGCGGCACGGCGCGGCGCCCGGAGGAGCAGTCGAGGTAGGTGAACGCGGGCCGGTCGGACTCGGCGCGCAAGGCCAAGTGGTCGAGCAACGACGGCCGCTCGTCCCCCGGACTCTCCAACTCAGGCATCACAACGACAGTAGACGCGGGCGCGCCCGATCCGGTGCCCATCCGCGACGGTGATTCTCAGGCTTCGAGCCAGTCCGTGTTGGCGTAGTCGTCTTCCTCGTTCTGGTGCGCCCGATGCCGGTGCCGCCCCGGCGTATGCGTGGGCTCCGGTGGCGGCGGCGCGACTGGAAGCGGCGGAGGAGGAATTGGACGCTGACTTGTCGGGAGCGGCGAGTCGAGAGGGTCCGCGGCCTTGTAGCCGGCGCGACGCTCGTTCTCTTCTTCGTCGTCTTCGAACCCGAAGTCGCCGCCGTCTTCGACCTTGTCCGCGAGCGCGGCTTCGGTGGCCCAACCACCCGCGGCCCTGGCACGCTGGTTCCGCTCGTTGAGCCGAGTCAAGACGTCCCCTGCGGTCTTGACCAGCTTCGACGTGGCTTCCTTGGATTCCTCCAACGCCTTCGCCGCTCGCTTTTCGATCAGGGACATGCGGTCGGTGTTCTCGCGGTCGATGTTCTCGAGCGTGCTCTTGAGCCGCGCGAGGCCCTCGTCAGAACTCATTTTGGTTCGCCCCTCAAGAGCCGCTATCGAGAGCTGATCGTACTGTCATCGTCCAAGGAACCGCTGATCCTGCCACCGGCGGCGGCCGTATCGAACAGGCCACCGTCGACCCGATAGGTACTGGCCGAGCGCTCTTGTTCTTCGCCGCCGCCACCACCTCCGGCGGCACCCATTCCGCCCATCATGCCGCCCATCATTCCCATTCCACCGGCACCCTGACTCATGCTGGTGCCGCCGGGGGCATTGCCCAATCCCGGCGCGGACTGGGATGTCGCGTCGTCGGGGAAGTCAGTGCTCGCTGAGGAAGTGTCCCCAAGACCACCGTCCACGACGCCCGACATGGCGGGTCCGCTGTCGAAGAGGCTGGAACCGCTCATAGACCCGGCTACCGACTGAGCCGAGGTGGATTCACCCGCGTTGGCGCTCGCCGCCTCTTTGGGCTCGTCAACGGACCTCGTGTCTTGGTCGCCGAGGGTGTACTTGGTCGGCTCGCTCTTGCCGTCGTCGACCGTGATCACGGTCTGACCATCAGGGCCGCTCGGCCTCTCAGCGGTGATCTTGACGCCACCGTCGTCGATGTGGATCTTGCCGTCGGATCCCGGCTGATAGGCCTTCTCGCCGGTCCCCTGGCCTTCTGCGACCTGCCCGATGACGGGCGGGATCGGGCTCTGGGGACCTTGGTCGGGCGTCCCATCCGCCGGCGGCAACGCCTTGTCGTCGCCGAAATCGAGTTGGTAATCCTTCGGCTGCCCGGTGCCGTCGTCGAGGGAGATTCCCATCTTTCCGTCTTGACCGGGCTCCTCCATGGAGATCTTGTTGACGCCCTGCTGAACTGTCATCGAATCCCGCTCAGGCACGGCGTCCTTGATCGGCGCGCCCGTGACGGGGTCGATCGGGTACGGCTTGCCAGTACTCGGGTCGGTTTCCAGCGGCTGATGGGTTACCGGGTTGGTGTTCGTATCCGGCGTTTCCGGGTTGGGCACCTCGGGTGGCTTGGGAATCTCGGGTGGCTTGGGAATCTCAGGCGGTTTAGGCATCGCGGGGGGTGCGACGGCGGCGGCGCTCGGGCCGCTCGGGCCGCTCCCGCCGGAACCACTTCCCGGCCCACCACCACCCTGATTGCCGCCGTCGCCCTTCGGCTTGCTTTCCTCTGCCTCTTTACCAACGTCCGCATAGGCGTTTTCAGGAAGTGCCAGAAGGAAATCCGCGAGCGCCTTCCAGACACCGTCGACCGCGGTCCTGGTATTGCCGCACATCAAGCGGAAATTATCAAGGTGCTTGCTGAACCAGGAACAGAAGTTCCGAAGATAAGCTCTTACTTGGTCGACGATGTAGTTGATCGTGTCGTCGTTGAGATCGCAGTCTTCATCGGAAATCTTGGTCTGTGATTCCGCGTCCAGGAATTTTACGCAATGCTTGAAGTCGTCCTGGCTTGCGTTTCCTTCGAGCTCTGCAATACGGATGATCCGCTCCAGATCCTGAGCGGTCACCTCACCGATCCTGTCGAAGCTGTACTTCAGGACCCAATCCGCTTTTTCGCGACAGAACTTGCCGACCGAACCGATCGCGGTGAGCATCGCCGTCGCGGCGTGTTCTCCGGCGTCCGCGACGGCCTTGGTCTGCTTCTCGTAGCCCTGCTGATATCGCTTCGCCTGCTCAGACGCGGCGCCCTGCCAGCTCGCGAGTGAACTGTTCAACTCACCTGATACGTCAGCCAGTGAACTGGCGACCGAATCCTTCAGTTTCGTGAACTCGTCGGCCCCCACCGAGAACTTCGCAAACGGAATTTTTCGTTGTTCGTCGTAGTGACGTTTGATCTCGCCAAGGTCACCCGGGGCGCCGCCTACTTTCGCTACAGCGCGGTTGTACAACGGCATGAAGATATCAAAACATTTCATCCCGGATAAGCCGGTGTCAAGAATTTCGTCGGAGCTCCCGGCGCCAGGATTGGTGGCCGATGCCTTATACGAGATGTTATCGAGCGCAGCCTTGCCGTCGCTTACGGCTTTCTGGTCGCCCTGACGATCCTCTTCGCGAACTTTGTCGTATGCGTCTTTTGCCTTGCTATAGGCTTGCTGAATATCATCCTCGAGATTGTCGCCCCAAGGGTTGACACTGGAAGTCATCCCGCCAACGAAGTTGTTGGCGTTGATATCTCCTTCACTGATCTTCATTTCTTGCTTCATCTTGTCCCGGAAGGCGTTCCGCTCGGCTTCGTCCTTGAAGCCGCACTCCTCCGGGTCCTCGTCCTCGATGTAGTCGAGGTACTGCAATGCCAGATCCCGCTTGACATCCCAAGCAATCCGCTCATCCGGAACGGCGCAAATCTGCTCGACTTCTTCGCGTGTCGGCAGCGCGTCTTCTTCTTTGGCGGTCACTTCCGGCCTCCGGCACCGGTCGCGGCGTCAGCGGCGTCGCCCTCGTATGCGTCGTACTGCCCACCGGCGGCATTGAGCTTCTGCGCGAACGTGTCAGACGCCTTCAAATAGCTGTCGGCCATCGCGGCGAGTCTCTCGACTCCGTGCTTGTACTGGTCGAATGAGCCTTGATGAGCAACGCCGAAATCGGCGGGAGTCAGCTGAACGTCTTTCACCGCACCGAGCGACTGCTCGAGCGCGTGCTTGGGCACCTCGCTCAGAGCTTTGGCCGCCTTCGTCAGCTGAGCCGTTTCTACCTTTTGTCCGCCTGCCATCGCTCCCCCTCGAACCGACTACCCGCAACGGAATGTACCGGGCCGGTAACCCGGACGCAGGGGTTTGACCGTATCAAGCACGCGTGGGTGAGAGGCCGCGCTCAGGAAACGGCGGAGACGACTCCGGCCAGCCTGTCGGCAGCGGCCTGCGCGGTGTGTTGTTCGGGGGCCTCGACCATCACGCGGACAAGTTGCTCGGTGCCCGAAGGCCGCAGCAGGACCCGCCCCTCTTCGCCGAGTTCGGCTTCTACGGCGTCGACAGCGTCGCGCACCGCGATGGAGACGGCGACCGCGGCTTTGTCGGCGACACGAACGTTCACCAGGACCTGGGGCAGGCGCTGCATCACGCTGGCAAGTTCGGCGATGGATTTGCCCGTCGACGCCATCCGGGCCATCAGGCGCAGCGCTGTCAGCAGGCCGTCGCCGGTGGTGGCGTAGGCGGGCAGCACCACGTGGCCGGACTGTTCGCCGCCGAGGGCGTAACCCCCCGTACGCAGTTCTTCGAGGACATACCTGTCACCCACAGCGGTGGTGAGAACGTTCACACCGTGGGCGCGCATCGCCAGATGCAGGCCCAGGTTGCTCATGACGGTGGCGACGAGGGTGTCGTCCTTGAGCTCACCGGCTTCGGCCATGGCGAGCGCGAGGACGGCCATGATCTGGTCGCCGTCGACCAGTTCGCCGCCGGCGTCCACGGCGACGCACCTGTCGGCGTCGCCGTCGTGGGCGATGCCGAGGTCGGCCTTGTGTTCGAGGACCGCGGCGCGCAGCTGGTCGGGGTGGTTGGAGCCGCAGTCGTCGTTGATGTTGACGCCGTCGGGATCGGCATGGATCGCGATGACCTCGGCGCCGGCCCGGCGGTATACCTCGGGTGCGGCTGACGACGACGCGCCGTTCGCACAGTCGACGACGACGCGGAGACCTGCCAGCGGGTGCGGGGTCGCCGAAAGAAGGTGGTCGAGGTAACGGTCGACGGCGTCCGCGACATCGGTGACCCGGCCGATGCCGGAGCCGGTGGGGCGATTGACGTCGGCGTCGAGGCCGGCTTCAATTTCGTCCTCGATGCCGTCGGGGAGCTTGTGCCCGCCGGCCGCGAAGAATTTGATGCCGTTGTCGGGCATCGGGTTGTGGGAAGCGGAGATCATCACACCGAGGTCGGCGTTGAGGATGCCGACCAGGTACGCGACGGCGGGGGTGGGCAGGACGCCCACACGCAGCACGTCGGCGCCCGCGGAGGCCAGTCCGGCGACGACCGCGCCTTCGAGCATCTCGCCGCTGAGCCGTGGGTCACGGCCGACGACGGCTACCGGCCGGTGCGTGCGGTCGTGCGCGGCGAGGACCCTGGCAGCGCTCGCCGAGAGGGCCATCGCCAGCTCCGGCTTCAGCGCGCCGTTGGCAAGGCCACGTACTCCATCGGTACCGAACAGGCGAGCCATCTGCCGAACCTCCTTGTACGACCAACCACGACAACCTAGCGACCTCCCACCAAGGCCGCTCAAACCCCCGCTCGACCAGGGCGTTTACGTTTAGCCCGCTAAACGTAAACGGGGGCGGTGGGCCGAGGAGGGGCGGGGGTGGTGACAAAAGACCCCAGGGGGACGGGGTAGGCGGAAAACACGGAAGCGCCCACCCGATGGACGGATGAGCGCTTCCGAGGGTTGCTCCTGGGCGCAGATCAGCGCTTGCTGTACTGCGGAGCCTTACGGGCCTTCTTCAGGCCGTACTTCTTACGCTCGACGGCGCGAGCATCACGCTTGAGGAATCCGGCCTTCTTCAGCACCGGACGGTCATCGGCGTCGACCTCGACGAGCGCACGGGCGATCGCGAGACGCAGCGCACCGGCCTGGCCGGAGATGCCGCCGCCGTGCAAGCGGGCGAAGATGTCGAACGAGTCCGGCTTCTCGACGGTGACCAGGGGCTCACGGATGAGCTGCTGGTGCACCTTGTTCGGGAAGTACTCTTCGAGCTTGCGCCCGTTGAGCTTGAACTCACCGGTGCCGGGGACGACACGGACGCGGACGACGGCCTCTTTACGACGGCCGACGGTCTGCGCGGTGCCACCTGCGGCGCGCGACGGCTTGGGAGCCGCCGGCGTCTCGCTGGTCACGACCGCGGCAGGCGTCTCGGAAACCTCGACGGCCTCCGTCACGGCCTCGGTTTCGGTGCTGGTCACAGACTCTTCCTCACTCACTGGACGACCTGCGCGATCTTGGTGATCTCGAAGGCCTGCGGCTGCTGCGCAACGTGCGGGTGCTGGGGGCCGGCGTAGACCTTCAGCTTCTTACCCTGCGCGCGACCGAGCTTGTTCTTCGGGAGCATGCCCTTGACGACCTTCTCGAGCAGGCGCTCGGGCTTGGTGTCGAGCATCTCGCCGAAGGAGCGCTTGCGGAGGCCACCGGGGTAGCCACTGTGCCGGTATGCGAACTTCTGCTCGCGCTTGTTACCGGTGAGCGCGACCTTCTCGGCGTTGACGATGATGACGAAGTCACCGGTGTCCACGTGGGGAGCAAAGGTCGGCTTGTGCTTGCCGCGCAGCAGCGTGGCGACCTCAGTCGCGAGCCGGCCGAGCACGACATCCTCGGCGTCGATCACGTGCCAGGCACGAGTGACGTCGCCGGGCTTGGGGCTGTACGTGGGCAAGGGTCTACCTCGTCGTCAACATTGCGTGTGGGTTCTGT
>JAVXWP010000166.1:0-21483 GCA_032230695.1 Actinomycetota bacterium | reverse complement strand
GGGGGGTTAGAACCCCGCCAAACACTCACGAGCCACCCGCCCAACCCAGCCTCACTCAGGAAGCTGCGGTCAGCAATCCCCGGTCGTAAGCAATAGCAACGGCCTCTGCTCGCCGACTTGCCCCCAGCTTCGCCATCACCCGCGACAAGTGCACGCTCACCGTCTTCTCACTGATGTACAGCTCCTCCCCCACCTGCCGGTTGGTCCGCCCGAGCGCCACGCGCTCCAAAACGTCCCGCTCCCGCTCGGTCAAGGGGTTGACCGCATTCCGCGGCGGCACCGCCGCCACGCCAGGCAGCTCGATCCGCGCCCGATGCGCCAAATCGACCACCACGTCCCGCAACGGAACGGCCTCCAGCCGCTCGGCCAGCTCGAACGCCTTCAGTAACTCCCCTGCGGCCGCCTCGGTGTCGGCCTCGATCCCGGTCGCCAGCAGAGCCTGCGCATGGTGCCACCGCGACATCCCCTGCTCGTATACAGCGCCGTACCCGAACGCCGCCACGGCCCGCTCCCACAACACCGGCTCCGCCGCCCCACCCAGCCCACTCGCCGCGGCCTCCGCGCGGGCGAGCCAGGCACGCCCTTCCGGCCCCAACGTCCCTGCGCGCGGGCTGCCGAACTCGGCACACGCCCGAACGTGGGCGAGCAAAGCCTCCCCCGCCGCGACCGCGCCCGCCTCCAGCACCGTGTCCCCGCGCACCCGCGCCGCGGCGGCCTGTGCGGCAGCCGCGATGATCCCCAGCGCCCCGATCCGCAGCCCGCCGAGCAGCCAAGGCTCCAGCTCCTCGAGCCACCGCACCAACTCCTGCGCCCGCGACACGGCCAGCGCGTGATCTCCTTGCCAGTACGCGAGTTCCACGCCCGCGCCGCCAGCGGCCAACGCGATCTGCACGTCCGCGCCCCACTGCGAGCGCAGATCGGCGATGACCTTCTCCGCTGCCTCGGACCCGCCCGTGGCCACCAGGATCAACGCCCACACCGCCAGCATCCTGGCCGCGACCGCGCTCGACACACCTTTGCCCGCCCGCCCGGCGCCGTCCCGGGCGGGCCAATCCCCGCTGAGATACCGCAGGAACAGATACCGCGCGCGGATCTCCAGGCCGTAGGAACTCCACGTCAGCCCGGATTCCTCGGCTCGCTGGTGACCCCGCGCGTAGATCTCCATCGCGGCGGCGATCTCGGCCTGGTCGTCGTAGCTGAGCCCGAGGAAATACAGCGCCCGGAGCTCGACGTTGAGCGCGCCGCCGTCCTTGGCCTTGCGCTCCGCCTCCCGGAGCCGCTCGCGGGCTTCCTCGAAGTCGGCGGCCGAGTCGGCGAGGGTGCCGAGGGTGACCAGCGCCGCCGCCTCCGCGCCCACGGCTCCGACAGCACGGGCGTCGGCCACCGCCGTCTGCGCGCTGTGCAGGGCCTCCTCCGGCTGGTCGACCGCGCGCAGGATGCCGGCCCTGGTGGCCAGCACCCAGGCCCGCACCGAGCTGGCTTCGGTGTCCGAGACGAGGTCCCAGGCGTGGGCGATCGCGTCGGCGGCCTCGTCGAACCGGCCTTCGATGCTCAGCAACGTCTCGGCGAGGCGCCGCCACACCCGCGCCGCCTGCTCGATCGGCACCTCTCGCGTGAGCGCCGCGACCGCGGACCGGGCATAGGCGACCGCGCGTTCCGGCTCGCCGGAGGTGCCCGCGAAATAAGAGGCCTCGTGCAAAAGCCTGAGTTCGTCGACATCGTCGGGGCGGCCCGCTGCGGGCACGGCGTCCCAAATCGACAGTGCCTGCTCGGCGTGGCGCAGCGCGGCCCCTGGTGCGCCGAGCTTCTCGGCTTCGTTCATCGCCCGCAGCAGCGCGGCCAGCGCCGTCACGAAATCCTTGCTCTCCAGGCTGTGGTGGGCCAGCCGGGCGTCTGCGCCCCGCCCCTGCGGCGTGGACAGGATCCGGGCGGCGTACGCGGCGTGCATGCGGGTGCGCTCGCCGGGGAGCAGGTCGGCGTATACGGCTTCCTGTAGCAGCGCGTGCCGGAACGCGTAGAACCCCTTCTCGATGACGAGCGCGTGATGCTGCACGGCCTCGCGCAACGCTTCTTCGAGCTCCAGCTCCCCCAGCCCGGCGATCTCCGCCAGCGCCGCGTGCGCCACCTTGTCGTTCGCCACGGAGATGACCCGCAGCACCCGCCGCGTCTCCGGTGACAGCCGCTCCAGCCGGGCGAGCAGGACCTCCGCGAGCCCGGACGGGACGTCGGCACACTCGGCCGAAGACGCCAGGAGTTCCTCCACGAAGAACGGATTGCCCTCCGATCGGGCGACGATGCTGGTGACCGTCGACGCGCTCAGCGGCTCCTCGGCCAGAGCGTCGACGAAGGCGCGCGCGTCCGCGTCCCCGAAAGGCCGCAGGTCGATTCGCTCCACAGTGGCCATCCGCACCAGCTCGACGAGCAGGCCACGCAGCGGATGGCGGCGGTGGACGTCCTCCTCGCGGTAGCTGGCGACGATCAACAGGCGCTGCGCCCGCAACCGTGAGACCAGGAAGGACAGCAGGTTCCGGGTGGAGCCGTCGGCCCAGTGCAGGTCCTCGAGCAGGAGGACCACCGGGCGCGGCTCGGCGATCTCGGCGAGCACGCCGAGCACCGCGTCGAACAACTGCAGCTGGCCGAGGTCCTGCTCGGGCCGGGGCCGCTGCATGGTCTCGCGCTCGTTCGTGGTGAGCGGGACGTGTTCCGCCCCCGCCAGTGACGCGACCCCGGCCTGCGGCAGGGCCTGCGTCCGCGGCAGCAGCCTCCCCAGCGGGGGCCGCGTCAGCACCGCGTCGGCCACCTCACGGTCCCCCGAGACGGCGAGCGCGGCCAGCGCCTCCGCGAACGGCAGGTACGGCAAGCCGCCGTCGCGGACGTCGATACAGCGCCCGGTGAGGACCAGCGCGCCCTGCGCACCGGCGTACTCGCCGAGCGCGGTGAGCAGCCTCGTCTTGCCGACGCCCGCGTCACCGGACAGCAGCACGGCGCCCGCTTCCCCACGTTCCGCGCGGGCGAAGGCCGCTCGCAGCCGGCGCATCTCTTGCGTGCGGGCTACGAGCGGGATTCCGGATCCAAGGCGAGGCACAAGATGCATTGTCGCCTACCGCACCGACAACTTCGCCACACAATTACCGCTGTTCACCGCGTCCCCGCTACCGCGTACGCTCTGGCGCCGTCGCGGGCACGGTGACCGGCCGCCGTTGCTGCTCGGGCACGACCACCGCGGCCGCCCGGCGAGCCCGGATGCGGCGGCCGAGGCTGTCCGCGCGGCCGACCCACTTGCTGCGGCCCGCCTTCATCAGCTGCTCGTTCCGGTAGGCGACCTCGACCTGTACCGCGTCGAAAAGCCAATCGCTGCTCATGCTGTTCCCTCTTCCGAATCCGAAGCTCTTTTCGTGATGAGTTCAGATTCGTCCTGAGGGCACCACCGCGGCATCGGGTGATTACGTACCTCTGCGGCCCCGCAGACGACAGAAGACCCCTTACCCCGGCGTATTTGCTGCTCAAAAGGGGTAAGGGGTCTTCCGTTCGATCACTTAGCGCAGATCGAGGCCACCAGAGCGCGCCGCGTCCAGCAGCCCGCGCCAACCCGCCGAAGGGAGAGTGAACGCGCCCCCCTCCGGATCCTTGGAGTCACGTACGGCGGTGCCGCCGCTCATGACGGCAACCTCGACGCAGTCGTTGCCGCCGCCGCTGTAGCTGGACTTGCACCAAATCTGGGAACTTTTCGCTTCGGACATGGCTCCCCGCTCCTTACTGTGCTTGCGAATCATTTCTGCCTGAATGTGTACTTTCGCCTGGTCCACGCCGAAAAACAGGGACGTTTTCCGGGCGCCGCCCCAAGCGTTTACCCAGTCACTTGACCGGCGAACCGCCCGGCCGCCTCATCGATCATCTCGAGCGTGTCGTCAGGTTTTAACGCGGCCGCCCGTAAATGGTCGAACATCAACGTGTAGCGCCGCACATCGGGTGCCATTTCGAGGTACAGCCCATTCGAGGTGCTGTCGACATATACGACGTCGGGATCGGCCTGTTCCGGAAATCCCATGATCAAAAACGGCCCCTCCATGCCGGGATGCGCTCCCGCACTGAACGGCACGACCTGAATGGTCACGTGCGGCATCTTGGCGACGGTGAGGATCTGGTAGAGCTGCTCGGCCATCACGTCGGGACCGCTGACGACCCGGTGAAGGACCGCCTCGTCGATCACCGCCCAGAATTCGGGCGGAGCCGGGTCGACGACCAGCTCCTGACGGGCCATTCTGGCCGCGACGCGGCGCTTGACCTCGGCTTCGTCCGCGTCCGGCCGCATCGCCCTGATGACAGCGTGCGCGTAACTCTCCGTCTGCAGGAGCCCCGGTACGAGAAGCGCCTGATAGGCGTGCAGCGAGCTGGCATCGGCTTCCAAGCCGACGAAAGTGCCGGTGAATACCTCGTTATACGCGTGCCACCAGCCCCTGGTCCGGGCCTCGCGCGCCAGCTGGACCAGCACTTCCTGCTCGTCGCCGGTGATGCCGTAGAGCTCCAGCATGTCCCGGGTGTCACGCGGGGTGACACCTACGTGACCGGTTTCGATGCGGCTCACCTTGGAGGCGGAGCACTCGAGTTTCTCGCCCACCTCGTCGATGGTGAGTTCGGCCGCCTCGCGGAGCCGCCGTAGTTCGCCCGCCAGCCTGCGGCGGCGAACGGTGGGCCCTTGACCCCTCGTCATTACGGCACCTCCGGGTCGACTGTGGCTTCTTTCGTCCTGCTTTGCCATATCTAACCAGGAGGTCCTACAAGGGGTGACATATTCATGCCAATGAAATTCGCGCGGGGCCCCGATCGGAGGACTGCAATTTGCAGATGGCCGATGTACGCTCGCAGTCTGCGCAAGGTAGCCGAGAGGTTCGGCGCAGTAACCGGGGGAGGTGCTATAGGTGGCCGAACGGAATTTCATGGTGGGCCCGATGCAGGCCACTGTCCAGCGCAGGCTGGCCGATCTCACTCGATCGGTTGATGAATCCGACACCGAAAAACTGGCCGAACTCGCGAAGGCTGAATTGCCCCTTCTCGTCGCCGCTTTACGCGACATACTCGAGGAGCACCGGCCGGATTCCCGCGGCCGCTGCCCGGTTTGCCCGCCCCGGTTCGCCCGGCTGCGGCTCCGCCGGCGCGGCAATACCCCCTGCCGCGCGTACCTGGCCGTCCAACTGCGGCTGGGCAGCGACGCAGCGGTGCCGGCAAGCGCCGGCCACCACCAGAAACGGAGAAGGCGGAATCCGCATTACGTCAGCTGACCGCGTTCTCACCAGTGGAGGGTCCGGGATCGCTTCCCCCGATCGACCCCGGACCCTCCCTTCCACCCGACCTAGCAGGCCTTGAGCCAGGAGCATTCACGCTGATCGGCCTGGTCGTCGACGGTCAGCGCCGAAATCTTCGGCGAAGCCTTCGAGACGTCCGCCGCGCCGTTGTACTGCGCCAGCCGCACGGCGATCGCGTCCTCGATGGACCGCGGGCTGCCGAGCGCCTGGTTGGTGACCATCGAGAAGACCAGCCGCTGGCCGTCGGCTGCGCTCACGTAACCCGAGAGCGCGCTCGCCCCGGTGTACGAGCCCGTCTTGGCGTGGACGTTGCCCTGGGCCGCGGTGCCGACCATGCGGCTGCGGAGCGTTCCGCCGACCAGCCTGTCGGCGATCCCCGCCACGGGCAGCGCGTCGTAGAACTGGGCGAACCACGGCTTGCCCTGCGCGGCGATCAGCGCGGACGAGATCTGGTCCGGTGAAACCTCGTCCATCCGGGACAACCCGGAACCGTCCACAAGCGACAGTGCGGCGGAATTCACGCCCAGCGAAGCGAAATCCTTCTTGAGCGTGGCGATCCCGTCGTCCCATGTGCCGCGTCCGGCAACCTGCTTGCCGGCTGTCTTGACGAGTGCCTCGCCGTGCATGTTGTTGGACAGTTTGAGAAACGGCTTCAACAATTCGCCGACGGGGATCGAATCCCGTTGCGCGACAATGGTTGTGTCCACCGGAGTTGCCGCGAACGTGGTGCGGCCCTTGACCAGGACACCGTGACGGGCGAGCGCGTCGGAGAACACCGACGCGGCCAGGCCACTGGGCTCCCACACCGCCATGTACGAGCTCTTCCCGGCCGAGCCGACCGGGAGCGAGCCACTGACGGTGAAGGTGTTGCTGCCGTGTTCACGGTCGATGGTGATGGCCGTGGTGCCACCGGCCGCGGTGGTCGTCGCGGTGTTGACCACCTTCACGTAGTCGTTGGGCGGCACCAGTTCCACGGTCGCCTTACCACCCTCGGTTCCCGGCCTGACCCGGACGATGATCGCGCCCGCGTCGAAGTCGGAGTCCGGGGCGATGGTGAGCGCCGAGGTCTGGGCGTTGTAGGAATACGGCTCGTCGTCCCAGGCCCACCCAAGGCCGAGGCGCACCTTGTCGAAGTAGGTGTCGTCGGCGACGAGTTTGCCCTTCACCTCGGTGATCCCGGTCGCGGCGACCTGCGTCGCCAGCGCGTCGTAGTCGCTCGCCAGCATCGTCGGGTCCCCTCCGCCCCGGAGGTGGAGGTCGCCGAGCAGTGACGCGCCCACACGCTGCCCACTCGTCTCGACGGTGGTGCGGAACCGCTTGTCGGCGCCTAGTGTGTCCAGCGCCGAAGCCGCGGTGAGCAGCTTGGCGTTGGACGCGGGCTGACGCCGTTGCGCGCTCTGCCGCGTGTACAGCACTTCGCCGGTATCGGCCTTGCGGACGACCAGGCCCACATCGGTTCCGGTGAGCGACGGCGCGGCCAGGATCGCGTCGAGATCGCGGCCGAGGGCGTTGGCGTCCTGCGCGGTGGGCGCGCCTACCGGGACACTGAGCCCGGCGGCCACCAAGGCCACGACGAACGCGGCACGTTTTTTACGGGACAAGGACATGTCGGTGCTCCCCAATCAGCTGACTGACTGGGCGATCGTAGCGATTCACCACCCACCAAAGTGACGATTCGGTGGGAAATGTCCCGACTCAATCCAGGACGCGCAGCAAACCCTCTTGGACGACCGTCGCGATGAGCGTGCCGTCCTCACCGAAGAACTGGCCCGTGGCGAGTCCACGCGCCCCGGACGCCGTCGGAGAGCCGCTGTCGTAGAGGAGCCATTCGTCCGCGCGGAACGGCCGGTGGAACCACAACGCGTGGTCCAGGCTCGCGCCCTGCACATTGTCGAGGTTCCAGTACACGCCGTGGCGGGCCAGCACGGAGTCCAGCAGCGTCATGTCCGAGGCGTAGGTCAGCACGCAGACGTGCAGCAGGTCCTGGTCCGGAAGCTTGCCGTCGGCCCGCATCCACACCTGGTTGCGGGCGGGCCGCTCACCGGTCTGCCGGGTGACCCACGGCGGATCGTTGACATACCGGATGTCGATCGGCCTCGGCCGGTCATGATGCCCGAGCTGCTCCGGGAACTCGGCCACCCGCTCGAGCAGCGTCGGCAGGGTCTCCGGGTGCGGCACGTCCGGCATACCTTCGGCGTGCTCGATACCGGGCTCGGCCTTCTGGAAGGACGCGGACAACGAGAAGATCGCCTTGCCGTGCTGGACCCCGATGACCCGGCGTGTGGTGAAGGAGCGGCCGTCGCGGATGCGATCGACTTCGTACACGATCGGGACGCTCGGGTCCCCGCCGCGGATGAAGTACGCGTGCAGCGAGTGGACCTTGCGCTCCTCCGGAACGGTGCGCCCCGCAGCCACCAATGCCTGCCCGGCGACCTGGCCGCCGAACACCCGCACCGGTGAATGGGCGGGGCTCACCCCGCGGAAGATGTTCTCCTCGATCCGTTCCAGATCGAGCAGTGCCACCAGATTGTCCAGCACCGACTGCCCGCCGGCGCCGGCATTTTCGTCAAGGCCGGACGCGGCCTGCCTGGCGACCTCGGTCATGCGTGGCTCCCGATCATGACCGAAACCCTAACCTCACGCTCGCGTACGTCCGTTATGCGTGGTCGTCTTCACCAAGCCGGTGCACGCGGATGAGGTTGGTCGTGCCGATGGTGCCCGGAGGTGAACCGGCGACGATGACCACGAGGTCACCCCTCTGGTATTTGCCCATGGCGAGCATCGCGTGGTCGACCTGCTGGATCATCTGGTCGGTCGAGTCGACCTTCGGCACGATGTGCGTCGTGGTGCCCCACGTCAGCGACAGCTGGGTGCGAACGCTCTCTTCGGGCGTGAACGCGAGCAACGGAAGCCGCGTGTGCAGGCGGGCCAGGCGGCGCACCGTGTCGCCCGACTGGGTGAAGGCGACGAGAGCCTTCGCGTTCAGCCGCTCACCGATGTCACGGGCGGCGTAGGAGATGACGCCTCGCTTGGTTCGCGGCACATGCGTCAGCGGCGGCACCACGGGCGAATCGGTCTCGACGGCCTGGATGATCCGGCCCATCGTCTTGACGCTCTCGATGGCGTAGCGGCCGACGCTGGTCTCGCCGGACAGCATGAGCGCGTCGGCACCGTCGAGCACCGCGTTCGCGACGTCCGAGGCCTCCGCGCGGGTCGGGCGGGAGTTGCTGATCATCGATTCGAGCATCTGCGTCGCCACGATGACCGGCTTGGCGTTCTCGCGGGCGATCTGGATCGCGCGCTTCTGGACCAGGGGGACCTGCTCGAGCGGCAGCTCGACACCGAGGTCGCCACGGGCGATCATCACCGAGTCGAACGCCAGCACGATGGCTTCGAGGTTGTAAACGGCCTCTGGCTTCTCGATCTTGGCCATGACCGGCAGCCGGCCCTTGCCCATGCGGTCCATGATCTGGTGCACGGCGTCGATGTCGGCCGGGGACCGCACGAACGACAGCGCGATGAAGTCGACGCCGAGTTCGATGGCGAACTCGAGGTCTTCGATGTCCTTGTCGGACATCGCGGGCACGGAGACGTCCATGCCGGGGAGGGAGACACCCTTGTTGTTGCTGACGGGGCCACCCTCGGTGACCTCGCAGATCACGTCCTGGCCCTCGACACCCTTGACCACCAAGCCGACCTTGCCGTCGTCGACGAGCAGGCGGTCACCGGGCTTCGCGTCCTTCGCGAGGCCCTTGTAGGTCGTGGAGACGCGGTCATGCGTGCCCACCACGTCCTCGACGGTGATACGGACTACGTCGCCCGTCTCCCACTCGACGGGACTGCTGGCGAAAGTGCCCAGCCGGATCTTCGGTCCCTGAAGGTCACCCATGATGCCAACAGCTCGTCCACTCTCCGCGGCGGCTGCCCGGATCAGGTCGTAGACCTGCTTGTGGTCGCTTTGAGTACCATGACTGAAGTTCATTCTCGCGACGTCCATACCGGCGTCAACGAGTGCCCGCATCTTTTCCGGTGTAGCGGTGGCGGGACCCAGAGTACAAACAATCTTCGCGCGTCGGCTCACGTTCGCACAGCCTAGACCCTATGGCAGCGCCCGTCTGTACCGATACCGAAAGTTCGCCCGCGTGTTCCTTCGATGTCCCCCGGCCGAACCGGCACCCTCAGCGCCGCAGTGATCATTCTCACGGCGGACGCGAACACGAGTTCTCCCAGGGCTGGGCCCATGAAACCGGGCTCCTCCGGCTCCTGCCGGCGCAGGACACTAGCGGCGCGGGTTCTCGCTGGGGCCGACGCGGTCGAGTGCCCATTCGTTGAACGCCTTCACCTGACGCCACGACTTGCGCACCCTGTCGATGGAGCCGCGCTCGTGCAGCGTGTCGTCCGGCTCCCAGGCTTTGACCGCGTAGACCGACCGGTACCGCAGCAGGTCCAGCCGCGGATGATCCTCGGAGAACCCGCGCGGCTTCGTCTTCAGCGAGTCACCGGCGATCTCCCAGCCCTGCTTCTTCAGGCTCGCGAGGATTTTCTCCAGCTCCGTGCCGTGGATTTCGGTGTCCACCGCCTGCCGGAACCTGGCCAACTGATCGGAGGCGAGGTGGAAGCAGCCACCGCCGACGCGCAGGCCCGCAGGGCCGACCTCGACGTAGTACGCGCCGCCGCCCCGCCCCTGCTCGATCACGGCACCGCAATGCGTTTTGTACGGGCTCTTGTCGGCCGCGAACCGGACATCGCGATGTGGCCGGAACACCTTGCCGGTTCCGAAACCGGCGCCGAACTCGGGCGCCAGCTCGGCGAGCAGCGCCTCCATCGGCGCGCGGACGTCGGACTTGTAGACGGCCACGTTGTCGTCCCAGTACGCCTTCGAATTGTCGGCGACCAGCCCGTCGTAGAAATCGACGGCATATTCTCCGAACCCCGTGAACGTCACGGAAGCACGATAATCCGGCCCACCGACAGTCCTGTCCCCGGGAGTGAACGACTGAGGGGACCTTTCGTGGTGAAAGGTCCCCTCAGGCACAGCGTCGTTGACTACTTGGCGACCGCCGTGATCAGCTCGCCGTTGGCAGTGTCACCGGAAAGCTCCCAGAAGAACGCCCCACCGAGGCCCTGCGCCTTGGCGTAGCTGATCTTGCCCGCGATCGTGCTCGGGGTGTCGTAGCTCCACCACTGTGAACCGCACTTGGCGTAGGCGGTGCCGGCGATCGTGCCGGTGGCCGGGCAACTGGTCTTGAGGAGCTTGTAGTCCTGGATGCCCGCTTCGTACTTACCCGGTGCCGCGCCGGTCGCCGAGCCGCCGGGGGCGCTCTGCGTGACGCCGGTCCAGCCGCGGCCGTAGAAACCGATGCCCAGCAACAGTTTGCTCGCCGGGACGCCCTTGGCCTTCAGCTTCTGGATCGCGGCGTCGGAGTAGAAGCCCGCCGTCGGGATCCCGGCATAGGAAGTCAACGGGGAGTGCGGCGCCGTCGGGCCCTGCGCCGCGAAAGCGCCGAAGTAGTCGTAGGTCATGACGTTGTACCAGTTGAAGTACTGCGCGGCTCCGGCGTAGTCGGCGGCGTCGATCTTGCCGCCGTTGCTGCCGTCCGCGGTGATGGCCGCCGTCACGAGCTTCGAGCCGAACTTCGTCCGCAGCGCCGACGCCAGGTTCTTCAGTGCCGCGGCACCGCTGGTGTCACAGGTGAGACCACACGCGTTGGGGTACTCCCAGTCGATGTCGATGCCGTCGAAGACACCGGCCCAGCGCGGGTCGTTGATCAGGTTGTAGCAGGAGGTGGCGAACGCGGCCGGGTTCTTCGCGGCCTGCGTGAAGCCGCCCGACCAGGTCCAGCCGCCGAACGACCACAGGATCTTGAGGCCGGGGTGCTTGGCCTTCTGCTTCTTCAGCTGGTTGATGTTGCCTCGCAGCGGGGCGTCCCAAGCGTCCGCGACACCGTCGACGCTGGAAGCGGCGTCGTAGGCCTTCTCGTAGGCGGCGTAGGTGTCACCGACCGCGCAGCCACCGTTGGTGACGTTGCCGAACGAGTAGTTGATATGCGTCAGCTTGCTGGCGGAACCGCTCGTCTCGATGTTCTTGACATGGTAGTTCCGGTCGTAGACGCCCCATTCGGCGAAGTAGCCGAGCACCTTGCCGACCGAAGCCTGGGCGTCCAGCGTGCCGGCGGGAGCGGCCGCCGCCTCACCGGTCGCCGAAGCGGGCGCCGCGACGGTGACCGCGAGCAGAGCCGCGATGGCCGCCCCGCAGATGGTGGAGATCTTGAGCCTGCTCAGTCGGGCCATGCCAACTCCCTTCGCGTCACGATGGGTGACGGACCAGGTACGGAGGGGACGACCATAGTTAAATGGACTAGACCAATAAGAGTCAATGGTTCAGACCAAGGAATATACCGGACATGCCTTGACAGGAATATGCCGCTCCGGGCACGTTTCACGAGTGATGCAAACCTTCGACGTCCTCGCGGAACCCCGGCGACGCACCATTCTCGACCTGCTTCGCGAAGGCGAACAATCCGTCGGCGACCTGGTCGAACAGATGGATCTCAGCCAGCCGGCGGTCTCCAAACACCTCCGCGTGCTGCGCGAGGCCGGGCTGGTCACCGTCCGGGTCGCCGCGCAACGCCGGTGCTACCGGCTGCGTCCCGAGCCGCTCGCCGAGATCGACGCCTGGCTCGCGCCGTACCGGAAGTTCTGGTCCAGCCGCCTCGACGCACTGGAGAAACACCTGGACGCCTAAGGTGCCGCGGCGCGTTCAAACTGACGTGAAGGGGTCCTTGAGGGACTCAGAGTCCCTCAAGGACCCCTTGACAGCGTTCCGGGGCTAACCGAAGAAGACTTCGGCTTCCTTGTAGCGCTCGGTCGGGACCGTCTTGAGCTCGGCGGTGGCCTCGGAGAGCTTGACGCGCACGATGTCGGTGCCCTTCAACGCCACCATCACACCGAAGTCGCCGTCCGCCACCGCGTCCACGGCTTGCAGGCCGAAGCGGGTCGCGAGTACGCGGTCGTACGCCGTCGGCGTGCCGCCGCGCTGGACGTGCCCGAGCACCACGGCGCGGGACTCCTTGCCGGTGCGCTCCGCGATCTCCTCCGCCAGCCAGGTGCCGATGCCACCGAGCCGGACGTGCCCGAAGGCGTCCTTTTCGCCGCTGACGAGCGACTCCGTGCCACCCTCAGGAAGCGCGCCCTCGGCGACGACGATGATCGGCGCGTACTCCTTCTCGAACCGGCTCTCGACCCACTTGACGACCTCGTCGAGCGAGAAGCGCCGCTCCGGGGTGAGGATGACGCTCGCGCCGCCGGCGAGGCCGGAGTGCAGCGCGATCCAGCCCGCGTGGCGGCCCATGACCTCGACGACGAGCGCGCGGTGGTGCGACTCCGCCGTCGTGTGCAGCCTGTCGATGGCCTCGGTGGCGATGGACACCGCGGTGTCGAATCCGAACGTGTAGTCGGTCGCGCCGAGGTCGTTGTCGATCGTCTTGGGCACCCCGACCACGCCGACACCGTCATCGGTCAGCCGCTTCGCGACGCCGAGGGTGTCTTCGCCGCCGATCGCGATCAGCGCGTCGACCCCCTGGTCCGCCAGCACCGACTTGATCTTGTCGACACCGCCGTCGACCTTGTAAGGATTGGTGCGCGAGGATCGGAGGATCGTGCCGCCCCTGGTGAGAATGTCTTCGACATCATCGAGGCCCAGCGGCCTGCTTTCGCCGTTGAGTGGTCCCTGCCACCCGTTGCGGAAGCCGACGATGTCCCAGCCGTGCACCTCGATGCCCTTGCGGACCACCGCACGGATCACCGCGTTGAGACCTGGGCAGTCGCCGCCGCCGGTCAGCACTCCGACTCGCATGAGAATCAGACCTCCGCTTTTGTCCTTCTGAGATGACATTCACATTTTCGTCGCCAGCGTAGCGGCACTGCTCTTGATCGGTGCAGGAGCCATGACACAGGTGTTACGAAGACGCGTCACTGCGGACAGCTTCAGCTGATAGTGGTCGTTTGTGGTGCTTTGTGGGTGTCATATGACATGTATGTGACACGGCACGCAGTTCACAGGCCGAATGCTCCGCCTTCGATGAGGATGACAAGGCCGATGGCGATGAGCACGGCGGGCAGGATGATGTGTCCCCAGCGGGAGAGGACCTCGGCGATGGCGGGGCGGCCGGCGAGGAACCAGCCGATGGTGCACCACACGGCCACGCCGATCAGGAACACCGCCAAGTAGCCGATCATGCCGCCGATCCCGGCGACCGCGAAGACAGGGGTGTAGACGCCAATGTTGTCGCCGCCGTTGGCGAAGGTCACCGTGGCGATCGCGAGTACTCCGGCGCCCGGCTTATCGTCCGTCTCCTCGCCGGTGGCTTGATCGGAGCGGCGTTCGCGCCACACCTTCCATGCGGCACGCAAGCCCAGCAACAACGGAACCAGACCGAGGTAGGGGATGGCGGATTCGGGCAGCAGCCCCGCACCCAGCGCACCAAGTACCGAGACGATCAAGATCGCGCCGAACCCGAGGTACTGGCCAAGCACCACCCGCAGCGCCGCGCCTCGGTCGCCCCGGGTCTGACCGAAGAACACCGCCAGCACCAGCATGTCGTCAATGTTGGTCACCGCGAACATGCCCGCAGCCGGGCCGAGCAGCCCCAGATTCACCTAAGTCTCCTTGTCCGTCGTCCGGGAGACTCTACGAACGTGTGGCGTGTCCCGCCGAGACACTCGACGACCCCAACGCCCCGGCCCACCCACGAAGCCCCGGCCGTCACCTCAACCTGGCGCTTCGTGCTACCTTTTCGACGTGCAGCGCTATTCGTGGTTTAGCAAGCCGGCCCAGGGTGGGCCCGGCGGCGACACCACGCGCTGACTTCCCACCCTTCGAGCCGGATGCTTAAGCCGGCTCGACGAGGTTTTCGGCGGGTCGGTTCTCCCTAAGAGAGGAACCACCTGTCATGTCACCCGAGGTCCTGCCCGCTCTCGACAATCAGCGGACCACGAGTATCAGTCCCCTGCTCTCCCCCGCCATGGTCCGCCACGAGCACCCGATCGACAGTGCCGTGGCGGAGACCGTCGAGCGCGGCCGCGCCGGGACCGTCGACATCCTCAACGGCGTCGACGATCGGCTGCTCGTCGTGGTCGGCCCCTGTTCGGTGCACGACCCCGCCGCCGCCCTCGACTACGCGCACCGGCTCGCCGCGAAAGCCTCGGAGCTCGGCGAACACCTGCACATCGTCATGCGCGTGTACTTCGAGAAGCCGCGCACCACGCTGGGTTGGAAAGGCCTGATCAACGACCCCGACCTCGACGGGACGTTCGCCGTCAACAAGGGCCTGCGGATGGCGCGGCAGCTGCTGCTGGACATCTCCGCCCTCGGCCTCCCGGTCGGCTGCGAGTTCCTCGACCCGATCACCCCGCAGTTCATCGCGGACACCGTCACCTGGGGTTCGATCGGCGCCCGCACCGCGGCCAGCCAGGTCCACCGGCAGCTGTGCAGCGCGCTGTCGATGCCCGTCGGGATCAAGAACTCGACCTCGGGTGACGTCCAGGTCGCCGTCGACGCCACCCGCGCCGCGGCCGGGAGCCATGTCTTCCCCGGTATCAACGCCGACGGTCTCGCCGCGCTCATCACCACTTCCGGAAACCCGGACTGCCACGTGATCCTGCGCGGCAGCTCGGCCGGGCCGAACTACGACGGCGAGACCGTCGAGCACACCCTGAGCCGGCTGCGTGCGAGCGGCCTGCCCGAGCGCGTGATCATCGACGCCAGCCACGGCAACAGCGGCAAGGACCACGTCCGCCAGGCCGTCGTCGTCGGCGAACTCGCCGGGCGGATCGGCGCCGGGGAACGCGGCATCGTCGGGCTCATGCTGGAGAGCTTCCTGACCGGCGGACGCCAGGAGCTCGAACTCGGTCACGGCGACGAGCTCACCTATGGCCAGAGCATCACTGACGCCTGCATGGACTGGGACACCACGGCAATCCTGCTGGACCAGCTGGCGGCCGGAGTCGCGAAGCGTCGCGGGTAGCCGCAAAAAAGTGGCTGAATGGACCTTCATCTCGCTCTGTAGAAGACACAGCCTGAGATGAAGGTCCATTCATGCCACGGGACGGCCTTACGGGACTGGCCTCAGAAAAGCTTGTGCAGGCGCCGAATGTCCTCGATGACGGCCCAGCGCTCCAGGTTGTGCCTGGCGTCGGCGAGGGCGTCGTGGGCGTCGGTGGGTGCGGCGGGCAGCTTGGGCTTGCCGACGTCTTCCCAGCGTTGCCGGAGGTCGCGGGTGAAGCGGGGCAGCTGCCGCGGCAGCGCGGGCATCGGGCCCCACAGCTGCGCGAGGGCGACGTGGTCGTACGCGGCGAACCAGGCCCACAGTTCGATGCCGCCCGGCGGCTTGCCGAAGAACTCGAGCAGGTCCGTGCGGATCCGCTCTCGGCTGCGCCACGCGGTGTCGGCGGGCGAAGGGAGCTTCGGCAGTACGTTCTCGCGAACCCATGGGCCGGCCTTGCCGGGATCGAAATCGGTCGAGACCGCGTAGAACTCCCGGCCCTTCTCGTCCACGACACCGATCGACACCAGGTCGATCGTCAAGCCGTCCTCGATGAATTCGGTGTCGTAGAAAAATCGCACCGGCTGACCTTAGTGCTAACCGACCTTGGTCTCCGGCACCCGGTCGGCTTCACGCGCCGAAGGCTGTGCGGGGACGGACGCGCGGACACCCGCGGCTTCGGCGGCAAGGAGTTCCTTCGCCTTCGCTGCGTAGATGTCGACGTACTCCTGGCCGGACAGTTCCATGAGCGCGTACATGATCTCGTCGGTGATGGACCGCTCGATGAAACGGTCACCGGAGAGGCCTTCGTAGCGGGAGAAGTCGAGCGGCTTGCCGAAGCGGACTTCGAGGCGGCGCGGGCGCCACATCTTCGAGCCGATGGGATTCACCTTGTCGGTGCCGATCATCGCTACCGGCACCACCAGGCCGCCGGATTCGAGCGCGATGCGCGCGACGCCGGTCTTGCCCTTGTACAACCGGCCGTCCGGGGAGCGGGTGCCTTCGGGGTAGATGCCGAGCAGCCTGCCTTCGCGGACGAGCCTGATCGCGGTGTTCAGCGCGTCCTGCGCGGCGTTGCCGCCGGACCGGTCGATCGGGAACTGGCCGACGCCGGTGAAGAACCACTTCTTGAAGCGGCCCTTGATGCCCTTTTCGGTGAAGTACTCGGACTTCGCGGGGAAGGTGACCATGCGCTTGACACGGATCGGCATGAAGAAGGAGTCCGCGACCGCGAGGTGGTTGCCGGCGAGGATCACCCCGCCGGTGTCCGGGATGTTTTCCGCACCGACGACCTTGGTCGGCCAGAACAGCCTGAGCAGCGGCCCCAGCAGCACGTACTTCATGACCCGATACAGCACCGCGACAAGCCCTCCTACCAGTGGATCTCACGTCTGATCAGTAAGAGTACGAACCCCGCCCGCCCGCGCACAACGTCCGGCCCCCGGTTGCGCGGCCGCAGCGATCGATCTCACATCGCCCCAGAAGCACTCCCGAAGCGACCGGACTGGCGGCCGAGGGACCACAACCCGCTCAGGTCGTGCCAATATAAGAGTCTTACCTGCTTACACGGAAGGCGATCGCATGAGCGTGCTCGCCGGCGCAGAACCGTTCTCACACACCGGTTCGACCGAAGTCGGGGTCCTGCTGTGCCACGGGTTCACCGGAACCCCGGCCAGCATGCGGCCCTGGGCTGAACACCTCGCCGAAGCCGGCTTCACCGTGCGCTGTCCACTGCTGCCCGGCCACGGGACGACGTGGCAGGAGATGAACCGCACCGGGTGGCCGGACTGGTACGGCCACGTCCGCGCCGAACTCGAATCGCTCCTCGAAACGTGCGAGACGGTGTTCGTCGCCGGTCTGTCGATGGGCGGTGCGCTGGCACTGCGGCTCGCGCAGGAGTTCGGGGCCAGGATCGCCGGGATCGTGCTGGTCAACCCGTCGGTGATGACCTTGCGCTGGGACGCGAAGCTCCTGCCGCTGCTCTCGAAGGTCCTGGCGTCGGCGGCCGCTGTCGGCAACGACATCGCGAAGCCTGGGGAGAAGGAACTGGCGTACACCCGTACGCCAGTGCGCGCCGCGGCGAGTCTGTCCAAGTTCTGGAAGATCGTCCGCGACGACCTGCCGAAGGTCACCCAGCCGCTGCTCCTGCTGCACTCGGCTGTCGACCACGTCGTGGAGCCGGAGAACTCGGCGATCGTCCTCGCCGGGGTGAGCAGCACGGCCGTCACGGAGGTGCTGCTCGAAAACAGCTTCCACGTCGCCACCCAGGACAACGACGCGCCACTGATCTTCGAGCGCAGCACCGAGTTCTTCCGGGCCACCCTGCCGGCCGGGCAGGTCGATGCCGGATGAGCCGCGGCAAGGGCACGGACGGCCCGGAGGACGTGGACGCCACGTTCGCCGCGATCGTCGCCGACCTGCGCGCGGAAGGCGTCGGTGTCATTTCGGACGACACCGCGGACGCCGCACCGGAAAAGTCGTCACGTGAGCAGGAACAGTCGCCCGAGCGCGGCAGCGGCTGGCGTGGCGGCGGCACCGAGTGGGACACGACGATCTTCAGCGGCGACCCTGCCGCCGACGACGATGACGAAGACGCGCGTTTCGTGCCGCCCGAACCACCTCCGCTGCCCAGGCCGCGCAAGAGCGCCATCATCGTGCTGCTGTTCTTCGTACTGGGCCTGTTCCTGCTGATCGCGCCCAATTTGATCGGGATAGGCACGACCGTGGCGACCCCGCTGGGCATCCTTTCGCTGGCCACTGGGATAGCATTGCTGTTACTGCGAGTGAGGCAGGGTCCACCGCCCGGAGCCGATCCCAGCAACGGCGCCCAGGTCTGAACCCCACCGGGTTCTCCAGTCCACTAGGAACCCCTCATGGAAATCGAGTTCAGTCCGTCACGCCGGTCGACGGTCGGCGCCGAGTGGGAACTCGCGCTGGTCGACCGCCGGAGCGGGCAGCTCGCGTCGGTGGCGGAGCGCATCCTCGAACAGGTGCGCCCCGATGGTGAAGAAGAGCACCCCAAGATCAAGCAGGAGCTCCTGCTCAACACCATCGAGATCATCTCCGGTGTCTGCTCGACGATCGCGGAGGTGAAGGCGGACCTCGCGGAGTCGCTGGAGATCGTGCATTCGGTGATCGACCCCCTCGGCGTCGAGATCTTCTCCGCCGGCAGCCACCCGTTCTCGCAGTGGTACGAGCAGAAGGTCACCGACAAAGCGCGGTACGCGAAGCTCATCGACCGGACCCAGTGGTGGGGACGGCAGATGCTGATCTACGGCGTGCACATCCACGTCGGCCTCGACCACCGGGACAAAGTGCTCCCGGTGCTGGACGCACTGCTCAACTACGCGCCGCACCTCCAGGCGCTATCGGCGTCTTCGCCGTACTGGGGCGCTGAGGACACCGGGTACGCGTCCAACAGGGCACTGATGTTCCAGCAACTGCCGACGGCCGGGCTGCCGTTTCAGTTCCGGAAGTGGTCCGAGCTGGAGGCCTACACCGCGGACATGTTCACCACCGGGGTCATCGACAGCTTCTCGGAGATCCGCTGGGACATCCGCCCCGCACCGCATTTCGGCACCATCGAGATGCGGGTGTGCGACGGCCTGCCGACGATGGAAGAGGTCGCCGCCATCGCCGCGCTCACCCAATGCCTGGTCGACGACTTCAGTGAACGCCTCGACGACGGCGAGATCCTGCCGACCCTGCCGCCGTGGCACGTCCAGGAGAACAAGTGGCGCGCCGCGCGCTACGGCACCGACGCCATCGTCATCCTCGATGCCGCGGGCCACGAACGCCTGGTCACCGACGACATCGCCGACCTGCTGAACCGCCTCGAACCGGTCGCCCGGCGGCTTGACTGCGTCGAGGAGCTGCGCGGGGTCGAGACGATCCTGAAGTACGGGCCGAGCTACCAGCGTCAGCGCGCTGTCGCGAAGCAGCACAACGGAAGTTTGAAGGCTGTCGTCGCTTCGCTGATCGCCGAAATGCACCACGGCATCCCCCGAATCTGAGCCCCACGAGATGTCGACATCTCGTGTCTGCACGACGCGTGCTAGCGCTTGAGGGTTTTCAGACAGAAAGTGGAGCCGGTCAAGGAGTTCTGGAAACCCCACCAGTAGACCTCGTCCGCGCCGGGGAAGGCGGAACAGATCTGCTCGGCGGTTTTCTCCAGCGAGTCGAACTTCGAGGTCTTGTCGATCTGGCCGATGACCTCTATCCCGGCTGCCGCGTCGCAGGCGACAAAATGCGCCGCTTGACCGGCGGGCACGTTGGCCGCGAAGCAGTCGCCCACCGCGGGCCTGCGGTTGTCCGGGTTCTTCAGATCCTGCAGGCAAAGAACCTTTTTCGACGCCAGCGCCGCGCCCGGCCGTTCCCACACGAACGCCGCGGCCGCCGCCGGAACCTTGGTGCACAGCGGCGTGATCCCCGTGACCAGCCCGCCGTCCTCGTTCCCGGCCACCTTGTACGCGGCGTCCGGGCCGCAGCCGACCTTGGTCATCGTCTTGGCGTCGGCGAGGTCGCCGTTGAGGCAGTCGCCCACCGCGGGCATCCGGTTGCCGGGGTTCTGGACGTCTTCCAGGCACAGCACGGTCCCCGTCGAGCCGGACCTTCCCTGCCAGAACGCGACATCGGCGTTGGGGAACTGATCGCAGACCGAGCCCGTCACGCGGAGCTGGAACTCGGACTGGTCGTCGACCTTGCCGATGACCTTGTACCGGGCGCCTGCGCCGCAGTCGCTGCTCTGCAGGCTGTTGATGTCGGCGGAGTCGCCGGTGAAGCAGTCTCCGACGTTGCCCGTCGATGCGGTGAGCACCCGGAACACCACCGCCACGAGCGCGAGCGCCAGCAGTGGGACGCCGATCGCCATGGCGATCTTGAGGCCCTTGTTGCCCTTCTTGGCCGTGGTGGTCTGCGGCGCCACCGCATACCGAGGCAGACGCGATGTGGGCTGCTCACTCACGGGAAATCCTCTTGCTCCTGGAACGATGGTAGATCGTTGCCCAGGGTGCCCACTGGGCGCAAGTCACACACCGCGTTCACAGGTGATCCACAGCCACGCCGTCCACGCGCCGATCAGACGCGGTCGAGCGCGCTGAGCAGCACACCTGGACCCAGCACCGCGGCACCTTCGGCCCGCACTCGCGAGCGGAGTTCCCGGTCAGCGGTAACCACGACGATGTGGTCCTCGGGTCGCGAGGCACGAGTTTCCTGCACGACCCGCACGATCGCGGAGTCACCGTCGGTCTCGGCCTGGACCACGTCGACGTCGTCGGCGGAGACGACTCCGCGCGCTTGTCCCTCGACGACGAGCACCGTCCGCGGCCACCACGACCACGTGTCACCCGGCACCTCGAAGTCGGCGCCACGCACCCCGTCGCGTCCCAGCGCGGCCAGCTTGTCGCGCAACCGTTCGGCCGCGCCCCGCCGATCCCGCCACCAACCGTCCGGCCGGGAACCGACGACGTTCGCCGCGTCGACCACGAGCACCAGTTCGCGATCCAGCTGCTCCCGCAGGGCGGGCCACGCCAGCGCGAAATCCCGGTGGAGGGTGAGCGCCGTGACCTCGCCGGGGCGAACCCAGCGCAGTTCCGCGCTTTCCGCGTTGGCCACCCGCTCGTGCACCGGGCGCCGGGCTGTCGCGAGCACAGTCGTGTAGCGCCAATCAACGTGGTCGACCGTCGACGAAGCTGTCGGCCGGACCAGCTGCGGGGCGATCGAGGCCTCTTCTTCGGCCTCCCGGGTCGCGGCCTCGCGTGGGGTCTCCCCCGCTTCGAGTGCGCCGCCGGGCAACGCCCATGTCCGGCCGTGGTGGACCCACCACGCGCGGCGCTGCAGGAGCACTCCACGGCGAGGGTCGGTCAGCAGCAAACCGGCCGCGCCGTGCAAACCCCAGTGCAGGTGGCCGAACGAGCAGCGAACGAAGCCGTTGCCGTCGTCGCGCCCGATCACGTTTTCTACCTTGTCACACCGATATGCGTTCCGGGAGCCTCAACCGCTTCGACGGCCAGCGCGGCAGCGCCGACGATCGCGGCGTCGTCACCCAGTTGCGCCGTCCGGATGCGCGCCAGCGGGCGGTGCCCGGCGCCGGTGATCGCCCCCGCGTAGTGCTCACGTGCTTCGTCCAGGAACAGCGG
>JAVXWP010000109.1:0-6036 GCA_032230695.1 Actinomycetota bacterium | reverse complement strand
CTTCTCTCGCTCCTGCTCCAGCTCTGCCCTCAGCCATCTCAGGCGGCCGAGCGGGCTCACACCCCTCGCCATAAGGCCCCTCCTCTGTCAGTGGCAGATTGCAATCTGCCACATGGCACTAGGATAGCAAGCAGAACGACGTTGAGCACATGGAAAACATCAAGCAGCTCTCTGACGAGCGGATATAAGGCTGACCAGGGCCTTCAATACAGACAAAAGCTCATAAAACAGTCAGATTCCAGGCGATGGAAGCATGATTTCAGGCAAAAAGAGGCCCGGAAGATCCGAGGTGAGCAGAATCTACTGCCGCGCGTGCACTGGAAAGTGCTCATGCACGTGCAGATGACTGGTGCGGGCGCTCAGGGCGTGGGTCAACCCGTGCGGAGAGTCGCAAGAAGGGCTGTCCACCCGGCGACGGGGAAGGCGAGGCGCGGCCCCGGGCGGTCCTTCGAGTCGCGGACCAGGATCAGATCGGCCACAAGAGCGACTTCGACACAACTCTGGTCCCTTTCACCACTGGCCGAGCTCTTCACCCAACGGATGCCGGACGGCTCTACTTCCACCACGTACGCGCTACTCCGTCGGGCCACCTGATACTCCCTGATTTCCGCGGTCCAGACCAAAATTAAGAGTATTGGTTGAGAGCTGCCGGTTACAACCGCCGAAAGGCGTTCAAAATCATCCGGTGTTGGGTAAGTTCAAGGGGTGGATCCGGTATGGGCACTACGTCAGATAGCTTTCCATCTGGAACGCAACGGCGAACCGACGTATCGGGTGCGCGCGTTCCGTAATGCGGCGGCGGTCGTCGAAGGCCTTCCCCGCGGCGAAGTCGAACAGCACGCCGCCAAAGGCACGCTCTCGTCCCTTCCCGGTATCGGGAAAACCACCGCGGCCGTGGTGGCCCAGGCGATAGCCGGCCGGGAGCCCGAATACCTCACGAAGCTCCTGCAGGGCGGGACATCGATACCCGACGGCGGCACTCTCCAGAAGGCGCTGCGTGGCGATTGTCACACCCATTCCGACTGGTCGGACGGCGGCAGCCCGATCGCGGAAATGGCCGAAGCCGCCCGGGATCTCGGCCACGACTGGATGGTGCTCACCGACCATTCACCTCGACTGACCGTCGCCAACGGCCTGTCCGCGGACCGCCTGCGCGCCCAGCTCGACGTGGTCGCCGGGCTCAACGAGCGGATGGCGCCGTTCCGGATACTCACTGGGATCGAGGTGGACATCCACCTCGACGGGGCGCTCGACCAGGAGCCGGAACTGCTGGCGTCACTGGACTTCGTGGTCGCGAGCGTGCACTCGAAACTCCGCATGCCCGCCAGGGAAATGACCGCGCGCATGCTGAGGGCCGTTTCGAATGCACGCGTGAACGTACTGGGCCATTGCACGGGAAGACTCGTCACCGGAAAAGGACGTCCGGAGTCCGAGTTCGACGCGGAGAAGGTGTTCGAAGCCTGCCGCGACAACAACGTCGCCGTCGAAATCAATTCCCGCCCCGAGCGCCTCGACCCGCCTCGGCGGCTACTGAATCTCGCCATTGAAATAGGGTGCGACTTTTCGATAGACAGCGACGCGCACGCACCGGGTCAATTGAGCTGGCTGCCCTTCGGATGTGTTCGCGCGACGGAATGCGGAATCACCCCGGAGCGAGTGGTCAACACCAAGTCCGCGGACGAACTCCTGGCGTGGGCGAGCGGATAGGCGGGTCGCATCCCACCTAAGGTGGCTGAACGCAGGCCTGCCGGTACCCGGTCAGCGGCGGGGGTCGCCGGTGACCTGCTGGACCTTGCGGACGGCTCCGTCGATCTGGTGGTGGTACTTGCCCTTGGTGCGCTTGTCGACGAACTGCGCGGCCTGGCCCGCGAGCTTGTTGACCTTCTCCGGGTTCTTCTTCGCGTACCTGCGGGCTATTTCAGCCGCACCCGCGACGGCGGTCAGCTTGCGGAGCAGTGCCATGATCTCCCCTTCCGATCGAAGCTAGTGATGTGACAACGTTCCGGACGGCGGGCTGAGTTCCCTCGAACCCAGCCAAGTGCGCGTTGGGGACGATAGAGAAGTCTATGGACAATTGCGCCGATGCGCAGCGCAAGAGCGTAGCGGTGTCAGCCTGGTAGCTCCGCGGTGTGCACGATGTTGCGGACCATACCGCCGAAGACGACCCCGTGGAACGGCGCGATCCCACGCCAGTAGATGTGGCCCAGCAAGCCTTTCGGCACGAACACCGCACGCTGGTGGTAATGCGAGCCGCCACCTTCGCGCGGTTCGGCACGCATCTCCAGCCACGCTCCCCCTGGCACCTTCATTTCGGCACGCAACCGCAGCAGCCTGCCGCGATCGACCTCCTCGACGCGCCACCAGTCCACCGCGTCACCGAGGAAGAGTCTCGCCTGGTCACGGCGACCGCGTCGCAAGCCGACGCCGCCGGCGAGCCGGTCCAGCCAACCGCGTACGGCCCAGGCCGGCGGGAACGAATACCAGCCGTTGCTGCCGCCGACACCTTCAATGACCCGCCACAGCTTCTCGACGTCCGCGGCGCAGTCGGCTTCGCGCACGTCGGTGTAGATGGACCCGCCGGACCAGTCCGGATCACTGGGGAGCGGGTTCGCGGGCGCGTCCGGCAACGACGCGTTGGACCAGCGCGTCTCCACCTGCGCGTCGCGGATCTTGGCCAGGGCGAACTCGACGGACTTGTCGTACCCGAGCAGCGGCGATCGGGCTAGATCCGGTATGTACTCGGCGATGTCGTGCTCACCGCAGACGACTTCATGCTTCAGTGAGTCGATGAGCGGCTTGGCGATCCCGCGGGGCACCGGCGTCACCAGATTCACCCAGTGCGACGACAGCCGCGGCGTCAGCAGCGGGACCGGGATCATCGTGCGGCGCGGCAACTCGGCGACGCTCGCGTACCGGCGCATCATGTCCTGGTAGGTGAGCACGTCGGGGCCGCCGATATCGAAGGTCCGGTTCACTTCCGCGGGCAGGCCGGTGCACCCGGCGAGGTAGCGCAGGACGTCCCGCACGGCGATCGGCTGGATGCGGTTGTGGGCCCATTTCGGCACCACCATGACCGGCAGCCGTTCGGTGAGATAGCGCAGCATCTCGAAACTCGCGGAGCCGGAGCCGATGATCATCGCGGCTTGGAGGACAGCCGTCGGCACGCCGGAGCACAGGAAGATCTCGCCGACCTCGGTGCGGGACGCGAGATGCTCGGAGAGTTCCTCGCCGGCGGGTTTCAAGCCGCCCAAGTAGACGATCCGCCGCACCCCGGCCTCACGCGCGGCGTGCGCGGTGCGCAATGCCGCCCGGCGGTCCAGTCCGGCGAAACCCTTGTTGTCCAAGGAATGCACCAAGTAGTGGACGACGTCGACGTCGTGCATGGCTTCTCGCAGACTGTCCTCGTCGAGCACGTCACCGCGCACCACCTCGACGTCGCCGATCCATGGCACGTCCCCCAGCTTCGACGGGTCGCGCGCGAGACAGCGCACGGTGTGACCCTGCGCGAGCAGGCTGGGGACCAGCCGCCCGCCGATGTAGCCGGTAGCACCGGTGACCAGGCAACGCATTCGAACCACTATCCGCCAGGGCTCGCGATCACGCAGCCTAAGAACTCATAATTCCAGGGTTATCGATCGATCCGATCTTCGTCGTTGTTCGCGATGTCCGGGCACGGGATCGTAGTACTCATGAACGCACTGATCACCCGCTCGAACGAAGCCGAAATCCTTGACAGCGACCCGAACTCCGTCCTCGCCCTGCTCGCCGACTCCGGCACCACCGGTGGCGCGCTGACCAGCAATCGCACGACGTTCCGCCAGGGAGCCAACGGCGCACCGCCGCACTTCCACACCCGCGCGTCCGAACTCTTCTTCGTCCTCAGTGGCTCGTTGCAGGTGCTGGTCGGCGACGGGCTCATTACGCTGGGAACCGGCGACACACTCGTCGTCCCGCCGAACACACCCCACGCTTTCGGCGCCACAGCAGGTGAAGACGCCGACGTGCTGTTCGTGTTCACCCCGGGCATGGACCGCTTCGACTACTACCGTCTGCTGGACCGCGTCCAGCGAGGCGAGGCGGACCCGAAGGAAATCGGGGCGTCACAAGAACGTTTCGACAACCACTACGTCGACTCACCCATGTGGCGACAGGCCCGTTCGGCTAGCTGACAGCGGCTTTGTCGTAGGCCTCGCGGGCTTCGGCGATGGTCGCGCGGTGACGCTCGGCCCACACCGTGAGCTCCAGCAGGGAGCTGTACAGCTCACGGGCCATCTCCGTGGCGGTGTACTCGACCTTGGGCGGAACCGTTGGGTACACCTTGCGGACCAGCAGCCCGTCCCGCTCCAGATTCCGCAGTGTCAACGTGAGCATCCGGCGGCTGATGCCGTTGATCGCCCGCTCCAGCTCGGTGAACCGCACCGTGCCGCGCATGGTCTCGAGCAGGATGCCGATGCTCCACTTGCCGCTGACGCGATTGAGCACCTCCAGAACCGTGCAGGCCTCCGCGAGCTGGGCCTGTGCGGACACATCAATGTTCCCCTGGGACATGAAAGTGCCTCCTTACGGCGATCCCCATGGTCACACATGATGAATCCCGTAACAAGAGATGCACTAAAGGAGCACTTCATGTCCGGATTCCGTTCACGGTGGCTCGCCCTCGGCGTCCTGTGCGTCGGGACGTTGATGGTCATTCTCGACGGGACCGTCGTGGCCGTGGCACTGCCGACGATCCAAACCGATCTCGGCTTCACACAAGCAGCGCTGGCCTGGGTGGTGAACGCGTACCTGATCGCCTTCGGCGGGCTGCTGTTGTTGTCCGGGCGGCTCGGTGACCTGATCGGGCGCAAACGCGTGCTGCTCGCCGGGCTGGTTGTCTTCACCGTGGCGTCACTGCTGTGCGGGCTGGCCGAAACCCAGGCCGCACTGGTGGTTTTCCGGTTCGCGCAAGGCACGGGCGGGGCGCTGGCGTCGGCGGTGGTGCTGAGCATGATCGTGACGATGTTCCCGGAGCCAGGCGAAAAGGCCAAGGCGATCGGGATCTACAGCTTCGTCCAAGCCGGCGGGTCTTCGTTGGGGCTGATCGTCGGCGGGGTGCTGACACAGACGTTCAACTGGCATTGGGCGTTTTTCGTCAACGTCCCGATCGGGGTGGTGGCGGTGGTGCTGGCCTGGCGGCTGTTCGACGACGAACGCGGGCCGGGCTTGCGCGAAGGTGCCGATGTCGCCGGGGCGGCATTGGTCACCGGTGGCCTGATGCTGCTCGTGTACTCCATTGTGGAGGCCGCCGCCGACGTCCGGACCCTGGTGTTGCTACTGCTGTCGGCCGGACTGCTGACGGGATTCGTTGTACGGCAAGCGAAAACGGCTCAGCCGTTGCTGCCACTGCGGGTTTTCCGGTCACGGGCGGTTTCCGGAGCCAACCTGATCATGGTGCTGATGGTGGCGGGGATGTTCGGGTTCCAGTTCATGACCGCGTTGTATCTGCAGCAGGTACTGGGGTTGAGCGTACTCGAAACGGGGGTGGCGTTCTTGCCGACGCCGGTGTTGATCGCGGTGATCTCACTGGGCTTCGCCGGGTGGCTCAACGCGCGGTTCAGCGCGCGATGGGTGTTGACGGCCGGGCTCGGGGTGATCGCGGGCGCCCTGGTGTTGCTGGCGCGGGTACCGGTCGAGGGACACTACCTCGTGGATGTGTTGCCACCGCTGGTTTTGCTGGGGGCGGCGTTCGGCGCGGTGATGCCCGCGTTGATGGGACAGGCGATGTCCGGCGGGGATGCAGGGGTCGCGTCCGGACTGATCAACACCACTCAGCAAATCGGGGCCGCGGTGGGTACGGCGGTGGTGGCCGCGGTCGCCGCCTCCCGGAGTTCCGTCCGGCCTGGGCTCGCCGGGTTGGTCGACGGGTTCCAGGCGGCTTACACCGTCAGCGCCGGACTTGTCGTGGGGGCGGGCGTGGTGGCACTGGCGGCACTGGCTTCCCGCCGGGTGGTCCCGACCCAGCGTGGCTCGTGAGTGTTTCGCGGGGTTCTAACCCCG
>JAVXWP010000072.1:0-23532 GCA_032230695.1 Actinomycetota bacterium | reverse complement strand
ACCCACCCGGTCGCGCGTGCGGCGGAGGTCTCTTACGGGTTCATTTCGTAGGCGCCGGAGAGCGAGCGGACCTGCTCCCACACCTTGCCGAAGCGGTCGGCGTCGACGAGGGGCTTGCGGATCGCGGCCAGCGCGAGCGACTGCTGCGCTTCGGTCGAGCTCGACTTGCCGAGCAGTTCCACCGCGGCGGCACTGAAATCGCGCACCAGGAAGTCGAAGATCTGGTCGATAAGCTCGGACTCGACGCCGACGATTTCGGCCTGCTCCAGGATCAAGCCGCCGTAGACCACCAGCGTGAACAGTTCGGTCAGCGCGAGCCCGAAGTCCAGGTCCTTCTGCTGGGCCTCATCGGGGGTGGCCTCCGCGAGCAGCTTGACCAAGCCCTCGGCCTGCTCGGTGAAGCGCACGACGTTCGGAATGGCCGACGCCTTCGCGTATGCGGCCCGCCAGTCGTGGAAACGCACCTTGCCGAGGCCGCGCGCGGGGCCCTGGCGGAAGAGGAACTCGTCGTCGGCGGCGTCGGACCTCGTCGGCACCGGCTCATAGGCCTCGGGCGCGAAGAGGTAGGCGGGCATGAACTTCGCGATCAGCGCCAGGTTCACCGCGACCGTGCCCTCGAGTTTCGGCAGGCCGTCGACGTCGACCTTCGCCAACGCGAGGTAGTTGTCGGACTCGAAACCCTTGGCGGCAACGATGTCCGCGACCTGCGCGATGACACGCTGGGCTTCGGTGGTCACCTTCATCTTGGTGATCGGGTTGAACAGCAGGTAGCGGCGGTCGTCGGCAGTCGCGGAGCGGAAGTAGTCCACCGCGCGGTCCGAGAACAGCTTCATCGCGATCAGCCTCGTGTAGGCGTCGACGAACTCACGCCGCACGTGCGGGAAGTCGGTGACCGGGTTGCCGTACAGGATCCTGTTGTGCGCGTGGGTGATTCCCTCGTACAGCGTGTGCGTGGCCATGCCGATGCCGCCGAAGCACAGGTTGAACTTGCCGATGTTGACCGTGTTCAACGCCGCACTGAAGGCGTCCGCGCCGGTGTGCAGCAGATCTTCGGCGTGCACCGGATAGTCGTCGAGCCGGAACTCGGCGACGTACATCTGCGAGGGCACGATGTTCTTCACGACGTGGTAATTCGGGTGGTTCGAATCGGCGTAGAAGAAGACGTACTGGTCCTGACCCTCGACACCGTCGATGCGGCCGAACACCGAAACCGTGCCCGCGCAGTTCCCGTTGCCGATGTAGTACTTCGAGCCGTTGGCGAGGTAGCCGCCGGAGCCGTCCGGCGTAAGCACCATGTCCGAGGAGTAGATGTCGGCGCCGTGATCCTTTTCGGACAGTCCGAACGCGGCCACACCGCCGGCATCGAGAGCGTCGGCGGCGCGCTTGCGGGCGACGTCGTTGCCGCTCTGCCAGACCGGGCCGAGACCGAGCACAGTCACCTGCATCGGGTACCAGTAGTTGAGGCCGTAGAAGCCGAGAATCTCTGAAAGCTCGGCGATGCGGCTGGTGTCCCAGCGCTTGTCGGCGTTGCCGTCGGCGTACGCGGCCGGAGTGAAGAAGGTGGCGAAGAGGCCTTCCTTCGCGGCGAATTCGAGGAAGTCCGAGTAGAAGACCTTGGCGTGGTAGTCCTCGACGAGCTTGTGCTTGCCGCGGGCCTCGAACCAGTCGATCGTTGCGCGCAATAATCTCCCGGTCTGGCCGTCGAACCGCCGTGGGTCGTAGCCCGTCGGGTTCAGCAACAACGCCTTGCTCATGATCTCTGCCCCTGCTTCCTCGCCCCAAGCGATTACCCGTCAGTAACTTAGCAAGGCGTGGCAGTACGGGCAACGTCACATACGGGACTGTCCCCCCATCACGTATACTGATCTTGCGGCCCGCCCAGTTCTGCCTCGGGCCGCGTTTCGTTGTCGACTACCACGCGCCGCGGCCGTCGAGGTCTGCGCCGGGCAGGACAACCCTTCCACGTACGGAGAATCAGGGCGTCAAAAGCGCCCGTCCATCATGAATTCCACACCTTCCTTCCTTGAGCTCGGCGTGCCCGCGGTACTCGCGGAGGCGCTCGCCGCGCAGGGCATCGACTCCCCGTTCCCGATCCAGGCCGCCACGCTGCCCCACTCGCTGGGCGGGCACGACGTGCTCGGCCGCGGCCGCACCGGATCGGGCAAGACGTATGCCTTCGTTCTCCCGGTGCTCGCGCGCCTGGCCGCGGGCCCCAGCCGTCGCCGCTCGGGCCGCCCGCGCGCGCTGATCCTGGCGCCGACACGTGAGCTCGTCAGCCAGATCGAGGCGTCCATCGCCCCGCTGGCCAAGGCACTTTCGCTGCGGACGGTCACGATCTTCGGCGGCGTCAGCCAGAACCCGCAGGTCACCGCACTGCGTGACGGCGTCGACATCGTCGTCGCCTGCCCCGGCCGCCTCACCGACCACCTCCAGCAGGGCAACGCGAAGCTCGACGCCGTCGAGATCACCGTGCTCGACGAGGCCGACCACATGGCCGACCTCGGCTTCCTGCCCGCCGTGAAGAAGCTGCTCGAGCAGACTCCGCGCAACGGGCAGCGCCTTCTTTTCTCGGCGACGCTCGACGCGGGTGTCGACGTGCTGGTCAAGCGCTTCATGACCGACCCGATCGCGCACAGCGTGGACTCGGCGCAGTCGCCGGTCGACGCGATGACGCACCACGTGCTGCACGTCAATCAGGACAGTCGTCTGCCGGTGCTGGTCGACCTGACAGCCGCGCCCGGCCGCACGCTGGTCTTCACCCGCACGAAGCACCGGGCGAAGACGCTGACCAAGCAGCTCAACGCGTCGGGCATCCCGGCGGTCGAGCTGCACGGGAACCTGGGCCAGACGGCCCGGACCCGGAACCTGCTCGCCTTCTCCGACGGCACCGCGAAGACGATGGTCGCCACCGACATCGCCGCGCGGGGCATCCACGTCGACGACGTCACGCTGGTCATCCACGCCGACCCGCCCGTCGAGCACAAGGCGTACCTGCACCGCTCCGGCCGCACGGCGCGCGCCGGCGCCAGCGGCACTGTCGTCACGCTGATGACCGACGAGCAGGTCACCGACGTCCGCGACCTCACCCGCAAGGCCGGCATCAAGCCGACCACCACGCGGATCGGCCCCGGGCACCCGCTGCTCATCCAGCTCGCGCCGGGCGACCGGACGTTCGCGGCTCCGCTGGTCCGTCCGGCCGCTGTGGCGACTCCGCCGAAGCAGCCGCGCCGGAACGCGGCGCCGAAGACCGGTTCCGGCCGTGGTGGTGCCGCTGGCGGTCGCGGCGGCACCGCTCGCACTGGTGGCGGTCGCGGCGGCGCGGCGGCAACGGCCGGTCAGGGCGGCTCGGGTCGGGGTGGTTCAGGCCGCACCGGTGGTTCGGGTCGCACGGCCGGCTCGGGTCGTGGCGGCAGCACTCCGGTGCACAGCACTTCGACCGGCGGCTCGGCTTCGGGCCGCGGCCAGAGCCAGGGCGCTCCTAAGTCCGGCGGGCGTGGCCAGGCGGCCGCGACCGGCGGCCGTGGTCAGTCCGGTGGCGCTTCTTCGGGACGCGGGGGCGCTGCGGCGTTCTCCTCGGGCACCCGCGCTGGTGGCCGTCGCGGCGGCAGGTAGCCCAGCTCGGCCCACGTGACATGAAGGGTCCCTTCCTGGCGATTTCGCCCGGAAGGGACCCTTCGTCGCGTCAGATACCGAGGCCTCTCAACTACCCGCGTGCGCAACCAAAAGCGGCATCAAGGGACCTTTACTATCGTTTTCCGGCAGTAAAGGTCCCTTGATCCCCCCGTGAGGGGGTTAGACGCGGGCGGCTTCGCGGGCCAGGAGGTGGGCGCGGCGCTCGTCGAAGCGGTTCGCTTGGGTTTTCAGGTCGGTCAGGAAGGTGTGCAGCTCCTGCCGCGCGGCCTCACCGACCTCGTCGAGGCCTTCGAGCTCGAAGATCTTCCAGTGCCGCAGCAGCGGCCAGATGACGTCGTCGTGGTGCAGCACGAGGTCGTAGATCCCCGCCTTGGCCATCACCGCGGCCTTGCGGACGAACCCGGGCAGGATCTTCCCCGGCATCTGGAAGTTGACGACCTCGTCGGTGATCGCGCGGACCATCTCGTTCGGCGAAATCTGCAGCGATGCCGTGACGAGGTTGCGGTAGAAGATCATGTGCAGGTTCTCGTCGGTCGAGACCCTGGTCAGGAGCTTCTCACAGAGTGGGTCCTGGGTGTAGCGGCCGGTGTTGCGGTGCGAAATCCGCGTCGCGAGTTCCTGGAACGAGACGTACGCGAGGACGTGCAGCAGTGGCTTGTCCCCGCTGTCGTAGCCGGCTTCCATGGTCAGCATGCGGTTCCGCTCGAGCTCGACGGGGTCGACTGCGCGGGTGACCAGCAGGTAGTCGCGGATGACGATGCCGTGGCGGCCCTCTTCGGCGGTCCAGCGGTGCACCCAGGTGCCCCAGGCGCCGTCGCGGCCGAAAGCGCGCTCGATTTCGCGGTGGTAGCTGGGCAGGTTGTCCTCGGTCAGCAGGTTGACTTCGAGCGCGGTGCGGCCGATCGGCGTGACGCGCGACTGCTCCGGGTCCCACGCTTCCCCGCCGAGGTCGGCGAAGTCCTTACCCTGGCTCCAGGGCACGTACTCGTGCGGCATCCATTCCTTGGCCGACCCGAGATGACGGTTGAGGTTGTCCTCGACCGTCGATTCCAGTTCGAGCATCAGGGCGGTGGTGTCCAACACGGGCATGCGATTGCGTCCTTCCGGCGGTGCGCGGGTAAACCTACGAAGCCGTAAGTTACGGCACCGTAGGTTATGTGAACGAACAGTGTGACCAATTCGTTCCCGCGCGGCCCTGCTATGTGAACGACCCGGTGAGCCCTCGCGATCGCAGCACTGCCCGCTCCACCGGCCGGAAAACGGCCAGCTCGATTCCCACTCCCACCAGCAGGATCAGGAAGATCGCCGCGATCACCGTCGGCATGTCGCTAAACGACGAGCCCTGGTTGAGATACGCCCCGAGACCGGTCCCGAGATCCGGCGAAAGCGCGATCAGCTCGGCAGCCATCAGCGACCGCCACGAAAACGCCCAGCCCTGCTTCAACCCGGCGAGAAACCCGGGCAGCGCGGCAGGCAAGAGAATGTGCCGGGCGGACGACAGCTTGCCGGCGCCCATCACCTGGCCCACTCGTGGCAGGATCGGCGGGATCTGGTCGATCCCGGACACCAGCCCGTTCGCGATCGACGGCACCGAACCGAGCAGCACGACGAAGTAGATCGACGCGTCGTTCAGGCCGAACCACAGGATCGCCGCGGGCACCCAGGCCACCGAAGGCAGGCTCTGCAACCCGCTGAGCAGCGGCCCGATCGCCGCCCGCACCACGCGCACCTTCGCGACGAGCAGGCCGAGCGGCGTGCCGATCACGACGCCGATGAGGAACCCGAGCACCGCGCGGTGGACCGAGGTCCACACGATGCCGAGGATCTCGCCGTCGGAGGAGATCTCCCAGATCCGCGACCACACGTCCAGCGGCGCGGGCAGTTGCGTCTCCGGCCAGAAAGCGGCCGCCCACAGTACTTGCCAGACGACGATCAGCAGTACGAGCGCGACCACCGGCGGCACGACGGTGTGCAGGATCCGCGCACCGCCGCTTTCCCGCCGATCGGACGTCGGTGTGTCGAGCGCGTCCAGTCCGGCTTCGACCGCGGAAAGATCGGCCGAGCGGTCAAGCTGCGGCATGGGTGCTGATCACCTCTCGCAGCTGTGCCGTGATCTCGTTGGTGAGCTCGACGTCGTCGGGCGCGCCCGCCCACTCCCGCACGACACGGCCCGGTCGCGACGAAAGCAGGACCACTCGCTGGCCCAGTCGCACGGCTTCGCGGACGTCGTGGGTGACAAAAAGAACCGCGGTGCCGGTGCTCTCGTAGACGCGCAGCAACTCACCCTGCATGACGTCCCGCGTGATCGCGTCGAGCGCGGCGAACGGCTCGTCCATCAGCAGCAGCGCGGGTTCCTGCGAACCGTCGACCCGCAGTGTCGCCGCGAGTGCCCTGGCGAGCGCCACGCGCTGCCGCATGCCACCGGAAAGCTCGTGCGGCCGCTTCGAACCAACTCCGCCGAGTCGCACCAGCTCAAGCAGTTCGGCGGCCTTGGCCTTGCGCTCCACCCGGCCGAAACCGGCCAGCCGCAACGGAAGTTCTACGTTGCGGGCGGCGTTCAGCCACGGCATGAGCGCGGCTTCCTGGAACATCACCGCGGGACGCGAGGTGTTCAGCGTGATCTCGCCGGAGGTCGGCCGGTCGAGCCCGGCGACGAGGTTGAGCAGGGTGCTCTTGCCGCAGCCGGACGCGCCGAGCAGGCACACGAACTCGCCGGGCGCGACTTCGAGATCGAGCCCGTCGAGTGCGGTCACGGCCCGGTCCCCGCGGCCGAACACCTTGCGCACGCCGTCCAGTTTCACCGCGACACCGGTCGAGCGGAGCTTGGGCGTGCCGTCGAGTGCGACGCTCATCTGCTGCAGCCTTCCTGGGGTTACTTCGTCAGTCCGGACGCGACGGCGGCCGGCTTGCCCGCCGCCTTGAGCACATCGTTGAGCGGGCCGAAGTCGGCGAACCCCTTGAGGTCGACGACCTCCTTGACGATTCCCGCGGTCACGGAATCCTTGGCCAGCTGGGGAAATTCGGCCGGGATCGGGTCGAGGGTGAGCTCGATACCCTGGAACGCGCGGTCCAGCACAGCCTGGCTCAGCGTGCTGCCGGCGAGCTCCTTGAGTGAGTCGTTGACCACGGTCTTGGCCTCGGCCTGGTTCGCCGCCGCCCAGTCGATGGCCGCCGCTTCGCCTTTGAGCAGCGCGCGCACGGTGTCGGGGTGTTGCTGCAGGAACTCGCTGCGCACGATCACCACGGTGCTGGGGAACCTGCCGTCCGGCCACAGGGACTTCTCGTCGAGCAGCACGGTCGCGCCGGCGTCCTGCACCAGCCGTGACGCCCACGGCTCCGGAAGCCAGCCCCCGTCGACCTCGCCCTTCTTGAAGGCGTCCAGGGTCTTCGGGTTGTCCAGGTTGGTGATCTTGACCTGGTCCTTCAGGTTGTTCTCGGACAGCCACTTCTTGAGGGCGACGTCTTGGGTGTTGCCCAGCGACGGCGTGGCGATGTTCTTGCCCTTGAGCTGTTCCGGCGAGGTGATACCGGGCTTCACCACCAGCTGCGCCCCGCCGGACACCGCGCCGGAGATGAGCTGGATGGTGCCCTTCGACTTGGTGAAGGCGTTGATGGCCGGTCCGGAGCCGATGAACGCGACATCCAGCGAGTTCCCCAGCATGGCGGTGACCTCTTCGGGCCCGGCGTTGAAGACCTGCGTCGTCAGCTTGGTGCTGCCCAGTTCCTTCGTGAAGAAGTCCTTTTTCACGCCGATCAGCGCGGGCGCATGGGTCACGTTGGGGAAGTAGCCCAGCCGGACCTCGGCCGCCGGGGACTGCGCGGGCGCCGCGGCGGGCGCGGCTGTCTCCGCACGCGAACAGCCGACGAGGCCCGCCGCCAGTGCGGCGGCGGCAAGCGTCGTTGCCAGAACACGGGAACTACGGAGGGTGCGCACGGAGAAGGAGCCTTTCGCAGGAACGGCCGATCGATCTCAGCCGAGAATCCCACGTTCCCCCAGTTCGGTCATGACCATCCGCATGGCGGGAAATCTGGTGAGAAAACTTGACAAGGGCGGTGTTCACTGTCTCAGCAGCAGTGAAATGTCGCCGAATTCGTGCCAAAGATAGCGAGATTCCAACGCGATGTCGTACGCACGCTGCACCACCTCGGCTCCCGCGACGGCTTCGAGCAGCAGAAGATGCGACGCGTCGGGCGCGTGCAAGCCGGTGATCAGGCCGTCGACGACGCGCGCGGGCCGGTCGGGCCCGAGTACAAGATCGGTCCAGCCGTCACGCGCAGTGATCGAACTGTCCGTTCCCACGGCCGATTCCAGCGCCCGCGCGACAGTGGTGCCGACGGCGATCACCCGGCCGCCCTCCGCCCGCACCCATTCGACGAGACGCGCGGTGGTCACCGGCACCCGGAACCGCTCGGTGAGCGGTGGTTCCCCGCTTTCCTGCGACGAGACGCCGGTGTGGAGCAGGATCGGCGCGAACAGCACACCAGCGGAAACGAGCTTCGTAACCAGCTCGGTGGTGAACGGCCGCGCCGCACTCGGCATCTCCGCGCTACCCGGTTCGGTCGCGAAAACCGTTTGGTAGTCCGAGATCGGCCAGCGCTTCGGGACATAGCCGTAGCGGATCGGACGGCCGGCGCCGGTCAGGAACGCCGTCACGGCACCTTCGACGGTCACTTTCGCGCGCCACAACCGACGTTGCCCTGGCTTGTACAGAGCCAGCAACGTCAGGTGCGCGCCTGCGGGCAGGCCGACCCGCTCGCCGGGCCTGGCGTCCAGAATGGGCCCGGTGGCTGACCGCAGCTCGACCACCCAGCTGCCGTCATCGAGCTCGGTCGAGAAGTGCACGATTACGCCGGCGCGGGTCGCGTCGACAGCGGCGGGCAGGGTCGCCGAAGTGTTGACGACCACCAGGTCGCCCGGCCTGAGATAGCTGCCGAGATCGGCGAAAATGCCGTGCTCGACGCGCTTGCTGTCCGCGACGAGCAGCCGGACCTCGTCCCGTGCCAGGCCCCGCGTCTCGGGCGGCGCTGTCGCGGAAAGCTCGTCGGGAAGCTCGAAACGCGTAGTCATTTCACGAGCTCCTGCGCCCGGTAACGCCCGCTGGCGGGCCGGTTCGCGATGAGATCGAGCAGCGCCGGGACCACCGACTCGGGCTCCGGCCGGTCGGAGATGTCCTCACCGGGGAAGGCGCGCTGATGCATTTCGGTGCGCATGTCCCCGGGATCGAAGGCGTAGACGGCCAGGTCCGGATGCTCGGCGCCGAGGATCGCGGTGAGCTGGTCGAGTGCGGCTTTCGCCGAGCCGTAACCACCCCAGCCCTCGTACGCCTCGACGGCCGCGTCGGAACTGATGTTGACGACGATTCCCCCGGCGAGCGCGGGAAGCGTGGCCTGGATCAGGCCGAGCGGCGCGAGCACGTCAACACGGTAAACGCGCTCCCATTCGTCGAGCGGGTACTGCGCGAGCCGGGGCAGCGGGCTGGGGCCGAGAGCGCTCGCGTTGTTGACGAGCAGGTCTAGCCGCCCGGCAGCATCGGCCAACTCACGCCGATGAGCCGGGTCGGTCACGTCCCCGGGGATCGCGACGACTTCGGTGAGCGCCGCCAACTCGGCGTGCGCACGGCTCAGTGCGTCCTCGCTACGCGCGTCGATGACCAGTGACCAGCCGCGTCCGGCGAGCGCTTTCGCCAGTGCGAGCCCGAGCCCGGCTGAGCCGCCGGTGATGAGTGCGACAGGCATGGTGTCCTCCCGTGATCGGTGTCACCATCCTGAAACCTCCACAATACTTGAGGTCAAGGGCCGAGAAAAATCACCGGAAAATGTTCGTCCGCGCGTATCGCCGTCGCAAGTCTCTGAAGGCCACCTTGAGGGCACTAGAGTTCCTTATGGTGGCCTTCAGAGAACGTCACCACTCGCATACCGGCCGGTCCCCGTCAGGCATGTCCTGACTCAGGCGAGCCCTCGCAACGCACGCGCGGGTGCCCGGCCGCCGCGGATGGCCGCGACCATTTCCAGGACATGGCGGGTCCGCCGGACCTCGTGTACCCGGAACACCCGCGCCCCGTCGGCCGCGGCCAGTGCTGTCGCGGCAAGGGTGCCGTCGACTCGCTCTTCCAGTTCCACCCCAAGGGTTTCGCCGATGAAGTCCTTATTGGACAGTGCCATCAGTACGGGCCAGCCCGTCGCCACCAGCTCACTCGCGCGGCGCAGCAACTCCAGGCTGTGCCAGGTGTTCTTGCCGAAATCGTGCGTGGGGTCGATCAGCACACCCTCGCGGGGCACGCCCAGCGCCACGATCGCTTCGGCGTGGCGGGTGGTCTCCTCGACGACCTCGGCGACGACATCCGCGTAATGCACCCGGAAGGGGCGCGTGCGCGGGACGGCGTTGCCGGTGTGCGAGCAGACGTATCCGGCACCGAATTCGGCGGCGACCTCCGCGAGCCGCGGGTCGGCGCCGGCCCAGGTGTCGTTGAGCAGGTCCGCGCCTGCCTCGCAGGCGTGCCTGCCGACCTCGTGGCGCCAGGTGTCGACACTGATCACGACGGCGGGATGGCGAAGGCGGATCTCTTCGACGAACGGCACGACCCGACGGATCTCCTCCGTGACGCCGACGTCGGTGCCCGGTCCGGCCTTCACCCCGCCGATGTCGACGATGTCGGCGCCTTCCGCCACCGCGCGCTCGACCGCCGCCAGCGCGTCGCCGTCGGAGAAGGTGGCGCCGCGGTCGTAGAACGAATCGGGAGTGCGGTTGACGATTGCCATCACCAGCGCGCGATCGCGAGTGACGCGCCGTCCCCGGAAGATCAACTCGGTCGACATACCTCCAGCGTGCCATGCGCCTTTCGGGGGCAGCGCCCGGCGCGTGATCATTGGTAGGTTCGCCCGGCATTTAGTACCGACCGGGAGGGGACGAACGTGCCAAAAGCCGCGAACGCCGTGATCGCCGTACTAGCCGCTGGGGGATTCCTGCTGAGCGCGCCGGTGAGCGCTTCGGCGGTCACCCCGCCGCCGCCGCCGAAGGTCACTCACGGCCCGTGCGCGTACACCGAGACGCCCGACGAGCCCGCCGCGCGCCCGATCCGACTGCCACCGGACCCGTGGCGCACGCCGAGCCGCGGCAAGGTGGACGTGGGGCTGAAGACCAGCCAGGGCGAGATCCCGCTGACGCTGGACCGGGCGCAGGCGCCCTGCACGGTGCAGAGCTTCCTGCACCTGGCGTCGCACCGGTTCTACGACCTGACGACGTGCCACCGGCTCACGACGTACCCGACATTGAAGGTCCTGCAATGCGGCGACCCGAGTGGGACGGGCGAGGGCGGCCCTGGTTATCGCTACCAGGACGAGTTGCCCACGAACCTGCCGCCGGCGCCGACCGACCCGACCGGCGCGCGGAAGGTCTACGCGCGCGGTGTGCTGGCGATGGCCAACGCCGGGCCCGCCACCAACGGGAGCCAGTTCTTCCTGGTCTACGGCGATTCGGCGCTGCGGCCGAATTACACGATCTTCGGCACCGTCGGCGCCGAAGGCCTCGCGACGCTTGACAAGGTCGCCGCTGCCGGCGTCGTCCCCACCCCGGAAGCCCCGGCGCCCACCGATGGGCCGCCCGCCCTGAAAACCGACATCCTGCGAGCGAAAATCCGCTGAAGGTCCGTGAAGGCCTCCTTCACAGCGTCAGACGCTGTGAAGGAGGCCTTCACGGACCTTGTGTGCGAGCTAGACGAGCAGCAGGAACTGGATGCCGTTCGGGGAGCCGAGGCCGGTGACGTTGTCGTACCCGGCGGTGGTGTGGATGGTCAGGTTCGGGTAGTCGAAGGACCGGGCCGACCGGAGCAGGCCACCCGAGGCGTCGACGCTGTTCGCGTAGTCGACCCGGGCCACCGCGGCGTCCACGTGCTTCACATCGCTGATCGCCGAAGTGCGCGAGGTCAGCTTGTAGATCACGGGGTTGATGAAGCCGTGGTGGAAGTGGTCGAGACTGTCGGCCACCGCCATGACCCCGGCGAACACCGGCGACGCGAGGCTGGTGCCCCCGATGCGGTACTGGTCGTAGTGCGCGCCTTCGGGGAAGGTCTGCGTCTGGCCGACCAGGAACCCGGTGTTCGGGTCGGCGACCGCGGAGATGTCAGGGACGACCCGGCCCTTGGTGTTGCCGGTCTGGTTCAGCGTCGACAGCGCGTCCGGCACCACACCCTTCTGGTAGAAGGGCTGTGTGAACAGGCGGCTGGTGCCACCGCCGGACCCGGAGGTGTACGCCCCCGGGGCGCCCGGCGCGTAGACGCCGTTGGTCAGCGTGCTCTTGCCGGTCTCCCAGCCGGTTTCGAACATCTGCTTGCCGTTCTTGCCGACGGCGAGGCTCGTGCCGCCGACAGCGGTGATCCACGGGGCCGACGCCGAGAAGTCCGGCGACGGCGTGCCGAGACGGGCGACCTCGTCGCCGCTGTCACCGGACGAGAAGTACACACCGATGCCGGAAAGCACGGCCTGGATGGAAATCTGGTTGAACGCCTGCACCTCGTCGGCGGGGATGTCCTCGCCGGTGTCGCCGTAGGAGTTCGAGATGATGTCGGCCTTGTGGCCGGCGACGACGTAGTTCAGCGCGGCGTCGAGCGAGAGGTCCTGGCAGTCGGAACCACCGACGTAGAGGATGTCCGCGCCCGGCGCGAGGCCGTGTGCCGCCTCGACGTCGAGGGTTTCCTCGCCGTACCAACCTGCGGCGTCACAGCCGTCGGGGCCTTCGAGGTCGGGATTGGCCGGGAAGATCTTCTGCGAGAACTGCGACGACTTCAGGGGGTGGGCCGGGTCGTTGCGGCGCGCGTACTCGGAGGCGTCCGCGTAGATCGTCGGTGACGCGAACGCGTCGATGATGGCGATCGTGGTGCCCTTGCCGTCCGCGCCGAGCTTGGCGGCCTGGTCGAGGCCATACGCCGAGCGCAGTTGGGCGGGGGTGTAGCCACAGGGCGCGTACGGCAGGTTCTTGCCGGCGTACGCGGGGTCGGTGGTGTCGATCTTCTCGCCGTAGTAGGCGCTGCACGGCCCGGCGTTGCGGAAGCCCGGTCCTGGCGCGACGTCCTGCGGCGTGCTGCGGGCCGCGGTGGCGGTGTCCTGCCCGTCGGTGTGGTCGGGCTTGAACAGCGAGGTGGCCTGGTCGACGCCGATCACACCGAGGACGTCCTTCGCCAGCCCCGCGGGGACCGACAGGTTCTTGTCCGACGCGCGCAGCGTTCGGCCCTTGACGTTGTACTTGCCGAGCTTGACGTCGAACGCCTTCTGCACCTGGTCGGCGGTACCGGTCGCCTCGACATAAGCGCGGTTCGACGGCACGTCACCAACGGCGAAACCGCTACCGGAAAGCCAGGTGCGCACGGAGCTCACCGTGGAATCGGTGGCGGCGAAGCGGTCGCGCACCTGATCGGCGCTGAGATATTGACGGAACGACGCGCTGTCGGGATCGGATACCGCACGCGCTGCGGCTTCCGCACCGGCTTGATCCCGCATATTCAGATAAACGCGAAAGGTCATCTTCGCGGCGGGCGCGGTGTCCGCGACCTTCGCCTGCGGAGTCGCCCACAAGGGATGCGATTGGGGAATCGCCGATTCACCTTGGGCGCTGGCGATCGCCGGCGCGGTCACGGCCAACCCTCCCACCACCACAAGAGACAGGAACATGGTCAGGCTTCTTCGCACAGGAACTCCCTCTCGACGCCGACCCGGGAATCGGGTGAACCACGCCAGACCATAGATCTGTAATCCCGCGACAGGGAAGATTAAAAGGCGAGAAATAAAACTGTTATGCGACAGGGAGTTCTTCCACTTCAGTGTCCACTTGCGATAGTCGACCGTAAATCCGATTTGTCTGTTCCCGCTCGCGAGGAATGCGTGGATACGCGAACTACGTCCGATTCCCCATCCCGCCACCTTCCCCTCCCGCGGCCCTACTTTCGGCGGGGACCGCGCGAACAGGACCTACCGGACCCTCTCCCCGGGGCAGGGTGCGCACAGGGTCAGCCGGACTCGGCGAGTCGGCGGTCCACGGCCGCGGGGGCGAATACTGTCTCCACGACCATCGAAGACGCGCCGCTCACCGCGGCCCAGTCGCCGCGCTTGCCGATCTCGATCCGCAGCCGCTGCGTCGACCTCGGCAGCGCGCGCTGGTAGAGGACTTCCCGCACGCCCGTCACGAAATGCGGCTCCGCCAGATCCCCGGCAATCACCAGCACCCCGGGATTGAGCACGCACACGACTGTCGCCAGCACCTCGCCGACCTGCTGCCCCGCTGTCCGTGTCAGCCGAATCGCCTCGGCCTCCCCGGCCACCACCCGTTCCCGCACCCCGGATCCCGACGCCGTCGGCAGGCCCAGTCCGGTCAGTCGCGCGGCGAGCGCTCCGCCACTGGCCACCGCGGCCAGGCAGCCCAGCGCCCCGCACATGCACCGGGCGTCGAGGTGGCCGGGGAGGCGGATATGCCCGATGTCGCCGGCGCCGCCGTCGATCCCGCGGTACACCTCCCCGCCGATCACCAGCCCTGCCCCGATCCCGGTGGAAACCTTGACCAGCGCGAACGCCGAGCAGTTCGGATGGTGCAGCCGCTGCATGCCGAGCGCCATCAGGTTCGCGTCGTTGTCGACGAGGACGGGCGCGTCGAACCGCGCGCCGAGGAAGGCGGGGATGTCGAAGCCGTCCCAGCCCGGCATGATCGGCGGCTGCGTCGGACGTCCGGTGGTGAATTCGACCGGCCCCGGCACGGAAAGCCCGATCCCGCAGACCTCGGCGGGGCTCCGGCCGCAGTGGGCGAGCAGCGCGCGGAACCACTGCGCGATCCGGTCCAGCACGGGCGCCGGGCCGTCGGCGACCCGCAGCGAACCGCCACGCCGGGCGAGCCGTTTGCCGGAGAGGTCGGTCACAGCCACCTCGGCGTGCATGGTGTCGATGCTGGCGGCGAGGACGACGGCGTGCTGGTCATTGAATCGAAGCTGTTTCGCGGGCCGTCCCCCGGTAGAATCCTCTTGCCCGGATTCCGCGAGCCAGCCGGCGGATTGCAGGGCGTCGAGTCTGCCGGTCAAGGTCGACCGCGAAAGCCCGCTGAGGTTCTGTAGCGCTTTCCGCGTAGTGGCCTGGCCAGTGCGTACGAGGTGCAGTAGCTCCCCTGCCGTCGTCGGCACCGAACCCTTCTCAACCATCGCCTGCGCCCTCACTGTGGTGGACCTCATCAGGCCCGTTACTTTTGTCCATTGACAAGACATAAGTAGGAGATATGTTGGACACCTCACCGAAACATTGCGCTCCGACCTGGGGGATCTAGTGCCGAGTGTCTCTCAAGTGCAAAGTGTCGCTCATCTGAACGACCACCGGCGCGCCGGAGTCATCGATCCCACCGGCACCGAGCAATGGCTGCGCAAAGCGGCCGCCGGTGTGCTCGCCGGCAACTGGCTCGGCTCCTCGACAGTGCCGTCCCGCGGCCTGTACCCCCACCAGTGGAGTTGGGATTCGGCGTTCATCGCGCTCGGCCTTCGGCATCTCGCGCCGGAACGTGCGCGGCTCGAGTTGCGCACGCTGTTCGACGCCCAGTGGGCCGACGGGCGCGTCCCGCACATCGTGTTCAACCCGGCGACCCCGGCCGAGGCGTACTTCCCCGGCCCCGCCTTCTGGCAGGCCGGGCAGACCTCCGGCATCGTGCAGCCGCCGGTGCACGCGCTCGCCGTCTGGGAGGTTCACCGGGCGAACCCGGACGAGACGTTCCTCGCGGCGATGTACCCGAAGCTCACCGCGTGGCACGACTACCTCCGCACGCGGCGCGATTTCGGCGGCCGCGGCCTGGTATCGATCGTGCACCCGTGGGAATCGGGTATGGACAACAGCCCGGCCTGGGACGGACCTCTTTCGCGGGTCAGGCCGATCGACCCCGGCGAGTTCGTCCGCCGCGACCTCGAGCACGGCGACGCCGCCGACCGCCCGACGGACGACGACTACGGCCGCTACGTCCGGCTGGCCGCGGGCTACCGGGACCTCGGCTACGACGATTCGCGGTGGACGGCGTTCGCTGACGCGTTCGCCGTCGAAGACCCCGGCTTCAACGCGCTGTTCGCCGCCGCGGAACGCGTGATGGCCGAAATCGCCACCGAACTCGGCCGAGCCGACGCGGCCGCCGAACACCGGGCGCAGGCAAGCCGGATCACCGAAGCGCTGGTCAGCACGTTGTGGGACGCCGAAGCGGGCTTCTTCTTCCCGCGCGACGCGCTGCTCGACGAGCTCGCCGGGCAGTTCACCTGCACCGGGCTGCTCCCGCTGCTGCTGGCCGGCCTGCCCGTCGCCGACGAGCTGCTGCACACCGCGACAGGGCCACGGTTCGGCCTCGGCGTGGCGCTCGGCGTGCCCAGCTACGACCTGACAGCGGCCGATTTCGACGCGGCGAAATACTGGCGCGGCCCGTCGTGGTTCAACGTCGGCTGGCTGGTGCACCGCGGCCTGCTGACACAAGGCGAGCACACCCGGGCCCGGCGACTGCGCTCCGACCTGCTCGATTCCGCCTGGCGCAGCGACTTCGCCGAATACACCGACCCGCTCGCCGGCGCAGGACACGGCGCACGGGCCTTCAGCTGGACCGCCGCACTGACCGTCGACCTACTGTCCTCGACGACGTAGGAAGGCTGTCGAAGGGGGATCAAGGGACCTTTACTGCCGGAAAACGGCAGTAAAGGTCCCTTGATCCCCCTTTTAGTTGCAGGCACCGCTAGTTGCAGGCACCGGTAGTTGCACACGCCGGTAATTGCACACGCGGAGAAGCGCTGCCTAGCGCAGAGGGCGCCGGACGGCTGAAGAGGAAGGACCCCGCATCACCCCCAGTGCAACACGGGACGCGGGATCCTTCCGTGCGAATTGTCAGAAGAACTTTCGCATTAGACCTCCGAAGGCGTCAGCTCTTTTTCGTCCACCAGCCCAGTTCTTGATCTTTTCGTTACCTTCACTCGCCACAAAAAAACGCTTGCGCAGCGTCCTGACCAGCGGGTTTCCTTCGTAAATCCACCTTCCGAACGAAGGTCGACACGCCGGAATCAATTCACGAGTGTGAAACGCGATCTGACCGGCTACACCTGCTGCAGCCCCGGCTTGCCCGCCTGGACGACATAGCTCCGATCTGTTTTGATCGTCACCTTCGCCGGGTCCCGCTCGAGCGCGTTCGAGACGGTGACGAAGTCCGCCCGCATCTGCGCGGGGGTGGTGGTCACACGGACGTACCCGCGCATCCCCTGGCAGTACTTGACGTGCGGATTGTTGGCGTACCAGGCAGCGGTCGGAGGTAACGCACCGGCGCTCGTGCTGGTCACCGAGGTGGTGACGAGCTCGGAGCCGACGATCGGGGCAGTGTGGTCGAAGTAGTTCTGCCGCAGGTCCGCCGCCCAGTGCCGGTGCACGTCGCCGGTGAGCACAATGGGGTTGGGCACCTTGCGGTCGACCCAGCCCTTCGTGATCCGGTCGCGGGAGCTCCGGTAGCCGTCCCACGAATCGCTTCCGTTGTCACAGGTCGTGCTGACGCCGTCGGTGTCACGCTGCGCGAAGAAAACCTGCTGGCCGAGGAAGTCCCACGTGGCCGGTTTGGTGTTGAACGCGTTGAGCAGCCACGTTTCCTGTGCGCTGCCGGTAATCGTACGGCTGGTGCTGCGGTAGGCCGTGCAGTCGTTGGCGGCCGCCTGCGCGCTGCGGTACTGCCGCGTGTCCATCATGTGGAAGCGCGCCAGGTTGCCCCAGTTGAGCTGGCGGTAGATGGTGATCGACGCGCCGCTGGGCTTCGCCGTCGAGCGGATCGGCATGTTCTCGTAGAACGCCTGGAACGCGGCGGTCTTGCGGGCGGCGGTGGCTGGCGCGGTGGTGCCGTTCCAGTTGTTCACCACCTCGTGGTCGTCGAAGACCACAACCCACGGCGCGACGGCGTGCGCGGCCTGGAGGTCGGGGTCGGTCTTGTGCTGCGCGTGCCGCGCCCGGTAGAGCGCGAGCGTCGTGGTTTCGTCTGTCGCCGCGAGCCCGCGCACCTTGAGGGCTGCGTCCTGGCCGGACGGCTTTTCATACATGTAGTCGCCGAGGAAGACGATCAGGTCCGGGTTGTCCGCCACGATCGCGCGGTGGGCGTGGTACCAGCCCTCCTCCCAGTGCTGGCACGACGACATGGCGTACTTCAACTGGTTGACCGGCGCGCCGAGAGCGGGTGCGGTGCGCGTCCGGCCGACCGGTGAGATGTAACCCTCGGACTTGAAGCGGTAGAAGTACTCCCGCGCGGGATCGAGCCCCGTCGGTTCGATGTGCACGGCGTGGCCCCCCGCCCGGGACGCCGTCGCGGTCCCCGACTGCACGACCGAACTGAAAGCCTGGTCGTTCGCGAGCTCCCAGCCGACGACGTAGGACGCGTCCGGCATACCGCCGTAGCCGTCGGGGTTCAGCGGTGACGGCGCCAGCCGCGTCCACAGCACGACACTGTCCGGCAGCGGATCGCCCGAGGCGATGCCGAGCTGGAACGGATCACGAATGGCGGGGGCGGCCACCGTGGTTCTCGCGTTCGCCCAGGACGGCAGAGCCGACGGAAGTGCGACCGCGCCCATCGCCGCGAGCCCACCGAGCAATACCGCACGTCGATTGACCTGACCCATTTGACTGTCTCCTCTGGAAAGAATATGAAGACTCAGACTTTGAATATTCAGGCGACGTAATCGGTCAGGCCGCCACTGCAGTTGTCAAGGGTCGGTTTGGCCGCGCTCCGGTCCGAAACGCACACCATGTAGTAGACCCAGGTGCCCTTAGGTGCGTTCGTGGCCGCGACGACGTTCGTCCCGGTGCCCTTCGAGTTCCACACCCAGATCGGGCCGACGCCGCTCTTGAGCCAGTAGGCCACACCCGCGGACTTGCTGTCGCCGGCATTGTCGTAGACGGTGATCGAACCGCCCGCCGAGCGGAAGACGCCTTCGCCCGCGCACACCCCGGAGGTGCACTCGGCGCTCCCGGAGCCGACGCCGCAGTCCGGTGCGACCTGACTGCTGGAGCCGGTCTTGACGTAACCGTCGGAGAGATAGCCACCCAGCGCGGGAACGTAGTCCCAGAGTGTCGTCGTGCCGAGCGGACCAGCCACCGAGGTGCCGATGGTCTGGCAGTCGATGGCGACGCTCGTGCCATTGGCGACGGTACGGACAGCGGTCGCCGACGTGCTCGGGGCGCGACGGACGTTCAGTGGATCGCCGGAGGTCTGCACGGTGCCGGTGACGGCCGCGTCCGCCGGCGTGACACCGAGGAGCAGCAACGCGGACGCTGTCGTGAGGACGGCGATGACCTTGGGGAGGAACCGCCGGGTACGTGATCCTGTCATGGCCCACAGGGTCGACCGATCGTGTACACGATCCGTACAAAACCCTGTATCGGTGATCACTCGCGCTTCACCCATCGGCCACCAAATGGATCTAGCCATCGGCGCGCAACACCCATACGATCCAAAACAAGGGGCTCCTCCCTCACGGGCGGTAATAGGTGACATCGATTTTGTTTCGGGTTCTGGGGCCATTAGAGGTCCAGGTGGGCGGAAGGGTGCTGCCCTTGGGCGGTCCGAAACCGCGTATGCTGCTGGCCGCGTTGCTCCTCCAGCCAAACGTCGTCGTGTCGACGGAGTCGTTGATCGACGTTCTGTGGCCGACGACAACACCGCGTTCCGCGGCCGCGAATATCCGCACCTACGTCCATTCACTGCGCCGAAGACTCGCTGAAAGCGACGCCGAACTGGCCGATCGCATCCAGAGCCGGGCGTCGGGATACATCCTTACTTCCAAGCCGGAAGAACTGGACAGACTCGCGTTCGAGGCCCACGCGGCCGCGGCGCAGCAAGCGCTGGGACAGGGCGAACCGGAGCTGGCCTTGGCCGAGCTCGACCGCGCGGACAGGCTGTGGCGCGGTGAAGTCCTGGAAGGCCTGCCGCACGACCACGGCTGGGGATCGGCCGTGGCCAGGCTCGACGAGTTGAGACTTTCCGTGCAGGAGCAACGACTGAAGGTGCGCATCGAACTCGGCCGGTGCACCGAGGCGATAGTCGAGCTCCGCGGCCTGGTCGAGGCCCATCCGCTGCGTGAAGAACTCTGGCAGCAGCTGATCATGGCGCTGCTGGCCAGTGGCCGGAAAGCCGAGGCGCAGCAGGCGTACACCGAGATAGAGCGGATCCTGCGCGCGGAACTGGGAGCGCCGCCGGGGCCCCGGCTACGGGAGCTGCGAACCCGGATGTCGCCGGCACCGGCCACCGCCAAACCCGTCGCGCGGTCCACCGCCGGTTTCCCGATCTGCCAGCTCCCCTTGGACCTGCCCGATTTCACCGGCCGGGAGGAGATGGTCGGCGATCTGGTCGAGTTGCTGCATCACCGGCGCCGCAGCGGAGCTCCGACGGTCGCGGTCCTCTCGGGCACGGCGGGCGTCGGCAAGTCCACCGTCGCGGTACGGCTGGCGCACGCCGTGCGCGCCGAATATCCGGATGGGCAGCTGCACCTGAGCCTGGCCGGGACGACGTCGTCGCCCCGCACACCGATGGCCGTGCTCGCCGAGCTGCTGCGATCACTCGGTGTCCCCGACGCGGGAATGCCGCGTGAGGAAAAGGAACGCGCCGCGCTCATGCGGTCGCGCCTGTCCGGGAAGCGGCTGTGCATCGTGCTGGACGACGCCGGCAGCGCCGCGCAGGTCCGTCCGCTGCTGCCGGGTTCCGGGGCGTGCGCGGTGCTGATCACCAGCCGGATCCGCATGCCGGACCTGGCAGGCGCCCTGCCCATCGACGTCGATCTGCTGCCCGAAAGCGAAGCGGCGAACCTGCTCGCGGGCATCGTCGGCACCGAACGGATCAAGGCGGAACCGGAGAGCGCGGCGGCCATCCTGCGCCATTGCGGGTACCTGCCGCTGGCGATCCGGGTCGTGGGTTCGAAGCTCTCCCACCGGCCGGGCTGGACGTTGAAGATGCTGGCCGGGCGGCTGCGCGACGAACACAGCCGGCTCGACGAACTCCGTGTCGGCGATCTCGAAGTCCGCGCGAGCGTCACCTTGAGCTACAACCTGCTTCCCGAAGACGCGGCGAGCGCGTTCCGCGGCCTAGGCGCGCTGGGGGCTGTGACGTTCCCCGGCTGGGTGGTCGCCGCGCTGCTGGGGCGAACGGACGCCGACAACGTGCTCGACACGCTGGTCGACGCCCATCTCGTGGAGCTGATCGGTTCCGATGTCACCGGGCAGCCCCGCTACCAGCTGCATGACCTCTTGCGCTGCTACGCCGTCGAGCAGCCCGTGGACGCCGACGAACGCCGAGCCGCCCTGCGACGGGTGATCGAGATGTACCTCTCGCTCGCGGTGGAAGCCGCGGGCAGGATGCCCATAGTCTTCTTCGGCATGTTCCGGACCGACGAGCATGTCGAAACGCGGCTGCCGGGCGGCGCCGATGACCTGCTCGAAGACCCGAACGCGTGGTTCGAAGCGGAACGCCACACCGGCATCGCCGCAATCGAACTGGCCGCCGGACACGGCCTGGACGACCTCGCGTGGCGGCTGACGGCGGCCTTAACGCCGTACTTCGACCTGCGCGGGCATCAGGACAGCTGGCGCCACACGCACGCGATCGCGCTGGCCGCCGCCCGCCGGGCGGACGACCGCCGCGGGCAGGCGCTCGTCCTGCGCAACATCGGCCAGATGCACCTCTACCAGGACATGTACGACGAAGCGCTGGTGTCGTTCGAGGAGTCGCGCCGATTGTTCCAGGAAATCGGCGACGATCGCGGAGTGGCAATAGCCCTGTCGGGACTGAGTACCGGGCTGCGGATCCTGGGCAGGAACGAACCGGCGTTCGACCGATGCCACGAATCGCTGGAGCTGTTCGCCAAAGTGGGCGATCGCAACGGCGAGGCTGTCGCGCGGCTCGGGACCGGCGCGATCTGGCTGCTGCTGGGCTGTTACTCCACCGCCGAACGTTGGTTTTCCGACGCCTACGAAATCGCCTTCGCCATCGGGGACCGGCACCGTGAGGCCCACGCACTCAAGCGGCTGGCGTTGCTGCAGCAGCATCGGGGAAATCTCGGTGCCGCACGGGAACAGCTGAACCGGACGATCGCCATTTTCGACGAACTCGGCGACGACCATTGTGTCGGCTACGCCAATCAGCATCTCGGCGAACTGTGCTTTCACACCGGCGATTTCGCCCATGCGCAGCTGCTGCTCGTGAACTCGCTGAGCGTGCACCGGCACAACGGCGACCGGCGGTCCGAGGCGGAGGTCTCCGAACGGCTCGGCGAGCTGCACGAAGCGCTGGGCCAGCCGGAACGTGCCCGGGTGTACACCGAACGCGCGCTGGTGCTGTGGCACGAACTCGGCGCCGAACCTCAGGAGATGGAGCTGCTGGCGCGCCTGAGGAAGTCGGCGGAATCCGTCCCCGCCGTCCTACCGGAAAAGGGCAAACGCTCCCGGCGGCATATCGCGTCCGCCTGATTCACCCCGCGGCTTTGTATCGATCGTGTACATCTCATCCACACACTTCGTCACGTATCCACGACAAAGTGTTCTGGAAGGGAGACCGGCATGGTCCGGACCACGGGGACCCGACGCTTGTTGGCTGCGATTCTGGCGGTGGGGGCCGTTTCGGCGTTGGCCTCCGCCCCGGCCCAGGCAGCTACTGGCGTCACCTGGCAGGCCGATCTGTCCACAGTAGACAATGATGACGTCAACGTGCGGTTCGCCGATGGAGCGCTCACCGTCGACGACACGAACGTGCACCGCCAGGCCGGCAGCGACGGCTACCTCACCATGTCCGAGCAGACGCTGGACCGCCCGGCCAACCGGATCACCGCCGAACTCTCCGCCAAGGGCGAAGCCGAAGTCGCCGTCCGCGGCAAGCTCGACGCCGACGAGTGGACCGAATGGCAGCCGCTCGAAGCCGACGGGACGACCCTGCCCCAGACGGTCACGTCGGTGCAGGTGCGGGTGGGCCTTGGCTCCGGCGGCTCAGTCAGCTCACTGCGGCTCTCCGCGGACCAGACAGCGCAGGCGAACACGCTCGCCGTCCTCGCCGTTCCGAAAACGTACAAGGTGTACGGGACCCGCGAAGGGCTCGTCGGTGGCACCACCGCGAACGGTCACAAGATCACCGCACGCGACCACTTCGTCTCGTTCCCGTCAGGAAAGTCGTTGTCCAGCAAGGGAACCGGCACCTACACCGCCAAGGTCTGCCGCACCGACAACACCCGCTGCGAGTACGCGCCGGTATGGGAGGTCGGACCGTGGAACGAGCGGGACGACTACTGGAACCCGTCGGCGTCGCGTGAGATGTGGAAGGACCTGCCGCAGGGCAAGCCCGAAGCGCAGGCGGCGTACATCGACAAGTACAACGGCGGCCGTGACGACCGCAATCGCCTGGTGCAGAACCCCGCCGCCATCGACCTCGCCGACGGCGTGTTCTGGGACGGTCTCAAGATGACCGACAACGCCTACGTGAACGTGACCTACCTGTGGACCGGTTCCGGTCCGACCGGCTTGGTCAGCACCTCGGGCGACCCGATGAACGTGCGGGCGAGCGCCAGCACGACAGCCGCCATCAAGGGCTTCGCCGCCAACTACGCCAAAGTGCTCATCGAGTGCTACGTCGAAGGCGACACGGTCACGGGCACGTTCGGCACGAGCAACATCTGGGACCGCATCGGGGCAGGACACTACGTTTCCGACACCTACCTGCAGACCGGTTCCGACCTCCCGGTCGCACCCAAGTGCGCATGAGGTGAGCCGTCAAGGCCCCAGCTCGTGAGTGTTTCGCGGGGTTCTAACCCAATGCCACGTAGCTTAGGTTGATCAGGTTGTGCGGGTGAGTCCGCGCAGTCTGATGGTGGGTGGGCTGGTGTGGTGGGTGCTGGCGGGTTCGGTGCG
>JAVXWP010000064.1:0-142920 GCA_032230695.1 Actinomycetota bacterium | reverse complement strand
GGCGTTGGGGGGTTTGCGGGCCCCCACCGCCGCTTTGGGGTACTTCCGCCCGCTCGAGCTGGGGAAGTATCGACACTTTGCCCGGATGGGGGAGTGTCGGGGGTGGATGGCAGTATCTGCCTGGTGGTAATGATTTCCGGTAACTCGGCACCGCCGGGGAAAAGTTCCGGTTGGCGCCGGGTACGGATCACCTCGATCGAGGTGTTGTGCGCGGTTTTGCTGATCGCCATCCTCGGTCAGAGCTGGCTGCAACAGTTGTTCGACGTGCCCGCGCTGCGTACCGGATCGACGGTGTTCGTGGCCGTGTGCGTTCAGGCGTTGCCGTTTCTGGTGCTGGGGGTGTTGATCAGTGGAGCCATAGCCGCGTTTGTGCCTGCCAGGGTGTTGCAGAAGGTGCTGCCTCGGCGAGAGAGCGCGGCGGTGGGGGTCGCGGGGCTTGCCGGTGTCGCGTTGCCGGGGTGTGAATGTGCGTCGGTGCCGGTCGCCCGCAGGCTCATGGGCCAGGGGGTGGCTCCGTCTGCGGCACTGACATTTCTGCTCGCCGCGCCCGCGGTGAACCCGGTGGTGCTGGTCGCCACGGCTGTCGCGTTTCCGGGGAAGCCCGAAATGGTCCTCGCCCGCTTCGCCGGTTCGCTGGCCACCGCGATGGTGATGGGCTGGCTGTGGGCCCGCTTCGGCAAGCTCAGCTGGATCACCGAACGGGCGCTGGCCCGGATGCCGGACGTCGAAAGCGGCGATCGCTGGAAGACGTTCGTGGAGACCGCGCGGACAGACCTGGTCGAGGCCGGTGGCTTCCTGGTGCTGGGCGCACTGATCTCGTCGGCGATGAACGTGCTCGTCCCGGCCCACTGGTTCGGCTTCCTCGGCAACCAGATCGTGCTCGGCGTGCTGGTGATGGCGGTCCTCGCGGTGGTGCTCGCGCTGTGCAGCGAGGCCGACGCGTTCGTCGCCGCGTCGCTCTCGGCGTTGCCGCTGCTGCCGAAGCTGGTCTTCCTGGTCGTCGGCCCGGCGATCGACATCAAGCTGTTCGCCCTCCAGGCGGGCACGTTCGGGAAATCGTTCGCGCTCCGGTTCGCGCCGGTGACTTTCGTCGTCGCGATCACCTGCGGCGTGCTATCCGGTGTGCTCCTGCTCGGAGGCGTCTAGATGAAGCGTGAAACCCAGAACATTCTGCTGCTCCTGCTCGGTGGCGCCTTGTTGAAGATCGCCCTCAACGGCGACTACCTGCGGTACGTGAAGCCGTCGCAGCAGCCGTGGATGATCGCCGCTGGAGCGGTGATGATCGGGCTCGGCGGGCTCGCCATCATCGGCGACCTCGTGGCCGCGAGGCGCGCGGCCGACGGTCCGGACATCGGCCACGGCCACCATCACCAGGCGCGCTCGGCGTGGTTGCTGATGGTGCCGGTGCTGGCGGTCTTCCTGGTCGCGCCGCCCGCGTTGGGCGCAGACTCGGTGACCCGCACCGAGGCCAGGGCCCCGCTGCCCGCCACCGCGACGGACGGCGCCGCTTTCCCACCGCTCCCTGCCGACGACGTCGTTCCGCTGCGGATGTCGGACTTCGTGAGCCGCGCGGGCTGGGACGGTAATGGCACCCTGAACGGCCGAACGGTCGCCCTGTCCGGCTTCGTTGTGCAGTCCAAAGGGGGCACGTTGCTGGCGCGGATGGTGATCAGCTGCTGCGCGGCCGACGCCTACCCGGTGACGACCAGGCTCACCGGCGACGCGGCCCGCGCCTACAAGAACGACGTGTGGATCGAGGTCACCGGCACGGTCGTGCCCGGCACCGCGACGAAGGCGAACAGCTACACCCCGGACTTCACCGTCGCCACCATCCGGCCCGTTCTCACTCCACAAGACCCCTACGAATACTGACCGGAGGCCGCAAACCCGACCCCGGCGACCGGCCCAGCACCACCCAGCCCGCAGCTATCTCGCCCACCACAGTCTTAGCTTGTTTGGCACGCTCCCGGCCGAAGGCCGCGATATCGCGGGGGCAGGGCGCCCTCCCCACAAACAGAAACAAACAACAAACCGAGCGCCCTGGCCACGCGATATCGATCGCGTGTAAAAAATATCGCGTGTAGAAGATCTAGTGCCTGTTGCAGGTGCCGACGATTTCGACGGTGTGGCTGATGTCGGAGAAGCCGTTGGCCGAGGCGATCTTGTCCGCCCAGCGCTCCACGGCCGGGCCCTCGACCTCCACGGTGTACCCGCAGATGCGGCACACGAGGTGGTGGTGATGGTGTGATGAGCACCGCCGGTAGATGGCTTCGCCCGAACCGGTCCGGAGGACGTCGATCTCCCCGGCGTCCGACAGCGACTGGAGCGTGCGGTACACCGTTGTGAGGCCGATGCCGTCGCCGCGTTTGCGCAGTTCGTCGTGCAGTTCCTGGGCGGAGCGGAAGTCGTCGATCTCGTTGAGCAACTCGACGACGGCCGAGCGCTGCTTGGTGGATCGGCGGCCTGGAACCGGTGCCGAGTTGCGGGTTTCCGCGGAGCTCATCGTCACTTCCCCTCCTGAACGTGTGCCACCGCGTCGATCACGATGTGCGCGAGGTGATCATCCACTAGCCGGTAGACGACCTCGCGTCCCCGTCGGTCCCCTTGGACGACACCGGCCGTCTTCAGTACCCGGAGATGCTGGCTGATCAGGGGCTGGGCGACGTCGAGCGTCGCGACGAGTTCGTGGACGCACCTGTCGGCGTCGCGCAGTTGCAAAACGATCGCGATCCGCACCGGCGCGGCCAGCGCGCGCAGGAGATCCCCCGCGTCGGCGAAGACTTTTGTCGAGTGGGCGACCGGGGTTGCCACGTCCGCCTCTTCCGTCGCCATCTCGCGCTCCAGCCTACCTCGACATGATTTTCAGAGTCATCGTCAACAACGCCCGCAACCCATCGTAGTGTTCCCGCAGTTCCGCACCGTTTTCCACGGTTTGACACCCGCCGGCCGTTGCTCCATTTGGGTGACTTAGTCTTCAAATCCGTTTTCGTCTGCCCAACCCGCCGTGAACAGTGCAAGGTAATCGGAGGGTTGCCTGCAGCAGAGCCTGAGGGAGACATGACTCGGTCCTTGACGAAGTTCGCCCTGGTCGGGGCGGTATTCGCGCTGCTGGCCGCACCCGGCGTCGCCACGGCGCAGACTGCGCCGCAGGTCGACGAGCAGACCGGCCCTGTTTCGTTCGCGAACGCGGCTTCGGTCGTCATCGACGCCGGCAAGGTCGTCACCGAGACCCAGCGGTCACCGCTGCGGGCCGGCCAGTCGAAACTTTCCCAGGACAGAGCCAGTGTGCCCAAGTCCGGTGATCAGGGCGAGCTCAGCGCGATGGGCCCCAACTTCGTCGTCCGGCTCGGGCAGTTCTCGGGCGAGAGCCCGTTCCCGGCGGGTGTGAAGAGCCAGGATCATGACGTCGTCGCCGCGCTGCAGGACACGAACGTGCCCGTCGCGTCGGCCACGGCCAACTACGTGCTGCTCGACAACGGACGCGGGCACACCGCGCCTGCCGACAACTCGGTCTTCGCCTTCCAGAACGCCAAATCCAGCGTCGACTGCTCCACCACGAAGTCGGCGAAGTCGGCGACCACCGCCGAAAAGCTCTGGGTGCGCGACGCCGAGGACAAACTCGTCCAGGTCGGTGTTCCGGTGGGCACCGCCAAGGTCGAGGTCGGCGGGCTCAAGGTCGGCGCGCCGATGACCATCGCGGGCGTGGACCCGGCCAAGACCACGGCGAAGCTGACGATCAGCCGGGTGACGCAGTTCGACCAGCTGATCCGGCAGAGTGTCTGGCGCGGCGGCGACATCACCGTGGTCGGCGGCTGGCAGGCCGAAATCGACACACACGTCGTCCGCGCCGACGGTTCGTTCGCGGACGTCCACACCAAGATCGTGCTCGGCGGCGTCAGCTGCTCGCTGCCGAAGTCCTTCGTCAAGCTGAACGCCGCTGCTCCGGCAAGTGCGGCCACGTCGACCGTCCCCACGAATGTCCCGGCCGGTGGCGTGCCCGTCACGGCCGAGGCTGCCGGCAACCCCAGCGGCTCGACGCTCGGGTTCGTCCTGTTCGGCGGCGGTCTCGTGCTGGCGGCGGCCGCGGTGCTGGTGCTTCGGCGGCGCAAGCCCGAACGCCACGAAGGCGGATAGACCCATGCCCGCGGACCCGCTGCCCGCGCCACGGAAATGGCTGGCGGCGGTCCTCGGCGTGCTGGCCGTGGCGGCGATGCTCGCCGGGGTACTGGTGCTGACGCCCCAGACCGGTGGCCCGGCCGCCGCTCAACAGCCGGCGGTGCCGACCGAGATCCAGCAGGGCGAGCCCGAAGGCGAAGCACCCGGTGTCGAGGTCGGCGCGCAGTCGGGAGGCGTCCAGGCGCGCGGCACGATCCGGCTGCCGGGCGGTGGCACGGCCAGGCTGGTGCGCAAGGAACTCACCCCGGCCGCCGTCCTGCCCATCCCGCCCGGGCTCGGCGACGCCGCGTACTGGGGCGCGAAGCTGGGAGCCCGCAGCGGGGCCGCGCTGGTGTCCGGGCATGTCAACTGGGCGGGCAAGCGGGGGCCCTTCGACGAGCTCTGGTCGATGCGGCCGGGGCAGGATGTCAGCGTGATGGATTCCGTGGGCGGACGCTGGGTCTACCGCGTGACCGACGCCGTCACGCTGCACAAGGACGCCCTTCCCGCCCAAGCGCCGCGGCTGTTCGGCCAGGACGGCCCGCACCGGCTCGTGCTGGTCACCTGCGGCGGCGACTATCTCGGCGGGACAGACGGCTACCGCGAAAACCGCATCATCTCCGCGGAGCTGCTCGTCCGCCCCTGAAAGCCCTCGAAACCCGGTGCAACCGGCTCAGGCCGTCGCCGCGTGTCTAGCCGTGCCGGTCGGTGTTCGGCCCGGTTGCACATGAGCGAGGAGCACGAGTTGACGGACGTTCAGTTCGAAGAGGTCAAGCCCCGGTCTTCCCCCATCCGGTGGCTCTTGGCGGGTGCCGGGGCGGTCGTGGTGGCCGTGCTCGTCCTGGTGCTTACGGTGTTCACCGGTGAGGACCCACAGCCGGCCGTGGCCGGGCCCCAGTCGTCGGAGCAGGCCGGACAGGCCGGTGCCGCCGCGGTGCCCGCGACGGCTCAGCCTGCCGCCGTGTGGCTCCCGGGCGGCGGCACGGCGAAACTGATCCACGCCGATGTCAACGACGACGGCTCACTGCCTATCCCGCAGGGTCTCGACGAGGCCACCTGGTGGGGCGCGAAGGTCGGTGCCGCGCAGGGGGCCGCGCTGCTGTCCGGGCACGTGAACTGGAAGGGCAAGAAGGGGCCGTTCGACGAGTTGTGGCGGCTCAAGGCCGGCCAGGAAGTGGCGGTCGCCGACGTCGCGGGCGGGCGCTGGGTCTACCGCGTCGACGAGGTGCTCACGGTCCACAAGGACAACCTCGCCGCGCAATCCGAGAAGTTGTTCAGCCAGGACGGACCGCACCGGCTGGTGCTCGTCACCTGTGGCGGGGAGTACGTCGGCGGCACGGAAGGCTACGAGGACAACAGGATCGCGACCGCTTCGCTGGTCTCCCGGCCCTAAGTGGTCACGATCGGAACCACCAGGTCCGCACTGCCCGAAAGAGTGCGGGGGCGTGCGGATAGTCTTAGAGCTTCCCGTCCCATATCCGTACCCGCATGCTTCGGAGCGTGGAGTGCCCGCTAAAACCATTGAGACCGTTGTCAGCCTTTGCAAGCGTCGTGGCTTTGTCTTCCCGTCCGGGGAGATCTACGGCGGTACCCGGTCGGCGTGGGATTACGGACCGCTCGGCGTCGAGCTCAAGGACAACATCAAGCGTCAGTGGTGGAAGTCCATGGTGCAGGGCCGCGACGACGTCGTCGGCCTCGACTCCTCGGTGATCCTCCCGCGCCAGGTGTGGGTGGCGTCCGGTCACGTGAACGTCTTCACCGACCCGCTCGTCGAGTGCCTCTCGTGCCACAAGCGGTTCCGTGCCGACCAGCTGGCCGAGGAGTTCTCCGAGCGAAGTGGCAAGCAGGTGCTCGAGGACGACCTGTCCGAGGTCCCGTGCCCCAACTGCGGTAACCGCGGTCAGTTCACCAAGCCGCGTGACTTCAACATGATGCTGAAGACGCACCTCGGCCCGGTCGAGACGGAGGAGGGGCTGCACTACCTGCGCCCCGAGACCGCACAGGGCATCTTCGTCAACTTCCTGAACGTGCAGACGACGTCGCGGAAGAAGCCGCCCTTCGGCATCGGCCAGATCGGCAAGTCGTTCCGGAACGAGATCACACCGGGCAACTTCATCTTCCGGACGCGCGAGTTCGAGCAGATGGAGATGGAGTTCTTCGTCGAGCCGGGCGAGGACGAGACCTGGCACCAGTACTGGATCGACACGCGCACGGAGTGGTACAAGGATCTCGGCATCAAGGCGGAGAACCTGCGCCACTTCGAGCACCCGAAGGAAAAGCTCTCGCACTACGCGAAGCGGACAGTCGACATCGAGTACCGGTTCGATTTCAACGCCGGTCAGGAATGGGGCGAGCTCGAGGGCATCGCCAACCGGACCGACTTCGACCTGACCACGCACTCGAACAACTCGGGCGTGGACCTGTCGTACTTCGACCAGGCTTCCGGCCAGCGCTACCGGCCGTTCGTCATCGAGCCCGCCGCCGGTGTCGGCCGGTCGATGATGGCGTTCCTGGTCGACGCGTACAAGGAGTACGAGGTCCCCAACGCCAAGGGCGGCACCGACAAGCGGGTCGTGCTTGAGCTGGATTATCGGCTCTCGCCGTACAAGGTCGCGGTGCTGCCGCTGTCCCGCAACGCGGATCTGACGCCGAAGGCCCGTGAGGTCGCCGCGATGGTGCGCAAGCACTGGAACACCGACTTCGACGACGCCGGCTCCATCGGCAAGCGCTACCGGCGCCAGGAGGAGATCGGCACGCCGTTCTGCGTCACGGTGGACTTCGACTCGCTCGACGACCACGCGGTGACCGTGCGCGAGCGCGACACCATGGCGCAGGAACGCGTCGCCATCGACAAGCTCGAGTCGTACCTGGCCGCCCGCCTGATCGGCTGCTGACCCGAGTCCCAAAGGGCATGAAGGGACCTTTCATCTCGCTCTGTAGAAGACACAGCCTGAGATGAAAGGTCCCTTCATTTCACTTTGAAGCCCCCACCCCTGACGGATGTCATGGCCAGGTCGTGACGCGCGGCCTGTGAGCGAAGCCCCACGCGGCGGCACGCTCAGTGCATGGAAAAGACACAGAGCCGGGCCGAGGTGGCCGCTGGGGCGGCGGTTCATCTGACGGGCCTGCGCAAGCAGTACGGTGACGTCCACGCCGTCGACGGCGTCGACCTGACCATCGCGCCCGGCGAGATCGTCGCGCTGCTCGGCCCCAATGGCGCCGGCAAGTCCACCACTGTCGACATGATCCTCGGCCTGACGACGCCCGATCAGGGTGACGTGACTGTTTTCGGATCCTCCCCGGCCAAGGCCGTCGCCCACGGCGCCATCGGCGCAATGCTGCAGGGCGGCTCGCTGCTCGACGACGCGACCGTCGGCGAGATGGTCACCATGGTGGCCTCGCTGCACCGCAAGCCGACTCCGGTCGCCGACGCGCTACGCCGCGCCGGGATCGAGGACTTCGCGGACCGACGCCCCAACAAGCTTTCCGGCGGTCAGAAGCAGCGCGTACGGTTCGCCGTCGCGCTGGTGAGCGACCCCGACCTGCTGGTGCTCGACGAGCCGACCGCCGCGATGGATGTGGGAACCCGCCGTGAGTTTTGGAAGTCCATGTACCAGTACACGGCTTCCGGCCGCACGGTGCTCTTCGCGACCCACTATCTCGAAGAGGCCGAGGAGTTCGCCGATCGGGTGATCCTCATGCGCGCAGGAAAGATCGTGGCCGACGGCTCGGTCGCCGAGGTCCGTGCGCTCGCAGGGGGGCGCACGATCCGGGCGGTTGTGCCGGGTGCCACCGAGCCGGTGATCGCGGGCCTGCCCGCGGTCACCGGTCACGAATTCCGCGACGGCCGTGTCGTCGTCTCCAGCAGCGATTCCGACGTGACCCTGCGTGCTCTGCTGACCCGCTGCCCCGATGCCCACGACATCGAGATCACCTCGATCGGGCTCGAAGGCGCGTTCCTGACTCTTACGGCAGAAGAAAGTGAGACCGTCCGATGAGCACCACCTATGTCCGAATGGAGATCTTCCGGACGTTCCGCAACACCCGGTTCGTGTTCTTCGCCATCGCCTTCCCGGTGTTGCTGTTCCTCTTGCAGGCCACGGTTTTCGTCAACGCCGACGCACCGGACCACGCGAAGGTCGCCGCGGTGCTGATGGTCAACATGATGGCCTTCGGCACGATTTCCGGAGCCATGTCGGTCGGTGCCAAGCTGGCCTTCGAGCGGGCCGCGGGCTGGCAGCGGCAACTCCGGCTCACCCCGCTGTCCGGACCGGGTTACCTGACGGGCAAAGCGATCTCCGGCATGCTGGTGACCCTGCCGCCGCTCCTGCTCGTCCCGCTGGTCGCGGTCGTCTTCCAAGGGGTGCGGATCGACGCCGGTGGCTGGCTCCACATCGTGCTGGGGATCTGGCTCGGCGCCATCCCGTTCGTGCTGCTGGGCTTGCTGCTGGGTCAGTTCGGCACGGCGGATTCCATGCAGCCGGTGAACATGGTGGTGACGATGGGCATGGGCTTCCTCGGCGGTCTGTGGATCCCGATCGAGTCGATGCCGGGCTGGCTGCACACGGTGTCCCAGGTGATGCCGAGCTACTGGCTCATCCAGATCGCGCGCCCGGTCGTCACCAGCGATCTCACGACCGGGTTCGGCACCGCGGCGGGTGTGCTGGCGATCTTCGGCCTTGTGTTCGGGGCGGCGATGATCCGGCGCTACCGTAAGGACAGCGCGCGGGTCTGAGGGGAGGAACCGGTCATGTCGGAGCAGGTGGGGACGTGGAACGTGGGCTTGGATCACCAGGCGAACTGGTGGGCGGACCTGCCTGCCGATATCGCCGAACCGTCCGGTCCGCAGCGCAATCCGCTCGGCTGGCTGGCTCTCATGACCGCGTTCCTCCTGCCGTTGGTCATCCCGGCCACCCACCATCTGCTGTCGGCTGGAAAGCCACTCTGGTGGGTGATCTTCGGGTTCGCCCTGATACTCGTCTACTGCCTGTGCTATCTCCTCTTCCCGCTGTTCTTGCGCCGCAGCCGCCGGACGAACTTTTCCTTCTGTATCAGCATGGTCCTGGTGGGCCTGGCCCTGTTCTTCTTCTATGGGAACAGCCCTTATGTGATCATCTACGCCACCGGCATCTTGGTGTTCGCACTGCCCGCGGCATGGTCGCTGATCATCAGCGGCGCGACCCTCCTGATCATCGCTGTCGTGCTGGTGTCAACGGGGAAACTTTCCGACTCGTACGGCGACGTGATCACGGTCGTTTCGGTGACGTTCACTTTGTTCATGATGTCCCGGCTTGTCTTCGCGGTCCGGGCGCTGCGGCAGGCGAACCGGCGGATCGGGGCATTGGCTGTCGCCGCGGAGCGTGAGCGCATGGCAAGGGACCTGCACGACATCCTCGGCCACAGCCTCACCACCATCACGGTCAAGGCGGGGCTGGCCCGGCGGGTGCTGGAAAGCTCGGGAGACGTCGAGCGCGCGATCGTCGAAATCCGGGACGTGGAAGCGCTCACCCGCAGCGTGCTGTCCGACGTCCGCACCACCGTGTCGGAGAACCGGGAGGTGTCGCTGTCCACGGAACTCGTCGGAGCGCGCGCGGCGCTCCAGGCCGCGGGGATCGACGCCGAGCTGCCGTCCGCGGTCGACAACTTGCGGCCCGACCTGCAGCGGACGTTCGGGTACGTGCTGCGGGAAGCGGTCACCAATGTGCTCCGGCATTCCGGCGCCGGGCGGGTGGAGGTGCGGCTGGGGGACACCTGGATGGAGATCGAAGACGACGGCGACGGGACAGCGGCGGCTCCCGGTAACGGCTTGCGGGGATTGGCAGAACGGCTCGCGCTGGTCGGTGGCACGATCCACGCGGCGGGGCGGTCCGGAGGCGGTTTCCTGGTGAGGGCGGAATTGGCATGATCAAGGTATTGCTGGCCGACGACCAGGCGATGGTCCGCGGCGCGCTCGCCACGGTCCTCGCCCTCGAAGCCGATATCGACGTCGTCGCGCAGGTCGGTTCCGGTGACGAAGTACTCGCCGCGGCGCGCCGGCACCGGCCGGACGTCGCGCTGCTGGACGTGCAGATGCCCGGCAAGGACGGCCTGGAAGCCGCCGCCGAGCTGTACCAGGCGCTGCCCGCGTGCCGGATCATCATCTGCACGACCTTCGGCAGGCCGGGGTACCTGTCGCGGGCGATGGCGGCCGGTGCCGCCGGTTTCGTGGTGAAGGACGCCCCGCCCGAACAGCTCGTCGACGCCGTTCGTCGAGTCCACAGTGGACTGCGGGTGGTCGACCCGGCGCTCGCCGCGGAGTCGCTCGCGAACGGCGCCAGTCCGCTCACTGCGAGAGAACACGATGTGCTGCAAGCGGCGAAGGACGGCAGCACAGTCGCCGACGTCGCCCGCGTGCTGCACCTGTCGGAAGGCACTGTGCGCAACCATCTTTCTTCGGCGATCGGGAAGACCGGGGCGCGCACCCGTGCCGAAGCCGTCCGTCTGGTGGAAGACCGGGGCTGGTTCTAGGGCATGGCCCGGCCGCGTGCCCTGTGGCCGTTCGGGCCAGTGCCTCTGGGATGATGATGGGGTGAGCACTCCAGCGAAAACCAAGCCGGGTCTCGGCGGCTGGGTGCGCCGGACCGTGTTCGGCACCCTGCTCATCACTGTGGTTGTGCTGGGCGGCACGGCATTCCGGGTCTGGCAGGACGCCAGGTTGGACGACCGCACCCACGCCGACGTGATCGTGGTGCTCGGCGCCGCGCAGTACAACGGCACGCCGTCGAAGATCTTCGAAGCCCGCCTCGCGAAAGCCAAGGAGCTGTACAAGGAGGGTGTCGCGAAGACGATCGTCACCTCCGGCGGCAAGAAGACCAACGACAACTACACCGAGGCCGCGGCCGGTGCCCTGTGGCTGCAGCGCGCGGGCGTTCCCGCGGCGGACACCATCGCCGTCGGCACGGGCAACGACACGCTGCGCAGCCTGCGCGCGGTCTCCGACGAGGTCGCGAAACGCGGCTGGCACACGGCTGTGCTCGTCAGCGATCCGTGGCATTCGCTCCGCGCGACGAAGATGGCCGAGGACACCGGTCTGGAGGCGTGGCCCTCGCCGGTCCACAGCGGCCCGATTGTGCAGACCCGCGAGACCCAGTTCCGCTACATTCTCCGCGAGACCGGCGCGCTGCTCTTCTACCAGCTGACGAAGACGCCCGCCGACGATTTCGGCGGGACCGATGTCGGTTAGTGTCCGGCCGCCAGCTCCTTTTCGAGCTCTTCACCAGCTGAACCTCTGATTGTCGGTTCCGGCGAATAAGCTGACCGGGTGACCGCCTATTCCCAGCACGACAGCGCCCGCCGGCTCGCCGAACCGGCGAAGGGCTCTGTGCTGCCAGGGTCGCGCTCGGACGGCCGGAGCCCGTTCTCCCGGGACCGCGCGCGGGTCCTGCACTCGGCGGCGCTGCGCCGGCTGGCAGGCAAGACCCAGGTGGTCGGCCCCGGTGAGGGCGCGGAGGTCACCGGTGTGCCGCGGACCAGGCTGACGCACTCGCTCGAAGTGGCGCAGATCGGCCGAGGGATCGCCGAGGAGCTGGGCGCCGACCCGGATCTCGTCGATACCGCCGGGCTCGCGCACGACATCGGGCACCCGCCGTTCGGGCACAACGGGGAGTTGGCGCTCGACCAGGTTTCCCAGTCCTGCGGCGGGTTCGAGGGCAACGCGCAGACGCTGCGGATCTTGACCCGGCTGGAGCCGAAGGTCCTCACCAGCGGCGGTGACGTCGTCGGGCTGAACCTGACCAGGGCTTGCCTCGACGCGACGGCGAAGTACCCGTGGCCGCGTGAGCCCGGGCAGGTCAAGTACGGCGTCTACGACGACGACATCGAGGTCTTCCGCTGGATCCGCGAGGGCGCGCCGGGTCGGCGGCCGTCGCTGGAGGCACAGATCATGGACTGGGCCGACGACGTCGCGTACTCGGTGCACGACGTCGAGGACGGCGTGCTCGCCGGGCGGATTTCCCTGCACGTGCTCGCCGATCCCGAGGAGCGCGCCGCCATCGCCGAGGCGGCGGCCAAGCATTTTTCCGGCCAGTCCGTGTCGACGCTGGAGGGCGCGGCCAAGGAGCTGCTCGACCTGCCGGTGGTCGCGGCGCTGGCCGAGCCGGGCTACCACACGTCGTTGGCCGCGCAAGTCGCGCTCAAGCGGCTGACCAGCGAACTCGTCGGCAGGTTCGCCTCCGCGGCCGTCACCGGAACCCGGGCGGCGCACGGCGACGGCCCGCTCGCTCGCTACTCCGCGGAGCTTGCCGTGCCCGAGCAGGTCGCCGCGGAGGTCGCCTTGCTGAAGGCGCTCGCGGTGCGGTACGTCATGAGCGACAGACGGCGCCTCGCCATGCAGGACGGCCAGCGCGAAATGGTTGCCGAGCTGGTCGCGGCGCTGACCCGGCGGGCCCCGGAGTCACTGGACCCGATCTTCCTGCCCGCATGGCACTCGGCGTCCGGCGATCCGGCCCGGCTGCGGGTGGTGATCGACCAGGTCGCGTCGCTCACCGACGCTCAGGCGCACTCGTGGCACTCCTGGCACACGGGCCGTCACAGCTAACCTGGTGGCGCGAGATGCCGACATCACGTAGCGCGCCTGAGGCGCGTGCCGTGGCAGGCTTGCCCTACCCCGCAATGGCCTGGGCCGAACACGGTACGGTCGCGGGGTGGCCGCCCTGGAGAAGTCGAAAAGGCAGCACCTCGATCTCTGCCTGACCCTGCACAGAGCCGTCGCGTCCGGCGGCGGGGATTCGTGCTTTTCGCCCTTCTCCATCGCCAGCGCGCTCGGGCTCACCAGCCGCGCCGCGCGAGGCGCGGCGGCCGACGAGCTGATCAGTCTGCTCGCCGGTTCGGACGACGAACTCACTCGCCAGGCCGAACTCCTGCTCGGCGCGTCGACGTTGCGGGAAGAACGCGGCCGGGAAAAGCCGGTGCTGGCAGTGTCGAACACGCTGTGGGTCTGGGACGAGTTGCCGCTCAACGAAGAGTTCTCCGACGAGCTGGCGGGCTGGCCCGACGGGCGCGTCACCATAGCGCCCTTCGTCAGCGATCCCGAGGAGACCCGCAAGCGCATCAACGCTGATGTCGCGAAGACCACCCGCAACCTGATTCCCGAGCTGCTCGAGCCCGGCACGGTGGCGCCGGACGCGGTGTCCGCGCTGGTCAACGCGCTGTACCTCAAAGCAGCCTGGATCCATCCGTTCCCTGAGGACGGCACCGGGCGTGAAGACTTCCACTCCCCGGGCGGCACTCGCCGCGTGCTCACCATGCGGCAGTCCGAGACCTTCCAGTACGCCGCGCGTGACGGCTGGCAGGCGGTCGTGCTGCCCGGTGCGGGCGGCACCGAGGCCGTTGTGCTGCTTCCCGACGGCGATCTCGCCGAGCCGGAAGCCGCCCTCGACTCCGGTACGCTCGCCCGCCTGCTGCGGGACACCCATCGCGTACAGGTCCACCTGTCCATGCCCAAGTTCGCGGTGGACGTGCGGACGCCGCTCACCGAGACGCTGAAGGCGCTCGGGGTCACCACGATGTTTTCCGCCGAGGCTGATTTCACCCCGCTGAGCCCGGACCCGCGGGTTGCCGTCTACGACGTGCTTCACCAGGCGGTGCTGCGCGTCGGCGAGCAGGGATTCGAGGGCGCGGCCGCCACCGCGGTGATGTTCCGTGCCGTGTCGATGATCTCGGCCGAACCGGTGATCGTCGAGGTCAACCGGCCTTTCCTGCTGCTCGTGCGCCACGCTGAAACCGGTGTGGTGTACTTTTTTTCCCGCATCGTCGATCCGTGAGGAACCCAAGTGAGGGCGAGCCTTCCAGTGACCAGCGTGGTTGAGCCGGCGTGAGCCTTCGCGAAACCGAGGCCGCCCCGGTGGCAGACATTCCCGAGACCGAACCCGTGAAGCCGGCCAAGCTGTCTTGGGCGCCGGCCGACGCGTGGATCATCTTCGGCTACGCGCTGTTCGCGTTCGTCCTGTTCAGCGGGCTGTGGCTGAATCTGAGCCGGGGCTACCTGTGGAACAGCGCGTCGGACCAGAACATGTGGGAGTGGTTCTTCGCCGTCACCGCGGACAACGTGCTGCATCTGCGCAATCCGCTGATCAGCGACTTCCAGAACTATCCGCTCGGCGTGAACATGATGTCCAACACGGCGATGCTCGGGCTGAGCATCCCGTTGACGCCGGTCACGCTGATCTTCGGGCCGACGGTGACCTGGGCGATCGCGCTGACCGGTGGCATCGCCGGCACTGCGGCCGCCTGGTACTGGGTGTTCTCTCGGCATCTGGTGCGGTCGCGGGCCGCCGCGGCCATCGGTGGTGCCTTCTGCGGCTTCGCGCCTTCGATCATTTCGCACGCGAACGCTCATCCGAACTTCGTAGCGTGGTTCCTGATGCCGTTCATCGCGCTGAAGGTCATCCAGCTCTCGCAGGGCAAGCGGCCGGTTCGCAACGGCGTGCTCCTCGGGCTGATGCTGGCGTACCAGATCTTCCTCGGTGAGGAGCCGCTGTTCATCGGCGCGCTGACGTTCATCGTGTTCGGGCTCGTCTACGTCCTGTCGCGCCCGCGCGAGGTGCCCTCGATGCTCCGCCCGCTCGGCATCGGCGTCGGTATCGCCGCCGTGATCTCGCTGACGCTGGTCGCGTTTCCGCTGTGGTGGCAGTTCTTCGGCCCGCAGAGCTATCAGACGATCGAGCACGGCCCGGTCGGCAACGACACCGCCGCCTTCACCCGTTTCGCGACGCAGTCGATCGCCGGGGACGCCCAGGCCGCCGCGGACGTCTCGATGAACCGGACCGAGGAGAACGCGTTCTTCGGCTGGCCGCTCATCGTGCTCATAGTCGTGGTGACCATCTGGCTGTGGCGCGACATCGTGGCCAGGTCGATGGCGATCGCGATGTTCGCGATGGCCTGGCTTTCGACCGGTCAATACCTCATCGTCGCCCACGATCAGACCGATATCCCGGGGCCGTGGCTGTGGTTCCACGACCTGCCACTGTTCGACTCCGTACTGGAGTCGAGATATGCGATGGGGTCGGTGTTCCTGATCGGTGCGCTGCTTGCACTGGCCACCGACAGGGTGTTCGCCGCCGCCGCTTCGCCGGACGGGCCCGTCCTTCACGATCGGCTGCCCGTGCGGCTGATGTGGGTGGGCGCGGTCGTCGCCGTCCTGCTGCCCATCGCCCCCACCCAGCTGATCGTGAAGGACAGGCCACGCACGCCGATGTTCTTCGCCGATGGGACCTGGCGGCAGTACGTCGGCGTGAACGGGACGCTGGTCACCGTGCCGCTGCCCAGCGGGGGGAACTCCGAGCCGCTGCACTGGCAGATCGACGCGGGGCTCGGTTTCAAGATGCCCGAGGGGTACTTCATCGGCCCGAACACCGCGACGGACCGGCGCGGCCGCTACGGCGCCATCCAGCGGCCGACGTCGATCCTGCTCGACAACGTGAAGGAATCCGGTGTCACCCCGGAGATCACCGACGTCGAGCGGGCGCAGGCCGTCGAGGACCTGCGGTACTGGCACGCGGACGTCGTCGTGCTGCCTCCCCGGACGAACGAGGCCGCGCTGCGATCCACTGTGGACCTTCTGCTCGGTGTCCCCAGCGAGCTCGTTGGCGGCGTCTGGGTCTGGGACGTGCAGCCCCTCACGCCGTGAGGACCTCGAAGAGCTCGATCCACGAACTGCTGGTCCAAAAGGCAGCTCGGGTCCTGCCGGACGGCGTGCGCGAACTCGCCGTGTACCGCACGGCGACTCACCTCGGCTGCTCGTGGTGCGTCGACTTCGGCACCATGCTGCAGCGGCATGAAGGGCTCGACATCGAGCGGCTCAAGAAGATCGACGGCTACGCCACTTCACCGGCTTACAGCGAGCAGGAACGGCTGGCGATCGCGTACGCGGACGCCATGACCACGACACCGGTGTCGGTGACCGATGAGCAGACCGCCGTGCTGGAACGGGAATTCGGCCGAAAAGGCGTGGTCGAGCTGACCTACCTCATCGCGCTCGAGAACCAGCGGGGCCGGATGAACAGCGCCCTGGGCATCACCGACCAGGGCTTCACCTCCGGCGACGCCTGCCGCGTGCCTATGCCGTAAGAACGCGCGTCAGCTTGTCCGGGTTCGCAATGTCATAGATCGCCACGATCCGGCCGCCGGAGATGTCGACGGCCTGCACGTGCGCGTCCAGCGCGAGGTAACCGGGGGAGGCGGGCTTCGCCGGCAGGTAGAAGCCGAGATCGCCGTTGACCATGATCGGCTGTCCCGAGGCCATCGCGCCGGGCTCGTACATGGTGACCAGGCCGGCGAAGAAGCGCAGGATCTTGTCGGCGCCGACCATGATCCGGCGGGTGGTGCGGGCCTTGCCGTCCGAGTCGCCGATCAGGATGACGTCCGGGTGCAGCACTTCGGCCACCGCACGCACGTCCCCCGCCAGGAGTGCCGCGACGAACTTGTCGAGCACGACCCGCTGCTCCGCGAGTGGGACGCGGGGCGGCGGGTCGGCGTCGGCGAGGGCGCGGCGGCCACGCGAACCGTGCTGCCGGGCGGTTTCCAGGGTGCAGCCGAGAATTCCGGCGATTTCACCGAACGGCACGGAAAAGGCGTCGTGCAGGACGAAGGCCACTCGCTGCTCCGGCGTGAGCTTGTCGAGTACCACCATCGCCGCCATCCGGACGCCGTCGTCGCGGACAATGGCTTCGAGCGGGTCCTCACCGGCGGGCGTGCCCAGCGGAGTGACGATCGGCTCGGGCAGCCACTGGCCGATGTACCGCTCGCGGCGGATCGCGGCCGACCGCAGGTGATCGAGGCAGATCCGGCTGACGACCGTGGTCAGCCAGGCCTGCAGATTCATGATCTCGGCCCGCTGCGCCGCCCGGAGGCCGGTGAGTCGGAACCAGGACTCCTGCACGGCGTCCTCCGCGTCGGCGAGAGTGCCGGTGAGCCGGTAGGCGACAGCGACCAGATGTGCGCGGTACAAGGCAAACTCATCGGCGAGGACGTCGAACTCCGAGGGCGCTTCGCTCATTCATCGAGTGTGCCGCACAGCGCCGGGTGAGCCGGAACTAGAGTGGTCATCGTGGCAGGACGGATTCGGGACAGCGATATCGCCGAGGTGCGTGAGCGCAACCGGATCGACGAGGTCGTGGGCGATTATGTGGCCCTGCGGCGCGCGGGCGGGGGAAGCCTGAAAGGGCTGTGCCCGTTCCACGACGAGAAGACCCCGTCGTTCAACGTGCGCCCCACGCACGGCACCTTCCACTGCTTCGGCTGTGGCGAGGGCGGCGACGTCATCAAGTTCATTCAGTCGATCGAGCATATTTCATTCGTCGAATCGGTGGAGCGGCTGGCCGACAGGGCCGGCCTCCAGCTCACCTACGAAGGCGGCGGCGGCAGTGTGCAGCGCGATCGCGGCACCCGCGCGCGGATGGTCGAGGCGCACAAGGCGGCTCAGGCGTTCTACGCCGAGCAGCTCGCGACCCCGGACGCGCAGGCGGCGCGGGACTTCCTGAACCAGCGCGGTTTCGACGCGGCGGCCGCGCGGACGTTCGGCTGCGGGTTCGCCCCCGGCGGTTGGGACAAGCTGACGAAACACCTGCTCAACAAGGGTTTCGAAGTCAAGGAACTGGTCACGGCCGGGCTCGCCAAGGAAGGCCAGCGAGGTCCGATCGACAGGTTCCACCGGCGGCTCGTGTGGCCCATCCGCGACGTCGGCAACGACGTCGTCGGCTTCGGCGCCCGCAGACTGTTCGACGACGACCGGATCGAAGCGAAGTACCTGAACACCAGCGAAAGCCCGATCTACAAGAAGTCGCAGGTGCTTTTCGGGCTCGACATGGCGAAGCGGGAGATCTCGAAGCGCCACCAGGTGGTGGTCGTCGAGGGCTACACCGACGTGATGGCCATGCACCTCGCCGGGGTGCCGACGGCGGTTGCGTCCTCGGGGACGGCGTTCGGCGACGACCACATGCAGGTACTGCGCCGGTTGCTGATGGACGACGACGCTTTTCGGGGCGAGGTGATCTTCACCTTCGACGGTGACGCGGCCGGGCAGAAGGCGGCGCTCAAGGCGTTCGAAGGTGACCAGACGTTCGCGGGCCAGACGTACATCGCCGTCGCGCCCGATGGGATGGACCCATGCGACCTGCGGCTGGCCAAGGGTGACGCCGCGGTGCGCGACCTGGTGGCCCGGCGGATCCCGCTGTTCGAGTTCGCGATCAAATCCATGCTGGCGGGGTTCGACCTGGACTCCGTCGACGGTCAGGTCGCCGCACTGCAGAAGACGGTGCCGGTGGTCGCGCAGATCCGGGACAGGGCCAGCCGGGACGGCTACGCCACCAAGCTTTCGTGGTGGGTCGGCTGGCAGGACGTCGCGATGGTCGTCAGCCAGGTGCGGGGGAGCAAGGGCGTCAAGGCGTCGGTCAGGCAGCCGCTGCGGCGCCCGGCCGAGCCACAGCAGAACGCCACCGCGCCGGTCACGCCCGACATCCCGGTGCCGAAGCGCGACGACCCGCGGCTCACCGCGCAGCGTGAAGCCTTGAAGGCCGCGCTGCAGGAGCCCGCCATCGCCGGGCCCGAGTACGACGCGCTGCCCGAGGACGCGTTCACCCATCCGGCATACGCCGCGGTGCACAAGGCCATTCTTGCGGCCGGCGGCGCCGCGTCCGGGCTCACCGGCCCGGCGCTGATCGACGCAGCCACTCCGCACTGTCCACAGGGGACGGTCCGGCGCGTGCTCAGCGAACTGGCCGTGGAATCCCTGCGTTCCAAGGGCGACGTGGACTCCCGCTACATCGGCGGGGTGCTCGCCGCGGTGCAGGAAAACCTCGTCGGCAGGCAGATCAACGAGATCAAGTCGAAGCTGCAGCGGTCGTCGCCGGTCGAAGCGCCCGAGGAGTACAAGGCGCTGTTCGGTGATCTCATCGCGCTCGAGCAGTACCGGAAGGCGCTGCGCGACCAGGCAATCGGCGGAATGGACTGACCATGGGCTGGCTGCGGCACCTCTTCGGTGACAGGCTGCCGGAGGGCTTCCCCGGCACACTCGACCGCGGGGAGGATGTCCTTGGCGTCGCGGAGGTGGCGGGCGGCGGGCACCTGATCGTCACCCAGTTGGGGCTCTGGATCCCGACGCCCGACGGCGCGCGCCGCGTCGGCTGGCACCTGGTCGCCAAAGCTGCCTGGGCCGACGGCGTTTTCACGCTGACCGAAGCCGAAGAAGCCCGCAAAGCCGGTAAGGCCGTGATCTTGGCCGACCGCGCGCCCGTGCGTTTCACCCTCGAAGCCCCGGCAAGGGTGCCTCTCCTGGTGCGCCAGCGCGTCGATGGCTCGATCCGCTCGCGTTACCGCAAGGAACTCATGCCGGGCGGCGCGTGGTTCGTGTGGCGGAAGGTCCCCGGCACCGACACCGTGGTGTTGCAGGTGCGGCCCGACGCCGGCACCGACCTGGACGTCGTCGCGGCGATCGCGAGTGAAGCGTCGGCGAAGATGGCCAACCCTGAGCTCTAGCAGTACGCTCGTACTGGGAGGACTCATGTGGGATCCGGCTAAGTACCTCGATTTCGGTGACCTGCGCGGCCGCCCCTTCTACGACCTGCTCGGACGCGTCGCCGCCACCGAGCCACGCCGCGTTGTCGACCTGGGCTGCGGCCCCGGCAACCTGACCGCCAGCCTGGCCGAACGCTGGCCCAAGGCAGCATTGGAAGCCGGCGACAGCTCACCCGACATGGTCGCCGCCGCGCAGGCCCGCGGCGTCGCCGCGCGGCTTCTCGACGTCCGCGACTGGCATCCGGCACCGGACACCGACGTCGTCATCTCCAACGCCGTCCTACAATGGGTGCCCGGCCACCAGGCGCTCCTCCGGCGGTGGGTCACCGAGCTGCCGCCCGGGGCCTGGCTGGCCGTGCAGGTGCCGGGCAACTTCAACGCCCCCTCCCACTCACTGGTCCGCGAATTGGCGGCCGGCCCCGAATGGGTGTCCCAGCTGGCCGACGTCGTCTTCCGCGAAGACGGGACCGTCAGCGAACCCGCGGCGTACGCGGAACTGCTCGCCTCGGCCGGCTGCGCCGTAGATGCCTGGGAAACCACCTACGTACAACGCCTGACCGGCCCGGATGCGGTGCTGGAATGGATCACTGGAACCGCGCTCCGACCCGTCAAAGCCGCCATGGACCCCGACGCCTGGGCCCGCTTCCGCCGTCAACTCGCCCCGCTCCTGAACACCGCGTACCCCCCACGCGCCGACGGGACGACCTGGTTCCCCTTCCGCCGGATCTTCTTCACCGCACAGACCCCTAGCGGCCGCGATTCCGCCAGCCGGTCGCCTCGCTGATCTTCGCTCTGGCGATCCCGGCCGCGCCCTGCATCAGGGGATGATCGGCGACCTTCCGGTAAGTACGCACGATCTGCTCATAGCGTGCGTGCCCCGCCCTCGCGCCGAGCACGTACCCCACAGCCACCCCAAGCAGGACCTTTTTCATACCTTCCACGCCTCTCAGTCGGTGCCCGTCTCCGTCGCCCATTGTTCCCTACCTGGGCGTTCCGTGGCGCCGCTCGAAGAGTGGGGGGTCCCTTCGAGGGTCGAAGGGGGCATGCGATAAAGTTTTCCTCGTTGGACGGAGCGATCCGGACAGCGGAGCGACCTTCCCCCATAGCTCAATTGGCAGAGCATTCGACTGTTAATCGGAGGGTTCTTGGTTCGAGTCCAAGTGGGGGAGCAAGAGCCCAGGCCACTGGCCTGGGCTTCTTTGCGTTCAAGGGCCGGGGCGGGCGGGCTAACCGCCGTAGTACTCGCTCTCCACCTCGCCGCTCGGTTCTGTTGGCATTTGGCGAACTCGCGGCCGCTCACGTCCTTGTCCGACTGGTGATCGTACTGACCACGGAGACTGTCGCACGGGAAATCCGCCCTGTGTCACACGATCCGCCCACAGTTGGGCCTTGTTCGGCGCGGTAGCCGGACTCAAGACACGTCAACCGTTACGCCGGCAAAAAGTCCATAAAGGAATTTTCGGCAGACTACAACGTCAAATAAGGGGGACCCCGGCGCTCCGAGGGGGAGGTGGGCGCCGGGATCCCGCTGCCCATCGTAGACGTTCCTGTCTCATCCTGAGGCACAAACTCCCGAACAGCCCGAGTGTCTGCCACGTCAAATTTTCCGTCCGCGACGCCGATCCCGGAGCTCGTCGGCGAAAATCGCCTCGATCTGGCGATCCGCGCGGCTCAGCACGCGGATCGCCACCCGGAGAATCAAGATCGCGCCGACGAACACGACCGTGGTCAAACCGATCGTCGCGGAGTGGGCCACCAGAGCCTCCCGGTGCTGATGTGCCAGGTAGCCGAGGGCCATGCCGGCGATCAACGAATCGAGCAGTGCCAACACGAGCGTGTCGCGGTCGTGCTTGAGACCATCCGGAGCGGACATGGGGCACCATCCTGACGCGACGTCATTGAAAACTAGACGAATCAGCGCTCCGAGGGGGAGTAGAGCTACCTGATTGGCCTACCGCGTCTGGGTCAACCGGTGCTGTGATAACTTGAAACCAACTGGGACTAGTATGCATAAGCAAACGTACGGCAGCTCGCTCGGGTCGTCTTCGTCTGTGGTGCGACGGGCTCCAGCATGTTGGGGCCGGTAGCTCAGTTGGTTAGAGCAGGGGACTCATAATCCCTTGGCCGTCGGTTCGAGCCCGACCCGGCCCACTCAGTTCGAGTACGGAAAAAGTGCCTCTCACCAGCGGTTATCTCCGCATTAGTTGATCATCACGTCTTCCAGGCTCTGCCGCTGACCAGCACTGTTTGCCGTCATCCACGGGACAGTCACGGGACAGATTGAGCCGTAGGGCAAGGGACTAGACGACGAAGGCCCCCGGGAGCCAGTCCTAGGGGCCACGCGCAGCGTCGTCCTCACTCGTCTTCCAGCGCCGTGTCAATCAGCGAGTTAAGCCGATCCCGCTGCCCGTCGATGCACTTGGCGTACACCTTGAGCAACACATCCACCGAATGACCCGCCCGCGCCGCCACTTCCGTTGCGGGAACACCGGAATTCAGCCACAGCGAGACGCACGCGTGCCGCAGGTCGTACACCCGGCCAGCCAACGAGCTTCGCCGTTGCGCGTCGGTGAGCGCGTAAAGCCGAGCCTCCTGCCAAATCCGGACGTACGTCGACGACTGCACAGCCGCACCTTTGGGTGACCGAAACAGCCGCCCATCCGCAGCGGTACCAAAAGTGTCGACATGTCGCCGCAGAATCGCCACGAGTGTAGGAGGAATCGGAACATGCCGCCGCTCCTTCGGTGCACGATGCTTGAGCCCGCGCACATCATGCGTCTCCCGGGAGTCAGTCCACCGCTTACCCGCAGCAGGCCGAGTTTCCCCCAGTGCAAGCGATCCCCACCCCGTCGCCGGAAGCGTGCAATCATCCAGCCGCAACGCCATCGCCTCCGCCGGACGAGCCGCCGAGTAGTACATAGTCGCGTAGAACGCAGCCAGCCGCGCACCCCGATCGATGTCCCTGCGGCCCACATAAGTCAGCATCAGCAACAGTTCCCGAGCCTGACGAGGACTCGCCACCACACCCGGGTCGATCTGCTCCACCGCTTTTGTGACAGAGTGCTTGATGCGCGCGATCGGGTTGTCAGAAATCAACTCCTCATCCACCGCGTACGACAGCAAGTTGTACACCGCCGACCGCTTACGCCGATAGAACTTGGCGGACACCGGAGTCCCGTCCAGCTTCACCGTCAGCGCGTCCAGCAGCTCGCGAATCACCCGATTCTCCGTAAGTTCAAACAAAAGACGCGACTGTCGCGTCACCCACGCCGCAGTCTCCGCATCTTCAGTCGACATCTCGTCATCCCCAGGCGCATCCTTCACGAACGCAGCCGCCGCCGACGCCAGCCCTTCCACCGTCCCGGCCCGACTCGTCGCCGCCTGTACTGGCCACTTCATATCCATGTAGCGCTGAGCGAATTGCAGGAACGACAACGAATCACGACGCCGCATCTCCGAGAGCGGAAGCCCCGACTCGACGTCGAACGCCTCCCCACTTCGCGCGGCCTGCATCAGCTCGGAACGCCGCCCGTTCGCCTGCGCCTTGTTGACGAACCACTCGGAATGCTCCTGCTTCTCCGTGACCCACCGAACCCCGTAGGGCCGCTTACGGTTCGCCTTCTTCTGGATATCCCAAAACCGAACATTGAACGTCGTACTCACGCGGGCGGCCGAGTGTGCGGGACCTTCGTCGGGTATTGCGGTTCTACCTGCTTCCTCCTCGTGCGCGGCAACGCCCGGTCGTACTCGGCACGCCAGGCGACCCGTTCGGAAATGGCCTGCATCAGCAGGTGCGCCCGAGCCGGAACGTTGCGATCACCGGGCGCGACCTTGCGCCAAACCAGCCGTGAACTGTCCACCTCGGGCTTCTCGATGCCGACGCCCGCGAGCATGTTCCGCACGAACGCCTTCCGATCGGCCCGGTGATCAGCGAGCGACTTCCCGGACCACTTGCGCGACACAAGCACCCGCCGCCCCGGCAGCCCGAGAGTCGCCCGACGATGAGCCCGCCCCCGGCAATGTCCCGGAGTGGTCCGCGAGTTCACCGCCTTGGGCTGGACGCCGTAGAGCAGCCAGATCGGGCAGCGCGGCGAGCACGGCGTCACCTGCAACTCCGCGTGCAACCGGTCGTGGTGGTCGCGCTGCCGGTCGGTGGTGGCTTCCACGACTTCGCCGGTGGCCTTGGTGAGGTACTTCGTCAGGTACCCGATATGCCGACCCGCTTCCGGCGAGCCGCCGAGGATGCCTTTGGAGTGAACTTGCCGCCCGAAGGTCACGACATGTGCGGGCACCTCGACCGCCTCCACCGCGTCGTCCCACGATGTCAGCGGTTCCCGCGTCTCCGGGTCCACAAAGGACGCCGTTCGGCTGTCCCACACCGGCAAGTCATCGACGTACCGGACGCGGTCATGGTTGGGCCACTACACTTGGTAATAGGTAGCGGCGGTGACCTGCCGCACCACCTCATGCGGAAACGACCCCCGCAGAGCCGCGTGCAGATGCGGGGTAGCGCGCTTCTGCGGCTCGACAGTGGCGAAGTACTGGACGTCGAACCCGACGACACGGCGCAGGTTCTGCCACCACCGATCCACCAGCGCGGAGAAGTGCACCGCGTCCCGAGCCGCCCGCCGATAGTCGTAGCCGTCAGGATCGATCGGGACACCGCCGTCATGGACCCGGCCGCAGGAGTCGAGGGTGAGCGTGATGAACATCGACGGCCGGAACTTGCCCGCGAATTCTCTGCCCACGGTGCGCTTCTCTACCCGCCCCCGAGGCAGGTTCGGCGAGTCCTGCCGCCGCTTGGTGGACCGCTTCTTCGGCTTCGCCGCAGGGAGGTCGAGCGACGGTAGCCGGCCTCGCATCCCGGTGTCGCGAAGCTCGTCGTCGACCGAGTCGATTTCCTCCCTCAGCTCGTCGGACTCCACGACGTCCCCGCTGCTCTCCGCTTCCCGGTAGGCGGCGACCAGGTCCGCGCGCGGCTCCAACAGCTGTGTCTGAACCTCGGTCGGCGGACGCGGCGTGAAGTCCGGCTCCTCGGTCAGATGCCACCCTTCACGGCACTGGGTTTGCCGCAGCGCCTTGGCTTTCTTCGCACACGGCGCTCGCACCGTCTCCACAGTGGAGCCACACGGCATGGGGACGTACCGCAGTTCCCCGGTGTCGCGATCACCGACCTCCATCGTGAACGGCCGACACACACGCCGTACCGTTCCGCCGTCGCAGTGATGACGTCAATCGACAACGGCGACCGCATCCGCTCAACCCGGGTCGTCGTATCCATCACGCCACCGCCCGACGCGACGAAAATGGCTTCGCGGAACAAGCAATAGCCAACATACTTACCCGATGAATCTCGAAGGCCCGATGCAGGACATTGTCTTGCCGCCACGTGGTCGTCCGTATGCCTGCCCATGCTGCCGCTACCTCACGCTCGACGAACGAGGCGCATCGGAGATCTGCCAGGTCTGCTTCTGGGAGGACGACGGCCAAGGCGACCAGGACGCCGACCGCGTCCGAGGCGGACCCAACGGCCGCGAGAGCCTCACCGACGCCCGCGAACGGTTCAACGAACACGGTTCCAGCAACGAAGCCCAGTTCACCCGCGCCCCGCTCCCGTACCCCGGAGAGCGGCACGATCTGTAAAGCCGACATCAGGCAGCCACCTCCCCAGCCGACGCCCACATGTGAAGCACGGACAGAGAAACGTCGTGTTTGCTGTCCTCAGGCATGTCCGGGAACGTCACCGAGTCGAAGTCCACCGCGTCATAAACGTGCAGAAGCTGACCCGAGGGCAACCGACCAGCCACGACCAGGTGCACCGAATGCCCGGACGGAGGCCGCCATGCTTCGACCGTCACGTCAGCGAGAGTCCGAGCCCACGCCAGCAGCGCATCTGAGACGAGGCACAGACCCGTCTCCTGAAGTTGGACCGTGACCGTCCGGCCGTACACACTCACGTTGATGCCGACCGGGATAGGCAGGTCATGCCGGTCCAGATGATCGGCGACAGCACGCAAAGGCGCCAATACTTCGTAGAGGGTGTTCATGCCGCAGCACCACCTTCGTTGTCCTGTACCCGGAACGGCAACACGTCCGCGCGGTGCGGAGGGGCACCGGTGATGTACTCCACCAACTCGTCCAAGTCGGTATCCGTCACGTGGAAGGCACGAGCCCGTACCGGTTCCCGCCGTCCGTCCTCTTTGACCCAGGCGACACCCGGTGTGTTCTCCGAAGGACTACCTCAATGGCAAGGCGGTGCGGGACGACCTGAGGGACATGGTGATGCACGAGGAAGTTGGCAGGCTTCAGGTCGCACTGTCCCGGGCGTACGAGAAAGGTCAGCCGCCGTTCGACGAGAAGTTCGTATCCGAGGGATGGGAGCTGATAATCGGAGCGCCTCGGGAGGCAGGCCTGCTACCCGTCATTTATCATGCGCTTTGGGTTGGTGGAGCCACGTGAGGAGGCCAATGATGTTGACCGTGGTCGAGGTCATTCCTCCCGTAGACGCGGTTGACTGCAGTGACTACTACATCGCGTTGTCACTACGGTTCCGGCCCGAGGCGGAGGTCGGCTTGTACTGCTATTTTGAGCAACTTTGCGGTGGCTCGAACCAGGGCTATCTTGAGGTCAAGGTAGCGGCGGACACCGGTGAGATCGCCTCGTTCGTCGCGCTCAAGCTGCCGGTGCTCGGCGGCGATTTTCCTGCAGACGTGCCTGTAGTTGAGGGCTCGGTCCGGCTGGACTTGGCACGGTGGGCGGATCTCGGTGACGATCCACGGATCCACTCCGTCAACGAGCGTGCGCCGATCACGGTGTCCCGGAAGGACGGCTCGGTGTACTACAGCTTTTCGGACGTCGCGCCCGAGCGGTTCGCCGTCTCCGGTTCTGTCGGATTCGGCATCGGCCCAGATAACGAGCTGACCGGAATGATGATCAACGCCTGAGCGGTCCCGACGAGGACCGCAGGTCGGAAGATCGCTAAGTCCGCGGCAGGGGAGCGCACTACGGGTGCGCTCCCCTTTGACCCTCAAGGTGCTGATCGAGAACGATAGCTGCTTGATCGCCGAGATTGCTGATGCGGCCGTCCAGACCGGGATAGGCGCGGAACCTTCGTGCCACACGGCCAAGTCTCGCGTCCGAACAGGGCGGCCGAGGCTCGGGCCGAACTGATGGAGCACTACATCGAGGTGCTCGGAGGATGAGCGATGGATGAACCAAGCGAGAAGGAAGTCCGCCTGCAGGTCGGTCCATACTCAGGCAAGACTCTGACGGTGAACTTCGAACCGACCGAGATGAGCTACGAGCTCGCGGCGGGTGAAACTGGTCTGGTGGAGATCGGCCACACTCCGGATGCTTTGGTCGTGGGCGCGTGGGCTGAGTCGGAAATCTCTGTCTGGACCAAGGACGGGAGCAGGCTGTTCGTCTGACATCCCTCGGTGTGTCAGGTAGGCGGGTGCACGCGGGCGTTCCCCCGTTTGTAGTTGACGCGGACAGCGCAAGACGGACTGCCTGGTCGCGATGTTCGACGACAAGTCCGAGACTTACATGAAGGGCGAGCACGTCAAGGACGGCGCGGACGTCATTAAGTCTAGGAGAACGTTCGATCATGGCATCGACCTGGACAGGCCTGGGCGGAAGGGCGGACAAGTGCGACTTGCAGGGGCCGAACCCGGACGGGAACTACGAGCGGAACGTGAACGCCGGGCGGATCGTTGGCGGCCTGTCCAAGGACGCGGGCGCTGCCACGACCACCTGGTACAACAGTGGAGGTGGATTTCAGTGCCGCCAGGCCGCGTGTGCAGGCAGGTCCGGAATTGCCAAGACCCGCTCGGGGATGGGGAGGATGGACTGTGGCGAGGGGGGTCTGGACCAGGACCGGGCAGCCGAGATGGTGGTTTTGATCAAGGTGCTGGAGAAGATGTAAGTGTCCGACATGGATTTCTATGCACAGGTGATCGTCACTGGCCGGGTGATGGGTGCCAGCCTTGCCTCTTCACCCGAACAGTGGGCGCAGGAGCTGGGTGCGAATTATGTGGACGCGCGGCGCAAGGCTTTGATGCGCCGGGATTTTGGGCTTGTGGAGGTCTCGTTCCAGCGTGTGCGGGGAGTCTGGGAGTGCTTCGGGATGGCCATTCAGGTCCACCGGCTGGTCGGCGGCCGGGACGGTGTCGTCCCGGCCCCGGTCGGTGCCCGGTTCGGTGACTTCGGCCCGCTGGTCCTCTTCGCGACGCTGGACGATGTCGTCGCGCGCGCCGGTCATCACCTGGAGAACGACAACGACGAAACGACCTCCCACCACGACCGGTTCGTACTGCCCGAGACCGGCGCCCACGTGCACGTCGTGTCTCAAGTGGATGATCCGGACAGCGGCGGACCGCAGGTCGGGCACGTCTGGTCGATCCAGCTTTCCGCGTCAGCCGGCTAAGGCTGGATCTGCGGCTCAGCCTCGGCGTCGGCCTAGGCTGTTTCCGCTGCGACGCAAGCAAGCCTGGCGGTTCGGGCCGCCAGTGCGGCGGACGCCGACGTGGCAGCAGCTCAAGATGCGGCCGCCGACTGGGGAATGGACGTTCGACAGGAGCCCGATGACAAGTCCGGCCGCATCGTGTCGATGTACCGATCCCGAAGCTGATCTGACTGAAGGAGGGAAAGATGGGTCTGGCTGTGTACGTAGAGGATCAGATACACGGGCGGTCCTACGCCGAAGAAGCTGGACGGTGGTTGACGCGTGTGGTGGTTGAGGCGGTGCCTGGCAGTGTGTTGTCGGGCACCTACCCGCACGGCGACACGATGTTCAACGTGCCCCAGCTGAACAGGATCTCCGCGGAGTTCGAGGAGATCCTGGCCCGGCGCCCGGATTTGAAGTCCGATGTGGACGCGCTGTTGGAGCTTTTCGAGCAGGTGCGGCGGATGCGTGGTTATCTCTGGGTGTCTGGCGACTGACTGGCGAGCAGGGCGGGGCGCAGTCGCCGCCTTGCTTTCAGTTCCGATTTCTGCATGTCATCCAGCCACGCTGACGCTGTGATCGATGTGTGCTCGGCAGTTCTAGACAGTTCTAGACGTCGTTGACACTATACGGACCATTTTGGCATCTATATTTGGCTGACGTGCGGAAACCTGATACGCGACAGTATTGACTGACATCTTCAGGTAGTCGCCGACACGGAATGAGGCCACTCATAATCCCTTGGCCGTCGGTTCGAGCCCGACCCGGCCCACTCAGATCGTTCACGTAAAACAGCTTTCTTCAAGATCGAGAATCTCCGGTCTGCCCATGGCCTTGTCCATTGACAGGTCTACGGGCGCGGCTCAATCTGAGGTCATGACTGAGTCAGCGACCAGCGGAGACAGCCGGAAGCGCGGCAGCGTGCGCGCACGGGGAACCTCGCTTCAGGTCCGCGTATATGCGGGCGTCGACCCTGTGACGGACAAGCCGACCTACCTCACGGAGACGATCAAGGGCACCGACAAGGCCACGCACCGTCTCGCCAACAAGGCGATGACGAAGCTGCAGGCGCGGGTGGACGAGCAGCGCTCGCCGAGCACCTCGGTCACGCTCTCCTATGCCATCGACGAGTGGTTGCGTACGGCGGACATCGAGGACACCACACGGCACGGCTACGTCGGATACATCGAGCGCGCGATTCGGCCCGCGCTCGGTGACGTACCGGTCGGCAAGCTCACCACGCGCATGCTTGAGACTTTCTATGGTGAGCTTCGGCGCTGCCGGACGAAGTGCAATGGTCGCCCGTTCGTTGAGCACATCGCCGATGGCGAGCACGATTGCAAGAAGCTGAAGTGCAAGCTCCACGTGTGCAAGGGCATGGCATCCTCGACTGTCCGTCAGATTCACTCGATCATCAGCGGTGTCCTGAATGCGGCCGTTCGCTGGGACTGGATCGGCTCGAATCCTGCGCGTATAGCGCAGCGTCCGAAGCAAACGCCTCCGCAACCGGACCCGCCGTCATCGACGCAAGCAGCTCTCTTGGTAAACAAGGCATTCGACCTAGACGAAGATTGGGGAACCCTCGTCTGGCTCGTCATGACAACCGGCATTCTACTTGACCTGGGCGAGAATGCGCTCGCCGTCGAGTTACTCACCTCCACAAGGGCGCACGCTGCGCGCAACACTGACAGCCTCTTGCGTGCTTGGCTCGCCGCCGCTCACGGCGAAGCGCTGGCGGCAGACGGCCAGCGGTCGGCAAGCCTTCGTGCGTCGATCAGGCTGCCGCGCTGCTCTCGGGCGAGGTGTCCAGCGCTGACGGACCGTATATCGTGCTTGACCCAGTTCATCTCGCGCGGTGGCGCGGGCACGCGCTCGCGCGGGTCGGCGAATCGGAGGCGACGCAAGTGCTGTCTACGGCGCTTAGCCGACTCGACTCGACCTTCACCCGAGCCGAGACTGCACTACGAGTCGACTTGGCAACGGCCTTCGCTGCGACGGGCGAGCATGACCAAATGCGGGTGCATTTGGTTCGCGCTAAAAGGTTGGCTGGTGAGATCGGCTCGGTTCGCCAGTTGCGCAGGATAAGGCAGATCGGACCTATCGTCAGGTAGGTGGGAGAAGCTAGTGCTGCCTGCTACCTAGTACTATGACCTGCGTAAACGCACATCGTAACCGGTTGGACGGGTATTGAGCGGATCCGTCTCGACGGCTCGGGAGCCGACCCGTCGAGCGCACATCCTGTGTCCTTCCCAAGGAAGTGTCACGCCTGATTGCCAATGCCGTTTGAATACGTATCGCTCGTTCGTGATCTTGGTACGAAGTGAACCAAACGATCTTCACTTCGAATGGCCGGTCACGGTAACACTGTTCACCTGAAGGGAGGGAGCCGTCGTGTTGCCGCCAATTTGCGTGCCATACGAGTACGAGCCCAATACCGTAACGTCAGCCTTGAATGTATCATCTTCCACCAAATTGGCAAGATCAGACTCGCTCCCTAACAGAAACGTGTTTGTGTCATAGGACACATATCCGTATTCTGAAGGATGAACGACACCATCTACATTTGCTCGAAAGCCATTCGTTCCCGTCGCGGAATCGAATTGAGCAACCTTGCCGTAGATAGAGATCCGCTCACTGATATGGGAGTCTGGATTCTTTGCTATCAATTGCCACTCACGTGCCGTTATCCTGCGCGGCTTGGTGGCGACAGGCTTAGTTGTTGACTGCGGGGTCGTTGTCGATGGTATAGTCGTGTAGGAGAAACGAGATGAAGGACTCTGCGAACTAGAGCTGGTCAAAGGTGCTGGAAGAGCCGCGATTGGGGTCTTCCGTCCGCCAGTATTAACTATCAAAGGAATTGTGATCGCCGCCGCAAGAAGAATGGCGATCACAGAGGTGACGATAATAGCTGACTTCCGACTCGGCCGACCAGTCGGCGGGGGAGGCGGCTTCTCGGCCGGCGGCTTATCAAATTGGTCTGTCATAGCTTCTCTCTAATCAACTCTGTCGCACCTGCGCTCGCTTATGATTTTGCCACCGGTAACCCGGCTGTCGTGCTGAGCAAGCCGACCCCGGAAGCGGTCGAGAAAGTGTCGCAAAGATCGCACGGTATGCGTAGAAAGACTCCGTCGGGATCAGCCGGTCAAAAGGTCTGACATGATCCGAGCTGATTCGATCAGGCCGAGCTTTAGTCAAGCTCACACAGCGCGATATGACCTGCACTTCGTTGTGGTGATCGCCGACATGGCGTCTGACGAAGCACACTGTTGGGCACGTTACGTGCCTTTCGCAAGGATCCCTCAAATAGTGGCTCGACGATAGAGGATGGTGGAAGCTGCACCCAACTGGCAACCAACGTACCCGAGTTGCAACGGCTTGACCGTGTTCCTCGGTTCAAACAGTCGGTGAGTACGGTCGTGCGAGGAGCGCGGAGACGAAGTGCGCTTTGGTCGCAAGGGACGCATGCTCGGCGATTCGCCTCGTATCGATCAGCTTCGCCACTTCATAGCGCAACTTTTCAGCCGCGCTTTTTGATCTTGTCTCTGTGGGCGCAGTCCGCCCCGCATCGCGCGTTCGCTTCCGGGCGAGGTTCAAGGTTGCATCGGGAGACACGAAAGTGCCCTTCGAACGGATCGTGACGGACCAGCCGCGCTTGCGCAGCAGCTTCGTCGCGTTCCGCGCATTCCCCAACGGCACGTGGTACTGGTCGGCAAGTCGCTGCTCGGCAGGTAGTGGTATGTTCGGCCGAAGCCTGCGGTGGCGATCAAACTCCGGGCCGTTGCCGACGTCTACGCGGTACTACTCGCCGTTCCCGTCGCCGCCATGGGTTGAGCGCCTGCTCGGGTCATCCGCAGGAACACCTTCCGCCGGCCGCTCGCGTCGTCGAATGCGGTCACCCAGTCCGCGACGAGGCTCATTCGCCACCACCTGCGCAAACACATATGGCGTGCGCAACAGCGGGTGCGTAAATTTGCGCCTCCGCCGTCACCGCCGGACCAAGCGCACACCGAAGGTAACTGGCGACCAGGGCATCGGCGTAGAGCAGAACGCGCATACGTGCACTCTCTTTGGTCTGTTTGGACGCTTAATTCACCGATATGGCGGCATCTCCCCAGCAGAGGCACCGATAATGTGATTTGACATAGACCTTATGCAGCGCCTTGGGGCCCGATGATTGAGACGACCAGTCGCCCCCAAAACGCTCGTGGGAGGGGGAGCGACAGCAATGAGCCACCACAACTATCAATGTGCACACGCTAAACGACACGAGTGCCGCTGCTCGATTTGCACGGGAACTCTACACAGGTGGGTAGGCTGCCTTGAGATGGCTCGTGAAGCGAGCGGAGTCAAGCGCACCGAGTTTCGGAACAGCGTGGACTCGAAGTGGAATAAATCCAGAGCTTCCAGGAAACGGAGACGGGCAACACCAACGAAGGCGGCACAGGAATCGGCCACTGATTCAGCGATGATCGACATCATCGAATGGCTCGCGCCCATCCCGTGGTCGCTGACCAGATCGAAGCCATCGCAAACGTACTGGGCCAAATCGTGCTCAAGGAGCTCGACAAGTCGTTCGATTCCCGCTATCGCGCCGAACGTCGTCTCGCACTCCTCGACCACTTCTGGTGCGACCTGCTAGCCGCGTTCGCCCACGCGCTCGCCGAGCTGCGGCACCAGCTAGACCTGATACCTGACTTTGTAGCGTCCGCGATCATTACCACGCGGGGAGACCACGGCGCACGCTCACCTATCAGCGATGCTGAAATAAAGACAGCGGTCCAGTGCGCTTGGAATCTAATCAAGCAGATCCCGTTCATCAGCAAGGAACTGTCCACTGTGGACGAGCCGCTACGGGCAATCCGGATGCTTGCCGTGATGATATGTCCCGCACGGGAACGACACCGAGAGGTCGCCCAGTACTGTCTTCGCCCATTGACTGGTGAAGTAATGACAGCAATCACAAGACAACGGCTGACTGAAGCTCTACCTTCCGACTGGCTCTTCTGACCGAAGCGGCTACATCCCAGTGGCGTCGCGGAGCATACGTGGTTCCTCGGGCCCCGACCATAGGACCAGGCCGCGGGTGGCGTCTGCTCTGACGAGCCGGCAAGGTTTCTCAGCACGGCGCGCTCGACGTCGACTGCTTTGCCGGCTCTCCGGGCCAGCGCAGCCCTGCCTCCTTCGCCATGGCAGCGAGCGAAGCGCGAAGCACGACGTCTCGTCGCATCCTGACGCTCGTTACAGGAAAAGACCCGTCCAGGGGGCGAATTCTGTCCATGCTTCTGTCCATGAACGTGAGTCAACTGGTGCCTCGGATGCGTACTAACCGGGCAATCACGCACTCTCCCACCTCGAACTTCTCCCCTGCCGAGTGATTTCGGACACTCATAATCCCTTGGCCGTCGGTTCGAGCCCGACCCGGCCCACTCAAAACGGCGAAGCCGGTGTCGGCCTCCTCATGGCAGGCGCGCTCTGCTTCTACTGGAACGCCTGCGGTCATCTGAAAGACGGCCGCTACTGGCTGGACCGCGCCCTGAGCGTCGATGACCGATCGAGCCGGGACCGGACCAAGGCCTTGTGGGTCAACGGGTATCTGGCGATGACCCAAGGCGACAACGAGCCGGCGATGAAGCACTTCGACGAGTGCACCGAACTGGCCGCGACCTTGGACGACTACGCGGCGCGCGCCCTCGTCCAGCAGTTCCGCGGGTCGGCCGAACAGTTCAAGGGAAATTTGTCCCAGGCAGAGTCCCTGCTCTCCGAGTCGGTGACGTACCACCGGCAGGTCGGGAAGGTCGATTCACTCACCGTCCTCGGCATTGCTCAGCTCGCCTTCGTTTCGTGCCTGATCGGTGATCCGGAGAAGGCGATCGACCTGTGCGATGAGTGTCGACGATTCAGCGAACCGCACGGTGAGCGCTCGGCACTCTCCTGGGCGTTCTGGGTAAGCGGACTGGCTTGGTGGACGCGCGGCGAATTCCGGAAGGCCGCTGTCGCACTCGAGGAGTCGCTGAATGCGAAGCACGCGCTGAATGACAGGCTGGGCATGTCTGCCTGTGTGGAGTTACTGGCCTGGGTCGCGGTCGAGGAGGGAAACGCCTCCCGCGCGTGCCGGCTGTTCGGGGCGAGCCGGACACTGTGGGCGTCGATCGGCGGACCGCTGTTCGGGTCCGCGACGTTGCTGGCGACTCATGACCGGTACGAAGAGCAGACCCGGCAGGCGCTGGGCACCAAGGTCTTCGACCACGGCTTCCAGGCCGGTGAACGTCTGAAGACCGACGGTGCCATGGCGCTGGCCGCCGGGAGCGACGACAGCGCGCCGTCCCCCGTTCTCACCGGCCCCGACCGGCCGAAGCTGACTCCGCGGGAGACCGAAGTCGCGCACCTGCTGGCCGAAGGCCTGGCCAATAGGGAGATCGCCAGTCGTTTGGTGATCTCCAGCCGCACGGCTGAAGGGCACGTCGAGCATGTGCTCGACAAGATGGGCTTCAAGTCCCGTACCCAGTTGGCCGCCTGGTTCGCCAGGCAGGACAGCAACCGGTCGTAGCCGCGACGTGCGAGAACCCCGCGATCGGGTAAGAGCATCACGCAGCTCTGAGTGCCCGGACGAAGCCGGGGATCGACCTGGTTAGTCCTATATGGATGGAAAATGGCAGGGCGCGTGCTGGCAAGAGTCGAGAAAGCCTGGGAGTAGCTCAACCCACTGTGACGTCCGACGCGCTCGGCCATGTCCACGGTCGCTCATCGACGTTCACGCAACCGGCCAGCCCGGCGTGTCCTCTTGCTTGGTGCAGAAAAATTTTTACCCGTAGACAAGCCATAACAACGAAGGGTATGCGGGGTCGTCATACCCAAGACGATGCGGCAAGATCCATTCAGTGGATCTTGAAACCGGCTAAATGCCTGGTCAGAGCTAGTGCCCCGGTGAGGTTCGTACAGCATCTGGACGAAACGCCGACCGCCGTGACCTGCTGCTTTCCGCGACCGTGAAGATCGATCGGCCTCGCCGTCCTGTTGGTGATGCGTCATGACGGCCATCGGCCCCAACGGTGCTCGATCCGGGATTCGAATGTCGAACCCGCTGGTTAAGAGTCGAATCCTCGGTGTGTCGGACGGATGTCGAGTGATGCCGAACAAAAGTGAGCTGGCTGTAGCGGGAGCGGGTTTCGGGGCGCGAGTGGCGGTTCCAGGACAGCGACTTGGTATGGGATGCGGGCGGTTTCGACACCTCCCGATTCGAAGTGCACGTGCTCGATGAGCGGGTGACCGGCTCTCCGGATGGGCATCCTGCACCGTCGCCGGATGCGCAGTAAAACTCGGTTCACCGATCAGATCTGCTGGCCCAGTGTTGGTGATCACGATCGCCACACACGGCGGATCAGTGCACGCTGGACGGTTTGGTCTGCCTATTGTGTGCACGCCAGGAAAGTGCATTATCTTATCCGTCGTGAATAGGCCACAATCATGAACGGTTGCGCTCCTGGGCAGCGGTGTTCCGCCGATGGAGAGTTCGAAAAGGCCTTCGGGTGAGGCGGGCTCGCGCGGTCAACGGATCGTCGACTACCTCGGCCGTGGAGTACTTGGGCGACGGCGGGCGTGCGCTGGTCGCTGAGGACGGGCAGGCCTGGGACATTGTGGTACTGGTGCGTTACCCGAACCGGCAGGCGTTCGCCGACATGACCGGTGCCCAGACTACCGCCGGGTATCGGGGCACCGTCCGAGAGACCCTGTCCGTGCTGGTGACCCGGGTTAAGGTCTCGCAGTGCCGTTCCGAGGCGGCGTGAGAGGGGCTGAGTCGTGACTGTGCCGGGCTGGGTGCGTCGTTTCCGGTGGTTGATGACGGCGGTGGTGGTGGGCGCGGGTGTGCTCGCGGTGGTGTTCTGGTGGCCGGCCCCGGCTCAACAGGGTCTTCCGCCGACCCGTGTTGGGCAGCAAGTGGCCAATGAGCTGGGAGTTTCAGTCTTGGCGCCAACGGATCGAGTGGGGATAATAAGTGCACTGGGTCCAGGGCAGACTCCGATAATTGACAACGGAGGATCCTGGCTGCGGTTGCATCCGGAGGGTTAGAGAGGTGGCTCTTGTAGTGATTCTTCGCGTTGGATTCTTTGCTGAGCTTAAGGCAGAGGCATCGCCCTATTTTGAGGGCAGCATATACGACGCCGTCGGCGCCGCGCCTGGACAGAATGAGCGCGAACTAATTGCTTACCTGGAAGGAGGTGTGCGATTGATTGACATAATGGAGGCAGAGTCGGACGTTATTTCGGGAAACGGTTACATATCGGGAAGTTCTTCAATCTTGACTGATGGAAAATGGGTCTGGAGAGCTGACCTTGCCTACTATGTGCAGAACTACCATTTGCGCTTGGATAATGAATTTACTAGGCACGTGTCGGAGTTGTCTTACGCTGTACCTACGGTGAGTAGGGAGAACGCCATCTCGATAGCCATCGATGTCGCTGCCAATGTTTTGGGAATGAACGTGTCGAACGAACCAGAATCCTGATATCGCTACGAACAATATGGCCTATAATAACCTATCGACGGTGTTTCCTTGGCCCCTCGATGACCCGAACGGCGTTGTCATCGGGATCGGTGTCGCCGCGTCGGACTGGGCATCTGATGTCCCGTTGACCGAAATAGTTTTGGTCGTTCTGGGCTCCTTGCGATGTCAACGGATATTGACACTGCGGCCTGTCACTGCCCGGCTCCGCTGTGTCGGTTACTGCGTGTGGTGGCCTGCTGGACGCAACCGTCGGGAGCGGTAACCAACCCGGTGTGCGGCACCGTTCCGACGGAAGCGACGACGTACAGCTTCGACAACCGCGGTAACCGCAAGACGATGACCCCCGCGACCGGAACCGCGACAGCATACGGCTACGACCAGGCAAACCGGCTGACGTCGATGACTGGAGCGAGCAGCGTCCTACCGCTACGACGGCGACGGCCTCAGAAACACGAAGACCGTCGGTTCAGTCACCACGACGTGCTCCTGGGACAGCGGGCAGTTACCTGACCTGCTAGCCGATAGTTCGTGGAACTACGTGTACGGACCGGGCGGCATGCCGCTTGAACAGATCAACACCAGCTCGACGCTGTGGTACTTCCACGATCAGCTGGGCTCGACGCGAGCACTGATCGACAGTGCCGAGCATATCGCGGGCACCTACGCCTACACCGAGTACGGCGCCGCGACACATTTCGGCACAGCGCAAACACCTCTGCAATACACGGGGCAATACTCGGACGCCGAAAACCGGTTTCGTCTACCTGCGTGCGAGATTCTACGACCCGGTGACCGCCCAATTCCTCACCGTCGACCCCGCATACGACAGCACCGGCGCACGCTACACCTATGTCAACGACGACCCGCTCAACAACGTGGATTCCTCTGGTGAATGGGGTTTCCTGGCTGTATTGTTCGCGGTTCCCGGGCTCGGCGAGGTCCTGGCCGCCGCTGTCGCGATCGTCATCGTCGCCGTGGTCGTTGTCGCGATCATCCAGCACGTCTCCAACTACTACGCCTCGTCGTCCTCGAATCCGCGTTCCGGCGCCCACATGCCGGCCCTGCGACACTCCACGGCTTCCCGGAGGCTCAGCTAGTACAGCGGAAGAACGGCAGAGCGCGCGCTGGGAGGACAAGAAAAAGATCTACGAGTGGGACTCAGAAAAGGGAGAAGTAGAGTGCTAACGCAAGAGCGACGAGTTGCATTTAGGCGGCTTCGATCCGGAAACCGGTGAACAAACCACCAAACCGGACAAGGTCGCCAACCATGGAGATAACGCGTGTGGTTGTTGTGGGGATTCTCGGACACTGGGATCTTGGTAGTCGACGTCAAGTTTCCACATGTCAACGGTGCGCAGGTGAGTGCCATGCTAGGGCTTGAGCCGTCCCAAATCTATGACGTCGAACTGGAGATCAGCGGCGACGTCCTGAGCCAGGTGGCCCAAGACGTCGGGCATGAGCGGCGCCCAGGTACGGCTTACTTCCTCACCTACCGGGTCGACCATCTGCCGATCTGGGACAAGGGCACCGAGCCGTTGTTCTTCTGGCGAGACGGACAGCCCGCGCACGCCGCCGGAGTTCTTCCCGCAGACCGTGACGAGGACGAGGACGATTGACGACATCGGAGGACCTGTGCGACCTGCCTGACGGTCGCACGGGTCCTCCGATGTCTATCGACTGCAAGTCAGGGGCGCTCTTCGTGAGTGTTCGCGAGCAGTCCGGACCATGAGTTCTGTGATGGAGCGGACAGCGCTCGGTGACCGACATTGTCGAGGTGACCGCTCCTGAGCCTGGCCACGTACCCGTCCTGACCGATCTGTCCGCTCACGAGCATGAACTCGTCCGGGCCGCCCGCCACGGCGATGTGTTGGTGTGCGGCGAACTAAGCGGGGACGTACTCCAGAACGGAGTATCGGATCCGTGCCCATCTGATCCGCGAGTCGCTACTCGGGCGACATGTCGACCTCGACCCCCACGGGATGCGAGTCCGGGTGCGCGCATCGTCGGGAAGCTCGACCTGGACTACCTCGACCCTACCGCCGGGCTCGAACTGGAGGGCTGTGCCTTCACGGAGCCGATTACTGCCCGCGGTGCGCATCTGCCGAGGCTGAGCCTGGCACGGGGACATTGGTTTTCGCCCCGGCAGTGCGGACGGCCACCCTCGGCCGGTCAAGCGGGCTGGCAGCCGACTGCGTCGCTACGTCGTCGCGTGGCGGTTCCGGATTTGCCTGGCTCGATAGGGCTAGCCACCCGCATGCTCCGCGCGCTCAACCACTAACACCCCGACACCGAGGCCGAGCCGGTGGAGATGACAGACCCTATTTTTCAGGCCACCACGGGCACTTGGTCGCGCAGGATGGCCAGCTGTAGCCGCTCGACGGCATGGCTGGGGGAGATGCCCAGTTCGGTGTCGAGCCGACCGCGTAGCTCGGCGACGCAGCGCAGCGCGTCGGCACGGGCGCCTGCGCGCCAGTGTCCCTCGATGAGCAGCTGCCAGGCGTCCTCGGCCAGCGGCTGGGCCTCGCAGGCCCGCTGGGCGTAGCGGACTACTGCGTCCGGATCATGCGCGGCCAAGGCCAGCCGGGCCGCCTGCACAGCCGCCCGGCGAAGCCGCTGACGGTAGCGGCCGCGCGCATCGATCGCCCACAGGGTGCGCCGCTCGTAGGCCAGCACGTCACCGCGGACGAGTTCGAGCGCCTCGTCCAGCGCAGGCAGGGCTCGTGTGACGGGCAAGGTGCCGGCCAACGCGGTCAGCGTGTCGAACCTGGCTACGTCGATGAGCACCCGCGCTTGATCGAGCAGATATCCGCCATTGCGGGTCAGCACCACGGAGTCGCGCGCGCTGACCCCAGGTTGCAATGCCTGGCGCAGCAATGAGACGTATCCCTCCAGGGTCGAGCCCCAGCTGCTCGGCGACCGGCCCTCCCACAGCAGCTCGGCGAGTCCATGCTTCGGCACCGGATGCCCGTGGTGCAGGGCTAGCAGGTGCAGTACCTGGCGTGGCTTGATTCCGTGGAAGTCCGCCGAATCCACCATGCGGTCGCTGTCGCCCACCTGTACCGGGCCGAACATCCTGATCTCGAGCATTCTTTGCCCCTGACTGTCGTACATTCCGTTGCCATCAAGGGTCCGTTCGGGCGCTCGTCGAGGGCAGCCGCAGCGTGGGGGGCGATACCCCCCTAATTCAGAGGGGTCCGTTCGGCATTTTCCCAGCGTGAAGTCGATTGGCGAGGGTCACGTCTGGGCAGTCCGAGCGTTTTCCAAGATCATGCTTGCAGGATTCCGGCCATGCAGACCACTACCCACCGCACGACCGGGCCGCGCCACCGCCGGGGAGCTTTCCTGCTCGCCGCGCTGGTCCTCGCCGCCGCCGTGGCCGGAGGTTGGCTGGTCTTCGCGCGGTCGCAGCCACCGTCGGACCAGATGGCTCTGCGTGCCGGGAGCGTCACCTACGTCGTCACCCACGTCGAGCGCCTGGCCGGCCTTACCGATCAGGACCTCTCCGGCATGGGCCACGGCATCCAGGGTCTCGTCCCGGCTGACCAGGCACTGGTGCGCGTCACGCTCCGGGTCGACGCCGGCCGGAAGGACACGACCTACGACCCGGCCACGCTCAGGCTGCACGACAACCGAGGAGGTGCGCTGATCGCGCCGTCCGGGGGATCGCTCGCTCCGGCGCGTCTCGGTGCGAACGCCCAGGTCGAGGGTTCCGTCGCGTTCGTGGTTCCGCGCCACGGCGAGCACCTGACGCTGCGGACGGAGGGGGCATCGGAGTCGGTCGACGTCGGCGACGTGGACCTGGCGCCGCCCGATTCCGCACCACACAGCCATGACAGTTCACCGTCCACTAACGACGGTCAGGTCGCACCGTTCTCGGTCGATCCGCCGCTGAGCGACGTACCCAAGTAAGTGAAGGAGGAGACCGATGCCGCACAACCCCGGTGCTCAACGCCGACACCTCAGCGCTCGTTATTTCGTTCTGGCATTCACCGTCACCGTCGCCGGGGCATGGTGGCTGAACAATTCACTGGTGGGCACGCCGGTCGATACCCGCACCGTCGGCACAGCGCTGTTCGCGCTGCCACTGGCGCTGATCACCGTGCCGGTAGCACTGATCGCGGCACGAAGACGCTGGGGACCTGAGACCCTGCCGGCCTGGCTGGGTACCGCGGTTGCGGCTCCGGTCGCCGCCGCCGCGCTCGCGGCGGGCGCCCAGGTGCAGTCGTTGTTCTCCGCCGCCACAACACCGCTGGCCGTCGCGCTTGTCCGCGACCTGCTCATCGCGTTGGTGGTCGTGGTGCCGGTAACCTTTGCCGTGCTGGCGGTGCGCGGCATCGACTCCCGTCGACTCGCGCGGCGCTCCCGCCTGGTCGTGGTGTTCAGCGTCAGCGTGGCCAAGGTCGCGCTCACCTGTGTGGCCACCGCCAGTACGCCGGCCGTGGCCTCGTCGTCGTCCGGTAGCCCCTCCTGCCTTGCCGGTGGCGCCGCCACCAAGACGTTCGATCTCACCGCGCTGGACGTGGACATCCCCGTCAACCGCTTCGGCGACCACGATCCCGGCGGCAAGATGTACGCGCTCAACAGCAAGGTGAGCGCGATCAAGGACCAGGTGCGCAGCCAGCAGGTCTCCATCGGCCTGCGAGACGACCCGGTGCAGGCGCTGGTGATCCGCGCCAACCAGGGCGACTGCGTCGAGATCAAGTACACCAACAAGGCCACCGGTGGCGACTTCGGCGTGCACATCGACGGCCTGGAGTTCACCGTGGCCTCATCCGGGGATTCGGTGGGTGCCAACCCTTCCTCGGCAGTGCCCACCGGTAAGTCGGCCACCTACCGATTCGCCGTGCCCAACGACGACCGGATGGAGGGCGCGCACTACATCCATCCCGGCCCAGGCTACCGCGCCGCGGTCGGCCACGGCCTGTTCGGCACGCTGGTGATCGAGCCGCCGGGCTCCACCTACTGGAACACCAGCACTCCGAACCAGTCGCTCGACTCCGGCTGGGAAGCGATCATCAAGCCGACGGGCGCGCAGGCCGCCTGTGTCCCGTCCGGCCACGTGCAGACCTGCGGATTCCGCGAGAATGTGTTGCTGCACCACGAAATCGGCAACGACAACGAGACACTGACGGACCGCGGCGGGCAGAAGGTGCCGCAGGTCGACGACACCACGGGCGGCTACCGGCCGGGCGGATTCGCGCTGAACTACCGCTCCGAGCCGTTCCGCAACCGGCTGCTCGCCTTCCCCAAGGAGAAGTCGCACGCCTACAGCTCTTACACGTTCGGCGACCCCGCGACCCCGATGCCGCGCGGCTACCTGTCCGACCCGACCAAGATCCGCATCATGCACGCCGGTGGCGAAAAGTTCCACGTCTTCCATCTGCACGGCGGCGGCGACCGGTGGCGCTACAACCCGGTGGCCGACACCACCTACAACTACGCGGACACCGGGCTGCGCAAGGATCCGCAGACCACGCTGTCGCCCTCGCAGCGGCTCGACTCGCAGTCACTCGGCCCGGGCGAGTCCTACAACCTGGAAATCGAAGGCGGCGCGGGCGGCGTGCAGCAGTCCGCCGGTGACTTCCTGTTCCACTGCCACATCGCCAAGCACTACGTGGGTGGCATGTGGAGCTTCTGGCGGGTCTACGACACCCTGCAGCCAGACCTGGTGCCACTGCCAGACCGGCCCGCGCCCGCGGCAGCCGTCGACTCCAGTGCGCTGATCGGCAAGACCATCTCGCAGACCGCCGCGGACGGCAGCTCCACCCCGGTCACCATCACCAAGGACAACGTGGATGCCTGGATTCGCCCGCAGCTTCCGCCGAGCGGTGTCGGCGCGGATGGCCAAGACCCCACCGTGTGGGATTGGAAGACCACGGGCACCACCGATAGCCCGGTCTACCTGGGCGCGCCGGCTGACGGCACCCAGTTCCCGGACTCGGTGAACGCCATCCCCGGCCAGCCGAACCTGCTCCCGGTGGACGCCGGGAACGTGATCGAGAACCGGCCGAAGATCCTGTTCAACCCGGTCAACGGCCGCCCCGCCTACCCGATGTTCCGCACGCATATCGGGCAGCGCCCCCCGTTCACCCCGGCCGGGCACTCCGGTGCGCCGTGGCTGGGCAACAACACCGCTCAGACCGCGAAGTCCGCGACCGACCCCTGGGCCGGGCGGCCGGACGCGCTGTGTCCCACCGGACGCACTGCGCGGCAGTACAACGTGGTGGCGATCGCCAAGCCCATCCAGCGCAGTGCCAAGGAGGTGGACCCCGAAGGCAAGATCTTCGTACTGGCCAAGGACAAGGAGGATGTCTACGCCAACCGCAAGCCATCCGACCCGCTGGCCATCAGGGCCAACCAGGGCGACTGCGTCGGCGTGACGCTCACCAACGAGATCCCGGACAAGGACGCCTTCGACGGGAACTCGAAGACCACAATGCACATCCACCACGTGCAGTTCGACGTGCAAGGTTCGGACGGGGTGAGCGCCGGCTTCGCCTTCGAGCACTCGGTACGGCCCTACCAGGTCGCCGACTATCAGCTGGTGTCCAACGCCGCCACCGGCGACACGACGCTCCGACTGTCCAGTGTGGACAAGTTCTTGCGGGTCGACGCCAACGGCAAGCCATCCCAAGCGTGGATCGCGATCGGGGAGGGCACTCAGCAGATCGAGGTGCGGCAGATCGCATCGGTGGACGCGGCCGGCAAATCGGTCACGCTCACCGCTCCGCTGGAGGGCGACCACGCCTCCGGGCAATGGGCCGGCACCGAGTACATCCAGTACCGCTGGTACCCGGATGTGGTGCTGGACAACATCTTCTGGCACGACCACGTCGACGGCATCCACGGCTGGGGCCATGGACTGGTCGGTCAGCTGATCGTGGAGCCGGCCGGCGCCACCTACCACGACCCGGTGACCGGCAAGGAGGTCGACTCCGGAACCCTGGTCGACATCCACACCACCAACCCGCTCGCGCCCGGTCTGGTGACCGGCAGCTACCGGGAACTGGCGCTGTGGACCATCGACGACAACGACAAGGACGCCTACTCAACGCTGAATCTGCGGGCCAGTCCGTTGAAAAACCGGCCCGACCCGGCCAACAAGTTCAGTTCCTATACCTACGGTGATCCCGAGACACCGCTGCCACGGATGTACCCCGACGATCCACTCGTGGTGCGCACGATCAACGTAGGGCCGTCCATCGACACCCTTCATGTGCAGGGCGGGCGGACACTGCTGGAACCGCGATATACCGAGAACGGTAAACCACACGGTGCCGTGATCGACACCGTCCACTATGGAGTGAGCGAGAAGTACACGCTGATCTTCAACGGCAACCAGCCGGACGCGAAGATGCGGCCGGGTGATTACCTCTACGCCAACGGAAACGAGCGCCGAACTCAGGCCGGAGCATGGGGCCTGGTGCGGGTTCTGCCGGGCAGCGTGCCGAGCCTCCAGCCCCTGCCGGATGCCGGAAGCCCGTCCGGGACCTACCCCCTGCCCGCGGTGACCGGAAAGCCGCCGCCTCCGGCGTCCGGCCCCGGAAACCCGTGTGCCGCCAACGCGCCCACACGTGACTTCTCGGTCACCGCGATGGACGTGCCGGGCAAACAGTCCGGTGGGAAGACGGCGTACGTGCCCAACGCCGACGCGTCCGCGGTGCAGTCCGGCAGCAAAAAGGCCGAACCACTGGTGCTGCATATGGTCGCGGGGGAGTGCGTCACCGTGCACCTGACGAACAAGCGCAAATCGGCGGTCGGCTTCTCAGTCGGCAAGCTGGACCGCGAGGCCGGATCCGGCGGAGCCAACGTCGGCTTCTCCCCGCAGCAGAACACGTCGCCAGGGGCCACCCGCGACTACGTGTACTTCGTGGGCAGCGACAAGCTCGGTACCGCAAACATCGCCGACCTGGCCGGCTCGGACACGATGAAAACGGGGCTGTACGGCGCGGTCGTGGTGGCACCCCAGAGTCCGCTTCCGGGGCAGCGCACCACCTTCACCGATCCAGTGAGCGGCGCCGCCCGTGACGTCGGCGTCCAGGTACTGGTGCACGTGCCCGGCGCGGGCACCCCGCACTACCGGGACTTCACCACGGTGATGGCGGATGACGATCCTGGGATAGGGCAGGACTTCATGCCCTATCCGACCAACGCGGTCGCCGGCAAGGCTCTGATCAACTATCAAGCTGCTCCGCCCGGTGACGGCCCGAAGGCATTCCGCGACCCGGGGCCGGTGCCGTGGCAAACCTCCTACATCGGCGAACCCGTAGTGGTGCACGCGGTCGTTGCACCGGGTAGCGAGAACGCCCACGTGTTCAGTCTCGGCGGCCTCAACTGGCCCGTCGATCCGAACGTGCACAACTCCAACTGGGTTCCCAGTCAGGGGCTCGGACCGTGGGAATCCCTTGATGCGTGGATCGTCGGCGGCGCCGGCGGTTCACAACAGGCGCCGGGAGATTACTTCTACGGCGACCTGCGGAGGCCGTTCACTCAGATCGGCCTCTGGGGACTGCAGCGAGTGCTGCCCGCCACCGGGACCCCCTGCCCGGTGCGTCGGGTGGACAACTCACCCTGCTGACCCCGCCCGCGGCCCGCGTCGGAACCCCTGCCCGGCGCGGGCCGCATCCCCCCACTCCGGCGGCCTGAAATGGGCCGCACATGTCCGAGAGGTAGTGCAATGAATAAACATTCGTCACGTCGACTTCCCCGTCGTCGCGCTGCGCTGGCCGTCGGCGCCGTTCTGGCCACCGCGTGCGGTGCGCTGGTGCTGGCGCAGGCGTCCGAGGCCGCGACCAATGCGACCACCGTGCTGTCCGCCATGACCCGGCCCGCCGGCGGTGTCTGGCTGCCCGGCCCCAACGGCGGCCCGGGGCACTATTGGACCCCGGACCTGGTGAGCGGCTTTTGCCGCGTCGATCCCACCGCCACCGGCTTCGCGACCAGCCACTGCAATGCTGCGGTCAAGAGCCCCGGGCAGGCTGTCTACGACGCCACGCACCAAGTGGTCTACGTGCCCGATCAGTCGTCCAAGAGCACGCAGTTGGTGCGGTTCAACTACGACCAGGCCAACGAGGCGGTCACCGGCCCCCTGGTCATCCAGGTGCCGAACAACACGGCCGTGGGCGGCGGTACGGGTGGCGGCCGGACAGCCTCGCTCGCGCTGAACCGGGACGGCTCCAAGCTGTTCGTCGGCTATATCAAGTCCGGCGACGTGATGGCGGTGACCAACCCGTACGCCCTGACCAACGGCGGCAAGGCACAGCTCGGTCAGGTCGGGTCCACTTCGGACGGTCGCGGTTCGTCAGGCGGTTTCGCGATGCTGGAGCACACCAACGCAGGCGTGGCACATAGCGACCTGTACTTGGCGGAAATCGGCGGCAAGGGGCTCTCGATGATCCCCGACATCACCGGCACACCGACCCGTCCGGCCTGCGGCTCGCCCACCCCGTGCGGCGCCGTCACGGTGACCAACAGCACGGGCGGGGTCGTCTCGTCCTTCCCCAGTGGCATCGTCACCGACGGCACCACCCTGTACGTCGGCGACAGTCCGCCGAACGTCGTCTCCCAGATTCTCGCCTTCACCCCGGCCAGCGGCGCGCAGCGCGTGTATTCCACCGATGTGCCGGCTTACACCTCGGGCTTCGACGGCAAGACCCGCACGAAGTACGAGAGCATCACCGGGATAGGGCTGGCCCCCAATGGCGACCTCTACGTCGGCGACGACCCGACGGCCACGCTCGCGACGGCGACCAACAACCAGGGCCACCTCTGGCGGGTGCCGTTCGCCGCGCCTGCGCCGGCGGTCACCGGGATCGCGCCTGCCGGCGGACCGACCTCCGGCGGCACGGTCGTCACCTTCAGCGGCACCGGACTGAATCTCGGCGGCACGCCGACGGTCAGGTTCGGTCCGGCGACCGCTACCGCGGTCAGCTGCACCAGCAGCACCACCTGCACCGCGACCAGTCCCACGGTGGTCGGTGCCGGACCCGTGGACGTCACGGTGACCACGGCGGCCGGGCAGACCAGCCCGCTCAGCGCGTCGGACGTGTTCACCTACACCACGCCGCCGCCCGCGACGGCCATCACGGTGACCGGCATCGCGCCCACGTCGGGCGTGGCTTCGGGCGGCACGGTGGTGACCATCACCGGCGCCAACATGATCGACCCGGCGGGTGGTCCGACCACCGTGAGCTTCGGCGCCAGTGCGGCTACCGGAGTCAGTTGTGCCAGTGCCACCACCTGTACCGCCATGAGCCCGGCCGGCACCGGCACGGTGGACGTCCAGGTGAGCGCCGGTGGTCACGCCAGCGCGGTGTCCGCCGCGGACCGGTTCAGCTATGTGCAGCCGGTCGCCGCGCTACAGGCGCACGGCATTACCGCGCCCAAGGGTGGCGTGGTGTTCATTCCCGGTGCTCTGGGCGGTCACTTCTGGAGCTCGGACCACTCGCAGGGCTTCTGCCGTCTCGACCCGGTGCCCGGCAGCAAGCTGCTGGCCATCAATCCGGCCGCGTGCGATCCAGGCTTCACCCTCGGGTCGCCAGGGCAGGCCACCTACGATCCGGGCGTGAACGCCGACGGCACGCACAACGTCTACGTGCCGGACAACGCGGTGCGCAGTCCCGGTGTGTGGCGGCTGACCTTCGACCCGAAGACCGAAACGGTCGGCAACCCGGTCGGGATGGCGCCCGGCCAGATGGACAACCTCAAAACCAACTCCACCGCACTGAGCCCGGACGGCACCGCGCTGTTCGTCGGCGACCTGGTGGATGGCGGAATCCGGCGGATCAACAACATCGGCGCCGACCCCCGCACGCAGACCGTCGACATCATCGCGACCACGCAGCCCCAAAAAGCCGGTGAGCCCTCGCGTGGCATCAACGGCACCATGTCGATGATCGGCAACTTGCTGTTCCTGCCGGAGAACAACGCGGCGACCTATGTGGACACCAGCGCCGCATGTGCGGCGGTCGGTACCACTACGCCGTGCGCGACTACGTCGCTGAACTTCCTGGCCAATCCGGCACCGGTGTTCGTCGCCGGCGTCGGCGCGGACCCGGCGCGTAAGTTGCTGTACATCTCTTCCTCGCCGGGAGGGGCAAACGCCACGATCTTCCGGTTCGACGCGTCGACCATCTCCGCCGCCAACCCTGGTGGTAGTCCGGGTTCGGTGTACGTGTCCAACGGCAACGTGCCCGCGGCCGGTACTCCGGAAGCCACGGTGTGGTGCTCGCTGACCTGCACCCGGCCCGCGGATCCGGCGATGACTCCCGGTGGAACCACCGGTTTCGCCTTCGCACAGGGAGTGGTCGTGGACGCGACGGATGGTTCGGTTCTGATCACCGAGGACGCGACCGCCGGTGCCCGGGGCGGCAGGGGCCACCTGTGGAGGGTGCCGTTCATCGCGTGAAGTGGCCGCAGGGTCACCGTGCCTTCCCCTTCAATAGCCGCCGGCGACTATTGAAGGGGAAGGCACGGTGGCATACCCGTCGCATCGGATCTCAAGGAAAGGAAAGGCGTTTCGAACGCCGATCGCCATGTACCTACTGGCCACCGTTGTCACCGCAGCCGCCATGATCGCCATCATCATCTGGCGCGTTCACCGTGCCAACGAAAAACTCGTCCACATCCTTCGCGACGAAGTGGACACCTCACACGCTGCCCAACGAGGAGAAAAGCAGCGAAGAGCCTGCGTCCAGAGATGCCGGGACTTCACGTAGCCGCACACGGTGCCATCGGCGCGGGGCGTTCAGGCTGGCTTGTTCGGCAGGTCCACGAGGATCGCGGTTCCGCCGCCTGGACGGTCCGACAGGGTCAGGTGGCCGCCAACGTCCTCGACCAGGTCCCGCAGCAGGTGCAGGCCCAGATGTCCGTCACGGCGTCGGTCCACCCCCTCCGGAGGCAGCCCGATGCCGTCGTCCTCGACCCGGAGCCACACGGACTTCTTGTCGCCGTCCAGCGTGATGGTGACGTGCTCCGCGTGCGCGTGCTTGACCACGTTGGCCAGGGCCTCCCGCGAACAGCGGTAGACCGCGGCGGTGATGCCAGGGGTCAGGTCGCCGGTCAGGTTAGTCCGCACGTGGACCTTGATCCCGCTGCTCACCAATGGGTTGCCGAGGTCTTTCAGCGCGTCGGGGAGTCCCGCGGAGGTCAGGTCGGGTGGATAGATATCCACCATCAGGCTGCGCAGCGAGCCCAGGGCGTCGCGTACCACGGCGGCCACCGTGCGCACCGTGGTGCGGGTCGGTTCGGGGGACTCCTCGGGCAGTGTGGCCTCCAGCCCGCCCAGCGCGTATCCGACACCGGCCAGGTCCTGCACCACTCCGTCGTGCAGGTCTCGGGCGATCGCCCGGCGCTCACGGTCCGACGCGGTCAGCGCGCTGCTCAGCAGCCGCGTGCGCTCCTCCTGGGCGGCGGACACCCGGCGCACCAACCACGCGGACACCGGGAGCTGGGCGAGTACCAGCACCAAGAGCGCAAGCAACGCGAAGGGCACGAGCTGCGCGGTGAGGTCGCCTTTGGCCGCGGTGACCCTGGCGTCGGAGAAATAGACTTCAAAGGCGAACGTGCGACCGTCCTGAAGCGACAGTGGGGTGTAGACCTCCACCAACTGCAGGCCGGCCGCGGTCTCCGTCCGGTTCTCCGGATCGTTGAGATCCGACATGGCGGAGGTGCTGATGCCGTTGGCGATAACGTCGGTCACCTCCGCCACGCGGGAGGGGAAACGCGTGCCGATGAGCTCGGTTTTCTCCGAGTAGAGGACCGTCCCGTCCGCGCTCCACACCTTGACCCGGACGATGGAGCGGTCCTGGCCGCGGTTCACCACGGCCTGATCGAGCTGACGTCGGGCGTCAGCGTCACCGGCGATCACCGCGGGCAATACCGGTGCGAACATGACCATGCCGATGATCCGGGCGCTTCGCTCCGCTTCGCCCAGTGCCGTGTCCTGGGCGATCGATCGGGCGATGATCACGGCCCCGGTGCCGACCACGGCGAACGCGAGCAACCCGGACAGGACCAAGGCGGCGATGGCGCGCCGGACCACCTTCTTTTCCGGTCGCAGGCGCCTACGAATCATCGGCGGGCTCGAGGAGACCGAGCCGCTGGGCTTTGACCACGGCCTCCAGCTGGGACCGCACCCTGAGCTTGCCGTGAATGGTCTTCACGTAGCCGCGACAGGTGTTGATGCTGATGCCCAGCAGACGGGCGATACCTCGGGGCGCCATGCCCTTTCCCATCAGCACCAACACCTCTTGCTCCCGGCCTGTCAGCCGCTCGGTCGCGGAGTCCCTCAGCGGTGGCGGGCGTGATGGCGGCTGGTTGTAGACGGATGGCGCCACCAGCATCGACCCGTTTCGTGCCTGGCGCAGCACGGAGAGCATTTCGGTGAGTGATCCGGTCTTCGGTGCGAAGGCACTGGCGCCTGCCTGCGCCGCGCGGAGCACCCAATCGGGGTCGCGGTGCGCGGAGACAACGACCACCACCGAGTCGGGCACTGCCGCGCGGATGCGGCGGGTGATCTCCAGGCCGTTCTCCTTGGCCAGTTGAATATCCATGACAACCATGTCCGGCCGCCGCCTGGCGGCCAGGTCGACTGCCGCCGCGCCGCTCGAAGCGGTGCCTATGCACTCGAAGTCGTCTTGGAGTCCCAAGGCCATGGCGAGCAGTTCGGAGAAGATCTGGTGGTCGTCGACGATCAGTACGGTGGTGGCTACCTCAGTCAGCTTGGTTACAGGCTGTGCGCTACGCACTGTCATCAATCTCCGCGCTTTTGGTCCCTTGGATCTTGATTGGTGCTCTCTCTATCGCGATGATGTTGCGTTGCGTAACAAGGAGCCAAAAGTATTTGAATTTTCATGATCCGCACCCCTGTATTAGGGATGGTCGGAAGGCGTGGGGCGGAGCATCGTCGGGTTCAAATGTCCCTTATCCGCGCGAGGAACTGGCTACATGATTCGAATCCTGGTGGTGGACGACCACGAGATGGTGCGCACGTCCGTCAGCGCGGTCCTGCGCGAGACCGAGGAGTTCGACGTGGTCGCTACCTGCGCGGACGGCTTGGCGGCCCTGGCAGTCGCCGAGCGCAACGAGCTCGACGTGGTCCTCATGGACCTGTCCATGCCTGGGTTGGACGGCGTCGAAGCCACCCGCAGGATGGTCGCGCAAAGGCCCGGTGTTCGAGTGGTCATCTTCACCTCGAACATCAACGGCCGCCAGGTGCACGAAGCGCTGGCCGCAGGCGCGGTCAGCTGCGTGTTCAAGAATGCGCAGATCACCGAGCTGATCCGGGCGGTGCGCGACGCCGCGATGGCCGACGTGCCTGCACCGGCCGAGCGGGACAGGGCGGGTTGGCGCACCTGGCTGTACCGCCGCCGCACCTGATCGGCGAGTGACGGATCTTCATACGACCCAATAATCACGCAGAGTATTTGATACTTGCTGTATTCAACCCTGATTATTGGGGGTCCCTGAGACCCCCTCATTGGAGCTTCCGGGCGTCGTATTCCCCCCGGATGCTACTGAGCGCAACCGCTGCCGTTCTCAGGGGGACTCATGCGGAACCGTTTCCGAGCGCAACGCGGTGTGGTCATCACCGCGCTGCTGCCGCTACCACTGCTTGCCGCCGTCACCATCTGGTTCGGCGTCCACGGCGCCGGTGAACCACCTTCCGTTCGCGGACCCTCAACCGGACTGTCCTTCGGTCAAGTCGATGTCCGAGCCGAACTACTGCCGGCGCCGGCCATGGGCCAGATGATGATGCCGATGGACTCCTCATCGGGTCACGACGACGAGATCCAGGTGGTGCTGGCGCTGCGCAACGACACCGGCTCGCCGGTCACCGTGCCGTTCGACCGGGTGCACGTGGTCGACGGCGACGGCCACCAGATCACCGCCACGGCCGGGCTCCTCGGTGAACTGGTTCTGCGCCCGCACGCGTCGGCCGAGGAACGGCTGCGCTTTCCCGCCCAGGCAAGCAACCACATCGAGCTCGCCATCCCGGACCGCGACCGCGAGCTGATCCTGCGAGTGCCGGTGGGGCTGCCGGCCGGTGCCGCGCCTCCCACCACCTCCAGCCACCAACACTGAGCAACACGGGGAACACTATGAATCGCTCAGCGCGGGTGGCCGATCAAGTCCGGGCCACCATCATTGTCCTCGCGACGGTGGCGATGCCACTGTTCGACCGCGGCGCGGTCCTTCCGGTGATGCTGCGCGACAGCGTGCTGGCCTGGCCGCTTGGGCTGATCGTCGTCGGGCTCGCGCTGGCGGGTGCGGACCTTTTGCTGCGCACGGCCGGGATCACGTCGCCGACTGCCGTCTGGTTCCAGCGCTCAACGGCCGCCGGGCTCGGTGCGCTGGCCGCTCAGGTCGGCGGCGCCCCGGCGCATGCGCTGTTGTTCGGCTCAAGCGGGTCGGTGCGGCACATGCTGGTCATGGCCGCGGCCCAGGCACCCACGGTCCTGCTGCTGGCCGCGGTGATGTTCGCGCCATGGCGGTCGATGATCGCCGGGCGGAGTCTGGTGCGGACCGGGCGTAACGCGATGGTCATGGGTATGACCGCGGCGCTGGGGGCCGGGGCGCTCGTCCTGCCGGCCGTGTCCACTCCGGCCGCGGCTGCTGCCCCGCCGGAGTCGGGCAGTGTGTGCCCGACCAGTGCGCGCACCGTTCGCTACGACATTGCCGCGTTCAGCCTCGACATCCCGCTCAATGGCTGGGGCGACCACCTGCCGAACGGGCTGATGTACGCACTCACCAGTGCAGAGCCCAAGATCAAGGCCAACCCGCAGCTCTCCCAGCCGATCGTGGTACGCGCCGCGGTCGGCGACTGCATCAAGATCACCCTGCGGAACGACCTCCCGACCGCGTTCGCGCCCGAGCCCGTGCCCCCCGCCGGGGTCCATCCGCCGCATCCCGGTGGGGTGACCCCGCCCCCGCACGGGGTGGCCGCGCCTCCTGAGCGGGTCGGCATCCACCCCGACGGACTTGTGCAGTTCGACCCGACAAACTCAGACGGTGCGCGTGTCGGCGGCAACCCGGACACCACCGTCGCGCGCGGCGAGGAGCGCATCTACACCTGGTACGCCGACCACGACGGCCAGGCCCCGCTAGTCGACATCGCCAACCTCGACCCCACCAGCGGCGACGGCAACAGCGTGCAGCACGGCCTGTTCGGCGCGGTGATCGTGCACCCCAAGGGATCCAGTTGGCACGACCAGGTGACCGGCGCGGACATGCTCGACCCCGCCGGCAGCGCGGTGCAGACCGACGTGGCCGCGGACGTGCACGTGCCAGGCGGACAGAGCTTCCGTTCCTTCGCGGTGCTGCTGCTGGACGAGATCGAGGGTGTGCGCGACCGGACCGGCCAAGCGCCCACCTTCCCCACCTCCGGCCTCCCCGACTTCACTTTCGGCATCAACTACCGCTCCGAACCTTTGCGCAACCGCTTGCGGGCCATCGCGGAGCACCGCGCGGGCCAGACGATCACCCTGCCGAACGGCAAGACCTACGCGCCGCAGGACCACTTCTGCGACGGGTACGTGCCCGAGCTGGACAAGGTCGTCGACGACCCCGGCGCCAAGTGCATGAGCGAGGAGTCGCACCTGCAGTCGTGGATCTTCGGCGACGAGGGCAAGTTCGTACACCGAGACCAGGACGGCAGGATCGTGGTCGACACCGACTCGATGATCGCCAAGACCTACCGTGGCGACCCGCTGCGCTACCACCTCGTGCACCCCGGCGCCAAGGAGACCCACCCGTGGCACCAGCACACCCAGCGCTGGTTCACCGACCCGAACAACCCCACCTCGCCGCGTAAGGACGTGCAGAGCCTGGGACCGGGCGAGGCATTCGAACTGAACATCGAGGGCGGTGCCGGCGGCCTGCAGGGCGCGGTCGGCGACTCGATCTTCCACTGCCACCTCTACCCTCACTTCGCCCAGGGATTCTGGGGCCACCAAAGAATTTTCGACCGGTTGAGGGACGGAACCCAGTCCTATCCGGACGGTACGCCGCTGCAGACGTTGCAGCCGCTGCCCGATCGCGCCGGGCAGGTGCCCGCCGCGGACGCCGATCACCCTGGCTTCCCGTTGTTCGTCAAAGGTGACGTCGGGCAGCGCGCATACCGGATCCCCTACGCCGTGGTGAAGGACGACTTCTCCGCACTGCGCCGGCCCGGCGACACGATCCGCGGCCCGAACCCGCTGGAAGCCGCGAACCTGCCCGCGCTGGACAAGAACAAGCCGGGCGCGGGTGCGATCGACCCCTGCCCGAAGGAGGCGCCGGTCCGCGCCTACCGGCCACACGCGCTCGATCTTCCGCTGACGTACAACAAAGCGGGCTGGGCCGACCCACAGGCCCGGATCTACGTGGAGGAGTCGCATGTGCCTGCGGTGCTGGGTAACCGTGAGCAACCCCAGCCCTACACGATCAGGTCCAGGCAGGGCGACTGCATTCAGCTGTACACGAGCAACGACCTGCACCTCGACGAGAACCCGAAGGTGCCGCTGGATCACGTGAACCGGCAGGACGGGATCTACCAGACCAGCGAGGAGACCAGCGAGATCTCCACGCACGTGCACCTGGTGCGCTTCGACGAACTCGGCTCGGACGGCACCTCGGTGGGCTGGAACTACGTCCAGGCGGCGATGCCCGGCCAGACCTACGGGTACCGGTGGTTCGTCGATCAGCCGCTGCGCACGGTGTTCTTCCACGATCACCAGTACGCGAACCTGCACCAGCAGAAGGGCCTGTTCGCGGCGATGAACGTGGAGCCCTCCGACGCGACCTGGACCGACCCGGTCACCGGTAAGCCGACCGACGGCACCGGACCGATGGCCGATATCCATTCCTCGCTTGGCCCGCATTTCCGTGAATTCACCCTGTTCTACTCCGACCGCGTGCCGATGTGGAAGGACGGCGGCAAGGGCGCGGCGGTGCGACCGCCGCCCGAGGTCGACAACTTCGGCTCGGACCAGGGCGGCTACGCCATCAACTATCGCAACGAGCCCATGGAGACCCGGACATCGCCGGGAGCGCCGGGGTTGAAGGGTGATCCGGCGTACGTGTACTCCTCCGCGGTGCACGGTGATCGTCAACACCCCTGCTGAAGGCGTATTCCGGCGACCCGGTGGTGATCCGGCAGGTCACCGGCGCGCACGAGGAAGTGCACAACTTCACCTTGCACGGACACCGGTGGCTCAACGAGCCGGACAACCCGAACAGCACGATGACCGACATCCAGGGCAGTGCGCTCGCCGAGTACTTCAACTATGAGCTGGTGTCCGGCCGGCCGGGCAAGAGGGCCAAGCCCGTCAAGCAGTTGCGTGAGGAGGGCAAGGTCAGTGCCTCCAACGGCGGACCGGCGCTGGTGGTCAACGGGGCCGGGTTGCCCGGCGACTACCAGTACGGCTCGACCGCGCTGGACGATCAGTGGCTCGGCATGTGGGGCATCTTCCGCACCGCTGACAGGCTGCAGCTCGATCTGGCCCCGCTGCCGGACAGAAAGGCGTATCCCCAAGGCAATCCATGGCCGGCGCTGCGGCCGGGACAGCCGATGATGTCCATGCCGTGGGCAGCGCGGTGCACGGGCAAGGCCCCGGAGCGCGGCTTCGACATCGTGGCGATGGCGAAGCCGATCACCTACAACGCGAAGACCGGCAGCAACGACCCGGACGGCGTGATGTACGTGCTGGCTTCGGACGAGGCGGCGGTACGGTCCGGAGCGAAGGAGCCCAGTCCGCTGGTGCTGCGGGCGTCCTCCGGGGACTGCCTGCGAGTGACACTGACCAACCGCTTCCCGGCGACCGGGCCACCCAAACACGGCGATGACGTGGCCTTACCGACGGACGCGCTCTTCCCGAGAGGCGAACGCGTGTCACTGCACGCGGGTCTGGTGGACGGTTCGGTCATCCAGTCCGACGGCGCCACGATCGGTTACAACTACGACCAGACGGTAGGACCGGGCCAGAGCACCTCGATGACCTGGTGGGTGCCCACGGATGTCGGTAACGCATCGGTGCCGTTGGTGGACTTCGGCGATCGGGTCGGCAACCGGCACCACGGTTTGTTCGGTGCGCTGCTGATCGAACCGGCCGACGCCACTTGGCTGGATCCGGCTACGGGTGCGGCGGCAACCGGCCTCGCTGCCGAGGTGCGCTGGACCGTCGGCACCACGCAGCGTTCCACCCGCGAGTTCGTGGCCATGTGGCAGGACGGACTGACGCTGCGGTCGCCGTCCGGGAAAGTGCTGCCGATGGCGTTGCCGGCGGGGCATCTGCCGACCGAGCTCGACCCGTACGAACAGGGACACCGGGCGATCAACTATCGCACCGAGCCGTTCGCGCCACGGGTGGCGGCGAACGCCGAACCAGCCTGGGTGATGAGCTCGGAGGTACACGGGGATCCGGCGACGCCGGTGTTCCGCGCCTACCCGGGTGAGCCGGTGTGGTTGCGGGTGATGAACGGTGGCGACCGCGGCCGGGCGCACACGGTGGTGGTCTCCGGGCACGGCTGGCACTACCAGGCGGCCGACCCGACGAGCACGATCCGCAGTGCCGCGGGGATGCTGCTGCCGGAAACCGGCTGGGTATTCGACCTGATCGGCGGTGCGGGCGGCCCATCGCGCCGTCCGGGCGACTACCTGGTGCGCGACGGCCTGATGGTCAACCAGGTCAGTGCCGGGCTGTGGTTCATGCTGCGGGTCGAGCCCGCTCCGAAGCCCGACCTCCGGCCGCTCGGCGCGCCACTGCCCACCACCCGGGACTGCGCGCCGTCCAGGATGGGGCGCAAGCAAATATGCTGAGAACTCGCACCCCCGCCGTCACGCCGGCGGCGGCGTCCGCCCTCAATTTTGGGGAGTGGCGGCCCCCCTCATTTCGTCTTTCCGTCGAACGGCCGACCCTGCCACTCTTTCGTCATCATCACCGCACTGACTTCTACAGGGGGAGCTCATGCGGATCACCTGGCTCACCGTAGGCAAGACCGGCCTGGTCGCGCTGCTCAGCGCGTTCGCGTTGTCCGGGCTGGCCGGGACCGCGTCCGCGCACGCCCAACTGGAGAGCAGCGATCCGCCCGCCGGCGAGGTACTCGCCTCGGCGCCGCAGCAGGTGGCCCTCACGTTCGGCGAGCCTGTCGAGGTGACCTCCGGCGCGGTCCAGGTGTTCGACGACCACCTGCGCCGGGTGGACACCGAGCGGGTCAGTGCCGACAACCCGCAGCGCAACCGCATACGTGTCGCCCTCAACAGCGGCCTCGGGCCGGGCACCTACACCGTCAGCTGGCACGTCAGTTCCACTGATACCCATCCGGTTTCCGGCACCTTCCGCTTCTCGATCGGTGTGCCCAGCCAAGTCACCGGCACGGTGCCCGGTGCCGGTCGCAATGACACGGCCGGCGCACTGCTCGGCGTGTTGCGCGGCCTCGGCTACGCGGGCCTGGTGCTGGCACCGGGTGTGTTGCTCGTGGTGCTGTTGTTGTGGCCCGCGGGGCTGGCGGACCGGCGCACGCGGCGGCTGCTGTGGATGGGGCTCGCCATGCTCGGGACCAGCACGATCGGCGGGATGTTGCTGCAGGGCGTGTGGGCCAGCGGAGTTCCCCTGAGTGGCATCTGGGCCGCTCCATCCACATTGGACACGCACTCGCGCAGGTTCGACATGGTGTTCGCCGTGCGCTTCTACCTGCTGGTCGCGTTCGGCGTGGTGTTGACCGCCGCCGTGCTCTCCGCGCCGAAACCCGTTGTCGCCCAAACCAAGCGCGACCGCAGGGCGGCCAGGGCGCCGCACCGGCGGCAAGTGCCCCCGCGGCTACTGCTGGGCGTGGCCGTTGCCTGCACGGCTGCCCTACTGGTCACCTGGTCGCTTGCCGGACACGCCGCAGCCGGTCCACAGAGTCCGCTCGCGGTCGCCTCCGACCTGCTGCACCTGTTCGCGATGACCGTGTGGCTCGGCGGCTTGGCGGTCCTGGCCGTCAGCCTGTCCGCGAAGACACGGGTCAGCGAACTGGCCACTGTGCTACCGCGCTTCTCCAGGCTGGCCTTCGTAGCGGTCATGGTCCTGGTCGCCACCGGCACCTACCAGGCGTGGCGCGAGGTCGGCTCGCTGGCGGCGCTGCCCGCGACCCCGTTCGGACGGCTGCTGCTGGTCAAGTTCGGTGGTGTAATCCTGTTGCTGGTGCTGGGTAATCTCGCCCGGCGCTGGGTGCAGCGACACCTGACCCGGCTGCGGCTACCGGCGCGGCGCGTCGTAGCCGGTGCCGCCATCGCGGTGCTGGAGCGCGACGAGCCCCAGCCGCCACCGTACGGACCGGCCGAAGTACGCAGGCTGCGTCGGGGGCTGGTCGCCGAGCTGGGCGTCGGGTTGGCCGTACTTGGCTTGACCGCAGCGCTGGTCGCCACCGTGCCCGGCAGACAGGCTTACGTCGCGCCGTTCGAGAAGATCATCAGTACCGCCGACATCACGGTGCGGATGACGATCGACACCCCGCGAACCGGCGACACGGTACTGCACGTCTCCACGTCCACATCGGACGGTAGACCGCAGGCGGTGCAGAAGCTCAACGGCACGCTGTCGCTGCCTTCCGCCGGCCTCGGGCCATTGCCGGTCCGGGTGGACCGGTCGGACTCCCCGACCGGACAACAGGATGTCGGGCTGACCTTCCCCGCCCGCGGCGATTGGACGCTGCGGCTCACCGTCCAGACCTCGAACCTCGACTCGACAGCCTTATCCGTGACCGTACCAGTGTCCTGACGCCACAAGGAGTACCGCCGCTATGCGCGTGAACCCAAGACTGCTGACCCTGCCCGCCGCCGCGACGATGTTACTACTCGCAGCCGGACCCGCCGTGGCGCATGTGCAGGTGAACGCCGACCCCTCCGAGGCCGGCGCCACCAACGTCACGCTGACCTTCCACGTGCCCAACGAGGAGCCGTCGGCGCGGACCACCGGGCTTCAGGTTTTCCTGCCGTCCGACCATCCCTTGACCGGTGTCACCGCCGCGCCACAAAGCGGCTGGACCCCGCAGATCTCCGCCTCGGAGATCACGTGGTCCGGTGGCTCGATTTCGGGCATCGACGAGATGCGGTTCCGGGTGGCTGTCGCACAGTTGCCCAAGGATGTCGACTCGCTGACTTTCAAGGCCATTCAGACCTACAGCAACGGCCATGTCGTCTCTTGGATCGAAACCTCGGCGCCCGGCGCCGCTGGGTCGGAGCACCCCGCGCCGGTGCTGGAGCTCAGGGCGGCGGCTCGCCCCGCCGGGCACGACCACCCCGGCGTCACCGCCGTCGCCGCGCCCCCCGCGTCCTCGGGCATGAATTGGACCGCGGCGATCGGCGTTGGGGCTGCTGCCGTGCTCGCAGTGCTCGTCGGCGCAGCGGTTGCGGTCCGCCGGCACAAGCGTCCGGACGCAGTCGGCGCGTCTCCAACCTCGCCGTAGAAGCTGGCTTGCCGCGCCACAGGCTCTATGCGGTGGGCCACTTTTCCCGAACTTTCAAGCGCTGCAACAACAGCTCGCTGACGCCCGCCGCCGGATCGAAGCACTGGAGGCCGGCAACGGCCTCCTTCGACGACAGGTAGCCCACCGACGAACACGGTTCCTTTCAGGTTCGGGGGATGAGGACACGCCGTTCTTCGAGGCGGCGGGGCAGTACTGGGCCCTCGCTGTCATGGTCAGTTTTTCTGGATCTGGCACTGTTTCCGTGATGGACCCAGCCGTAGTTGATCATGTGGTGCCTGTCGCGGACCGGGTTCACCCAGGTCTCGCCGACGCCAGTGGGTGGTCGGTAGTTTCGGCTTGTGGTCATGGCGTTCCTCACGATGTCTGGTCGACGTTGCTCGTGTTGCGGGACAGTGCCGGTGTGATCGGACGCTGAGTTGGTGGACGTGGTCGGCGAGCTCGGCGGACGGAACTCCGCACAGGGTCGCCAAGGCGTCGAACGCGGCGAGGTCGACCTGGATCGTCTGGGTGGACGGCGACTCGGTGCTCCCGTGCATCAGCCTGTCGTGAGCCCAGTTCCGGAGTGGCACGAGATTGGGGTGTGTGCTGGCGGAGACCTTGGTCAGGTTGATCTGCACCCGGTCGGGCTGGTTGAAGGCCATGCGTTCGTGCACCCGCGCGAGCAGGTCCTGGGGTCGCTCGTCGAGCGCGTCACCAGGTCTGCCAGGGGCATCACCGAGAACTGTCGGGTGCCGTGTTCGTAGGTCGCCAGCGTCTGCAGCGACTTGTCGCATTGCAGGTGCGCCTGGAGGTCCTCGCGCGTGGAGACGCTCAACGGCGCGGTCGACCGGATGTTGTTCGCCGGGGTGCCCCGCTACACCCACGCCCAGACCCTCGCCTCCGGCGCGCGCAGCTGGCGCAGGTAGTACGCGTCCCCGTTGATCTCCACGGGTTCCACTCCGCCCAGCCTAGCCAGGCCGGGAGCACGCCGCCCCCGGCCCGGTGTTCAAGGCCGATCCGGAGAAAAGCTCACGGCGTCAGGCGCCAGACCACCGGCACGCCGCCGGAGTCCCTCGAGCCGTTCGTCGCGAACCCGGCGAGCGAGCCGTCGTCGGCCGCGACCGAGGCTTCGAACGTCGAGTAACCGCTCGGCGCGCGGACCTCGCCCGGGTTCGTGGCTCGCCACACGATCGCGTTGCCGACGATCACCGGGCCCGACGGGTTCGGCACCAGCCCGGTCGTCAAGCCTCCCTGATTGACGCTCAACGCCCTTCCGCCACCCGCCAGCCCGACCGTCACCGCGTCCGGGGACGCCCAGCGCGCCGCCTGCTCGACGCCGCCCCAGATCCGCGACCCGACCACGACCCCGTTGCGGATCGCGTAGCCCCAGGCCTGGGAGGCCGGGCTCGGTGACAGGTGCCGGACGACCCCGTCCTTCCACAGCGCCGAGCCGTTGCCCGAATCGAACAGGATCGTGCCGTCCTCGTCGAGGTCGCGCGCGTAGTACGTGTCCTGCGTGCTCGGGATGATCACCGGCGCGCTGCCGTCGGCGCGCCACAGGACCGCGGCGTCGCTCTCGGTGCCGCCGCTGAACCGCATGGCCCGGCCGAGCACGTCGCCGCGCGTATTGATCGCGACGCCGTACACGTAGTCGTAGCCCGCCGGGACGTCCTTGACGTGGAACCCGGTCGCGTCCAGCGTGTACGCCCGGCTGATCATCGTGTCGTAGTCGTGCGCCGTGCCGACCACGACGCCGGCAGGGTTCTCGTCCTCGGCCAGCGCCGCCTCGTAGCCGCTCGGCACGCCGCGCACCACCGGCTGCCCGTTGCGCCAGCTGACGACCGTTTGCGCGCCGCTGATAGTGAACGTGCCCGTGTACTCCCCCTTGCCGTTCGACCCGGTCAGGAACCCGCTGCTGCCGCCGGACGGCAACGGCAGGACCGTCGGGCGCCACGCGATGCGGATCGCCGCCTGCGCCGCCTGCGCCGCCTGCGCGGGCGGCGCCAGCACTGCGACCGAAAGCGCGGCGACGACCGGCGCCGCGAACCGCACCCAGGACTTGAGTTTCATGGTTTCTCCCTTTTCCTCCGACCTGCATCGATCAACACGCGTGAGTGCGGCGGCCGGTTGTCCGGGAAATGGAGCAACTTCCGGGTCACGAAGCCGGGATCGCCGGGACCTGGACGCTGACCGCCGTGCCGCCGCCGGGTGTGCTCTCGATCGACAGCTTCGCGCCACTCGCCGGACGCGCTGGCGCATTGCCTCCAAGCCGACCCGTGCCGTCACCGCGGTCGCCGGGGCGGAAGCCGTCGTCGTCGTCGGCGAGCAGCACCACCTCGTCCGAACAGGACAGTGTCACCCCGATCCGCGACGCCTGAGCGTGCTCTTCCGCGTTGGCCAGGCCTCCTGTGCGACGCGGTCACCGAACTGAGCACTCGTGTACTGGCATCCCCGGTCGGAATGGAAGATCACCCCCGGTCCGGGCGACGCTGCGCCACAGCGTTGTTCAGCGCCTCGGCGACCAAGTCCGTGCGCAGGTGATCCGCGGTCGCCCACCCGACAACCCGCCGCGACCCCGCCACGCCACCGCTTGTTGATATTTCGTTGCACTGCAAGAGAAATCACGTCTGATCAGATCGTCCGGAGTGGCTGCGGCCGGTCGGGAATAGTCGTAGCGCGCCACCGTTTCGGGGACCGCCCTGGCCGCCCGCGGCGCGCAGCAGCCGGGCGATGCGCTTGCTTACGGGCGGAGGGTTCGGCACCGCGGTGGGAGTAGTAGGCGGCTCGGGGAACTTCAACAGGGCACACGCACGCTTGACGTTGCCACTGCCCTCAGCGTCTTCCGCCCGGGTGGACGGGTACACGTTCACTGACCGAGGGACTCGAGGCTGAAGGCCCTTTCCAGCGCGTCATGACGCTGGAAGGGCCTTCAGTCGAGGTCGGTCAGCGAGTGGTGTTCAGCGAGTTGCGACCCGCGTAAACAGCCTCGGCACCGAGTTCTTCTTCGATGCGGATGAGCTGGTTGTACTTGGCGGTGCGGTCGGACCTCGACAGTGAGCCGGTCTTGATCTGGCCGCAGTTGGTGGCCACCGCGAGGTCGGCGATCGTGGTGTCTTCGGTTTCGCCGGAGCGGTGCGACATGACGACCGAGTATCCGGCCTTGTGCGCGGTCTCCACCGTGGTCAGGGTTTCGGTGAGGGTGCCGATCTGGTTGACCTTGACCAGGATCGAGTTCGCGATTCCCTGGTCGATGCCGTCCTGGAGCAGCTTCACGTTGGTGCAGAACACGTCGTCGCCGACGAGTTGACAGCGGTCGCCGACTCCGTCGGTAATCAACTTCCAGCCCAGCATGTCGTCCTGCGCCATGCCGTCCTCGATCGAGACGATCGGGAACTTCGCCACCAGGTCGCTCAGGTAGGCGACATGTTCTTCCACCGAGCGCTTACGGCCTTCACCCTTGTAGTCGTACACGCCGTCGGCGTAGAACTCCGACGCGGCGGGGTCCAGCAACAGCGCGACGTCCTCACCGGGGGTGTAGCCAGAACGCTCGATGGCGCCGACGACGAATTCGAGAGCTTCGTCCGCGGTGCTGAGGTTCGGTGCGAAACCGCCTTCGTCGCCGACGTTGGTGTTGTGCCCGGCGTCGTGCAGGGACTTGCGCAGCGTGTGGAACACCTCAGAGCCGATGCGGACGGCTTCGGAGAAGCTCTCCGCGCCGACCGGCGCGATCATGAACTCCTGGAAGTCGATCGCGTTGTCGGCGTGTGCACCGCCGTTGATGATGTTCATCATCGGCATCGGGAGCAGGTGGGCGAACACGCCGCCCACGTAACGGTAGAGCGGCACCCGGTGCGCGGCGGCCGCAGCCTTGGCGACCGCGAGTGAGACACCCAGTGTCGCGTTCGCGCCAAGCCTGGCCTTGTTGTCAGTACCGTCCAGCTCGACCATGATCCGGTCGATACCGGCCTGGCTCTCGGCCTGCAGTCCCTTGATCGCGTCGGCGATCTCACCGTTCACGGCGTCGACGGCCTTGCGGACGCCTTTGCCATGGAACCGAGCCTTGTCGCCGTCGCGAAGTTCGACCGCTTCCTTCGTTCCGGTCGATGCGCCCGACGGGACTGCGGCGCGACCGAGAGATCCGTCCTCGAGGTGCACGTCGACCTCGACGGTGGGATTGCCGCGGCTGTCCAGAATTTGCCGTCCTGCGACTCGGACAATGGCTGTCATTTCACTCCTTGATGGGGACGGCGTCATCATGGAACCTCCGGGCGCGGCTGCCGTCAGAGTCGGCCGGACGTGGCACATCCCGAAGGAAACCGGCGCACCGGGCCACGACGTCCTCCGCTTCAGCGGATACCGAGGCGGCGAAGTCTGTTCCCCATCTGTCCAGGAACGGATCATCGATTCCGGTCCGCTCGCCGATGAGCGCTTCGGGGATGCGTGCGAAGCATAGCGATGAGTAACCGAGTGCGTACCCGCCTTAGTGGGTCATCAGTAGCCGGCTGGCCGCGCACCGATCGGATGTCGCCACCATGCGCGAAGTCATCCACTCGTACTCACCGGAATGCAGCCACTGTCGTGCGGCCGGTTCGACGATCCGTTCGAACACCTCGCGGTAGACGCCGCCCCGTGATCCCGCGTGTCACGTCATGCCCGCGTGGTGGGTGTCAGAAGAACGCGCTGGGGTTGAGCGGTTCTTCCGGGATTTGCTGGACCACGTCCCAGTGTTCGGCGATGCGCCCATCGCGGACACGAAAGAGGTCGACGGTGGCCAGTCCGGCGCCCTGCCCGGTGTCGATGTGCGTGTGCACGGCCACGTGGTCGGCGTCGGCGAGGACCCGTTTGACGGTGATCTTGCTGGTGCGCAGCCATTTACTCCCGCGAAGGTACTCGCCGAAGGCCGCGCGGCCGGCGCCGCGGACGCCTGGGTTGTGGGAGAGGAAATCCTCGTGCAGCAGGTCCAGGAAGGCCTCGAGGTCTCCTGTGGAGAATCGGGTGACCGCTTCCAGCACCAGATCTCGGTTTGTGGTTGTCATACTGATAGGACGGATCGCGGCGGCCAGGTGTCACGCGTGTGACGCCAAGGCGATCCAGATCGTCTTAACAGGAAGCCATGAACGAGTTCGAACAACACCGCGCCTCGCTGCTCGCAGTCGCCTACCGCATCCTCGGCCACCACACCGAGGCCGAGGATGTGCTGCAGGACGCCTGGCTGCGCTGGCACCAGGCGGACACGAGGGCGGTGGCGAATCCGCGGGCATACCTCCATCGGCTGGTCGCACACCAAGCCATCGACCAACTCCGCCGAACCCGAGCGCGCCGCGAAGACGACATCTCTCCTCCCGAGGCCACGGTCGCGGCCGGGGACGCCGAACTGGCCGAAGCGGTGTCGGCGGCGTTGCGTGTCCTGCTGGAAACCCTCGACCAGGCGGAGCGTGTGGTGTTCCTGCTGCACGAGGTGTTCGGCTTCTCGCACGCCGAGATCGCCCCGGTCGTCGGGCGCACCGAGCGGGCCGTGCGGCAACTGGCGTACCGGGCGCGGCAGCAGGTCAGCGTCGGACTGCCCCGCCACCGGCCAACCGCGGCCGAGTACCGGCACACCACTGAACGTTTCCTGCTCGCCACAGGCACCGGCGATCTGATGGCCTACGCCAAGTCCTGTGCCGACTGACCCAGAGATCGTGATCCGGACCATCACCAGGCGCGATCCCGCGCATTGGCGTCACGCCTTCGCTTGCCCGCCGGCACAGGGCGCCGGGTGTGTCTGTGGCGCGGTGCCGGCGAAGCTGATGTTCTCGGCCGGCGCGGCAGGTGATGATTGTGGCGAGGGTGAGGAAGGCGCAGAAGTGGTTGGCGTGGCGGTCATGGCGGATGGCAAGTCGGCGATAGCCGAGGAGTCGGGCGATGGATCGCTCGATCACCCAGCGGTGTTTGCCGAGCTTCCTGCTGCGATGCCTTTGCGGGCGACGCGGCGTCCGGCGATATGTTCCGGACCGACGCCCATCCGGTCACCTCGACGGAGACACGCGAAGTACTTCCTAGTCCGCAGACCCGTCGCCGAGGCCAATGAGGAGTTTGCGTAGCAGCCCGGCGAGTTGTTCCTGCTCGCTGGAGCTCAGTACGTTCAGCAGCTTCGCCTCGAGCTCGACATGGTCGACGATGATCTCGTCGATCAGTTCGCGGCCCCGGTCGGCGAGTGTGACCAGGACAGAGCGCCGGTTGGCGGGGTCGGTCTCGCGGGTCACCAATTCCCTGGCGACCAGTCGGTCGATCCGGTTGGTGATCGCACCGGAAGTGACCATGGACGCCTCGACGAGGGCGCCCGTGGTCAGCCGGTAGGGAGGCCCGGCCCTGCGCAGGGTGCCCAGCACGTCGAATTCCCAAAGTTGCAGGTCGTGGGTGGCGAAGTGCGTGCGCAGCTCGCGCTCGAGGATTCGGGAGGCTCGCTGGATCCGGCCCACCACGCCCATCGGCGCGGGGTCGATGTCCGGCCGCACAACCCTCCACTGGTCCATCCGCCAGTCGACGTTGTCCCGCACAGCACTCCTCAACATTGAACTGTTTGACCCGATGCTAACAGGCGCACTACAGTCCTCAACGTTAAATAGTTCAACGTTGAAAGGAGGGTGATGACCCGGACTCATGAGGTCTCCGGCCCCACCGTGGCGACGAGCTCGGCACAAACCTGGGGGTTCACCGGCCTTGCCGCGGTGGCGCCGTTGACCTGGGGCACGACCTACCTGGTGACCACCGAATTCCTTCCCCCCGGTATTCCGCTGCTTTCCGGTGTGATCCGTGTGCTTCCGGCGGGCTTGCTGCTGCTCCTGATCACCAGGACGCTGCCGCGGGGCGACTGGTGGTGGCGTTCCGCCGTACTGGGCACGCTGAACATCGGGGCGTTCAACGCGCTGCTGTTCGTTGCCGCCTACCGGCTACCGGGCGGCGTCGCGGCCACACTGAATGCCGTGCAACCGCTCCTGGTCGCGGGCATCGCGTTCGCGCTGCTCCGTGAACGCCCGACGCCATGGCGGCTCGGCTGGGGCGTCGCCGGAGTGGCCGGGGTCGGCCTGATAGTGCTGCGCGGGCAGATTTCGTTTGACCTGATCGGAATAGCGGCCGGCCTCGCCGGCGCCGTGTCGATGGCGGCCGGGGTCGTGCTGACCAAGCGCTGGGGGCGCCCGCCGGGGACCGGGGCGCTGGCCTTCACCGGCTGGCAGCTCACCGCGGGCGGCCTTTTGCTCGCACCGGTCGCGCTCGCCGTCGAGGGGCTGCCACCGGTACCGGACGCTTCGGCGCTCGGCGGATACGCCTGGCTGACCATCATCGGCACGGCGGTCGCCTACGTGCTGTGGTTCCAGGGTTTGGGCCGGCTCCCGGTCACAGCGGTGTCGTTCCTCGCGCTGCTTTCGCCGGCCGTGGCCACGGCACTGGGCTGGCTGGTGCTGGGTCAGTCCCTCTCCCCATTCCAGTGCGTTGGTTTCGCTGTCGCCCTGCTGTCGATCGCGGCCGCGCAGCTCACTCCCGAAGCCGCACGTTCCCTCATCCGAAGAAAACCAGCACCGATTCGCTAGCCGGGAAAGCAATCAATCCACGAAGGAAGAAGAAACATTGGACCGCAATCTACTGATCACCGGGGCCACCGGAACCGTGTCCGGCGCGCTGATCGGTGCGCTCGAGTATTCCGGTTTCCGGCTGAGGGCACTGATCCGCGACGAGTCGAAGGCGGAAACGCTGCGGGAGCGTGGTGTTGAGGCCTTCGTCGGGGATCTCGGCGATCCGCGATCACTGCCTCCGGCCTTCGAAGGGGTCCACGACCTCTGGCTGCTGACCCCGAACGGCCCGCGGGCGTCCGAGAACAACATGAACGCCGTCTGGGCTGCTCGCCAGGCGGGCGTCGAGCGGGTGGTGCGCCTGTCCGCGGTGCGCGCGGCACACGACGCCCCGACGCGCAGCGGGCGGCTCCACGCGCTGTCCGATCACGAGATCGAACAGTCCGGCCTGGGCTGGACGATCCTGCGGCCGCACTGGTTCATGCAGAACCTGCTCAACGAGGCCAACGACGTCGCGACCGAGGGCGCGTTCTGGCTCAACATGGGAGAAAGTCGCCTTGGCATGATCGATGCGCGGGACATCGCCGAACTCGCCGCGAAGGTGCTCACCGACGGCCCGGACCTCCACCACGGCAAGATCTATACCCCGACCGGCCCGCAGTCGATCTCCTTCGCGGAGGTCGCGGAGCAAGTCGAGGGGGTGCTCGAAAGGACGGTCCGCTACGTCCCGACCGCGGACGAGGATCTTGAGAAGCGGCTGCTCGGGTTCGGCGTGCCGGACTGGATCGTCGGGATGCTTACCGAGTACGCACAGGCCTATGTGTCCGGCTGGGGAGACTTCACCACCACCGACTTCCAGGAAGTCATGGGCCGTCAGCCGCGGAGCTTCGCGGACTTCGCCCGCGACCACGCGGGCGCGTTCACGTCGAAAAGCTTGATGACGGCCTGACGTAGCGATCCAGGAAAGACCGGCGTCAAAGTCGCTGGATGGACCGGCACTGCTTTCCCGCCCGGTCCCGCGGAGTTCGCTGCGGGACCGGGCGGCACGGCCCCCGTCACACCACAATGGACAGTCAGACCGCATCATCCTGAACTTCCGCATCCCCAACCGCGAGCGGAGGATACCGCCTCAAGCGCCAACGGGACCCCGTGCGGGAAGAAATCCCAGGTCTGGGCCTCGAAGTAAGGAGTTCGTGCAATGACTAATTTTGTGGGTCGTACGGGACTTGAACCCGCAACCTACGAATTAAAGGTTCCGCATTGGTTCTTCGGTCTATTGCGCATGCGCCGGAACGCTCGACCGTTGCCGCGCAAGTCATCGAGGGGCGTAGCTTGTCGGGATCGCAGTTGTGGGCTCTCAGCGGCAGCTGTATCCCCGGATGTCGAAATTTCGGTAGCCCGCTGCCGCCCAAGGAGTGGGGATTGTGCGCCGCGTGCGCGGTTGTCGGTCCGCGGGCTCAGGTGAGGGCGGCGACCAACAGGGCGAAGGCGGCGATGATGACGGCGACGCGGACGTAGTGGAAGCGGTCCCAGCGGTTCATCTGCTGCTTCCAGTCGTCGGGCCGGTCGTCGGGGGTCCACGTCTTGCCCCGGTTGTTGATCGGGACGAGCAGCAGGATCGACATGATCACGCTGAAGATCAGCAGTGCGCCGGCGGTGACGACGAGGCCGGTGCCGTGGTTGTGCCATCCGGCGATGGCCCAGACCGCGACGAGGACGAGCGAGGTGATGTACCAGACCGGCATCACGGCGCCGAGCATCCGGCCCCCGTGAGCGCGGCCGCTCAGGCCGCTGTCGTCCGGGAGGCGGTCGAGGATCGGGTTGATGACGAAGGCGACTGAGAACTCCACCCCCACCATCACGCCGACGACCACGGTGGTGAACACCTCGAGTGCGTTGAACATGGTGACCCCTCATGGTGTCTAGCATTGATAGATGTTGTAGCAACCCTAGTACTTCTGCCGCTCGATTGTCTAGCGGTGCTAGGATCGAATCATGTCGGTACAGGAACGCAAGGAGCGCGAACGGGCGGACCGCGAACGCCTCATCTTGGCGACGGCCCGCGAACTCGCCGAGCAGCACGGCTGGGACGCGGTCACCACCCGCCGGCTCGCCGAGCGCATCGAATACAGCCAGCCCGTCCTCTACAGCCACTTCCGCGGCAAACGCGAGATCATCGGCGCGGTCGCCCTCGAAGGCGCCGCCGAGATGGCCGCGGCGGTGCGGGCCGCGGCCTCCGTCGCGGACGGCCCGCGCGCCCGGGTCACCGCCCTCGCCCGCGCCTACCTCGACTTCGCCGCACGCAACCCGGCGGTCTACGACGCCATGTTCCAGCTCGACGGCGGCCTGGCGTTCGCGAAGGCGGACACCCCAGAACCTCTGAAGGACGCCTTCGCCGCCCTGCTGGAGAGCCTCGGAGTGGTCGCCGGCGACGGCGTCCACCCGGAGCTGTTCACCGAGGTCTTCTGGGCGGCCCTGCACGGGCTGGCGACCCTGGCCCGGGCGGGACGGCTGCCGCCGGAGGACACCGAGCGGAGGACGGAACTGCTGGTGGACCGGCTCGCCGTGCTTTGACGCACCGTCCCGGTGGGCACAGCCGGGGTCCTCGGGCCCCGCTGCCTGCCTGCGGCATTGCTTCCGGTCACTCGCGCCCACACGGCGCAGCCGTCCCGTCGAGCCGCGGCGAGCCCTTGGCCGCGTCCAGGTCGACGCCGCGGCGGCGGAGTTTGAGCGTGTAGATCGTGTCGCGGGACAAAGCCTTGCTCGTCAGCGTGCTGCTGACCTCGGCGGGGGAGCGCTGAGGTCGAGACAGTTACCGCTCCCGGACTGCGTAGGTCAGGTGGGTCACCCGCTGCGTCGGCTCCGCGCGGACCGGCTCCAAGGCCACGCGGCCCGCGTCCACGCCCTCGAACAGGCGGATTCCGGAGCCGAACAGCACGGGCGAGAGCGCGATTGTGAACTCGTCGATCAGGCCGGCGTTCACGTACTCCAGGATCGTCGCGCCACCGCCCGCGACGCGGACGTCCCTGTCGCCGGCGGCCTCACGGGCCTGGGCGAGCGCGGGCTCGATGCCGTCGTTGACGAAGTAAAAAGTGGTCCCGCCCGGCCGCTCCCAGGGGTCACGCTTCTCGTGCGTCACGACGAAGACCGGCGTGTGGAACGGCGCGTCCTCCGGCCACATCCGCTCGCCGGCGTCGAACATGCGCTTGCCCATCACGCTCGCGCCGGTGCGCTCGAACGTCTCCCGCACGATGTCGTTGTCGCGTCCTTCCTCACCGCCCTCGCCAAGCATCAGGTTCTCCCGGAAGAACCGCGTCGGGAATACCCACTGCTGCAGTTCCATCCACTGCTGCCCCATCAAGTCTTCGCTGGACTCAGGCGCGATGAAACCGTCCAGCGACATCGACACGCTGAAGTACACCTTCCCGGCCATCATTCCTCAACTCCCTTCGGAACGATCTCGGTGACGTAGGCAGCCAGGTTGTCCAGGGTCTGCCGGCCACCCTCGATCGCGTGGTACTTCTCGACCGCCTCGTCGCGCAGTTCCTTGGTGGGGAACACCGTGCACATCTCGATCCGGGTCGCCGCGCCGTCGGGCGCGAACGTCAAGACCGACTCGAAGGCGTTCGGGTCGTCGCGGGACTCACCGTGCAGTAGCGCGATCCGCTCCGGCGGGGTGATCTCGGTCCAGGAGATCCACTCCTGGTAGTCCGTCCCGTCCGGTCCGTGCATCACGAAGTCCCACTCCCGGCCGACGCGGAACTCGAACGCCCGCGTGGTGGTGGTGAACCCCTCCGGTCCCCACCACCGCGACAGGTGCCGCACCTCGGTGAACGCCTCGAACACCAGCTCCCGTGGGGCGCTGATGACCCGGGAGATCACGATCTCGCGGTCGGCTGTCGCGGACTGCGCCGGCGCTCCTCGTCCTGTCGTGCTCATTGGCTACTCCTTCTGCTTTGCCTGCTTGAGGTCCTGCACGTACTCGTCCAGCCGGTCGAAGCTCTCGTTCCAGAACCGCTCGAACCCGCCGGTCCACTCGTGAATCGGTCGCAGCCCGCGGGCGTCAAGGCCGTACAGGCGTTGCTTGCCTGCCTTGCGGTCCCGCACCAACCCGACCTCCCGGAGCACCCGCAAGTGTTTGGACGCCCCCGGCTGGGTCATCCCCAGCTCCTGGGCCAACTCGGTCACCGGCCGCTCACCCGCCCGCAGCAGCACCAGAATCTCCCGGCGCTGTGGCTCGGCGATCGCGTTGAAGACGTCCGACGTCGTCGCTGCTCGTGCCATGGCGCAATCATATTCCGATATCGGCATGCGTCAAGCCGGGGGGGCCTTGTCGACCAAGGCAGGCGCCCGCGGCCCCCGTGTCGGATCAGGCGATGCCGTCGAGCACGGTGGTGACGACGGACTCGATCGCAGGTGTGCCGGGCGCCGCAGCGGACGGCAACAACGCGGACAGCACGACTTCGTGGCAGACACCGACGATCATCGCTGCGGCGGCTTGAACCCCGGCGTCCGCCGCCAGCCGTCCAGGTTCCGCTCGGCGCGGTGTTCAGCCGCCGTGTCCGCTCCACGGCCGCGACCTCACCGGAGGTGACTCCGGCAGAGGCCGCACGCTGACCATGCAACCGGATCGGCACGCCAGTGGGTTGGGAACGCCAGTACATACCCGACCACTGGCTACGGTGCAGTCCGGCAGTTGGTTTGCGTCACCATGCCGGTGGAGCGCCGACGGCGCATCCCTCGACGTGGCCGACACGTTGTGTTCGGCGGAGTTGTGATCAGTGATGATGCTCGGCAGACCCGTTGGGCGAGCCGCCCATCATGCGCAGCATGGCGATCCCGCCGGTGCGGACGAACCGAACGACGAGCACCGCGGCCACGACGAGGAAAACGATGTTGAGCCAGGTGGTGTAGTTCCACGAGATTCCCTCCTGCATCACCGTCGCCGATCGCTGGGTTGGGATGAGCCCGGTGACGCCGAAGATGAGTTCGACGAGATAGCCGGCGCCGACCATCGCGACGTAGAAGGTGCCCAGCAGCACGAGGGCCATTTTCGCGCCGTAGTACTTCCGGTAGATGTTGAGGATCGGCAGGATCAGCAGGTCGGCGAAGATGAACGCGATCACGCCCCCGAAGCTGATGCCACCGTTCCACAGCACCGCGGCCAGCGGCACGTTCCCGATCGAGCACACGAACGACCCGATCGCCACGATCGGCCCGACGATCGGGCCCCACACCGCGGACAACACCGGGTGATCGGTGAGGAAGAAGATGTGCCAGAACTCGTTCGGCACCCACGCGCCGATCGCCCCGGCGATGAGCAGGCCGATCACCAGGTCGCGCAGGATCGCCGCCCACTCCATCACGAACACGTGCGCCACAGCGGTGAATCCCTGGGCTGAGCCCAACCGGCGCCAGAACGTCCCTTCGCTCTGAATGGACATGTCCATGGCCGCGTGGCCTTCCATCGAGCCGGCCATGCCCTTGTCCGACTGTTCGCGGGCCTTCTCGATGAGCCGGCCGCGAACGAACAAGCGGAACAGCACCGCCAGCAGAACAATCATGATGGGCCCGCCGACGAACTCCGCGACGGTGAACTGCCAGCCCATCAGCAGGGCCATGATCACGCCGAGTTCCACGACCAAATTGGTGGAACCGATCTCGAACGCCATTGCGGCCGTGAAATTCGCACCCTTACGGAATAGGGACCGGGCCAAGGCGACCGCGGCGTAGGAGCACGACGATGACGCCGCCCCTAACGCCGAAGCCAGCGCCAGGGTGCGGGGCCGGTCGTCGCCGAGCAACCGCACGATCGTCGACTTCCTGACCACGGCCTGAACGACTGCCGACAAGGCGAAGCCGAGAATCAACGCCCACAGGATCTCCCACGTCATGGAGCCGGCCAGTGCCAGTGCGTGCCCGATTTCTCCCACTACAACCACCTCATCCCGGAGTACCCCGGTGGGGTATCGATGACAACCAATCTAGTCTGTCGAATCAGCCTTGTCGCGGTACAACGTCCGTTCGGCTGACCCACCTGCAGGTCGCAGCGATGGGGTTGTCTCATCTGTCGTCGAGGTCACGGCGAGGTGGCTCCGAGCGGGCAGGTCCTGCTCGCCGACACCCGCGTCCGGGCTGGATCGGCCGTTTCTCTGCTGGGCCGCGAAGTGCAGCACACGCCCAGCGGTCCGGACCCGACTTGGCCGGAGACCTGGTCGCACCTCACCGGCCGGAAGCGGTGGCTGACCGTCGCAGATGCCGGGCACGCCGGCTTCACTGACGTCTTCGCCCTCACCGACCAGCTCGGGATATCCCCGCTACGCGCCGACCCCAGCCAATCCGAGGTCGCGTTCTGGTCCTGAAAGGACAGAGGATCCCGCAATTCGCGATAAGCGATAGGTCGCAATTGATGCGAGTTGTAATGAGTCAGCGGTCTGTCACTATCTGCCGGAGCCGAACGGGCGAACAGTTTCCCGTGCGCCAACTCTATCCACAATGGACGAACGTGGGATGGCCGCCGGGCCCTCGGCTGGAGGCGTTTCTCCGGTCGGGAACCCCGCGGGCGTCAGGTGGTTACCGCTGGCGTTTTTCTCGGGTTAGTGGATGTCGACGAGGATGGCGTAGGTATCTTGGTCGTTGGCGATCGAGGCGTTGGGTGCTCCGGCTTGGCAGGTTCGTGGTGGCATGCGCTGGAGTGCGGCCGGTAAGGTCAAGCTCCGCGATGGGCGTCGCAGAATCTGGCCTCATTCCAACCATGTCGTATTCCTGGACAGACTGAGCCAGATCGAGCGCCCTCGGCCCGGTCGGTCATCTACTGACTGGCTGCGCCGGGGCCGGGCAGCGGGTCGATGTCGTTTGCGTGCATCGGCTCGCCGCAGTGGGTGCAGCGAAGGTCGACGCGGCTGACCTCGCCGCACGCATGGTGGCGGTAGAGCACTGGCGGGCCGGCCTCGCCGGCGAGCCATTTGTCTCCCCAGCCGGTCATGACCATGAGCAGATCGACCAGCTCGGCGCCCTTTTCCGTCAGGATGTACTCGTAGCGTGGTCGTAGGTCGTAGGGCCGGCGGTCGAGCACGCCCTGGTCGACGAGGTGGTTCAGCCGCTCGGTCAGGACCTTGCGCGAGATCCCGAGATCGGCCTGGAGCTGCTCGAACCGGGTGAGTCCGACCCAGACGTCACGCAGGATCAGCGGCGACCAGGGCTCCCCGATGACGTCGAGCGTGCGCGCGATCGAGCACGCCATTTTGCTGAAGTCCGTGCGCTGCATGGAACCAGTCTAGCAATCTGGGTTCCCTTAGGAAACTTAGACTGTTATGGTCACAGGGTCTCTTAAGGGAACCCAAGGAAAGGATCACGGAGATGGGCAAGGTCTTCAGCGCCCTCGCGGTGTCGGTCGACGGTTACATCACCGGCCGCGAGCCCGGTGCCGGTCGTGGGCTCGGCGACGGAACGATGCTCTTCGACTGGTACTTCGACGGCGACACACCCAGCCAGGTGTTCGACGGGTTCAGGCTGAGCGAGCCGAGCGCGCGGGTGTTCGACGCCCTCGCCGGACGCGTGGGCGCGGTCGTGGCGGGCCGCAACACCTATGAGGACTCCGACCATTTTGGCGGCGGCAGCCCCCACCCGACGGCCCGGCTGTTCGTCCTCAGCCATCGGCCGGCGCCGGAGATGACCGAGCGGCAGACCCTTGTCACCACCGGCATCGAGGACGCGGTCGCGGCGGCCCGCGCGGCGGCCGGCGACAAGGATGTCGGGCTCATGGGTGGTGGCGTCGCGACCGAGGCGTTGAAGGCGGGGCTTGTCGACGAGGTGGTCCTCCATCAGGTGCCGGTCCTGCTCGGCGGCGGCCGGCCCTTCTTCCAGGCGCTGCCTGAGCATGTGCGCCTTCGCCTCGTCGACGCCGTCCCGGCGCTCGGCGTCACCCACCTCCACTACGAGGTCGAGCGATGACCCTCGTCACCGGCAAAATCGCGTCGCACAGCCAGAAGCCCAGTCAGAACCCACGCCAGGAGATGACCACGATGCTCGACCCCGATGTGCGCCGCGTGCTCGACGGCACCTCGCTCGCCCACCTTGCCAGCGTCCTGCCCGACGGCGGTCCCCACTCCGTCCCTGTCTGGATCGGGACGCACGGCGACCACGTCGCGATCCTCACTGGCCCGGGCACCCGCAAGGCCCGTAACCTGCGCCGCGACCCGCGGGTCGCGCTCTCCCTGACACCAGCCGACAACCCGTTCCAGCCGGTCATCGTTCGCGGCAGGGTCGTCGAGTGGATCGAGGGCGACGCCGCCTGGGAGATCGTCGACCGGATCTCGACGAAGTACATCGGCGGCCCCTACGTGCGCGGCGAGCAGCGGGTCGTCGCGCTCATCGAACCCGACCGGCAAAGCATGGGCTGAGGCACCTTGATCAGCACTGCCGGCGAGTTGTCTTTCCGGGGTAGTTGGGCATTGCTCTTTTTCCTCGCGTCGTTGCCGGAGTTGCTTTCCGCGCTGTTGGTGCTGCTGGCGCAGGAAGTCGATCGATGACCAGCTTGGTGGGAAGGAGCTGTCAACGCTTCTTCGGTGCATCGCGAATACGTGCACCCCGCGATGGTGTTCGGAGCTCTGCCTGAAGCTCGTCGTGCTCGATTGTGAGCTCGCTGTCTGCGTGGTGCTGTGACAGCTGCTGCGTGATCCGCGCGAGGAGTTCCGTTAACGGCTCGCCGACTGTCTTGCCGAACTCGGTCAGCCCGTAGGTGACCTGGGGCGGTGTCGTTGATTCGACCTTCCGCCAGATCAGGCTGTCCTGGACCAGCGCGCGCAGGGTCTGGGCGAGCATCTTCTCGCTGATGCCCTGGATGCTCTCACGCAGCTCGTAGAACCGGAGGTCGTTGTTCTGCAGAGCGATGAGCACCCAGACACCCCACCGGCTCGTCACATGATCAACCACATCACGTGCGGGGCAATCGGTGTGAAACACCTCATACTGCTGATCCGCCTGAGCTGACACGCTGCACACCTTCCCTCACGTTCTGAGCTTACCCAAAGGTATGTCCTTACCAAAAGTTAGCTCAAGCCCCTACGGTTCTGCGCACAGTGGATCACGGAAAAAAGGAGCTGATCATGATCGTGGTGACCGGGGGAACCGGAAACGTGGGCGGGCCGTTGACACGGGTGCTGGCGGAGGCGGGCGAACAGGTGACGACAGTGTCGCGGCACCCGGCAACGGCACCGGAAGGTGGCCGTCATGTGGTGGCCGATCTGACCGAGCCGACCAGCCTTGAGGCCGTCTTGACCGGAGCGGACGCGATGTTCCTGCTGCTTTCCGGTGACATGCATGCCGCCGGGGCGAGCCCAGCCGAGACCGTTCGTCAGGCCGCGGCCCACGGCGTGCGCCGAGTCGTCTTGCTTTCCTCGCAAGGAGTGGCGACCAGGCCCCACGGCGCGACGCGCATCGCAGTGCGCGCAGTGGAGGACGCACTAAGCGAATCCAACCTGGACTGGGCGATCTTGCGGCCTGGCGGCTTCGCTTCCAATGCTCTGGGGTGGGCGGAATCCGTGCGTGCGCAGCGAGTTGCCGCAGCACCCTTCGGCGACATCGGGGTGCCGATTGTCGATCCGACGGATATCGCCGAGGTAGCGGCGGCCTGCCTGCTGGATGATCGGCACGTCGGCGGCGTGTACGAGCTGACCGGACCGGAAGTGATCACGCCACGTCAGCAAGCCGAGGTCATCTCCGCCGCACTGGGCTCGCCGGTGCAGTTTCGCGACCTGACCCGCGCCGAGGCCAAGGCCGTCATGGTCCAGCACGTGCCGCCGGAACTCGCCGACGACACCCTGGACATCCTCAGCTCTCCGAGCCCAGCCGAGCTGCGCATCAGCCCGGACGTCCAGCAAGTCCTCGGTCGCGCCCCGCGTTCCTTCGCCGACTGGACCGCCCGCAACATCGCTGCCTTCCGCTGAGCCCGGTCGACGTCAGCAGCCGCGGAGGGTGTCGAGGCTGGTGGATTTTCGTTGGTGTTCCATAGAAACCAGATCGCCGGGTGCATTAGCGGGGTCAGCCATGCTCCGGTGAGGGCCTCGACGGCGGCCGCGACGAACGCGCATCCTGGCCAGTGGCACCCGGCCCGCCGCCCATCAGGCGCGGCATTCCTCGAGAAGGGTGTCGGCCAGCGCCGCGGCGGCCGGGGACGCCGGGAACCGTGCCGACGCGGCGAGCGCCAACGTCCAGGTGCTCGCCGGGGTGACCGTGACCGCGCGGAGGTCCGGGTAGCGACCGGCCGGTGTGGTCGGCAACAGGGCGACCCCGAGCCGGTTGCGGACGAGCCCGGCCGCGGTGTCGTAGTCGGCCACCTCATAGGGCGTGTCCGGGGTGATCCCGGCGGCGCCGAATGCCTCGTCGGCTTGACGGCGGATACCCCAACCCGCGGCGAACCGCACGACGGTCTCTCCGGCGAGATCGGACACCGGCACCTGGCTGCGGGTGCTGAGCCGGTGTTCGGGCCGGCACAGCAGGACCAGTGGCTCACGGGCGATCGTGCGGAGGGTGACGTTCGCCGGTGGTGTCGTGGCTGCCACCAGGGCGAGGTCGAGTGCGCCGTCCGCGACGGCGTCGAGGTGGCCGGTGGTGCCCGCGACACTCTGCCGCAGCCGCACCGACACCAGTGGATACCGGGCGTGGAACCGGCCCAGCGCGGCCGGCAGGTCGAGTGGGCCGGAGGACATCAGGATCCCCAGGTCGACGCTGCCGCTGAGCTGCTCGCGATAGGGCGCGACCGAGTTCCTCGCGCGCCGGGCCGCGGCGAGAGTGCCGCGGGCTTCGGCGAGGAACGCGGCACCGGCCGGCGTCAGGGCGACCGGGTACGCGGCTCGGTCGAGGAGTTGGATGTCGAGCTCGCGTTCGAGCTTCGCCACCGCGGTCGACACCGCCGACTGCACGACGTGGGCACGTTCAGCGCCTCGCGAGAAACTGCGCTCCTCGGCGACGGCGACGAAGTACTCCAGCTGGCGAAGGTCCATCGCGACATTATCTCACATCGAGATGACATGTATTAGAACTCTTCGTTGGACGAGATGACCGTCCAGGCGCGATGCTCGTAAGTGCGGGGCGGACCCGATGGAACGAAGGGAGTCGAACGATGTCGATCGACCTGACCGAGGAAACAATCACTGCCGAGGTGCAGAAAACCTTTGACGGTGCCGCGACCGAACGAATGCGCGAGATCTTCGTAAGTCTGGTGCAGCACTTGCACGACTTCACTCGCGAGGTCCGGCTGACGAGCGAGGAATGGTTCACCGCGGTGGACTTCCTGGAGCGGGTCGGCCGCATCAGCAGCCCCACGCGCCAAGAGTTCGTGCTGCTGTCGGACATCCTGGGGCTGAGTGTGCTGGTCGACCAGATCAACCACGGTGCCGGCTCGGCCACCGACTCCACGCTGCTCGGGCCGTTCTACTTCGAGGGCCGGCCGCGCGCGGAGAACGGTACCGACATCTCCGGCGGTGTCCCTGGCATGCCGTTGTTCTTCAGCGGCACGGTCGTGGACCCGGACGGCCGGCCGGTGGCCGGGGCGGACGTGGACACCTGGCACAGCGACAGCGAGGGTTTCTACGACGTCCAGCAGGCGGACAAGCTGCAGGGCGAACCGGCGATGCGGGCCCTGCTGAGTACCGACCGCGACGGCCGGTTCTCGTTCCGCTCGATCGTCCCGCGGTACTACCCGGTGCCCACCGACGGCCCCTGTGGAGAGATTCTGCGGGCGGCCGGCCGTTCACCGATGCGGCCCGAGCACATCCATTTCTGGTTCCACGCGCCCGGCCACGAGCCGCTGGTCACCATGTTGTTCCGGGGTGACGACCCGTACCTGGAGCGGGACGCGGTGTTCGGCGCCAAGCGCTCCCTGGTCGCCGGTTTCGTCCAGCACGACGCCGGAGAAACCGCTCCGGACGGAACCCCGATGGCCGAGCCGTTCCAGACCGTCGAGTGGACCTTCACCCTCGCCCCGGAACGTCGCTGACCACTCTTTCTCTGTCCTACTGTCCAGAAAGGACATTCACGTGCGTGCGCTCCGTTTCGACCGGTTCGGTGGTCCCGACGTCCTGCGGGTCACCGAGCTGCCTGATCCCGTCGCGACCGACGGTACAGCCGTGGTCGCCGTCCGGGCCGCCTCAGTCAACCCGTCCGACCTGAAGAATGTCGCCGGCATCATGGAGGGCACCGTGCTGCCCCGCGTGCCTGGCCGGGACTTCGCCGGAATCGTCGTCGACGGTCCGCCGGAGTGGCGCGGCGTCGAGGTGTGGGGCACCGGTGGCGACGTCGGCTTCACCCTCGACGGCTCACACGCGGAGTACATCCGCGTCCCGATCGGTGCGCTGGCTCGCAAACCCGCACGGCTGAGCTTCGAGGAGGCCTCGGCGGTCGGGGTCAACTTCGTGATCGGCTGGCTCGGCGCCGTCGAGATCGCGCAGCTGTGCAAGGGCGAGACAGTCGTGGTCTTCGGGATCTCCGGCGGGGTCGGCGGCGCCGTCGCCCAGATCGCCCGCACCCACGGCGCCCGGGTGCTCGGCGTCGACCTGGTCGCCCCGGCCGAGGGTACCCCGGCAGCCGAGATCATCGACGAGTTCGTGCCCTTCACCGGGAACACGGCTGAGGTCGCCGATGCCCTGCTGAAGCACACCGACGGGCGGGGCGCCGAGGTCGTCTACGACGCGGTCGGCGGGGTCACCACCGCGGCGGCGCTCGGGGCACTGGCCCAGCGCGGCAGGCTGTTGGTGATCAGCGCAGTCGGCACAAAGACGGTGGAAATCAACCTGCCGGACTTCTACCACCGGGAGGCCCGGCTGCTGGGCGCCGACAGCCGCAAGCTCGACGTCACCGAATCCGCCGAGCGCCTGGCCCTGCTCACCCCCTACTTCGAGCGCGGCGAGTTCCGGCCGCTGCCGGTCGCACACCGGTTCGGCCTCGAGGAGGGACAGAAAGCGTATTCCGCGGTGGCGGACCAGGTTCCCGGTCGCGTCGTCATCGTTCCGGAAACCCGTTCGTGACCACCAAGAAAGGCGAGACCATGAGCCGCTGCGCCGGCGCCCGCATCACCGTCCTCGACGAAAACTTCATCGACATCCTGTTGCCATCGAGCCCCCGCGTGCGCCGGTACAACATGGACCAGCACTTCAGCTCCCGGTACGGCGAACTGCTCGCCGAGAACGGGTTGTGCTTCCTGGTCGAGACGTTCACCGAGAGCGGATCCACGAAGATCCTGTTCGACGCCGGGCTGACCGCCCCCGTCGTGCTGCACAACGCCCGGCACCTCGGCGTCGACCTGCACGAGGTCGACGCCGTGGTGCTCAGCCACGGCCACCCCGACCACTTCGGCGGCATAAACGGCGTGCTCGAAGCGATCGGCCATCCCACCCCGGTGCTCGCACACCCGGACGCGTTCGACCCGCGGATGATCGTCAAGCCGCACACCACGCTCCCGATGATCAACATCGGCCTCAGTCGTGAGGGGATCCGGCAGGCCGGCGGACACCTGATCGAGGCGCGCGACTCCGTTCCGCTCGGGCCGGGCCTGCTCACCTCCGGCGAGATGAAGACCAGCACCGACTTCGAGCTCGAAGCACCCACGGGGCGGTTGTGCGTCCACGCGGACGGCCACGTCGAGGCGGACGACATCAACGACCACCAGGTACTCGGCATCGACGTCGAAGGCCACGGCCTGATCGTCATCGACCCGTGCGGGCACCGCGGGGTCGTCAGCTCGATCGAGCACATGCGGGCCCTCACCGGCACCGATCAGCTCTACGGCGTCCTCGGTGGCTTCCACACCGGCCACCCCGGGATCAGCGCCAATCGGATCGACAACACCGCGAAGGCACTGGCCGCATACGAGCCGAAGCTGGTCGCTCCCATGCACTGCAGCGGATTCCCGCTCAAGAAGGCCGTCTCCGACCTGGTCCCGGACGCCTTCGAAATCGTCACCGCGGGCACCGTGCTGACCATCGGCGACGTCCCGCCCGACACACGCACCTGGCGGTAGCGCCCGTTTCCTAGAACACGCTGCAAGCCCTCAACGCGGAGGTCAACGATGACACAGAGAACACTCATCCAGGGTGGCACCGTCTACAGCATGGATCCCGACATCGGCGAGCTGCAGCGCGGTGATGTACTGATCGAGGGCGACACGATCGTGGCCGTCGGCGAACACATCCCGGCGGCCGAGGCGAGCGTCATCGACGCCACCGACCGGATCGTGCTGCCCGGGCTGGTGGACACACACCGCCACCTCTGGCAGGCCGCGCTGCGGCAGATTGCGGCGGACTGGACTCTGGGCCAGTACATCGACCAAATGCTGCTGACGCTCGGCCCCCGGTTCTCCCCGGAGGACGTATACGCGGCCGAGCTGCTCGGCGCGCTGGAAGCCGTGGACGCCGGCATCACCACGGTGATGGACTGGGCGCACATCATGCGCAGCCCCGACCACGCCGACGAAGCGGTGCGCGGGCTGGTGGACTCCGGAGTCCGGGCCGTCTTCGGTTACGGCAACCCGGGCGGACCGCCCGCCGGTTGGTACGCCCGCGACGTGGAGCGCGTGGCGGGACGCTACTTCTCGTCCGACGCCGGGCTGGTCGGCTTCGCGCTCGCCAGCATGGGCCCGGAGTTCGGCCCGATCGAGGACACGGTCGCCGACCTCCAGCTGGCCCGCGAACTCGGCATTCGCACCTCGATGCACGTTGGTGTCGGACTGCTCGGCCAGCAGCGGTCGATCACCGAACTGCACCGGCGGGGCCTGCTGGGTCCCGACGTGATCTACGTGCACTGCAACACCTGCACCGACGCCGAACTGCGGCTGATCGCCGAAACGGGCGGGCACGCCTCGATCTCGCCGCGGGTGGAGATGCAGATGGGACACGGGTACCCGGCGACCGGCCGGCTGTGCGCCGCCGGGGTGCAGCCGAGCCTGAGCGTGGACGTCGTGTCCGGAGTGGGTGGCAGCCTGTTCGCCGAAATGCGGGGAACGCTCGAAGCCGAGCGCGGCTGGCAGAATCATGTCGCGCTGTCCCGTGGCGAGACGCTGCCGGAGCTGACGATCACCACCCGTGACGTCGTCCGCATGGCGACGATCGAAGGCGCCCGTACGCTCGGCCTCGACGACCGGATCGGCTCGCTCACCCCCGGCAAACAGGCCGACGTCGTCCTGCTCGACACGAACCGGCCGAACCTGGCGCCGGTGAACCACCTCTCCGCGGCGATCACCTTGGCGGACAACGAAAACGTCGACACGGTGCTGATCGCCGGCCGGGTGGTCAAACAGGGCGGGCAGCTGAGGGGACACGACCTGCGGGCGGTGCAGGAACGAGCTCGCAGTTCCCGGGACCGCCTCCTGGCGTCCTGGTCCGGCCCATCCGCGATGGCTTGACGATGAGGTGGATTCGATGAATACGTCACCCGACAAGATCTTCGTCAACGGCCTGGTCTGGCCCGAGTTGAACCGGCCGTTCGACTCCGGTCCTACCGCACTGGCGGTCCGTGGTGGGCGGGTACTGGCCTGCGGTACCGACGCGGAAATCCGCGAGCTGGCGGGCATGGGCACGGAGGTGGCCGACCTCGGTGGCCGCCGTGTGGTCCCCGGATTGATCGACGGCCACATGCACGCCGTGCGCGGGGGCGCGACCTGGGCGAGCGAGCTCCGCTGGACGGACCTGCCCGATCTGCAGTCCGGGCTGGCCGCGATCCGGGCCGCAGCCCTGCAAGCGAAGCCAGGGGAATGGATCCGTGTCGTCGGGGGGTGGCATCCTTGCCAGTTCCCCGAATCCCGGGAACCCACCCGGGCCGAACTGGACGCTGTGACCACCGACCACCCGGTGTACGTGCAGGCGCTGTACGAGGTCGCGGTGCTCAATTCGGCGGCGCTGCGCGCGGCCGGGATCGATGCCGCCACCGCGGACCCGCCCGGCGGCCGCATCGAACGTGATCCGGTGACCGGCGAGCTCACCGGCCGGGTCTTCGGCATGGGCGCGTTCAACCGGGTACTGTCCGCGGTGCCGCCGGCCACGCCCGAGGAAGAACGCCGCTCCACGGCTGCGATGTTCGCCGACCTGCACGCGGTCGGCCTGACCGGGATCGTCGATGCCGGCGGATTCGGTATGCCGCCGCAGCGGTATGAGCCGTTGTTCGCGCTGTGGCGCGACGGCGACCTCTCAATGCGGATGCGGCTCTTCCTATCCGCTACCGACCCGGGCCAGGAGTACGCCCAGCTCGAAACGTGGATGCGCCACACACCACCCCGCTTCGGCGACCCGATGCTGGGGTTCCTCGGCATCGGCGAGGTGGTGCACTACGGCTGTCACGACTTCGAAGGGCTCGAGGAGTTCGCCATCTCCGACGACGCCGCCGACGAGCTGCACAAGATCTGTTCCCACGCAGCCGAACGCGGTTGGCCGGTGAACATCCACGCCGTGCTCGACGAGTCCATCGACCGGATCCTCACCTGCTGGGAGACGGTGAACGAGCAGACCCCGCTGCAAGGGCTGCGGTTCACCCTGTCGCACGGCGACCGCATCAGCGTGCGAAACCTGCAGCGGCTGAAGGCGCTGGGCGGGGGCCTGGTGCTCGATGACCACCAGGTGTTCAAGGCAGCACTGTCCGAAGCGGCCTGGGGCCCCGGGTCGATGACCGAAGCCCCGCGGATCGCGGACCTGATCGCGGCCGACGTGCCGCTCGCGGCCGGCACCGACGCCACCCGTGCCTGCTCCCACAACCCGTGGCTCGCGCTTTGGTGGCTGGTCTCCGGGCGCTCCGCGGACGGGGTCCCCCGGCGCGACGCTCGCCATCGGATGTCGAGGGAGCGCGCGTTGGCGTGCTACACGGCGGGCAGCGCCTGGCTCAGCTTCGAGGAGACGACCCGCGGGCGTCTGGTGCCCGGCGCGCATGCCGACTTCGCGGTGCTCAGCGACGACTACTTCACCGTCCCGGAGGAGCAGATCCCGCTGATCGGCTCGGAGCTCACCGTGGTGGGCGGCAAGACCGTCCATACGACCGGCGCGGTGGCGTGACTCGCGTCCAGTCCGGGAGCACCGCTCGCCGACATCTCCGGTCGGCGGCATGCGCGCTGCGGCCGTGCTCGCGACGCTGGGGGAATGTGGTGTCTGATCGTCGATGACAGGCCCGGCTTCTTGGCCGATCTCCTGGGGTGGGCTGATCATCCCTCGACCGAACGATACTGTCGCCGGCCCTCACGTACCTGAGCCACCGTCGGGAGGTCGCTGGGGTGTGTCGACGGTGATGGCTCGGGTGATCAGTTCGCAGAGCCACAGCAGGCCGGGGTCGCGGGCATCGCGGGTCCGCCAGCGCATGTCCACCGCGAAGGTCACTTCGTCCAGCGGCAGTTTCTGCCACCGGCAGCCCTCGGAGAAGGCCGGGTCGTGGGCCCACCGGCCCGGCATCGCGGCGACCAGATCGGTGTTCGCGATCACGCCGCGCATCTCGAACCAGCTTGGCACGGTCAGCACCACGTTGCGGCGCAGGCCACGTCGAGCCAGCGCGTCGTCGATCCTGTTGGTGCCCAGTGCGGTGGCGGCCACCTTCACGTGCGGCAGGCCGAGATAGTGCGCCAGAGTCATCTGTTGCCCGGCTTCGGGATGTTTCCGGCTCATCAGCACCACGAACTCGTCCTCCAGCAACCGGACACCCGTGTATCCCGCCGGGAGCGGGTCCGGGGACGCCATCCGCACATGGACTTCGTTCGGCTGGATTTTGCCGTTCGTGTCGTGCTCGCTGAAGCGGGCGACACTCAACGTCACCCGGGGAGCCTGGCGACGCAGCCACGAACACAGCGTGGGCAACAGGAACGGCGCGACGTACTCGGAAACCCGCATCGTAAAGCTCCGCTCCGAGCTGCCGGGGTCGAAGCCTCGCTGCTGGGAAATCACCTGCTCGATCTGGCCGAGCGCCTCGGTCACCACTTCGGCGATCTGCAGCGCCCGAGGAGTCGGCTCCATGCCGGCCGGGCCGCGCACCAGCAACTGGTCATGGAAGACCGCGCGAAGCCTCCGCAGCGCGTGACTCACCGCGGACTGCGTCACGCCAAGGCGTTCCGCCGCAGCCGACACGCTCCGCTCCGTCAACACCGCCTCGAACGTGACCAAGAGATTGAGGTCAACTGACCGCAGGTCCATGCCAACCCCCTTGTATGAACATGGTTCATACCGCTATGAAAACTATGCGCTGGCTTCATTTATAGTGCTCGCATACGGTGACTCGCAACACAAGCGTGGGCAAAGGAGCCCGAAGATGTTGCGAAACAGAAAACGTTATCTGGTCTACGGCGGCCTGTTCGTCATGATGCTGATCAGCTATGTCGATCGCATCAACCTCTCGGTGGCTGCCGGACCGATCTCCCGCGCCTACGGTCTCGACACCATCGCGATGGGCTACCTGCTGTCGGCCTACCTGTGGACGTACCTGATCCTCCTGATCCCGGTCGGTGCCGCCGTCGACCGCTGGGGCGCCCGCCGGATCACCGCCGGAAGCCTGGCGGTGTGGTCGGGCGGCGGGATACTGACCGGCCTGTCCACCGGGTTCGGCGCCATGGTCGGGAGCCGCCTCGTACTCGGCGCCGGTGAAGCCGCCGGCTACCCGGCAGGCGGGCGCGCCATCCGGGAGTGGGCGCCCCGGTCCGAGCGCGGGCTGGCGGCCGCATGGCTCAACAGCGGTGCCTACGCCGGCCCAGCGATCGGAGCGCTCGCCGTCGGCTGGATCGTCACGGAGTTCGGCTGGCGGGAATCGTTCTTGATCACCGGCGGGATCGGAATGGTTGTGGCGCTGCTGTGGTACCTGCTGTACCGCACGCCCGAAGAAGCCAACTGGCTCGATGGCGCGGAACGGACCCTGATCCTCCGCGAGCGCGACGCGGCGTCGGACCAGCAGAACCGTCCGGAGAAGGTCCAGAACACCCTTGCGGTGCTGCTACGCAGCAAGACGATGTGGGGTCTGGCCCTCGCGCAGGGCTGTGCCGGCTACACGCTGTACCTCTTCATGAGCTGGCTGCCCACCTATCTTGCCAAGTCGAGGGATCTGGACGTGCTCAAGTCCGGCACCTTCACTGCCGTGCCGTACGCCGCCGCGGTCGTACTGGGACTGCTGCTGGGACGGCTGAGCGATCGTTTCCTGAAGCGTGAGTCGCTCAATGGCGGCGGCCGGCGGAAGATCATCGCGATCTGCATGCTGTGCTCGGCGGTCATTCTGATCGCGCCCTTCGTCTCGGCGACGTGGGTGCTGCTCATGCTGTTCAGCATCTCGTTGACCTGCGTGTCCACCGCGATGGCCATGAACATCGCGTTGACCAACGACCTGCTGACCAATGGCGGGCGCGCCGGTGTGGCGATCAGCATGCTGATCTTCGGCGGGAACAGCTTCGGTGTGCTGGCGCCGATCGTCACGGGCTACGCGGTCGCGGCGACCGGCAGCTTCACCACTGCCTTCGGCATCGCCGGGTTTCTGCTGCTGGTCGGCACCACCTTGATCCTCACGCTCACCCGCAACCCCATCGACGCTCCGACCCAGCCCGCCACGAGCCGGCCGGAGAGCGCCGGAGCCCTCCCAACCGGAAAGTGAGTAACCGAATGGACCACCTCAAGCTCGCCGCTGTCTCCCGCAACTACTTCAACCTTCCCCTGTGGGTGGGTGTGCACGCGGGGCACTTCGCAGCCGAAGACCTGGACGTCTCGGTGGAGCTGTACGAGCCGATCGACGAGGTGACCGAGCGGCTCAAGGACGGTCGGGTGCAATTCGCCTGCGGAGTGACCGAGCAGGTCATCCTGGACAGCGAGACCGGCGGCAGCCTCGAGATCATCGGCGGCAACGTCAACCGGCTGCCGTTCGACCTGATGGCCGGGCCCTCGATCCGCTCGTTCGCCGACATGCGAGGCAAGACGGTCGGCGTGTCGTCGGTGGAGGCCGGGAGCTCGTCGCTGGTGATGAAGCTGTTCGCCGCGCACGGCCTGGAATACCCGCGCGACTACAACATCGTCGCGGTCGGCCCGATCCTTACGCGCTGGCGCATGCTGCAGTCGGGCGAGATCGACGCCGGACTGCAGGGCGTTCCGCTCAATCTGATCGCCCGCGACGCCGGCTACACCGCGTTGGCCGATCCTCGCGAGCAGTTTCCGGACTTCCAGTTCACGTCGCTCAACGTCGAATCCACCTGGGCTCGGGCGAACGCCGGCATCGTCGTTCGCTTCCTGCGCGCGTATGTTCGCGCACACGAGTGGTTCTACGCCAACCGCGAGGCCGCGACCGATATCGCGGTCGCGGAGACCGGCGTGGACCGGTCGTACGCCTTGCGGGCGTGGGACGAGTACACCCAGGCGGAGATCTTCCCCCGCGACGGCGACGCCAGCGATGCGGCGGTTCAGGCGCTCATCGACATCAGCTCGCTGATCCGAGCGCTGCCGAACCGCGCGAAAACCAACGCGGCCGACTACATCAACCGGTCGTACCTGACGGACGCGCTGGCGAGCCTGGAGGTTCGCGCGTGAGCGCAGCCGAGATCGACTACGGCGAGCGGTTGCGGCTCGGCGTCGTGGTGCCCTCCGGCAACACGATCGCCGAGCCACAGCTGGCACGCATGCTCCCGGCGGGGGTCGCACCGTTCGTCACCCGGCTACCACTGCGCGGCACCTCCGAGCGCGAGCTGCTGGGGATGGTGGACGGGCTCTCGGATGCCGTCGCGCTGCTCACCGACGCGCGCGTGGACCTTCTGGTCTTCCACTGCACCGCGGTGACCACGTACTCCCGTTCCCTTGAGGCCACCATCGCGGAGAAGATGCGGAACGGATCGGGAACTCCGACGATGACGACGGCGGACTCGCTGCTCGCGGCGTTCCGCGCGCTGGACGCGAACAGACTCGTTCTGCTCTCGCCCTACCTGCCGGCGACGCATCAACGAGAGATCGAGTTCGTGACGTCCCATGGTTTGACCGTGCTCGCCGACGCCGCGCTGGGCATCGACACCAACGCCGAAATGGCGGCATTGACGCCGGAGGAACTCTTCGACTTCGTCGTGCGCCACCGGCACCCGGCCGCGGATGCGTACTTCCTCAGCTGCACCGCGCTGCGCTCCGCCGAAATCATCGAGGCGCTGGAGGCTGAGCTGGGTCGCCCGGTGGTCACCAGCAATCAGGCAATGGCGTGGTTCGCGTTGCGGCGCGGGGGAGTCGCCGACCCCGTGCCAGGCTTCGGCGCCTTGCTCAGAATACCGGTAGCCCCAACGGCATGACGGCTGCCCGAGCAGCTCCAGGGGCGGCGCGCTCCAGGTAGCCACCCATTGACGTGCTGCCGGACCGGGCGAGACACGGCCTCCGCCCGGCCCGGCAGCCCACCACCGGCCCTTCCGCTCAGCATGAGGGCTGTGCGAACTGAATTATTTGCAGGTAGTTGCCGTCTGGGTCCTTGAACGTGGCGAACCTCCCGGAGGCGCGGTCCGTGGCTCCCGCGATCCAATCCACCCCAGCAGCATTCAGCTGCGCCTCGAACTGGGCGAAGTCGTCGACGTGGAAGTTGAGGATCGATCGGCCTGGTTCGGGATTGTTGTCGCTGACGTCATCTCGCTGTTCGATGACGAACATCAAGTCCCCGAGCATGATTGGGCCGTCTCCGGTGTGGTCGGGCGCGAGCACCTTGAGGTACCAATCGCGTAGCTCGTTGGCTCGTGTGCTTCCGAGCAGGATGCTTCCAGCGGGCATCGTGGGCATTTCGTTTCCTCTCAGTGGGGTAGGTGATGCGCACGTCTGGGGGCACCCTTCGGTGGGGCGCCCGCCCGGCCGCCGGTCACCACGGATCGGGCAGACCCGCTCCCGTGGTGATCAGGTTGCGCAGGCTGCCGTTGACGTAGTGCAGCCAGGCCGTGGAGCACGCGCCGAAGCACTCGACGTCCGGCACCAGGCCGACGTGGGTGAACCGCAGCTCGGTGCCGCCGGCCGCGGGGACGATGTCGAACACGATCTCGGTTCCGGTCCACTCACCCGGCTCCGGGATGAAGGACAGGTGGCTGTCGGTGACCCGCCAGACCACACGACTGCCCGGTTCGAGCTCGACCACGCGCTGGAGGCTGTAGTGCTGGGGGAGGTGCCGGTAGGTGAACTCGGCACCCAGCTCGTCGGCACGCCCCTCGACCTGGCCCGTCCACCAGGCGCCGACGTCCAGGATGGCGGCGAAGACCTCCTCCGGTGACTGCTCGACCGTGTACGACGTCGAGTAGCCGCGCTCGGTGCGCACCGTGCTCATGTCGTGGATGTCCGGTGATTGTGTCGTCATGAGTGATCGGATCCTTGTCTCTTCGTGTCCCTTGATTGAGTGGTTGCGGGATCTGGTGCGTGTCTTGCCGGTCTCGCACAGCCGGAGCGCAACCGGTGCGCGCCCACTTCAGGGCGCGGTCGTTCGGCGCCGCCACGGACGTGGCGGCGAATTGTGGGTGTACAGGGTGCCGGTCAGTCCGGCTTGCTGCGCTGGATCCGCTCGGCGATCCGCTTGATCCGCTGCAGCCGGGCGTCCCAGGTCGCGCCGACCGCGGACAGCTGGGCGACCGCACGGGCGAGCTGGACCTCGTCCACCTCGTAGCGGCGCGCGCGCCCCGCCGGCGTCACGTGCACCAGGCCGATGCGGTCCAGCACACCGAGGTGCTTGGCGACCGCCTGCCGGGTGACGGGCAGCCGCTCGCTGAGCGTGGTCGCCGTACCGCCTCCGTCGGCGAGGAGCAGGTCGAGCATCCGTCGGCGGGTCGGGTCGCCGACCGCGGACCAGAGGTCGTCGTCGATCGCGGTGCTCACGGCCGCGCGACCAGCCTGTTGGCATACGTGACGAGGCGCGGGAGGAAGTGGTCCCAGCCGCGGACGTGGTCGAGGTAGGCCTCCTCCAGCACGGCGGCTTCCCACCCGCGCTCGCGGAAGCCGGTCTCCTCAAAGCGCAGCAGCGTGCCGTCGCCGGACGGAATGAGGTCGATGGTCACCAGGAACGAGTTCGTCTCGGTGGCCGGGCCCTCGTCGTACGCCCAGCGGAACGCGAACCGGCGGGGCGGGTCAGCCTCCAAGATTGTGAGCGGCACAATCGTCGCGTCGGGTGACGTCGGGTTGCCGAATGTGATCGCGCCGGTGGCGCCGGGGACCGGGTCGAGCTCGGCGTCGTCGGGCCACCACTCGCGCAGGTGCTCCGGAGAGCTGATCACCTCGTAGACCACCTCCGGGGTGGCGTCAATGCTGAGCTCTCGCTCGATGCTTCCGTACTCCATGTGACCCTCCTGGCCTCAACGCAACCGATGGTTGCATCGTCAGCGTATCCGGCACCACTCATTAACGCAACCTTTGGTTGCGCGAACGGTTTTCGTGCGGCTCCCCGGTTCCCGGCGAGGCAGTCAATTTGCTTTCGGTGCTGCGCGAACATGGGCGCGTTCACCTTGCTTGCCGATGAGGCTGAGGAACTCGACCGGACCGGAACTGGTGGCCCCGAACCAATGTGGGGTGCGGGTGTCGAACTCGGCGGCCTCTCCTGATTCGAGGGTGAGGTCGTGCTCGCCGAGGACCAAGCGGAGCCTGCCGTTGAGGACGTAAACCCAGTCGTAGCCCTCGTGGGTACGCAGGGCGGGTTCCGCGTCGTCGCTCCCGGTAGGGAGGACGAACTTGTATGACTGGATGCCTCCGGGGCGGCGAGTAAGGGGGATGATGGTCGATCCGTCGCCGCAGGCGATGGGGCGCAGGTTGATGCGGGGGTTCCCAGTGGGGGGCGCGTCGACAAGTTCGTCGAGAGTGAGCCCGTAGGCGCGGGCTAGCGGGAGCAACTGTTCGAGCGTAGGACGTCGCAGGCTTGCTTCGAGTCTCGACAGCGTGCTGGTGGAGATGCCGGTCTCGTCAGCGAGGTCGGTGAGAGTGATATCGCGGCGCATCCGCAGGTTTTTGAGCCTCGGCCCGACTGCATCGAGGGTGCGGTTCAGGTGGTCGTCCATGTCGCCAGTTTGCCATTTGGCAAGAAGGTTTGCGCATTGGCGTGGTCGAACGCACGATTGTCAAGAACTCTCGACCACACGCGGAGGCGCGATGACGCAAGGATTCGACAAGGACTACTGGGAGTCCCACTGGCAGCAGGCGAACGGGCACGAAGCCGGGCGGCAGATCGTCCCGAACCCGTATCTCGCACGTGAGACCAGCAGCCTGGTGCCGGGCACGGCGCTGGATGCTGGTTGTGGCGAGGGCGCGGAAGCGATCTGGCTTGCCGCTGAGGGCTGGCAGGTAACCGCGGCCGACATCTCCACCGAGGTCCTTTCCCGCGCCTCCGAGCGCGCGACAAAGGGTGGTTCAGCACCCGAGCGCGTGCGGTGGCTCGAGGCGGACCTGAGTGTCTGGAAACCGTGCGAGCAGTTCGACCTGGTCACCACCCACTACGCGCACCCCGCAATGCCGCAGCTGGCGTTCTACGAGCGCATCTCCGACTGGGTGGCACCGGGCGGCACCCTGCTGATCGTTGGACACCTGCACACCCCGGGGCACGGACACGGCCATGGACAGCAGCGCCACGGACGCCACCCTCCCGAGCAGGCATCGGTTACCACCGCGAGCATCACGATGGGACTGGACGCTATCCGATGGGATGTCGTCACCGCCGAAGAGCACCTCCGCACTCTCATCAACCGCGCAGGCGGGGCGGTCCAGTTGCACGACGTCGTCGTGCGCGCCACCCGACGCCCCTGATCACACGACTCGTTTTCCGGTGTGGGGACACTTTGGGGAGAAAGTGCTCCCGGACGGGCAGGGATGGAGTGTGCCTGAAATCTCTGGTCCGAGGGAAAGTCTATGCAAACCGAGGTCCGTGTCGTAGGCTGAAACATGAAGTAGTCGTAAGATTATTCACGTTTTCTGACTGGCTCGCCCTTCGCCTACCTCCCCTCTTAGGCGTCGTGGTGTATGAGTGGCCCCTGGCACCAAACCCTTAGTGGTGCCGGGGGCCACTCCCATTCACTGCGCTCGCATGACGCGTTCACCGGTGATCGGCAGTTCGCGCACCCGCACCCCTACGGCATCCGCAACCGCGTTGGCGATCGCCGGTGCGGCCGGGATGATCGACGGTTCACCGACGCCCTTGGCGCCGTAGGGCCCGTGTATCGACGGCTGCTCGACCAGGATCGTCTCGACAGGTGGCACGTCCGCGATCGTCGGCAGTTTGTAGTCGGTGAAGTTCGGGTTGGCCACTCGTCCGTCGTGGTAGTGCAGGTCCTCGAACAGTGCCTGGCCGATACCCTGAACAGCGCCGCCGGAGATCTGACCGGCCGCGTAAGTCGGGTTGATCACCCGGCCGACGTCCTGCACCGCGACGTACCGCTCCAACCGGACTTCGCCGGTATCCGGATCGACCTGGACTTCGCAGGCGTGCGTGGAAAAACTCGGGTCGTTGAACGCGCCTAACGCTGCGCCGGCGACGGTGCTTTCGTCGAAGGCGGTCGGGGGCGCGGTGTATGTGCCGGTGCCCACGAGTTCCTTCCCGGTCAGCCGGGCCAATCCGGCCAAGGATGTCGCCGTGCCGGGATCAGCCGCGGTCGCGGCGAGTAACTGCGAACGCAGGTCGGCGGCCGCCGAGATGACCGCGTTTCCGGCCTGGAAGAGCGTGCGGCTGCCCTGCGCGCCCATGTCGTACGGCGTGGTCGCGGTATCCGCGGAACGGACACTGATCACATCTGGGGATACTCCCAGTTCGTCGGCGCAGATCTGTACCAACCCAGCCTCTACCGCCCCGGTGCCGATCTCCGTCGCACCGGTGACCAGCACGACGTTTCCGTCCCCGCCGACGCGGATTTCCGCACTCGACGGGCCGCCAGTGGTGGTCCACCAGCAGCAGGCCAATCCCTTGCCACGGTTCGCTCCGGCCTTTTCGGTCCAGCCGATCGCGTCGGCCGCCCGGTGCAGCGTCTCGGTCAGTGACACGCCGGTCAGCACCTGCCCGGTCGGGCCGAGGTCGCCGTCACGCACCGCGTTGTCCAACCGAAGTCGCAGCGGGTCGACACCGAGTTCGCCGGCGATCTGGTCGAGCTGGCTTTCGCCGGCGAACACGACCTGCGGTGCTCCCGGCCCGCGGAAGGAACCACAGTTGGCCTTGTTGGTATAGACCGCATAGGAGTTGACGCGCAACGCTTCCCATCGGTATGGGCCGGGCAGCGCCAACAGCGCGATGCCCACCACGACAGGGGAGGACTCCGAATAGGCCCCGCAATCGTAGTGCACGGTCGCGTCGCGAGCGAGCAGCCGCCCGGAGGCGTCGACAGCGGTGCGCAAATGCACCGTCGCACCCATTCGCGGCGACGTGGCGATCAGCTCCTCCTCGCGGGTGTAGGCGAGCCGTACGGGCCGGCCGGTGTGTTGCGCGAGCAGCACGCAGTAGGGCTCGACTCCGGCATAGAGCTTGCCGCCGAATCCGCCTCCGTGCCCGGTGGCACTCACCCGAATCGACTCGAGTGGAAGGTGCAGGATGTCGGAGAGATCCTGGCGCAGGCCGAACGGATACTGGTGGCTGGAGGTCACGTGCACGCCGCCGCCCGGCTCGACTTCGGCGATCGCGACGCGGCCTTCAAGTGACGCTTGGTGCACCATCTGCGTGACATAGGTGTCCTCGAAGACCCTTGCCGCACCAGCGAAAATGCCGTCGACGTCACCGCGCTGAAGGCTCGCGTGGTTGAGAATGTTCCCCGAACGCCGCACCACCGGCGCGGCCCAGTAGCTCTCCCAGTCCGGGTGCAGCAGCGGAGCGTCAGGTGCCAGTGCGTCCGTCACGCTGTTCACGGCGGGCAGCGGCTCGTAGTCGACCTCGATGAGCGCGGCCGCGGCCTCGGCGATCGCCGGCGTTTCCGCCGCTACCACGGCAACGGGCTCGCCGTGGTAGCGCACCCGGTCCTTGGCGAGAATCGGCTCGTCGCGGACGAACCGGCTTGCCCGGAAGTCCCCGATGTCACCTCCGGTGAGCACCGCGTGCACACCGTTCATCGCCTTGGCCGCGGTGACGTCGACCCGCCGCAGCAGGCCGTGCTGAATTTCGGATCGTCTGACTTTCGCGTGCAGCATCCCGGGTTTGCTGACGTCGACGCCGTACTCGAACTGGCCGGTCACCTTCGCGATGGCATCGCCGCGTACCACCGGGCGGCCGACGTGACGGCGGTCTTCACACTCTGGCTCAGGCAATGGGATCCTCCGTAGCGCGTTCGCCTGCCGCAACCACGGCGCGCACGATATTGGTGTATCCCGTGCAGCGGCACAGGTTTCCGGCGAGAGCCGTACGGACCTCGGCCTCGGTCGGGCTCGGGTTCTCGTCGAGCAGGGCAGCCGCGGCCACCACGAATCCCGGGGTGCAGAACCCGCACTGCACGGCTCCATGGTCGACGAAGGCTTGCTGCACCGGGTGCAGGGTGTCGCCCTCGGCCAAGCCTGCCGCCGTCGTCACGGCACGACGCTGCGCCTGAGCGCAGAAGTAGATGCAGGAGTCCACCGGTTCGCCGTCGACCAGGACGGTGCACGCGCCGCACTCGCCTTCGTCGCACGCTTCCTTCACTTCGAGCTGGCCGAGGTTGTCACGCAACACGTCCAGCAGGTAGCTTCCCGGCGGCACTTCGACGGCACAGGGCTTGCCATTCACGGTAAATCGAAGTGGTGTCAGGTTCATTGCGGCGTTCCCTTTCCTCGGGTCTGTGCGCGATCGAGCGCCAGCCGAAGCACGCGGTGGACCAGGACACGGGTCACTTGCCGGCGGTACGCGGCGGTGGCCCGGATGTCGTCGACCGGACTGCAGTGCGTCGCGGCCACGCCTGCCGCCGCGCGCAGCAACTCGTCGGTGACCGGATTGCCGATGAGCACGGCTTCCGCCGCGGTTGCCCGGATCGCGGTGGGGGACACCGACCCGAGCCCGATACCGGCGGCCGTGCAAGTCTCGCCATCCTCGCCGAGTTGGACGAATGCCGCCGCGCAGCTGATGCTGATTTCCATGGCGCGCCGTCGCCCGAGCTTGAGGAATGCCGAGCCGGCATCCGTAGTGGACACCGGGCAGCGGACCGCGGTGATGATGTCACCCGCGGATAGTGCCGTCCTTCGGTAGCCAAGGAAGAACTGGTCGACGCCGACATTGCGGTTCCCGGTGGGGCCGGAGATGTCCACCGTGGCGCCGAAGGCGAGCAATACCGGCGCGGTGTCCGCGGCGGGCGACGCGTTGGCCAGGTTGCCGCCGATGGTGCCCACGGTGCGCGTCTGCACGGCGCCCACGGTTTCGCAGGCCTCGCGCAAGGCGACCAGCGCGCCATCGAAAATCGCGGACCGCTCGATGCGTCGATGGGTGACCCCGGAGCCGATCACCACCTCATCGCCGGCAACAGCAAGGCGGTGTAAGTCATCGATCTTGTGCAGGGCTACCAAAGCGGTGGGCCGCACCTTGCCGCGGCGGATCTGGACACCGAGGTCGGTGCCGCCGGCGAGTGGCACGGCATCAGGCGATCCGGCCAGCAATGTCACCGCTTCATCCACAGTGGAGGGTTCGTGAAAGGCGCCGACCCCGTTCATGCTCCCGCCTCAGCGAGTTTCCGCGCCGCCGGCATCACTTCCGCACCGATCTGGCGCACCAGCTCCAGCTCGTCCTGGCCGGGAGTTGTCACCGGCATCACCATCACCTCCGAGATACCGGCGCGCAGCAGCGCGGCCAGCTGATCGATCACCTCGTCGGCCGTGCCGGCTACCGCGAGCCGGTCGACCGCCTGCTCGGGTACCAACCGCGCCACGGACGCCAGCGCCGCCTTGTCGTGCGTGTAGCCGAGCTTGGCGAGCGCGTCGGCCAGCTCCTTCGGGACGTCGACCCCGGCCAACCGCGGGCTGTGGAAATGCGGGTAGTGGGTGCGCAGGTGACGGATCACCCCGGGCAGCACGGCACGCCGGGCCGCCCCGCGGTCGTGATGCACGGCTACGTCTACTCGGGCATGTAGCCGGATCGCGGCACCGTCACGACCCGCGCGAGCGGCCCCGGTGTTCAGCAGAGACCGCACCGACTCGGCCATGAACGGCGAGCCGAGTGCTTGCACGATGAGACCGTCGGAGACCTCGCCGGCGAGCTCGATGGTCTTCGGCCCGTTGCTGGCGATGCAGATCTGTGCGTCCGGTCGAGCTGGAAGGTTGAGGGAACCCCCCGAGAACGTGATCACGTCGCCGGCGTAGTCGACCCGTTCGCCCGTCCACAGCCGCCGGACGAGCTCGATCGTTTCGCGTAACGCCACCAGCGGTCGCTCCCGCTTGATGCCCATCTCCGCGAAACCGGAAATGCCGGCACCGAGCCCGAGCATCGCCCTGCCGCCGCTGATCTCGTCGACAGTGGCGAATGCGGTGGCGGTCAGCGCGGGATGGCGGACATAGGGATCGGTGACGCACACACCGAGGCGGATGCGGGAGCTGGACAGCGCCGCGACTGTCAGCGCGGGCCAGCAATCACGGAAGAACCTTTCGTCGGCGTGCCACAGTGCGTCGTAGCCGGTGTCCTCGGCCAGGCGCACCAGGTGGCGAAAGGCGTCGGGGGTGTAGCGCCCAAGGAGGAGCAAGCTGAGGTCGGATTTGGTCATTCAGTGGGCTCCTGGGAAACGAGGCCTGGCAGCAGGGCGTGACAGGCCTGATGTTCAGAGGTTCAGATGTTCAGAGCAGGGTGTCGATGCGGTCGCCAGGCCGGCATTCGACCGGTTGGCTGCCGCGGCGGAACAGCCTGGCGCCGGCGGGGCCGCCGCGAAGTTCGATGGATTCGGAATCCACGCGCAGCATCGCCGATTCGCGCAGCGCGACAACGGGTTGCGGATTCTCCTCATGGAACTGCGCGATGCGTTCTTCGCGGGTCTCCCCGCCGTGGGCGACATCGGGATCGCGGTCGGTGTAGTGCGCGTTGATGTTGAACGACACCAGCTCGAGCGCGGCGAATGTCGGGGGCTGCACGATGGGCATGTCGTTGGTGGTCTTGATGGTCGGGCAGGCGATGTTCGTACCGGCGCTCGAGCCGATGTACCGCGCGCCCGCTGCCACTCGGCCCCTGATCGCCGACACCAACCCGGTTTCGTACAGTCGCGCCAATAGTCGGAACGTATTGCCGCCGCCGATGAAGATCGCTTCGGCGGCCTCAGCCGCGGCGACCGGGTCGGCCACCTCGTGCACCGAGGTGAGTTCGTGATCCAGCTCGGCGAACCGGGCGCGGACCGTGGCGGTGTAGGCGTCGATGTCGTGCAGCGCATAGGGCACGAACAGCACCGTGCCTACCCCGGCAAGAAACTGTCGCAGCTCGGTTTCGCAATGCTCGAGGTAACCCTGACCGGGCTGGGTGGAGTTGCTGATGAGTAGAAGCCGTCGCGTCACGCCTTGACACCTCCGGTCGCAGACCATTGCAAAAATGCTCAACTGTTCACTACAGTGGCGACGTTACTGCACATCTGTTCGGTAGGACAAGCCTGGAGGTGCGCCCATGTCCCTGAAAACCGTTCTAGACACGATGGACGTTCTCGATGCGCCGGTGACCGGCGCCGAGGTGGCACGATGGCTGCGCTCACGAGGGCTCGATCCGAGCCTGCAGACCGTGACGGACGAGCGTGGCACCACGGACTTCCTGCTGCTCACCGTGCCCGGCAAGGCGGGCCGTGTCGCCGGCGGGAACGCGCCGACCACCGGCATCGTCGGCCGGTTGGGTGGCATCGGCGCACGCCCTGAGCAGATCGGGTTGGTCTCCGACGGCGATGGTGCGGTGACTGCCCTGTCCTGTGCCGTCAAACTGGCGGCGATGGCCGAGCGCGGTGACGTGCTCGACGGTGACGTCATGATCACGACGCACATCTGCCCGAGCGCCCCGACCTTGCCCCACGATCCGGTGCCGTTCATGGATTCCCCGGTAAGCATGGAGACGATGAACCGGCTCGAGGTCCGGCCGGACATGGACGTCGTGCTGTCGGTGGACACCACCAAGGGCAACCGGCTGGTCAACCACAAGGGGATCGCCCTGACGCCCACCGTGCTGCAGGGATACCTGCTGCCGGTCGCCGATGACCTGCTCGATATCTACGGCAATGTCACCGGAATACCGCCGGTGGTGCTCCCACTGACCAGTTACGACATCACCCCGTACGGCAACGGCTTGCCGCATGTGAACAGCATCCTGCAGCCGGCCATCGCCACAGACAAGCCAGTGGTCGGTGTGGCCATCACCGCCACGACGGCGGTACCCGGCAGCGCCACCGGCGCAAGCCATCCGACCGACATCGCACTGGCGGTGGCGTTCTGCATCGAGACCGCGAAGGCGGTCGGTTCCGGTAGGGCCCGGTTCTACGACGCGGAGCACTTTGCCGCCGTACAACAACTGTACGGCTCGATGACGCACTTGCAGCGTGCTTCCGTGCCGGCCTGAACCAGGAGGGAATCAAGAGTGGCAACACATGTGTTCTTCCTCAACACCCTGCGGCCGGGTGTCGACGCGGGTGAGTACGAGCGGTGGCTGCGCGAAGTCGACTACCCGACCGCTCGCGCTCTGCCTGCCATTCGCTCTTACCTGGTGGTGCGTGCGGAAGGCCCGTTGCGGGATGGTGACGTACCTTGCGACTACCTCGAGATCGTGGAGATCGACGATCTCGGCGAGTACCGCGAGGCCATCGCGGCGTTGCCTGGGCGGGAGCAGTTCCTGCGCCAGCTGCGGTCCTATGTTGGGGGTGCCGATGCCTTTCATGGCACGGTCGTCTCGTGAGGCTGGACAACTGTCCACTGGTTGCGAGGTGTCACGTTATGATCGCGCACCATGACTGATCGCAAGGTGTCGGCCAAGGTCACGTCGGCCAAGGTCACGCCGCCCGAGCCGCGCCCGGTCGACGAGATCGACCAGCGAATCGTCACGCTGCTGACCGGCGATGCCCGCCTGTCCGCGCGGGCGATCGCGCGCGAGCTCGGCATGTCCCCCGGGGCGATCTCCGAGCGCATCGATCGGCTGGAGGCCAACCGGATCATCACGGGCTACCACGCCACCGTCGACATTGCCGCACTCGGCTTCGCAGTGCGGGCGATCATCAGCGTGCGGGTGGGCCGTGGTGAGGACACCATGTCCGGGGTGATCGACCAGTTGATGGCGATCCGCAACGTGCAGACCGTCAAGCTCGTCACCGGCGAGTGGGACCTGCTGGTGGAGATCGTGGTGCCGGACAATGCGCACCTTCAGGAGATCCTGATCGCCACCGTATCCCAGTTTCCAGGGGTCACCGCGACGGCGACCGTGATCAACCTGGAGACCCGCCGGCGCCCGGGTGCCTGGTCGCCGATTTGACGGGTATGAGCCTGATCGTTGACCGCCGACAACACAGTATTACTATTTCGTAATTCGCTCACATATCGCCGTTTATTGCTTAAGGGCTACCTTATTCCCCGCTGGCGGTGTGTCGTCGAGAATGCGCTGATTGTGGCGTATCGAGGCTGACGGCAAGTGTTACGCGCACGAAACAATAAGCACTTGTCAGGGCTGTGTAACCGAATTACATTCGGAGGCGGCAAGGGTGAACCATGCAATGGAATTGTCCACATCAACAGGTCCTCAGGTGTAGTTGGGAGGTAGTCGCATGGCAACCGAAGCGCAGGACCGCAGCGATATCCTGAAGCTGCACAAGGACTGGTGGGAGGCCAACTGCGGCCTGGACATTCCACGCATGCGTTCGGTTTTCCCGGTTGGTGACGCCTGTCTCATGTTCAACCTGAACGGCCATCCGTACTTCGGTATCGAGGAGAAGGTCGCGCTGTGGGAGTGGTACCGGAGCCGGACTGACATCGGTATGCCGACCGTCAAGACAATGCGCTTGACAATAAGCGGTGAACTGGCCTGGCTGGCCGCGGAAGGTCTCTTCCCCAGTCGTCAGCTCAAGGAATTCGACGAGAACGGCGAAGTTCTCAAAATCGGCGAAAGTGAGCAGAATTTCCCGCCGGTGATCCGGGTCCGGGCAACCGACGTTTACCAGCGCGACAATAATGCGGGCGACCCCGAGTGGACGATGTGGCATTTCCACTGCTCGCCTGTCCCGCCGGAAACGGAGCCTCGCCCGTGGGCCGGTGACACCTACGCCGAGCGCGGCGGCTTGGGCTGGACACCGGACGGCGAGCCCCTCAGTGTCATCGGACCCGACCAGCTGCTCTCATGACCTATTCGATCGTCGCCCGCGACCCGGAAACCGGCTACGTCGGCGTGGCCTCGCAATCGCACTATTTCGGCCTCGGCCGCGAACCCGCCCGTGCCGCCCTGGCCTGGGTGCTGGAGCACCGCCCGTCGATGCGCTCGTTCCTGCGCGGGCTGGCCGAGAGCGGTATCGTCCCGGCGGGCTACGAGTCGGTGCTTCCCGATGAGTGACCGCGTGGCACGCGACGCCGTCTTGTCGGCACTGGCACATGCCGACGGCGCTGCACTGTCCACTGTGTTCGGTCCACGCGCGCATGGGCTCACCAGCTGCCTCGCGCAGCTTGACACCGCGCAGCGGGCGGGCATGCGGGTCCTGCGCAGCGCGGAGCGGACCGTCGCGGTGTTCCCCGCTTCTTATGCCGACCAGGCGAGCCGGTTCACCGTCGTGCTCACCTGGCGCGGTGACGAGGTGACCGAGCTGCGCTGGTACGCCGAGGACGCCGATTCCCGCGCCGCTGGCAGGGAAGTCACCGCAACCGGAAGCGCTTCGACGGGAGTGCGCGGGGCCGCGCGAACCCTGCGCGGCGTGCGAGTCCTGGTCACCGCGGCATCGAGCGGGCTCGGCAGCGAGATGGCCGGCGCCTTCGCCGCGGCCGGCGCCAGGGTGGCGATCCACTACCGGACGGACGAGGCCGGCGCGCGGGGCCTGCTCGGCGGCCTGCCCGCGGTTGGCGGCCCTCACGCCCTGGTCTCCGGCGACCTGGCCGTCGACGGGGTTGCGGCCGACGTCGTCGCCGAAGCCGCCCGTGCGCTCGAGGGGCCGGTACAGATCCTGGTGAACAACTGCGGCCCGTTCTCCCTGACCCCGCTTGCACAGCTGACGCCCGCGGAATGGCATCGGGTGCTGGACACCAACCTGACCGCGGCATGGCTGGCCACGCGTACCGCGGCACCCGGCATGCGCGAGCTCGGTTACGGGCGAGTGATCAACGTTTCCGCGGGATCGGCGTTCGTCCGGGACCACGCGGTGTACGGCCTGGCGAAGGCCGCCGTGCACACGCTTACCGAGCAGTTGGCCGTCGAGCTCGGGCCGGAGATCACGGTGAACGCGATCGCGCCCGGCCAGATCGCTGAGAGCGCCGCCGATATCGCCGCGTACGACCCGACCTTCGTCGACCGCACGATCGGCACGACTCCGGCTTCGCGCCTGGTGCATCGCGCTGAGGTGGCCGCGATCGTGCTCGCGCTGTGCGGGTCCGAGTTCGACATGGTGACCGGTGCGGTTCTGCCCCTCGACGGCGGTTGCCGGATCACCCGGTACGGAGGCTGATGCGGATGTGTCCCGAGCATGATCCGGATGCCACCGGCAACGAATCGGTGCTGGCCCGCATGGCGGAGCCTATCGCCGGGTTCTACGACGCGTTCCTCTCCGGCGATGCCGAAGCCATGGTGGAGCCGCTACACCCGTTGGTGCGGTTGCGTTTTCCGTCTTATCCGACGCTGGTCGGCATCGCGGCCGCACTGGACTTCTTCAGGTTCCAGGAAACCCTGTTCTCCGCCATCACCTTCGAGCTGCTGGATGTGCTGGTTGACGAGGCGGGCGCCGCGGTCGTGTGGCGCGAGACCGGGGTGACCGCGGCGGGAATCGACTGGACGGCCGACGGCGCCGACGTGTTCACCATCGCCGATGGACTGATCTTCGCGATCCACGTCGGGGGAGACGGGCGCGGGCTGGTCACCGACCTCCCGCGCTACCGGCCTGGCTGGCAAACCCTTGCGCAGAAGGAGGAATCCTCGTGACTGAAAACTATCCCATCGGCCTCGTGGTGGGCAGCACCGTCGCCCCGGAGGTGGTGATGCCGGCGGCACGTGCGGCCGAGGTCGCGGGGTTCCACACCTTGTGGACCACTGAGGACTACTTCCTCACCGGTGGCGTCGCCACCTCGGCGCTCGCGCTCGCCGCGACGAGCAGGATCACAGTAGGGGTGGGCCTGCTGTCGGTGTATGCGCGGCATCCGGCGCTGACCGCGATGGAGACCGCGACCCTGGCGAGGGCGTTTCCCGGGCGGTTCGTTCTCGGCCTCGGCCCCGGGGTGTTCGGCTGGCTGGACCAGATGGGAATCTCCCACCGCGCCCCGCTCAAGTCCGTGCGGGAGTCGATCGAGACGGTACGTTCCCTGCTGGCCGGGGACAAGCTGACCGGCGGTGAGGTTTTTCCGTGCACCGACGTCGTGCTGGAATTTCCACCGGTCACGCCGCCGCCGATCTACGCGGGCGCCATCGGCCCGAAGATGCTCGCCCAGTCGGCGATGGTGGCCGAGGGCACCCTGCTGTCGGTGCTGGCAGGTCCCGCTTACGTCCGCCACGCGCGGGAGCTGACCGACGGCTCGGCCCCAGCACACCGGGACCTGGTGGCACTGGCGATCTTCTCCTTGGACGACGACATCGAGGCCGCACGCGCAGCGGCACGACCGGTCGTGGCGACCTACCTCGCCGCCACCGGGGCCAACGCCATCACCGACGCCGAGGGAATCAGCGAGGAGCTGACCGGCTATCTCGCCAAGGGAGGCCAGGCTGAGCTCGAGGCGTCGATGCCCGATTCGTGGATCGACCGGCTGAGCGTGTGCGGGGATGCGAAAGCGTGTGCGGAAGCCATCTCCGCGCTGCGCGCCGCCGGTGCCGATTCGGTGGCCCTGCTACCGGTGTCGACCGAAGGACTGGTCCCGCTGATCGAAACCGTTGGCAGCACGTTGCTGCCGCTCGTCCGCTAGGCCACTGGCCGCTAGAAAGGGAAATTTCGTGAGAATCACCAAGAAATGGCCGCTGGCCGCGGTGACCGGCACTGTCTTGCTGGCCTCGGCCTGCTCTGGGGCGACGCCTACGTCGACCTCTGGCGGGTCGGCGAGTTTCGTCATCGGTGCCGGTGACGTGGACAGCTTGGACACCATCCATTACAAGTCGGACACCGGGTATACCGTCGATGCCAACCTGTACGCATCGGTCCTCCAGCAGACGTTCCAGCCGCAGGACGGCTACCTGCGCGGGACGAGCAACTACGTTCCCGCGCTCGCCGACTCGTTCACCGTCGCACCGGACAGCAAGACCGCGACGATCCATCTGCGCTCCGGCCTGAAGTTCGCCGACGGCAGCCCGATTACCTCCGACGACGTCGCGTACACCCTGCAGCGGTCGCTGTCCAAGGTGGCCTACACCAGCGCTTTCCTGCCGTACCTTGGCATCGCGAACCCGCAGACCGACATCACCGCACCGGACCCGAGCACGGTGCGGATCGCGCTCAGCCACCCGTCGACGCTGCTGCAGAAGTTCCTGGCGTTCCAAACTTTCGGCGTACTGAACAAAAAGACCGCCGAGGCGAACAAGGGCGCGAGCGGGTGGGCGACCGATTACTTCGCGAAGCAGTCGACGCCGTCCGGGCCGTACCAAGTCGCCTCCTGGGATCCGGCCCAGAAGATCACTCTCACCAAGAACCCCAACTATTACGACACCGCCAACGTCAAGGCCAGCAGCGTCACCATCCAGAACATGCCCAATGTGGACCAACGCTACCTCGCGCTGAAGAACGGCTCGATCGACGTCGCGCTCAATCTGCCGCCGAAGCTGGTGGCCGAGGCCGCCAAGGACCCCAATCTGAGCGTCTACAAGATTCCGTCGAGCCAGCTGATCTACATGGGTATGAACAACACCGATCCGGTGTTGAGCAACAAGTTGGTGCGTCAGGCGATCTCCTATGCGGTACCGTATGACGCGTTGCGCCAGCAGGTGATGCAGGGCTACGCGGGTGCCGATGACGGCCCGGTTCCGTCCACAATGGCCACTTCGGTCGACCCGAGCGGGACGAAGACGGCGTACCCGACCGACATCGCCAAGGCGAAGACGTTGCTCGCCCAGGCCGGGGTGAATGGGCTTCATCTGACACTGAGCGTAAAGGCCTCGGACGCGAAGGCCACCCAGGACGCGACGTTCATCCAGAGTTCTCTTGGCCAGGCCGGAATCACGGTGGATATCGCGCAGCTGACCGACTCCGACTACACCACCAAGCTCAACGCCAACCAGCTGCAAATGTTCATGGGCGCCTGGTACTCGTGGGGTGAGGATCCCATCTACCAGATGAACTTCCTGATGCGCTCCGGGGTCACGACGAACTATGCGAAGTACTCCAACCCCAAGGTCGATCAGGACATCACGCAGGGCGTGCTGGCCACCGATCCGGCACAGCGGCAGGCGCTGTCACAGGACGCGCAGCGGCAGATCATCGACGACGCGCCATGGGCATTCCTCTACACCGAGGACCAGTTGGTGGTGACCGCCAAGAATGTCCACGGCATCACCCGGCCAGATGACGGTTTCCTGCGCTTTGCGGACCTCTACCGTCAGTGATTCTTGGATTCTTGCGACCGCCGGCGGGGCTGATGGCCCCGCCGGCGAGGGAAGGTAAGTGATCGCCATGGGCAGATATGTGGCGGAACGATTGTTCACTGCGCTGCTGTCCATTGCGGGCATCGCGATAGTCGTGTTCTTCGTGTCCAGGGTCCTGCCTGGCGACGCGGCGGTGGTACGCGCGGGCCAGTACGCCACGCCCGAGCAGATCGCCCAGCTTCGGGCGCAGTTCGGTGTGGACCAGCCCGTTCTGGTGCAGTTCGGCCACTATCTGAACGGCCTGGTGCATTTCGACCTGGGTGTCTCGACCCGAACCGGTCGCCCGGTGACGGCCGAGCTGAGCGGGCGGCTGCCGGCCACTTTGGAACTCAGCATCGCGGCGCTTCTGGTCGCGCTGATCGTGGGCGTCCCGCTCGGCGCGCTCGCGGCCGCCAAGCGTGGCACGGCGTGGGATGGGCTCGTCCGCCTTGGCACGATCATCGCGTCCTCCGCGGCGGTGTTCTGGGTCGGTTTGATGGCGATCTACTTCCTGTCCAACCTGCTGCACTGGTTTCCGAGCCCGGTGGACCGACTTCCGCGCGGGATCGATCCGCCGGGGTCGATCACCGGCATGTTCACCGTCGACGCCGTACTCGAAGGGAAGTTTCCCCTTGCGGTCACGGCCTTCCAGCAGTTGATGCTCCCCGCGTTGACGCTCGGGCTGATCACCGCGGCACCGGTGGTGAAGATCGTCCGGTCGGCCATGAGCACCGCGCTGCGCTCGGATTATGTGCGCACCGCGCACGCGTTCGGCCTGCCGAGGCGCACCGTGCTGGTGCAGGACGCCTTCCGGAACTCGCTGATCCCCGTGGTGACCTCGATCGGCATCGTCGCCGGCTATCTCATCGGCGGGAACATCATCATCGAGCAGCTGTTCTCCTGGCCAGGTCTCGGCCAGTACGCCTACCAGGCACTACAGGAGCACGACCTCAACGCCGTGCAGGGCTTCGTGATCTTCGTCGGGGTCGGCTACGTCGCGCTCAACTTCGTGCTCGATCTCATCTATGCCTCAATCGATCCCCGAGTGGAACTCAGGACGGCATCGTGACCACTAACACCGCTCCGATCACGCGTGGCGTGCTCCGCCGAAGCAGGGCCGGTGCCCGGCTCCGGGGCCGTGGCTGGCTCACCGCCGGGCTGATCCTGATCGGGTTGCTCGTCGTGGCGGGCCTCGTGGTGCCGCTGTTCGCCGAGTCGCCGACCATCGCGCACCCGGCCGACGCCTTGCTCGGCCCGTCCGGGAGCCATCTGTTCGGCACCGACCGATACGGGCGCGATGTGTTCATCCGGTCGGTTGCCGCGATCCGCATCGACCTGTTGCTGGCGATCGTCGCGGCCGCGAGTTCGTTCGTCCTGGGTAGCGTGGTCGGCGCGATATCCGGCTTCCTCGGCGGGTACGTCGACGAGGTCCTGATGCGGATCACCGACATCATGATGGCGTTCCCGTCGTTCGTGCTGGCGTTGATCGTCACCGCGTCGCTCGGCAACAGCACCACGCACGCACTGATCGGCGTCGCGGTCGCCTACACGCCGTATTTCGTCCGACTCACGCGGGCCCGAGCGCTGTCGGTGCGGTCGCTGGACTATGTGGCCGCCAGCCGGGTGGCCAAGACGGGGAGGCTGCGCATCGCCTTCACGCACGTGCTGCCCAACTCCATTCAGCCCTCGTTGGTGCAGGCCACACTCGTCAGCGCCTGGGCGATCCTCGACATCGCCGGGCTGTCCTTCCTCGGCGTCGGCGTGCAACCCCCGACGCCGGAGTGGGGAGCGATGATCGCCGACGGCTACGGCGACGTCCTCAGTGGACAGTGGTGGACCGCTTTCTTCCCCGGCCTGCTCATCATGATCGCCGCGACCGGGTTCCATCTCATCGGTGACGCGGTGGACGGAGGGATGGAATGACCAGCCTGCTCGAGGTGCGAGGGTTGTCGGTCCGGACGCGGGCAGGCGACACCCAACTGCTGCGCGATATCAGCCTGTCGGTGGAGGAAGGCGAGATCGTCGGACTGGTCGGTGAGTCCGGGTCTGGCAAGTCGATGACCGCGCTTGCGCTCATGGGATTGCTGCCGGACAGCATGGAACTCCTCGCCGGTTCGGCCTCGGTCGCGGGGAAGGAGTACCTGGCCGCCGGCGCCGGCCGGCACCCGGATCTGGCGATGATCTTCCAGAACGCCAGGGCCGCACTCAACCCGACGATGCCGGTCGGCAAGCAGATCGCCCGGATCTGCCGGATGGTCGCCGGTGCACGGCGGGCGCGGGCGAGGGAAGCAGCCGTCGAACTGCTGACCAGTGTGGGAATCCCGGGCGCGGAACGGGTCGCCCGGTCCTATCCGCACCAGCTCTCCGGCGGGATGTGCCAGCGGGTCATGATCGCGATGGCGCTCGCCGCGCGCCCCAAGATGCTCATCGCGGATGAGCCGACCACCGGGCTGGATGTCACGGTGCAGGCTCAGATTCTGGCGCTGCTGGCGAAGGCGTCCAGGGACTCCGGGCTCGGCACGATCCTGATCACCCACGACCTGGCGGTGGTCGGCCAGGTGTGCGACCGCGTGGTCGTGATGTACGGCGGCCAGGTCATGGAGACGGCACCGGCGAAGGTGCTGTTCGATCATCCCCGGCATCCGTATACCCAGAAGTTGCTCGCCTCGCTGAGTGCGGATGACGACTCCGGGGACCACGATCCCGGTGTCGACTTCTCAGTACCGGGCTGCCGGTTCGTCCGGCGCTGCGAGCTCGCCACCGCGGCCTGCGAGAGCCCGCCGCCGCTGGTGACCGTCGAGTCCTCCGTCGCCAGTTGTCACCTCCTGGAGTCAGTCGCGTGAGCCTTCTCGAACTCGATCAGATCAAGGTCAGCTACCGGCAACGGGGCAGGCGGATCCACGCCGTGCGAGGACTTTCGCTGACCATCGAATCCGGGGAAACCGTCGCGCTGGTCGGTGAATCCGGTTGTGGCAAGTCCACCACGGGCCGCGTGGTCGCCGGCCTGCAACGGCCGACGCAGGGATCGGTGCGGCTCGGCGCCCAGGCCGGGGCAGGTGTCCAGATGGTCTTCCAGCATCCCGACCAGTCCCTCGACCCGATGTGGTCGGTCGAACGATCGGTGGCCGAGCCGTTGGTACGCGCGGGAATCGGTGATCGAGCGAGCCGTCGCGCTGCCGTGATCGCCGCACTGAAACGGGTTGGACTCGGCGAGGACTACGTGCGCCGCAGGCCGCGTGAGCTGTCCGGTGGTCAGGCACAGCGGGTGGCGGTGGCCAGGGCCCTCATCGCCGACCCGAGCGTCGTGGTGCTCGACGAGCCGACAGCAAGCCTCGACCAATCGGTGCGCTCCAGGCTACTGGTGATGCTCAGGCAGATCCAGCAGGACAGCGGTCTCGGATATCTGTTCATCAGCCACGACATGGCCAGCGTGCGCAAGCTCGCCGACCGGATCGTGGTGATGTACCTGGGACAGATCGTGGAGGAAGGCGACACCGAGACCGTGTTCTCCCGGCCGGCCCATCCCTACACTCGGGCGCTTCTCGCCGCGATCCCGCCGCCGGATCCCCACCAGGAGTGGTCGATGACAGTGCTGGCGGGCGAGACGCCGAGCGCCACGGAGATCCCGGCCGGGTGCCCCTTCGCCGCGCGCTGCCCGGAGGTCGTGCCCGCCTGCCGTGCCGAGTCGCCGGAACTCCGGCCGGTCGGGACGGGCCACCGGGTGTCGTGCCTGCTGGTGCACCCGTGAGGTTGCACCACCGGAAGGGGCGTTCTTCTTTTGTGAAAGTCAACCATTCCATCGGAGGTGGGCGATGCGCATCGGGATCGATGTAGGGGGAACCAATACCGACGCGGTGCTGCTCGACGGTGACGCCGTGCTGGCCGGCGTGAAGACGTCGACCAGTGCGGACGTGACCGGCGGCATCGTGGCGGCACTCGCGGCATTACGAGAGCAGCGGGTGTTCGATCCAGCCGAGGTCACCGCGGTCATGCTTGGCACGACGCACTTCATCAACGCGATCGTGGAGGCGCGCCGGCTAGCCCCGACCGCGGCGATCCGCCTGGGATTGCCCGCTACGGCGGCCTTACCGCCGATGACCGACTGGCCCGAGCGGCTACTGACCGCGATCAGCGGCCGGGCCTATCTCTGCCACGGCGGCCACGAGTTCGACGGCCGTCTCATTTCCCCACTGCGCCGGGACGAATTGCTCCGCGTCGCCGAGGAGATCGCCGAGGCCGGGATCCGATCCGTGGCGGTGTCCTCGGTGTTCAGCCCGGTCAACGCCGAGATGGAGGAGGAGGCGGCGGCGATCCTGCGGGAGGCGCTGCCCGGTGTTCACCTGAGCCTGTCCCACCAGATCGGCCGGGTGGGCCTGCTGGAACGCGAGAACGCCACGATCATCAACGCATGTCTGCGTGAACTGGCCGAACAGGTCTGTTCAGGACTTACCGCCACTTTCGCCGAGGCTGGTTTCGGGGCGCCGCTGTACCTCAGCCAGAACGACGGCACCGTGATGGAGGTGGGCTATGCGCGCGAATACCCGGTGGCCACTTTCGCCTCCGGTCCCACCAACTCGATGCGAGGCGCAGCCTTCCTGTCCGCGGTCGACAACTGCGTGGTGGTCGACGTCGGCGGCACCACGAGTGACGTCGGAATACTCGAAGGTGGTTTCCCCCGGGAGGCGAGCACCGAGGTGAGGGTCGGCGGCGTGCGGACCAATTTCCGGATGCCCGACGTGCTCTCCATCGGCATCGGTGGCGGCAGCAGGGTGAGATTCGATGGTGCGCGGCCCCGGATCGGCCCGGACAGCGTGGGCTACCGGTTGCCGGAGCAGGCCAGGGTTTTCGGTGGAGACACCCTCACCGCGACCGATATCGCCGTGGCCGCGGGGATGGCCGAGATCGGGGACCCCGGGCTGGTCCGTGACCTCAGCGCCGGCGAGGTACGTGCCGCAGTGGAGGCGATGACGGCCGAGGTGGCCAGAGCCGCCGACCAGATGCGCACCAGCGCCGAGCCGCTGCCGGTGGTGCTGGTGGGTGGCGGCAGCGTACTGCTCACCGACGACTTTCCCGGTGCCAGCAAGGTGCACCGGCCCGATCACTACGCGCTGGCCAACGCCATCGGGGCTGCGATCGCACAGGTGGGCGGCGAGGTCGACCGGATATTCGCGGTCCCGCCCGGCGGCCGGGAATCCGTCCTCGATCAGGCCAAGTCCGAGGCCGTCGCACGCGCGGTCGCCGCCGGTGCCGCCAAGACGACCGTGCGGATCGTCGACGTGGACGAGGTGCCGGTGGCCTACCTGGGCAACGCGACCCGGATCCGGGTGCGGGCGGTCGGCGATCTCGCCCCCGCCGCGGCGAACAGGAGGCGCTGAGCAATGGCATTCGAATTGACCGTAGACGACCTGCCCGACCTGGCGCGCGGGGCGGCACTGCTCGGCACCGGCGGCGGTGGTGACCCGCATATCGGCCGGCTGCTCGCGGCGAGCGCGATGCGCCGGCGCGGCAGTGTCACCGTGCTCGACCCCGACGAGCTCGCCGACACCGACTTCATCGTGCCCACTGCGTTGATCGGCGCGCCCAGTGTGCTGGTGGAGCGGATACCGCGCGGCAACGAACCGGTGGATGCCTTGCGGGCACTCGAGAAAAGGCTCGGCAGGACCGCCACCGCGACGATGCCGATCGAGTGCGGCGGGATCAACTCGATGATCCCGCTGTTCGTCGCGGGCTCCCTCGGCATCCCGGTGGTCGACGCGGACGGAATGGGCCGCGCGTTTCCCGAGCTGCAGATGGAGACATTCGCCGTGTACGGCGTGCCGGGCTCACCGCTGGCGATCGCGGACGAGAACGGCAGCTCGGCCATTGTGGACACCGGAGCGGACAACAAGAGGCTGGAAACCCTCACCCGCGCGCTGGCCGTCGCCATGGGCGGGGTCGGCTACATCGCCGAGTACCCGATGACCGGCGCCGAGGTCAAGCGGACTGCGATCCCACGCACACTCTCCCTCGCGCTGCGTCTGGGCCGCACCCTGCGGCAGGCGCGGGAAGCGCACCGCGACCCGATCGACGCGCTACGCGAAGCCCTGACCGGCACCCTGTACGAGCGTGGTGGGGTCGTCTTCGAGGGCAAGGTGACCGATGTCCGGCGGGCCACGGAGGGAGGTTTCACCAGGGGCACCGCGACCTTGGGGTCGTTCGACGGCGCCTCGACCTGCGAGATCGATTTCCAGAACGAGTACCTGGTGGCGCGGGTGGACGGCAACCTGGCCGCGGTGGTGCCCGACCTGATCACCACCCTGCAAACCGAAACTGGCGAGCCGATCACGGCGGAAACCCTGCGATATGGCCACCGCGTCCGGGTGTTCATCATCGGGACGCCGGAGATCATGCGTACCCCGGAAGCGCTGCGGGTCTTCGGCCCGAGGGCATTCCGCATCGACACCGACTTCGTCCCGTTCGATCAACTCACGTCGGCTACCGGGAGCCCAGTATGACCACGACCGAGAGCACCGAGCGGGTGACGTCGATCCAGGACGCGGTGACGCTGCTGGCCAGGCTGGGCGAACGCGGCCGGGCACTGGCCGGCGGGACGTGGACCATGCGGGGTGAGCGCGATGCACACGTGCACGTCGCGCTCGGCGGTATCGCCGAGCTGGGCGTGCTGTGCCGGGATGGAGACACCCTGCGCATCGGTGCGCTGGTCACCCACGCGCAGCTCGCGGAACTGCCGGCCGAGCCCGCTACGGAGGCCCTTGCCGAAGCGGCTCGACGGTCGGCGTTCCCACAGGTGCGCAACGTCGCCACGATCGCAGGCAATATCGCGGCTGCCGGGTTCGCCGAGGCTGACCTCGTGCCGGCTCTGCTCGCCTGTGGGGCGCGGGTCGAGCTGGCCTCGCCGACGGGCACGCACGCCATGGCGCTGCACGAGTACCTTCCGCTGCGGGGGAGCAGGCCTGCCGGCGAGCTCATCACCCACGTGCTGGTGGCCGCCCCGCCCGCCCGGCGCTCGGGGTTCGCCCGGTTCACCGTGCGGGCCTCCGGCGAATACCCGATCGTCAGTGTGGCGGTGGCCGCCGAGGTCGACGCCGACGGGTTCGTGCGGTCCGCCACGATAGCCGTCGGCTCCGTCGAACCGGTCGCGAAGATCTGCCCGGTGGCCTCGGAATCGCTGACCGGGCAACGGCTGACCGATCTCGACGCCATCGAGGAGGCCGGCCGGATCGCGGCCAGGGAGTGCTCGCCGCGCGACGGGTTGGACGCGCCTGCCTGGTACCGCACCGCGATCATTCCGACGCTCACCAGGAGAGCAGGGGCCCAGGCGGCCGGAAAGGACCGATCATGAAGGTCTCGTTCGTACTCAACGGCCGGTCACTAGAGGTCGACGCCGACGGCATGACGCCGTTGCTCACCCTGGTCCGAGAGCGCGCCGGAACAGGCGCGAAGCTCGGCTGCGGCGAAGGGCGGTGCGGGGCCTGCACGGTGCTCGTCGAGGACCAGCCGGTGGCCTCCTGTCTTTACCCCGCGGTCAACGTCGACGGCAAGCGGGTGCGCAGCGTTGAATCGCTCGCGGCGCCGGACGGGCCACTGTCCGCCGTCCAGGATGCGCTACTGGCCTGCGGCGGGGTCCAATGTGGAGCGTGCATCCCCGGCATTGCGATGACGCTGACCGCCCTGCTGGAGAAGGAATCGCGGCCCTCGGCGGACCGCGTGCGCGAGGAGCTCACCGGAAACCTGTGCCGGTGCACCGGCTACCACAAGATCGTCGACGCGGCGCTCGCCGCGAGTGAGGAGCCGGCATGACCGCGCTCATCGGAGCCAACCATCGCCGCGCCGACGGCGACGCCAAGGTGCGCGGCGCCGCGGTCTTCGGGATGGACTACACCGAACCGGGTGCTCTGCACGCTGTGGTGCTGCGCGCGGCGGTGCCCGCTGGTCGTATCGCGGCGTTGGACACCACTCGTGCGGCGAGCATGCCCGGCGTGTGGGCCGTGGTGACCGCCGCGGACACGCCGGGTCAGTCCGGGATGCTCGCGGTGAAGGATCAGCGGGCCTTCGCCTCCGGCGTCATCCGGTACGTTGGCGAGCCGATCGCCGCGGTGGCCGCCGAGACACCCGCGCAGGCCGACGCCGCGGCCGCGGCGATCGAGCTGGTGGTCGAGCCGCTCGAGCCGGTCTACGACATGGAAGCGGCGCTGCGGCCCGAAACCCGGTTGATCCATCCGGACTGGGAGCGCTACGAGACGATGATGCCCGCGCCCCGGCACGGGAATCTAGCCTGGCAGGCGAGCACCGAACGGGGTGACGTAGACGCGGTGTTCGCCACGGCCGAGACCGTCGTCGAGGACACTTATCACGTGCCGCGCCAGCACCAGTGCTCGATCGAGCCACATTCGGTCGTCGCGCGATTCGAGCAGGGCCGCTACATCGTGCACACCCCAACCCAGTTCCCGTTCCTGGTGCGGACCCGGACCGCCGAACTGCTCGGGGTGCGTCCAACGCAGGTCCGGATCATGGTACCCACCATCGGTGGCGGCTTCGGCGGGAAACTCGATGCGATGCTGGAACCGCTTGCCTGCGCGCTGGCCCGCAAGGCAGGCCGGCCGGTGCGCCTGGTCAACACCAGGGCAGAGGAGATGACCACTGCGGCGCCACGCGAGAACGCGATCGTGCGCCTGCGCACTGCTGTCTCCGGCGAAGGTGACATTTTGGCGCAGGAAGCCGATGTGTTGTGCGACAACGGCGCCAACAGCAGCGGCGAGACGGCGCTGTGTGCCAACATTCCACCCCTGGTGTTCGGCAGCGTGTACCGCATCCCCAACGCGCGTTATGTCACCAGGGTGGTGTACACCAATACGCCGCCGACCGCGGCATTCCGGGGGGTGAACGGCCCATACTCCGTTTTCGCGCGGGAGATGCATCTCGACCATATCGCCCGCGTGCTCGGCATGGACCGGCGCGAGATCCGGCTACGCAACCTGATCAGGGCGGGCGACGCCATGGTCAACGGCCAGGTGCTCGACGACGCCGTCCTGGTCGAAGCTATGTCCATTGTCGACGAGATGGTGTCCACTCAGGACAAACCGAGTGGAAGGTCTCCGTTACGTGGCACCGCTATCGTGCCGCTGACTTGGATCACCAACCCCGGTCCGTCCGCGACCAATGTCAAACTCGAAGAGGACGGAACAGTCGTCGTCACCTCCGCCGCCGCTGAGATCGGCACCGGTTCGGTGGCGACCGGCATCCGGCAGATCGTCGCGGACGAGCTCGGTGTGCCCTTCGATCACGTCATCGTCACCGAAGCTGACACGGATGCCTGCGGTTACGACCACGGAGCGCAGGGCAGCAGGACCACGGTCGGGATGGGTGGTGCGGCGCTGGACGCGTCACGCAAGGTCCGCGACCAGATCCTCGAGGTCGCGGCCGACCTGCTGGAGGCGGAGCCGGCCGACCTGGAAATCGTCGGGGGAGCGGTACTGGTCACCGGCGTACCGGAGACGGCGGTGCCGCTGGCCACGATCGCCGGCGCGGCCCTGTTCACCCGTGGTCCGATCGCGGCGGCGGGAACCTTTGCCGCACCGCCGATTCCGTTCGACGCCGGGTGCATGGTGGGGGCGGCGTTCACCAACTTCTTTGCGGCGACCTACCACGCGCATTTCGCCGAAGTGGAGGTCGATCCAGACACCGGCAGGGTGACCGTGCTGCGCTACGCGGTGGCCCAAGACGTCGGCAGGGCGATCAACCCGCAGATGATCGAGGGGCAGATCCACGGGGGAGTGGTGCAGGGCCTGGGATACGCGCTGTACGAGAACCTCCGTCTCGAGGACGGCGTGGTGCTGGACGCCGGACTGGAGAGCTACCGGTTGCCCACCGCGTTGGATGCGCCGCCGATCAGCATCGAGCTCATGGAGAACCCCTATCCGCACAGTCCGCTGGGTGCGAAAGGGGCCGCCGAGCCGCCGATCGTCCCGGTCGCCGCGGTCATCGCCTGCGCGGTGGCCGACGCGATCGGCGCGCCGATCAACTCGCTGCCGCTCAGCCCGTTCGAGGTCCTGGCAACACTTCGGCGGACGGCAGGCGCCGAACACGACAACTGACCGATGCGCCCGGCAGCTCGGACTTACTCGTCCGTCATGGACTGCACTTCCGTTGCTGTTCATGGTCTCGATGCGACCCGGACGCCCCTGATCTTCGGAGGCAGGGTAATTCCCTGATGGCACGGGTGTCATGAATGGACATGCTGTGTGACATGAGAACAGCCATTTTCGCGTTCGCCACCGCCGCTGCCGTCGCCCTCAACGCGATGCCCGCCGATGCGGCGACCGCCATCCCGCCGCCCAACGACAGCGCACTGAAAGCCGCGATCGCGGGCTTGCCCAACCAGGACACGACCGGGGCCTTGGTCCGGATCACCGGCTCGGCAGGCGAGTGGTTCGGCACCTCCGGCGTCTCCGATATCCGCACCAGCGCTCCTGTCCAGCCGGACGGGTACTTCCGGATCGGCAGTACCACCAAGGTCTATACCGCCGTGATGGTGCTGCAACTCGCGCACGAGCACCGGATCGACCTCGACCAGCCCGTGCAGCGCTACCTGCCCGGCCTGCTCCCGGCCGGCTATCCACAGGTCCCGGTGCACACGCTGCTCGACCACACGTCCGGCCTGCCGTCGGTGGACATCCCGGGCCTCGACGATCCGCAATGGGTCCTCGATCACCGTTTCGAGCACTGGAGCCCGAAGCAGGTGGTGGACACTGCGTTGCGGCACCCGATCGACTTCCAGCCCGGCACCGCGCAGAAGTACACGAACACCGCCTACGTCACTGCCGGCATGATCATCGAGAAGATGACCGGTCGTTCCTACGCGCGCAACCTGCGTGACCGAATCACCGATCCGCTGCGCCTGTGCCACACGTACTACCCGAACGATGACCCACGCCTGCCCAACCCGGCTGCCCGGGGCTACCTCAACGTGGACGGCGACCTTGTCGACGTGACCGAGATGAACCAGTCGATCCCGGGTGCCGCGGGCGCGATCATCTCCACGTCGGCAGACCTGGACATGTTCGTCACCGCTCTGTTCCGCGGCCGCCTGCTGGACACGGAGATGATGACGAGACTCTTCACCATTCCGAACGTGCCTATGTTCGACGGCAGCGGCCCGGCCTTGTACAGCCAGGGCCTGATGAAAATCACGGTGAACGGCCTACCGGTCTGGGGCAAAACCGGCAGCCGCTACGGCTACTCAAGCGGCATCTTCGCAACCCGCAATCTGGAACGAAAGCTGGCCTACTCGGTAAACGCGACAATAAAGTCCCAGGACGGCCAACCACAGATAGTCCAGAAGATCGCTGCCGCAGCAGCAAGTTGACACCGGGGGTGAATTCGGAGTCGCTGCGGTACTGGGTCCGCCGCGCGGAGGAGGGCCACCGCGACAAGTTCACCACCACCTACCCCCAGACCCAGCGCTGGCGCGGTCCGGTTCAGGCGGCGTCGACGCTTCCCGTGAAGCCGAGGATGGCCTTCGCCAATTCTTCGGGGGCCTCCATCGCGGCGTAGTGGCCCACGCCGTCGAGGGACACCGCACTGATATCCGTCGACGTGACCTGGGACATGGTGCCGGACGTGAAGGGGCCTCCGCCGGCGCCGACCGCGAGCACAGGTACCCGCAGCCCTCGAGTCTCCGCGAGTGTCTTGATCTCGGCGCCTTCCCGCAGCATCGACTGGTACAGACCGATCGCACCGCGCCAGCCATCAGGGCGTGAGTAGGTGCGGGCGAACTCCTCGACGTCGCTCACGGTGATCGCTCCCTGGACTGCGGTCATGGCCGGGAAGGCGTATTGCCCGAGGAATTCGCGTTCGCGGCCGGCGAGCAGCATCTCGGGGATGCCGGGCGCGGCGAGGACGCCGATGTGCCAGGCTCCGCCGTGGGCGAGGTCGGCCACTCGTCCTTCCAGCCCGAACCCGGCCAGGCCCATCTCGATGGCGGTGAAGCTGAGCACGTCCTGCGGGTGGGTCGCGGCTAGGCGGAAAACAGTCCCCCCGCTGATGTCCTGCCCAGTCAGGTGCACGGGGCCGACATTGAGGTGCGCGATCAGCTGGTGCAGGTCCTCAGCCGAGGTCGTGCTGTCGTACTCGCCCGGCTTGTTGTCCGAGTCGCCGAAGCCGCGCAGGTCGACAGCGATGACGCGGTGGCCGGTCGCGAGCAGCGGGATGAGCTTGTGGAAAGCCCACCAGGTCTCCGGGAACCCATGGACCAGAAGAATCGCAGACCCGCTGGTCCCCGCGGCGACATAGTGCAGAGTCGTGCCGTTGACCTCGGCGTGGTGGTGGGTGATGCCCGCAACCGTGCGGCCGGCTGGTGTGACGGTCATGTCTCTCTCCTAAATTCGACACCCTGACTGTCTAATAATAGACACCTTGGCTGTCGTTCGTCCAGGCGGTGTCGTAGCCTTCTCGCATGTCTCGTTCTGGTGCCGATCTCGCGCTGCTGTTGCTCGGGGGCTTCCGCACACTCGTGGACGCCGCGACCGCCGAACTGGCCCGGCGCGGCCACGAGGACGTGCGCCCCGTCCATGACTTCGCCATCCGGGCAATCGCCGCGGGCGCCGACACCGCTTCGGAACTAGGCCGTCGCCTGTCGATCACCAAGCAGTCGGCGGCGAAGACCATCGCGGTGCTGCAGGAGCGCGGCTACGTGGCCCGCGACACGGACCCGCTCGATGCCCGCCGCAAACGCCTGCAAGTCACTGCGCTCGGGCTCGACATGCTGCGACAAGGCGAGACGATATTCGACGAGCTGCGCGATCAGTGGGCCCAGCAGATCGGCATCGCCGAACTCGAGAACTTCGAGACGCAGCTGGCAGCAATGGTGGGGGCACAGCCCGTGCGCTTCGATACGCCCGGGTGGCTTACCCATGACCTCGGCGAGCCGGTTTAAGCGACGTGACAGGCCGGGCGCTCCTTGATCATCTCGACGGTGCGGATGCAGGCTTGGGCGGCAGGTGTCCAAGGCTATTGTGCGGATTGCTGGTGTTGAGCGGTCGCGGTTGGCCAAGGGCCTCGCGCGGGAGCCTCACATCCGGGATCTCAGCACGTCGACCTCGCAGCCTGGCGAGGAGGGGTCGAAGCCGTGCTCGACCAGCCAGCGGACCCCCAGCAGGCTTCGCAACGACCACCACGCGCGGATCACGTCGAGGTCGACGTCGGTGCCGTAGCCGGCGACGACGTCGCCAAGGTGCTCCTCGTGTCCGAGCGTCAAGGTGGCGAGGTCGTACAGGGCGTCGCCCTGGGCCGCCTCGGACCAGTCGATCACGCCGGTGATCTCGTCACCGTCGACGAACACGTGGGTGACCTGCAGGTCGCCGTGGGTGAACACCGGTGTCCACGGCCGAAGCGCAGCCTCGGCAACCCGGCGGTTGCGCGTGACCAGGTCGGCGGGAAGGACGCCGTTCGTGACGAGCCACTCGCATTCGCCGTCGAGGTGCGATGCGATCTCGTCGGGGCTCTGACCGGGCCATGGCGGCAGCGGCGCATCGTGCAGCATCCATGCGGCGGCACCCGCCGCGGCCCACGCCGCCGATGACGCGGTCGACGGCTCGCCGAGGCGGCCGAGTGCCGTGCCTGGGAGTGCGGCGAGCGCGAGCACGGGCGGTTTCCGCCAGAGGACCTCCGGAGTCGGGATCGGCGCCATAGCCATCGCCTCGACCTCGACGTCGGTGTTTGTCTGATCAGCGTCGATCTTCAGGAACACGTCGCCGACGCGCAGGGTCGCGCGCTCGTGATGGGCGACGACGACCTCGATCTCTTCCATGTCGGCGATTCTCGCGGGATGACCACCGACGTCGCCACGGGTTTATCGCGTGCGACTGCGCGGCGGCCGCTCGTGACCTTGGTCTGCATAGGTTCAACAGAGAACATCGATGACCTTGCGCTGGGTTCTTGTCATTGCGTGTTGTCTTGTCGATTTCTGCTGCGCTGCACCAAGTCATGGGCTGCGTCCAGCCAATTCGGGAAGCGGAAGGAGAAGCCGGCATCGAGGAGACGTCCGGGAGTGACCCTCCGGCTCTTGAGCAGAAGTTCGGTGTCGGAGCGGAGGATGAACGCACCGAGTTCAGCCATCCAATTCGTGGCCGGCAGACCTATGTGGACTCCGCGTGCGGCGCGGAGTGTGCGCATGAAGTCGCGGTGCGGTAGGGGATTGGGGGCGGCGAGGTTGATTGGCCCGTCCAGGTCTTCGAAGTCCAGCAGGAACTCGACGGCGCGGACCATGTCCTGGTCGTGGATCCAGGAGACGAACTGGGCGCCGCCGGCGACCGTGCCACCGAGGCCGAGTCGGACCATGCGGAGCAACAGGTCGAAGGCGCCGCCGCGGTCGGGGCTCATCACGATGGCCGTCCTTAGTGCGACCTTGCGCGTATGCGGCGTGGTGACCTCCTGCTGCGCGAGTTCCCACGCTTTGGCGATGTCAACGCTGAGTGCCCAGTAACCGGGAACATCGGTTTCCCCGCCGCCGATGATGCCCGTCGCCTCGTCATTGGGGGCGTCTAAGCGGTGTGAGTAGATCGTGGCGGTGCTCATCTGCAACCACACCCGCGGTGGTGCGCCGGCACGCTTGATCGCCTCACCGACGGCGCGGGTGGAGTCCACGCGCGAGTCCATCATCGACTGCAAGTGGGAGCGGGTGTAGCGACAATTGACACTGCGACCGGCAAGGTTGATCACCGCGTCACACCCGTCCAACTCCGCGGCCCAGGCCCCCAGCGTGCGGCCATCCCAACGTACGGTGCGAACTCCGCGGCGGAACTCGAGGTTGTCTTGCCGACTCAGCACCAGCACGTCATGACCGGCCTCAGCTAGCGCACGGCTCAAGAACCCCCCGATATGCCCGGTACCGCCAGGCATCACGACCTTCATGAGCTTCCCTTCGCGATCCAAGTTCATCGGCTCCTCTTGAGCACTTGCTCAACGCACTCTATCCACATTTGAGCGACCGCTCAAGAGTGGCGGTGTCGCACGTTGGATCCGAGCTGGAGGTGCCGTGACTGTGTGGCACGCCAAGGGCGCGCGCTACGGTGATGCCGTGGCCGACACCCGACAACGCCTGATTGAGGGCGCGATCGAGACGATCCGCACGCACGGCCTCGTCGGTACCTCGGCGCGGAGTATCGCGGCTACGGCCGGGGTCAACCAGGCACTGGTGTTCTACCACTTCGGCAGCGTCCACGACCTGCTCCAGGCCGCGTGCCTCGCCGCGACCCAGGCCAGGGTTGCCCCGTTTGCCGAACGCCTCGACCAAATTTCCGACCTGCGGCAGCTTCTCGCGCTCGGCCGCGCCCTGCACACCGAGGAACGCGCCCAGGGCAACGTCATGGTGCTGGCCCAGATGCTCGCCGGCGCCCAAGCTGACCCCAAGCTCGCCGAAGCCACCGCAGCCGCCCTGCAGCTGTGGATTACCCCGATCGAGCGCGCCTTGGCGAGGTTGTTGGCCGATTCCCTAGTGGCCGACGTGATCGACACGGCAGGCCTCGCGCGCGTGGTGAGTGCGGGTTTCGTCGGGTTGGAGTTGTACGACGGTGTCGATCCGGACGGGGCGCAAGTAGCTCTGGACGCCCTTGACCAACTGGCCGTGCTCATTGAGGTGGTTGACGACCTCGGACCGGTCGTACGCCGCGCACTGCGCGGCAAACTCCGCAGAACAACCAAGGACGTGCGGTAGCGCGAGCGGAGAAACGGCTTCGTCGATTCCTATTGCACGGCCAGGCCAGCGAAGAGGTCTGAGAATGGGGCTCGGCGTCGAGGTTCCAAGGCCATCAGCCGGAAAGCTCGGCTAGCAGCGCGCGAATATCGGCAGCCTCACGTTCGTTGGCGGCGAGGCGCCCGGTGTCCCGCATGATCGCCAGGGCGTCGAGCAACAGCCTGCGCGCCTGCTCTCGGTCGCCCGTCTGCAGCCGCACCCTGGCCAGCGCGTGCATGCTGCGCACCTCACCCCAGCCGTCGCCGAGGCCGCGCCACAGGTCGAGCGCGTCGCCGAAATGCGTGATCGCCTCCTGCGCGCGTCCGGCGCACAAGCAGGAGTTGCCCACCTGGATCAGCGCGTGGCCGAGCATGTGCTCGGCGCCGGTCTGCCGGATCAGCTCGACCGACTGCCTGCCATAGACGATGGCCTCTTCATGCCTGCCCAGGCTGGACAGCACCGCGCCGAGGCTGTCGGCGACCGAGGCTTCCACGAACCGGTTGCCGTGTTCGCGCGCGATCCGCAGGGCGTTCTCGAGTAGCGGCAACGCGTCCAGATGCCGCCCCATCATCGAGTAGGCGACCGCCAGATTGGCTGTTGTCGCCTGATCCTGGGGATTGTCGATCCGGGTCAGGATGTCCACCGCTGCCTGGTGGCAGGCGACGGCCTCCTCGTGCCTGCCGAGAAAATGGTGGGCCAGTCCGCGGTCGTTGTGCAGCCGCGCCTGGCTTAGCCGGTCCCCGGCCCTGCGGGCAGCCGCCTGACCGATCTCGGTCGCCCGCAGCCATTCCGTCCAGCGGCTGGTGCAGTGGTACAGCACGCCCAGCGCGCTGGCCAGCCGGGCGGCGAAGGCATCGCAACCCCGGTCGGTGGCAAGCCGCAGCAGATCGGCCAGCGTGGCCAGTTCCCGACCCGCCCAGCAGATCGCCTCGTCATAGGTCTGCACGGCTAGCGGCGGCGACCAGGAGTCCGGCTCGGGGAGGTCGATCTCGCCGAGACCGGGGGCCAGCACCTCGCGGACAGCCACCGTGGAACCCAGATACCAGTGCATCAACCGCTCCATTGCCGCGTGTGTGGCGTCGGCCGACTCGTCACGCTCCGCGCACTCGACGGCGTAGATCCTGATCAGGTCGTGGAACCGGTACTGGTTCCGCCCGACCTCCTCCAGAAGATGCCTGCGGACCAGGCTGCTCAGCCGCCGGTGCGCTGCGGCCACCGAGCAGCCGAGCAGCGCCGCGGCGTCCGGGACGCCCATCTCCAGGCCGGGGTGCAGGCCGAGCAACCGGAAAACCTGCGCGTGCTCGGGTTTCAGGGCGTAGTAGGACCAGGAGAACACCGCGCGCACCGCGGCGGACTCGTCGTCCTCTGTGGACAGTGCGTCCAGCCGGTCGCGTTCGCCGCGCAGCTGGCCGACCATGTCGACGAGTTCGTAGTGGTCGCTGCCCACGACCCGCTCGGCCGCGACGCGCAGCGCCAGCGGCAGATGCCCGCACAGTGCGGCCAGTTCGCGCGCCTGCTGGATATCGGCGTCCACCAACTCGCTGCCCAGTCTATGGCGCAACAGCTCCACGGATTCCTCAGGGCGCAGCACATCCAGGCTGATCCGGGTCGCTCCGTCCCGCGCCACCAGTCCGGCCAGCCGGTTGCGGCTGGTCACGATGGCAAGGCAGCCGGGCGAGCCGGGAAGCAGCGGGCGGACCTGCTCGGCACTGACCGCGTTGTCCAGTACCACCAGCACCCGGCGGCCGGCCAGCAGCGAACGGTACAGCGCGGTTTGTGAGGCGACATCACCGTTGAGCAGTTCGACCTCGGCGCCCAGCCCGCGCAGCAGCAGCCCCAGCGCGTCGCCGACCGTGACCGGCGGCAGGCGCGGGTCGAAGCCACGCAGGTCCAGGAACAGCTGCCCGTCGGGGAACGAGTCCACCAGGCGATGCGCGGTATGGATCGCCAGCGCAGTCTTGCCGACACCGCCCGTGCCGTCGATGGCGGAGATCACCACGGACCCGCCGCGCGCGTCGTCGTGGGCGGCCGTGCACAACTGTTCCAGCCGCCGGCGCTCGGGCTCCCGGCCGGTGAAGCCGGCGACGCCGTGTGGCAGCTGGGCCGGAACGACACGCCGCGGCGCGTCGGCGGCAGGGGACTGCCGTGGCGCGCCCGGTCCCGTGGGCTCCTGCGCGTCCGTGGCACTGAGCACCCGTTGGTGCATCAGGCGCAGCGCCGGGCCGGGCTCGATCCCCAGCTCGTCCACCAGCCGCTGCCGAACCCGCTGGTAGACCTTGAGCGCGTCGGACTGCCTGCCGTTCCGGTAGAGCGCGAGCATCAGCAGCTCGTTGAGCCGCTCGCGCAGCGGATGGAGTTCGGCCAGCACGGCAAGCTCAGCCGCCGCCGCGCTCGCCGACCCGGTCTCCAGCAGCGCGGCGCAGCGCAGCTCCCGCACGTCGAGTTTCTCCAGTTCGAGCCGGGCCCGCTCGGTATCGATGAGCGGGCCGCCGACGCCGCCCAGCGGCGGCCCGCGCCACTCGGCGAGGGCGGCATCGCAGTGGTCAAGGGTGCCTGCCGGGTCTCCCGAGGCCCACCTGCCACGTGCCCGCGCTGCCTCGGCTTCGAACCGGTGCAGGTCAACGTCGCAGGCCGGAATCAGCAGGGAGTAACCGGCCCGGCTGCTGGACAGCAGCCGGGCTTCGGCGGTACGGGACTGGTCGGGTTCGAGTGCCTTGCGCAGCAGTGAGACGTAGGTGTACACCCCACCGCCCGCGGACTTTGGCGGCCGGTCGCCCCACAGTGCGGCCACCAGCTCGTCCAGCGTGACAACGGTGCCCGCCCGGATCGCGAGTACGGCGAACAGCGAGCGTGGCCCGGAGGCGCCCAAGCCGATCTCGGTTCCGTGCACGAATGCCTGGACAGGGCCGAGAAGCCGGACAGCCGCATCGCGGTCGTCAGCCCCGGCCATCGATCATCGCCCCGATCCAGATACTGCGCCTCCCGGTCGACCGTGTGTGCGGGGCAATAATGATGCGCGGTCACCGGTTGTGCCAAGTCAGTGCACGGCGAGTTGCCCCTCCTTCGACTGGGACGGCATCCGGACCTGCGCGATCTCCGGCGAGGGCCCGGTTGTGACACTGGTCGCACCCAATATGGTCTGCACCGCCGCGGTGACGATGCCGCGCAGCCGGAAAATCGTGCGCTCGGTGTCGATCAGCGGTCCGCGGCCTTTGATGGTGAGCGCGATTGGCTGCCCGCCCGGGTCAACGGGCAGCGCGACGGCGAGACAGCTGAGGTTTGTCGTCTCCCTGATGGCGAACCCGCAGCGCCTGATCCGCATCAGCTCGCGGTTGAGCTGCGCCGCCTCGTCGGCGTCCAGTCCCCAACCGGGCGCTGCATCGCAAGCCGCGCGCAGGTCGTGGGAGAGGAGCAGCCGTCCGGCGGCGGTCCGGTGCGCGCGGTCACGTCCGGTGTGATCGCTGGCGGACGGCACGTTGTCGTGGCTGTACACCCGGTGCGCAAACACGACATCCGGGCCGTCCAGCACGGCCAGGCTGGTGGTCAACCGGGTCCGGATCAGCGCATCGCAGACGAACGGCGCGAGCCTGCGCAGTAGGTCCTGCTGCCGATCGGTGGCGGGCGCCAGGTCGCCTGGCCGCTGCACCGCGGTGTAGCCAACGCCCACCCGGGTCACCATGCCCGAGGTGGTCAGCGCACCGAGCAGCCGGTGCGTTGTGGACTTCGCCAGCCCGGCGCGCCTGCTCAGGTCGGACAGCCGCAGTGCTTCGGAGGTGGACCGGAGCATCTCGTAGAGGATCATCGCCCTGTCGATCCCGGCGGTGCGGCCCGCCTCGTTGGGCGTGTGCGGGCCGCCGCCGGTCCGACCGGCGGCGGGTACGGAGATCGTCGCCATGACCACATCCTTTGCCGGCGATCTCGACGAAATCTTGTGCTGATCTCAACGCGCGCGCGGCTCGGCAGGCATAGCGGTGGCCAGGCCGGTTTCCCGACCTGGCCACTGTGCGGACTGGTCGTGGATCAGAGGCAGCCGTACCTGCAGACCTGAGGGGTGACGGCGTGCGAAGTGGGGGTCGAGACGGTTGCCGTGGCGGGGGCCGCGCCGGCCGTGGCGGCGGTGCCGACGGCCAGGGCGCCCGAGGCCAGAGCACCAAGCAGCAGAGCAGCAGCACGGGCTTTCCACGTACGGTTGAACATTTCTCACTCCTGTTGTTCGAGGACTGCGGCCGAGGGGGATCGTCGGCTCGGGCGAAAGCAAACCAGTGCGAACCCACGAACCGACCATCTGTTCCGACCCCTGGAACACCGGTTCGGCGCCCGAGCGCGATTGCCAGGGTTGATCCGTGCCCACCCCCGTTGATCACTACCGGGAAAGCACGGCAGCCGAACACGACATGAAATCCAGGCAGTCGAGGCGACCGCCGATTCGGCTGCTAGCTCGTTGTCGGCGGCCTACGCAGTTTAAGGTGTTGGTACAGTGCTCGTGTTCGCGGGATATTCATTGCTCCTTCTTTCGTGTGATCTCTTCCATGGCTCGTTGTCTGCCCCTCCGCTTGAAATCGACAGGGTCCCGGTCGTACTCAAGGCACTCTGCTTTCCATCGAGTGAGGACGTCTGCGATATCCTGCATCGAGTACACCCATTTGAGGCTTATGTCGTGGCCAATGTGGTTCTTCGAGTCGTATGCCATATCGAATCCATGAAGGTACTGGAGGGCTTTCATCGTAAGCGGATCTGGAATTTCGGTGGCCGACAGTTCGACCCATTGCGTCGCCCAGTGATGAACGTCTTGCCGGGCGGTCGTGCCGGCTATCAATGACGTCCATTGTTCGAGCACCTCGGCACGATTTGGAACATGCATTCATGACGCTCCTCGGAGTTGTCCCTGCTTCTTGTCATCTTCTACACCGTAACCGCCCGGGAATGGCGGCAAGACGAGAATGGACGCGGCCTTGGTGAGCGCGGTCTCGCACGGGGAACAACGCATCCTCTCCGACACCAGTTGGACAGATGACATGGAACCTGTTCGAGTGCGGAGGCGACAATGACTGGTTGGGCTGATGATCCTGACCGACCTGACCGCAGCGATCGCGGCCACGGTAGCCACGGTGTCGGTGAACGACCGCAGGAGACTCACCCGGGCAAACTAGCCCGCCCGGCCGCCGTCCCGCGCACTGCACCCAGGCGAGCGCCACCAGCCTCCGTGGTCACCAGGCGACGACATCCTCGTCGTCAAAACCGGCGCGCGGGCCGTGGCTGCGGCACGCCTTATTGATTGTCGTATGAGGCAACCTAAACACGCACATGCTTACGGCGGTGGTGCGCAACCGTCTCAAGCGGGCTCAGTGCTGGCCCGGCCTGATCGATGGCTTTCTTGGGCAGACCCGACTCTCGCTTGAGGCTGAGCTGCAATAGCAGACCCTGATCTTCTCAACCTCTGTGACTGCCGGTCGAGTATTCGGAGAAGATCTCGCCGAGGACCCGACGCGCGTTTGCGGCGTCCTCGTCGGCACGGCCCACGGTCTGTGCGCAGGCGACGAGTGTCTTCCACAGGGCCCAGCCGCGCCCGCGCGCCCACGTCGCCTCGTCGACGGACAGGTGCTCACGGAACGCCCGCCGGCCGTCGGCGGTCAGCAGCGTCCAGGCGATGGCCATGTCGCAGGACGGATCGCCGACACCGCAGGTCCCGAAGTCGATGACTGCCACCAGTTCCCCGCCGTCGAGCAGGAGGTTTCCCGGTGCGATGTCACCGTGGAACCAGTTGTCCACACCGTCCCAGTGCGCGTCCAGCGTGGTCTTCCAGATCTCGCGGGCCATGTCGACGTCGATGTGGCCGTCCAGTGCCGTGAGCGCGCGCTGGACCTGCGCATCGTAGGTGCGCGGGGTGGCGCCCCGGAACCAGTTGTGCTTTCCCGGCTGGGGACCGTCGACAGCATCGACGCTCTGCAAGGTTGCCAGGAACCCGGCCAGGCCGAGGGCGAAATCGACGGGGTCGGCTATCCGGTCCGCGCTCGCGGGTTCGCCGTGGAGCCATTGATAGATCGACCACGAGAAGGGGTAGTCCGCGCCGGGATGCCCCTTCGCCAGCGGGACGGGGATGGGCAGCGGCAGTCGGGGTGCGAGCACCGGAAGCCACCGATGTTCCTTGTCGACCGCCAGGGCGTACTCGGACGCGCTCGGCAACCGCGCCACCATTTCGTCGCCGAGGTGGAAAGTGAAGTTGTCCCAGCCGCTCTTGGACACGGGCTGAACCGGGAGGCCGGCCCACTGCGGGAACTGGTCGCCGATCAACCGGCGCACCTGTTCTGCATCGACGGTGACGCGCTGGGGCATGGGACCGAGATCCGGTGTGCTGCTCAAGACGACATCCCTGCCTGACACAAGAAGTTGAAGGGTGAGACCTGAACGACAGTTCCTGCTTTGAGCCAACTCCGCGCGGCAAACTCGGCTGCGTGCAGCCGCACTGCTTCGCGCTAGGTGCGTGCCGCCACGGTCACGTCGCCACCGTCTGAGTGCTTGATCTCGATGGCTCAGTCTTTGACGCCACCTGTGCCGCAGCTGCGTCTTCGGCGTGGGAATCTCGTCGGACTTGGGTGTGGGCCAGTCATGCATGACAGCATGATGCCTGGTCACTTCGGGCCGGAGACACTGATTTTGACCAGGGTTGTCGCGCAGCGACGCGGGTGGCCCGGTCTGGAGTTGGTGCGAAGGATCGCCCGTGACTTGAGCAAAGGAGGGAATCCCAAGCTCTGTGGCAGTGGATTTTCGTTGGTGCGTCAATTCGATCTGGGCGAGCTTGTCCTTCCGCGCCGGTCAGGCTTACTTGCAGCACCTCGACTTCCCCGAGCCATCCTTCCGCCTGGCCTCGATAGTCCGGGCCTCCGGATTGTCCAAGCCCTGATGGCGCAGCTTGTGTCAGGATGCTCGGCATGTCTGGTCGCGCGCTGAGCTTCGGAATGATGGCGGAAGCATACGAACGGTTCCGGCCGGGATATCCCGTCGAGCTTTTCGACATGGTGATGGCGTACGCGGGCCACCCGGTTCGGACTACCCTCGAGATTGGCGCTGGGACAGGCAAAGCAACCCGCCTGTTCGCTCAACGGGGAGTCACGGTCACCGCGACCGAGCCTGACGGGGCCATGCTCGCCGAGCTGCGCAAGCACGTGCCGGCAAACATCAGGACGGTGCAAGCCGCGTTCGAGGACTTGCGCCCGGGCGAGACGTATGGGCTGGTTTATGCGGCAGCAGCGCTGCATTGGACGAACGCGGAGGGTCGGTGGTCACGCATGGCCGCGCTGCTGGAGCCGGGTGGCGTGTTCGCCTCGTTCGGCGGGCCAGTCCAGCTGGCTGACCCGGCTGTGGAGGAAGCTGTTCGCGCGGCACGGGCACCGTTCTTGGAGAGCGACGAGGTTCCGTCCCCGGACGGGACGCCTCTGGGGCATGCCATGCAGTGGCCGGGTACGGAGCTTCAACGGTCTGAGTGGTTCACCGGTGTTCAACAGTTCGTGATCGAACGGTGCTTGACGATGAGTGCTCGCCATTACGTTGGTCACCTCTCGACTGTCTCGGCTTATCTCGTATTGCCAACCTTGGAGCACGATCAGGTATTTAGTCAGATCATGCGGGTTCTGCCTGAGACGGTCGAGATTGCCGCCGACATTACCGTCCATCTCGCACGTCGGCGCTACGAGCTGTAGTACTTTGATAATCAGATGTCCGCCTCCGTGAACGGTCACCCGGCGTTCCCAGCTCGGTCCGCGCTAGGAACGATCTGACGGGAATTCATGTCTGTCCTTTATGGACGACTGAGGGGTGTCAAGCCGGTGCGAGGAGCTTGGGCCGGCGGCCGGCCTGCTGGGCTTGGGTTGTGCGAATGGCGAGAGCGACGATGAGCACGAACGCGACGAGCGCGGTGAGGGTGCGCACGATGTTGTAGGTCTCCCACTGCCCGAGGATCGCCGCGTAGTCGGCCGGTGGTGCGGTGACGGCCCACACCTTGATCTGGCCGTTGATCGGCACGTTGCCGAATCGGGTGACCAGGAACGAAAGCACGGCCAGCGCGCCGGCCGCGCCCGCCAGGTACCGCGGCCCCCCGCGGGTCAGCAGGGCCAGGGCGAGTGAGCTCAGCGCGGCCAGCGCCATCGTGGTTTGCATGACTGGGCCGTTCATGTGCATCAAGGCGGAGTGGAAGGTCAGACGCACGTCGAGCGGCACCACGTTGAACGTGGTCGCGACGTTGACGGCGCCATAGCCGAAAGCGCCCGCGAGCAGTCCGGTGGACAGCAGGGCGAGCCCAGTGACAAGTCGGGTTGGCATGATCGAAACTCCTCGGATTTGGTCAATGTGACGTGACGTCGGTTTGCTTGCGGCTCCGTCGGTTGGTGTGGTCAGTCACCCCATGTGTTCGCGTCGACGATCATGTCCCAGGTCAGGTAGGGCAGCGTGGGATGGCGCTGGTGGAGGATCTCGCCGGGGAGGGTCGTCGGGGGCGCCTTACGGGGGTTGGCGAGAGACTGCTCGAGGATGGCGTCGGTGAGGGCGCGGCTGCCGCCGAGGCGGGGGTAGCGGGCGTGGACGCGGTCGGCGAATCCGGGCGGGAGCTGGTCGGAGCCCGCGCCGGTCACGTCGATGCCGATTCCGGTCTGCGCTGTGCCGATCTCAGCGGGGCGGCGGCGTTGGTACACCGGTGACGCGTGCAGCTGTGGTGAGGTGTGCAGCGCGATGGCCTCCCACACGGTGTCCACTCGGTGGTCGGTCACGCCGTGCTGTTCCATGAACCCGGCGGCGAGGTCGGCACCGGCGACCTCGAACCGCTGATCGGTGTTTCCTTCGTCGGTCAGTCCCATGTCGTGCAACACACAAATGAGGAACATCAGCTCGAGGTCGTAGTCCTCGTTCGGTCGCCTGCCCTGCCGCAGTGCGGCCGCGCGAGCGAACATGAAGCTGCGCAGGCTGTGGTTGCGCAGAAACGGTTGCTGCGTCTCGGTTACCAGCGTGTAGGCGAGCCCGGACAGCCCGGTGGCGGGAAGGGACAGGTCGGCCGGGCTCGCGCCGGCCGCCGGCACGCCGATCACGACTCCGGCGGCGCCGGCCACGGCGCCTCCCAGCACGGCACGGCGGGGAATGGAGTGGGGCATCAGATCTCCTCTATGAGTAGGCGAATCGCTGTCGGTATGCGGTTGGAGTGGTACCGAGGACTTGGAGGAACACACGGCGCATGGTCTCGTCGGAACCGAAGCCACATCGGCGGGCAACGGCCTCCACGCCGGCGTCGCCGGACTCGAGCATCGTGCGAGCGGCCTCTACACGGATCCGGGTGACGTACCGGCCCGGTGTGATCCCGAGCTCGCGCTGGAACAGGCGGCTCAGGTGACGCTCGCTGACGACCGCGCGGGCAGCCATTCCGGCCAGGGTATGGTCGGCCGCCGGCTCAGCCGCGACCGCGTCGAGCACGGTGCGCAGCGTGGGGCTGCGGGGCGGGGGAACGTCGCCCCAGACGCTGAACTGGGACTGGCCGCCTGGGCGCCGGAGAAACACGACCAGGTGCCGCGCGACGGTTCGGGCACGTTCCGGGCCCTGGTCGTCCTCGACCAATGCCAGGGCCAGGTCGATACCGGCGGTCACCCCGGCCGAGGTCATCACCTGATCCTCGCGCACGTAGATGGCGTCCGGTCGCACGATCACGTCGGGGAACCGCGCGGCCAGGTCGGCGCACATCGACCAGTGTGTCGTAGCCTGCCTTCCGGCCAGCAACCCGGCCTCCGCCAGTAGAAACGCGCCAGTACAGACCGAAATTACGCGACGCGTGGCACCACCAAGCCGGCGGATCTCGGCGATCAGTGCCGTGGGGAACTGGTCGAGCAGACCTGGCGGAGGGCCGGGGACGATCAAAGTGTCGACTCGTTCGACCACATCGGACAGTGCACAGTCGACACTGAGCACCACCCCGGTGTCCGAGCGCACCGGCCGACCGTCGAGCGAGGCGAGGCACACCCGATAGCCGCCTGCGCCGTTCAAAACCTGTACCGGTCCCGCAAGGTCGAGGAGCACCACACCCGCGCACACCACAACGACGACATCGCGCCGGTCCGCATCTTCCACTCCGGAAGTCTTGCAAGGAAACGAAAGGTCCTCAAGGACAGCCACCCCACAGATCCGGACATCCGGAGCGGTCAGCGTGGCTCGTGAAGTTGGCGCGAATGGCAACCGCTGTCGAAAGCTGAGCAGAAACAGGTGCGGGCCGCATGGCGCCGCATCAAGAGTGCACCACCGGGCGGCGGACGTCGCGATACCGGCCTGGCGTAATAGTGATGAATATTCGATCAACGAGGCCACGTTTATCTTTGTCAGGGGCGGCCTTGGATTGCCGATGGGGGAATTCATCGGCGACCTGATCGTGTCACGACCTGAATTCCGCTCGTACACCAAAATCCACCTTTCCTGCGGCCGCTCTCGGGACGTCTGGAGGCTCGAGTGTGTTCCGGAGCCGGACGATGCACCGGTCCACGGCGGGCCGCGCCGTCGCGGACGCTTTAGCGGTATACCTTCCATTTCGCCAAGCCAGGGCTCACCATGGCCTAAGGGCACGAGGGCTTCGAGGCGCCGAACTAACCGCTCACCGGTAACACTGACCGCTCACCGGGTAATCACAACCACTTGCACCGGCTTGAAGCGAAACCACACGGCCGCTCTTACTTTTTATCGCCGTTTTTGTTATCTCAGCTCTTTTGTAGAATCGTCAGCCGAAAGCTTGTGCCCCGGTGCGGTGCTCTGTACGGTCGGGGCGTTCGGTCGCAGGTGTCTGTGTGCGACCTGAGCATTGCGTGGGCCCGGCCGAGCGCCGGCGCGTCCTCCCACTCGCAAGGAGTATTCTATGTACGGAATTTCAAGTTGTCTGCACCGCATAAGTCGCTCTCGGTGGCGCGTTCTGGCGCTGACCGCTGTCGGCGCCGTTGCTGTGTCCGGCGCGGTGGGGGTTACCTCCACGGCAATCGCCTCCACCGAATCGATCGCTACTGCTGCCGCGCCCGCGGCGATCACCGCGGCCGGGGCGACGACGCCGTTCACGAGCTATGAGGGCGAGGCCGGCGGCCTCGCCGGCGGTGCGACGAGGGTGTCGGCGCCCGCGACGCCGACGACGAAGTACTCCAGTGCGGACTTGGAGGCGTCCGGGCATTCCTACGCCCACCTCGGCGCGACCGGGCAGTCCACGCAGTGGACGAACAACACGGGACAGCCGATCAGTTACGTCAACGTGCGCGCGAGCATCCCGGACTCCGCCACGGGCGGCGGGATCACCGCCACGCTGAACTTGTACGTCAACGGCGTGTTCCGGCAGGCGCTGAACCTCAACTCCAAGCAGACCTGGATCTACGAGGGCGCCAGCTACAACAGCAGTGATAACCAGAAGCCGGCGGATGGCAGCCCCCGCGTCTTCTGGGACGAGTCGGACGCGTTCGTCACCGGCGCTCCGATCGCGGCCGGAAGCACGCTGCAGCTGAAGAAGGATTCGGCGAACACGGCGTCCTACTATGACATCGACGTGATCGATGTGGAGAACCCGCCGGCGCCGATCGCCCAGCCGGCCAACTCCATCTCCATTACCAGTTGCGGTGCGGTGGCCGACACCAAACCGACCAACGGGGCGGCCAACAGCGGGTCGGTGGACAGCCGGGCCGCGATCCAGAAGTGCATTGATCAGGCGCAGACCCAAAAGAAGACCCTCTGGATCCCGCAGGGGACGTTTTATGTGAAGGGCACCGCCAACCTGCACGCAACGGGTATCACGATCGCCGGGGCGGGGTTGTGGTACAGCACCGTCTACCGTGATGTGCCGCTGCCCAACAGCACTGGCTTGGCGGCGCTGTTCGACTTGACCTCGTGCACCGTCAAGAACTTCCACATCGATGCCAACGCCATCAGCCGCAACTACCTTCTGGGTGGTGACGGTGGCGCGATGGACACCACCGGTACCAACTGGGTGACCAGCGGCATGTGGGCCCAGCACACCATGTCCGGTATCTGGGCATCGGGCACCGGTGGCAAATTGGAGAACAGCCGTTTCACCGACACCTGGGCCGATGGGATCAACCTGAACAACCAGTCGCTCAGTGGCGGCAAGACTCAGGTCGGGAACAACCTGACGGCGACCAACAACTTCATCCGCGGCGCGGGCGACGACTCGTTGGCGATCAACTCGACCGCCTACCAGATCAACGGCCAAGGTGTCAGGATCGACTTCGCCCCGATGACGAACATCACCTTCAGTCACAACACCGCGATCGCCCCGTGGGGCGGTAAGGGCGTCGGGATTTTCGGTGGCGGCGGCCACGTCGTCAGCGACAACTACATCGCTGACACGTCGCGGTTCATCGGCCTGGCCGTCGGCCGGTTCGGCACCAACGGCAGCGACGTGACCTCCGCGACGGTGAAGAACAACGTCATCGTGCGATCCGGCGGCAACGCCTACGCCCAGAACCAGCCCGCGGTGCACGTCGGCAACGCCAGCGACGGCCAGGGCGTGGGAAGCGTCAACAAGGCCACCTTGACGGGCAACACCATCAGCAACTCGTTCTACGACGCGGTCGGTTTCTCCACGTCGACGAACACGCTGCTGCAGAGCAACACGATCACCTCTCCCGGGCGCAACGGGATCGTGGTCGCGCCGCCGAACTACCCGGCGCCCAGCGGATCCGCGACGATCACGGGCAACACCTTGACCGGGCTGAAGTCGGGGATGACGGCGTTCGTCAGCAACTCCAGCGGCTTCAAGTCGACGGTGACCAGCAACAGCTGGCAGTAGCCGAGTAGAAGGCCGCCGCAAAAGGCACACGGGTGCCGCGGCGGCCTTCTACATCTTGTCTGGAGGCAGAGCCGGACGGAACCAGGCAGGTCCTATGTGGACGGTTGTCAGGGTAAGCGGCGGGCTAATTTTTCGCGGCCAGTGAGGGCTCGCCTGTATCGGTGGAATCGCCGGTCCGGCGCCGAACGAGCCAGTTGTCCAGGGCGGTGACCCCAGCGGCGAGGCACAGGAACAGGACACCGACGATCACCGAGTTGACCAGAACGCGCAGGTAGCCGTGGATGCGGACGTCGAGAAACGGATAGGGATAGAAGTCCACGATCGGGCCGCGAATGAGCGTGAGAGCGATGTAGCACAACGGAAAGATCAGCGCGAGGCCGACAAGCCGGGATCCGCCGCGCTGGCGCGGACCGAACAGTAGCCAGCCCAGCACGCACAGCACGGGCGACGCGGTGTGCAGCAGGACATTGGCGACGGCGGCCGAACCGCTGAGCTCCTGCAGGTCGGCAAGGGCGACATGAAAGACGACGAAGGTCACGGTGATCGCGACGATGCCGTCCAGCCGGAGCACCCGGAACAGGGTCGACGTCCGGCGCGGATTCAGGGCGAGCAACAGGCTGGTCACCCCGACGATCACGTTCGACTCGATGGTGAAGAAGAACAACAGGTTCACCAGCCGGCCGCCGGCGGTCGGGAATACACCACCGGTGATCCTGGCGGTCACCACCGCCTGAACCACGAGACCGACCACGACCACCAGCGCAGTCACGCCAAACCAGACCCGAGCAATCATGGGGCCGAGCCTAGGGTGGCGGCGACTTTCCGGCCGATTGATCTCACTCGAACGAGAGTGCCGACCGACCACGGTCCCGGTGAGGTAGGGAAGGGGTCCTTGAGGGACTCTGAGTCCCTCAAGGTGGCCTTCACAGCGTTCCGACAGCTTTCGAACGGAACCAAGAGATCGGATCAAGTGTGGAAATTCCGTCCTTCTGTCGCCTACTTGCACCTTGACGTCCGGTATACATCAGATGTTAACTACTTCCTAACAATGCCCCTGTACACCTTCATCCCCCCGTCTCGGAAGGTGCGCCATGAGGTTGATTCGCCTGCTGCCCGTCGCCGTGCTGGCCGGCTCGCTCCTCGTCCCCGTCCTGGCCGGCCCGCTCGCGGTCGCCGCGCCGACCGACGCCGCGTTCTCCAGTTCGTCCGGGAGACTCGACGTCGACTACGCCAGCTATCTGTCGAAGCACGACATCGTCTACAACCGACCCAATACCAACCCGGCCTACGGGCTCACCGTCGGCAATGGGCGAACGGGCGCGATGGCATGGCAGGCCAACGGCCTCACCATGCAGGTGTCCAATGTGGACTCTTCACAGCAGACGGCGTTCGGCGCCGGCCTGGTCAACCTCGCCACGTCGCCGGCGATGGACTCCGGGTACAGCACCTTCCAGCAACGGCTCTCGCTGTACGACGGGACGCTGACCACCAAGTACGACAACAACCGCACCGTGACCGTCATGGGGCAACCCAACTCGGAGGTCATGGGCATCCACGTCGACGACACCCGCAGCGGTGTGTCGAGCGTGACCCTCGAGCTGTCGCTGTGGGATGTCGCGAACCTCGGCAACTCCGGTGACGTGCCGGACATCAACACCTGGCGCACGGTCAGCAGCTACGCCGACTCGACGGGTGCCGGGATCAGCCGCGGCCAGACCGACGCGCAGAAGTTCGGCTACACGCTCGCCGCGACCGTCGAGGGTGCGAGCTACACCGCGAGCGTGGTCAACAACAGCCGGGTGCGCCTCACGATCACGCCGACGTCGAGCTACACGGTGTGGTTCACCGCGAGCACGCGGCTCAACGCGCCCAGCAACAACTCGATCAACCAGGCCAAGAGTGCGCTCGCCTCGGTCAAGACCACCGGCTACAGCACCACGCTCACCAACTACCGGAACTGGTGGCATTCCTTCTGGGGCAAGTCGTTCGTGCAGTACGGCGGCCTGAGCGGCGACGCCGACTACCTCGAGAACGTCTACTACCTCAGCACCTACATGATCGCCGCCGGCGGCTACGGAAACTACCCGTTCCACTTCATCAACGGCGTGTTCCGCGCGACCGGCGACACGACGAAGTGGAGCAATGCCTACTGGTACTGGAACCAGCGCGACGTCTACAACTCGTTCCTCGCGTCGAACCACGTCGACCTGATGAACACCTTCAACAACATGTACAGCAGGAACTACACCGCGCTCAAGGCATACACGCAGACGCGGTACGGCATCGACGGGCTGTGGGTGCCGGAGACAATGGGCTGGGACGGCAACGCCCGCGGCACGATCAACAGCGACTACACCAAGAACATCTACACGACCGGCTACCAGGCCGCCTACAACATGTACCTGCAGTACCGATACACCAACGACGCCAACTACCTTCGGAACACGGCGTACCCGTACCTGCGCGAGGTCGCGAAGTTCTACTCGAAGATGTTGTCGGTCGACAGCGCGGGCAAGTACTACATGGCGACTTCGAACTCGCACGAGACGTACTGGAACGTGACCAACGCGATCACCGACCTCGGCGCGGTGCGGAGCCTGTTCCCGATCGCCATCCAGGTTTCCGAGCAGCTCGGCCTCGACGCCGGCCTCCGTCCACAGTGGCAGAACATCCTGAACAACCTCGTGCCATACCCGACAGCGAACAGCGCGTACGTGCCGCACCAGCCGCCGATCGCGCAGACGCGCAACAACGAGAACGTGGCGTCCGAGCTGATCTGGCCCTACAACCTCACCGGCATCGGCTCTCCCGACTACCAGACCGCGCTGAACACCTGGAACAGTCGTCCGTTCCCGTACGGCAACGTGTGGTCCAACGACGCCATCCAGGCCGCGCGGCTGGGGCTGGGCGACCAGACGTTCAACGGCATGAAGCAGATGCTGCGTCAGTACCAGAATTACCCGAACGGCTTCACCAACAACACCAACGGGGTCTTCGAGTACCACGGTGTGAACTTGTCCGCGATGAACGAGGCGTTGCTGCAGTCGTACAACGACAAGATCCGGGTCTTCCCGGCGGCGCCGACCAACTCATCATTCGTCGGCAAGTTCACCCTGCTCGCGAAGAACGGCTTCCTGGTGAGCTCGGAACGCGAGGCGAACGAGACCAAGTACGTGGGGCTGCGCAGTCAGTGGGGCGCCACCGCGCACGTGGTGAACCCGTGGGGGACACAGCAGGTGCGGGTCCGCCGCACCACCGACAACGCGATTCTGCTGACCACGACGTCGGCAGAGTTCGAGTTCGCGACCACCGCCAACACGGCGTACGTGGTGGAGCGCACGGCCAAGCCGCTGACGTCGTACACGACCACGCGCCTGACCGGCACCCCGAATGAGGGCGCGAAAGCGTTGAGCGGCACAGCATCCACCCTCGGTCTCAACGCCACGACCAGTGGGCTCGTCAACAACACCGCGGTCACCTATGACAGCAACTGGCACCTGACCACAGGCCGCGGCTACGGCGACTACAACGACGACACGCATCACACCACGGTCCTCGACGCGGCGGCGTCGTACACCTTCACCGGCACCGGCATCGAGTACCTGTCCGAACGCTACAGCGACATGGGCACCGTCGACGTGTACCTGGACAACGTCTTCCAGACCACGGTGAACCTGAATGTGACCGGCACCCGGCAGGTGCAACAGGTGGTGTGGCAGAAGTCCGGCCTGGTCCGCGGCCAGCACACCATCCGCATCGTCAACCGCAGCACACGGAACGGCATGATCGACGCGCTCCGCGTCACCGCGTGATCCTCGAAGGAGACCGGCCGTCGGGTACCGAAGCCCAGATCGGCGATCAGCCCGCACAGGCGTGACGGTCTGCCACTTGGCAGCATGGCCAAGTGGCAGACCGCGTCGGCAGTCCCATACCCCAGGATGGGGTGCGAGGGTGAACGATTGCTGTCACCTGACCCTAGCTAGGCGCTCTCTCGTCGGGTCAGGTGACGGCGCGTCCTGATTGTGAGCTCCCGGCAAGCTCTTTCATGAATTCATGGCATTGCGCGGCTCGGGCGGAGTCTTCCTTCATCACACTGCTGAAGAAGTCGGCGATGTCCTGCCTGCCGGCGTTTTTGGCGTCGCGGACATATTGCCCGTAGTCGTGTCCCGCCTTGAGCGAGTGGTACTGGACCGACACCAGGTCGAAGGTGACGTCGTCGAAACCGGTTTCTCCTGTCGCCATCTCTGCTCCTCCTTTGTTGTGGACAGCTCCTTGCATACCCGTTCCCGCTCCGGCTAATCGTCTGGCCCGCACGGGTTTTGGACGACGGGGGGACGTCAATGGCCGGAACGGCGGTCGAGCGGACCCCACTCTCCGGAGTGCTGATCCTCGATCAAGCTCTCAACCTCCGCGAGCACCCGCTCGGACACCCAAGCGCAAGGCCGGTCGCAGACGACAAGCGGCTCGTTGTCCGGGCCCCGGGCAATCTCGGTGCCGACCAATACCCAAGGCCGCACGCCGGGACCTCGTAGTTCCCGTAGATGTCTGTAGTCGTACAGCCGCCGAGCCAGCCACAACGTGATTGGCCGATCACCCCACCAGGGCTCAACCCGCAGCGGATTGGCCGACAATCCCGGTAAAAGTACCCCGGTCAGCCCGTCCCGGCTGACCTCCGGCCTGGTGCCGCCCTGCTGCAGGTCGGTGTGCGGACCGTGGGACCACCGGACGTAGAGGTCCTTCCCGCCGACGGACTCGAACAGCTGTGCCAGGTCGTCGAGGCTGCCGAGGGTGACGAGGCTCTGTACGACGGTTGCTGGAGTGCAGGCGGGAGACGGCTTGCCGGTTCGGCGGCTTTCAACCATGGCGGAGGGCAGGCGTTGCGTGGCAGGTTCGGGTACGCCCGGCGGCGATGGCCGCACCGACGGCGATCACGCCGGCGCCCATGCCCGAGGTACAGCCAGTGGTCGGCAGCGCTGGAGCATCCATGGCGGTCGGGTACCCGCAGAAGCGACGGCAAAACGAAGCGTCGGTCGCCTCAACGACGGTGTGCGCCGATCAGCAAAAACGTGAGCTGACTCTTCGCGGAAGGTCTGGCGATGTGGTGTTGGCGACGGTCGCGGCGGCTGAATACGGCAGACGCCGTAACGCTGGTACAGCGGTCTTTCCGGCCACTGGTGCCTTGTGGACACCGGTATGGCTCGCCGAGAGCGGGTCTTCAGTTGGGTGGCAGTGGGATCCAGGGTCGTACACGGCGGAGTGCTCGCCGTTGTGGTTTCGGGGGCGGACTTGGGCACGCGAGTGGCGGGCCCTGATTACCGTTGTCGGACAGAAGACAGGAATTATAGATCGTGTTTCGACACACCAAGCTGTTGCAATTCGAGGCCAAGCCGGAGAAGCCTGACGCGTTGTACGCGCGCAAGAACTGCCGGATCGAGGGCAAGTACAAGGATTTGATCATGGACACCGCGACCGAGGAGATCGGTCACGTGGAGATGCTCGCGACCATGGTGGCCCGGCTGCTGGAAGGCGCGCCTGCAACTGTGACCGCCGAGTCGGTCAAGGACCCGGTGATGACGGCGGTGCTCGGCGGGATGGATCCGCAGCAGGTCATCGTTGGTGGCGGTGGCGCGTTGCCGTCCGATAGTCAGGGCTATCCGTGGAACGGTCGTTACATCGTGGCCAGCGGGAACCTGCTGGCTGATTTCCGGGCGAACGCGGCGGCGGAGGCACAGGGCCGGCTGCAGACCGCGCGGTTGTACAACATGACCGATGACCCCGGGGTGAAGGCGATGCTGCAGTTCAACCTCGCCCGCGACACAGTTCATCAGAAGCAGTGGCTGGCCGCGATCGAGGAACTCGAAGCAGACGGTCTGGAGACACCGATCGCGCCGTCGGCGTTGTTCGATGTCGAGGACCAGACGCACAACAACACCATCTGGCATCTGTCCGACGGTCCCGACGGCGCAACCGGCGGGTGGCGGTGGCCCCGGTACGGCCCCCAAGCCCGATCCCGCGCTGTACGGTACCTACTCCGCCACACAGAACGCCGTCGGTGCGGTCAAAGGAAAAGCCAAGCAAGCGAAGAAGAAGCTCACCTGACATCGAACCAGATCGAAACTGACAGGGCATCGTGGTGGGGACGGCGAACTCGGCTGTCCCCACCACATTCTTCGCTGCGTTCCCGCCGATTCCGGTGCTGCTGTCCAGCAATTCAGCCGGGTCGTTACTGGGCAACGTAGAAGGATGCGCTTGATTCTGATTCGTTGCGGAAGATTACTTCGAGTGCATGAGACCACGCCATTACGTCCCAGCTGTCCTTTGTTCCGCGGAAAACGTCACCGCGAAGAGAACCCTGGTTTGCTGATCGTCTTTCGACGTCACGATTCGGGCGCCGACGATTTATCGGCCCAGTGCCGCGCGGATGAGGTCTCGGGCGCGATCCATGATCGCCACGGGCGGCCCGAGCAGAAGATTCGCCGTGGCGCTTTCCACACCGGGGTGGGGCCGGGTCGGGGCGATGGCTTCGGCCACCCTCACCGTCGAGGCCATCGCGCGCAACCGTTCCCGCGTATGTGCCTTGAGCAGCAAGGGGAACTCTTCGCGCTCCTCATGTTCGGCGTGCGCGAGGACGTCGTCGCGCAGCTGCACCAGGAGGGTGTCGAACCCTTCGGCGTCAGGTCCCATATCGTTGAGTGTCACCAGCAAAGCCTTGGCGCTGCGTTCCTCACCGATGCGCGCCTCCACCACAGGTCCGCCACCGGTCAGGCTCCGAACCTCCGGATGGACGACTTCCTCTTCGGCCGTCTCGTGGATGGCGAGCAGCCGGACCAGCGCGCGGAACAGGTCGCGGCGTTCTTTGCCGGTAGCGGTTTCCAGTGCGGTGAACAGGTTCCGGATCTCTTCGTGCTGCCTGCTCAGGAAAGCGATGACGTTTTCCTCGGTGCCTGTGTCGGACACGGCGGTCTCCCTTCCTGATGTGTGTCGGTTCGGCAGACATACCCGCCGGTGAGCGGTTCACACCTGATGCGGCTCCATCACCGACGTAATTTCTCGGGCCTGTGATCGACGGGCACTTCGGCGCCCTCGGCGAGCCGGATTGGGACGACCTCGCCGCGGAAGCTCGACGGTGATCATCGCCGTAAGTACCTTTGGCCACGTCGGGCCTTTACGCGTTCACCGGATGCCGCGGACTTCTCGATGGCGGCGATGACCTCGTGGCGCCGGATGGCATCGGCGAAGTCCGGCACGGTGTGAGTCCCGTTGTCGATGTCTGCCGCGAACGCGGCGTATGCACGTCCGACGTTGTAGGCGGGTGTGCCTTCCAGACTGATGAGCGCGGGCCATTTCTGGGTCAATGCTGCCGGGGCAGCAAGCTCGGTCGGCTCGTTTCGGCCGTGTGCTCCGGCTACGGTCAAGGGAAAAATTTGGGGTTGTGCGGCGTCAGCGGTGATCCGGAGCGTTCCGTGGGTTCCGTTGATTTCCCAGAGGAGTCCGATACCGCCCGCAACTGACTCACGGACGTGGATGCTGGCGGTCGCCCCGGACGTGAGGGTGCCGATCACCGCGATCTGGTCGGCCGCCGTTTTCACGATCTGCTCGCCGGTTTCTTCGACAGTGATTCGTGGCCTGCGAAGATCCGAAAGGGCTGACAGGTCGGCGAACTCGCCCAGTACGTGGTTGAGGACGTCGAGGCTGTGGCCGACGGAGATCGTGAGCAGGTTGGCCCCGTTTGCCTTGTCGAGCATGTAGGCGTTGGGCTGAGCCACAACGTCGCCGGGGACCGACAGCCCGACCATGGTCGTTGACAGGATCTCTCCGACGTAGCCGTCGCTGAGCAGGTCTTGGACGAACTCGATCGCCGGTGCCTGGCGGGCCTGCAACCCGATGACCGTGCGCACCCCCTGCTCGGCGGCGAGCGCGGCCATCGCCTGCGCGTCGTCGAGGTCGCGGCCCAGTGGCCACTCGCAGTAGACGGCCTTGCCGGCGGCGAGTGCGGCGGCGACGAGTTCTTGATGGTGCGGGACCTTGACCGTGACCGCGACAACGTCGATGTTTGGTTGGGTCACCAACTGCTCGTGGTCTGAGAACACCGCGCTGACCCCGAACACTTCGCCTGCTGCCCGCGCGGATTCCGCGCTGTGCGCGCCAAGTGCCCGGATCTCGTAGTTCGGCAGCGCGCGCAACGCGGGGATGTGGGCGGTCGCGGCCCAGCCCCGGGCGGGGCTGACTCCGATGATCCCGACACCCAGCGTCGAGTCAGGCATTGCCAGGGCTGATGTCACGTCGAACCTCTTGCTGAGGGTCGGCACACGGGGTGTCGGCGGCGAAATTCTGCAAGGCGCCGGTGACGGCCGGCACGGTGAGCTCACTGAGGTGGTCCATCATGTGCCGCCGCACGCTCGCGAGATGAGTGGGCCACGCGCGACGAAGCCGGCCGAGGCCGGCGTCGGTGAGAACAGCGTTCAACCCCCGGCGATCGCCGGAGGCTCGCGCTCGCTCCACCAAGCCTTGGGTTTCCAAGCGACTCACGATCCGCGACATGCCGCTGAGCGAGAGCGCACACGCGGAGGCCAGGTCGCTCATCCTCAGGCTTCTTCCGGGCGCCTCGGACAGGTGCATCAGCGCGGTGTACTCGCTCAGCGACATGCCTTGCCCACTCAGCAGGTCAGCGTCCAAGGCGCGAGGCACGGTCAGTGCCGCCCGCGACCACGCGCGCAGGAACGCCTCCTCCTCGCCGGTCAGTGGGACCAGGACGGGTTCCCCGCTAGTCGTCGCCATGGAACCACAGTACTTGCTTGACGAAGCATCTGCTGTCACTATTTGCTTGACGCAGCAAATATATTTGCAGAGGAGAGAACCGTGAACCGAATCGGGATCATCCTGGGCAGCACCCGCCCCAACCGCAACGGCGAGCAGGTCGCCCACTGGGTACTGGAGATCGCGTCGCGCCGCCAAGACGCCGACTTCGAACTCGTCGACCTCCGCGACTACCCGCTGCCCCACCTGGATGAACCGCTCCCTCCGTCGCTCGGCCAGTACCAGAACGAGCACACCAAGCAGTGGGCGGCGAAGATCGCGTCGTTCGACGGCTTCGTCATCGTGACACCGGAGTACAACCACGGCACCTCTGGCGTCCTGAAGAACGCCATCGATTACCTGTACTCGGAGTGGAACAACAAAGCGGTCGGGTTCGTCTCGTACGGCGGCGCAGGCGGGGCCCGAGCCGTCGAGCACCTCCGGCTTGTCGCCGGGGAGCTACAGATGGCAGACGTCCGGCAGCAGGTAGTCCTGTCGCTGATGACTGAGTTTGAGAACTTCAGCGTGTTCAAGCCAGGCGACTACAACCTGCCCGCGCTGAACACCATGCTGGACCAGGTCGTCGCTTGGAGCACGGCGCTCGCACCGCTGCGCGACACTGCTGACGCCGCAGCTTGGCAGTGATCTCAGCGCGTGACGATGTCGCAGATCGCCGAGCAGACAGGCATCGGTCGCGCCACGCTCCACAAGTACTTTCCCGACGTCGAGGCGATCCTGGTCGCCTGGCACGCCCGCCACGTCACCGCGCACCTCCAGCACCTCGCCGAGGTTCGCGCCCAGGACGGTGACCCCGGCGCGAAGCTCGAGGCCGTGCTGCGGGCGTACGCGCATATCGTTCAGGGGCGCGCCCGGCACGGCGCCGACCTCTCAGTGCTGCTGCACCGGGACGACCATGTCGCTGCGGCGCAGCAGCAGGTCCACGACCTGGTCCGCGACGTCCTCGCCGAGGCCGCGACCGCCGGCCACATCCGCGATGACATCGCAGCCGGCGAACTCGCCGGCTACTGCCTCCACGCCCTCGCCGCCGCAGGCGATCTCCCGGACGAGACCGCGGTCGATCGCCTTGTCACGCTCACCCTGGCCGGACTGCAACCCCCGCTCGTCACCGGTCCATAAGGACGTGCTGGTCCGGCTCGAAGGGGTATCGGCAGTACGCAACTACCGGCGGCAGTATTTTCTTTTCGGTGCTTCAATCAATGTTTGTTGCGCGGTAGCAGGGATGCGTGTTCTTGAATGACGGCCTTATACGGCTTGCCGTCGACGTAAGGATCCGTGTTGTGGAATACCAGGTTTCCGGGAATTGTGACACGGAAGGAAACTCGGAAACATTGATAACCACAATACTCGAATACGAGGATCGAAAACCCAGCATTA